>NZ_CADIJP010000006.1 GCF_902859725.1 Achromobacter mucicolens | reverse complement strand
TAGCAAGGTGGTCCCACTCCTTCCCATCCCGAACAGGACAGTGAAACGCCTTTGCGCCGATGATAGTGGACGGACGTCTGTGAAAGTAGGTCATCGTCAGGCTTTTATTGCTCAAAACCCCGCAGGTATCCCCTGCGGGGTTTTGTCTTTGTGGCGTCGGCAATACTGCATTGGGATTCCAGCATCGGAAATGCCGTATCAGGGATGCAGCAACGCGAATGCTGCAAAGGGATTGCAGCAACGGGAATGCAGGATCGGAATTTATTAAAAACCCCCACGCGGCTGGCGCCGCGCGGGGGTTTTGTTTTTGTCTGGATCGGATGCTCTGCTGTTTGAGTCAGATGTTCCTCTGACTAGGGTAGCTGGCGGCGCAGCGCTGCGAAAAATAGCTCGGATTGCAGGCGTTCGCTTTGAATCTGGGCCGCAACCTTGGCGGCGAGGTCGGCGTTGACGGGAACCAGGGGACGGCCGGTGGATTGTGCCAAGACCTGGGCTGTACAGGCCCGCTCGAGGAAGAAGAGATCGTCGTAGGCGTAGTCGAGACGTTCGCCGCAGACAACGACGCCATGGTTGCCGAGGAAAACGATGTCCGCGCCTTGCATGGCGTGCGCGATGCGCTCGCCTTCGGACACATCCAACGCCAGTCCGTTATAGGCGCCGTCGATGGCGAGGCGGCCGTGAAAGCGCATGGCGTTTTGGGACAGGGTGGTGTCCAAGCCGCGATCCGTGGTGAGCGTGAGTGCCGTGGCGTAGGGCATGTGGGTGTGCAGCACGCAGGTCTTGCCGGCGATGCGGTGGATAGCTGCGTGAATGAACATGGCGGTGGGCTCGACCTCGTGGCGGCCGGCAAGCTTGTTGCCATGCGCGTCGACCAGCACGATGTCGTCCGCATGCACCTCGTTCCACATGAGGCCACGTGGGTTCAGAAGGAAATGATCGGGATCGCCCGGCAATGCCACGCTGAAATGATTGCAGACGCCTTCGCCCAGTCCGTGGGCCGCGGCCGCACGTAGGGCCAGCGCCAGGTCCGTGCGTAGAGCGGTGACGGGATCTGCATGGAAGAGTGCGTTGGCAAAACCGGGTTCCTGGTTCATGACAACCTTCAAGGGATGGGTTGGGGATCAGAGCCAGCCGGCGTTAGTGAAAACGTCCAGCACGCGATCCAGAGTTGCTACGGTAGCGTCAGGCCGATAGTCAGGCAAGGGTTTGCGGCCGGTGCCGCGGTCGATCCAGATGCAGCGAAAGCCAATGTCGCGTGCTGCAGCGAGATCCAGATGAGGGCTGGCGCAGATATGCACGACGTCTGCCGTGGTGACGCCAAGCTTTTGATGAGCGTGGGCGAAGATGGCGGGTGAGGGTTTGTACGCGCGGGCCTGTTCAGCTGAAATGACGCGGTCGATATGCCCGCCCATTTGGGCGACGTTGCCCGCGATGATGTTGTCATCGGTGTTGGAGATGATGCACAGGCTAAATCCGGCTTGTTTGAGCCTGCCGAGCGTGTCGACGACTTCCGGGAAGGGCGGCATGCGGGAAATGCTGCTCGTGAGCGTCTCCGCGTCTTCGGGCCGGTACTCAAGGCCGAAATGCGCCATGGTGAGGCGTAACGATTCGCGGGTGACCTCGGCGAAGTTGCGGTAGGGCGGCGTGCGTTCAAGGTGGTGCTCGTGCTCATCGTATATGTGCAGGAACTGCGCGGCGGTCGGCCGGTCAATTGCGGCCTCTCGGCCCGCGAGGATCTTTTCCACTGCGGCTTGCAAGCCTTCGTCCCATTGAATGAGCGTGCCGTAGCAGTCGAAGGTCAGCCATTGTGGGCGGGGAGCTTGGTTAAAAGGCATGTCGGTGCTCGGAGAGAGATCGGAGCTTCAGCGTAAGGCCGGCTTAAGTGAGTTGTAAAATTAATTAATGCGCTTACCTTAGTTGATATACCGATGAGCCGCAGTATGCTTAACAAGCGCGGCCAGAGTACGGGCGGGTTGGATTAAGAAGAGTGGCCGCCCCATCCAGCTTGTGAGCGGCACGCGCGCGAGTGCGCACATGACGCAGGAGGCCCGTGCGACGTGCCGACGTACGAGCGCCCCGCGTCGGCGGCCTGCTTCTGTTGTCAGCTATAGAGGCGAAAGCTGCCCGGGCTAGTTGAGCGGGTCAGGGCGGGGAGACTTGGAAGCGATCCAATTCGCTCGTGAGCGGCACTTCAACACCAATCAATCAAAGCCGATGCTCGATCTTGAACTACTGAGGACGCTGGTTTGCGTCGTGGACGAAGGCAGTTTCACGCGGGCGGCCAGCCGCGTTCATCGCACGCAGTCGACGGTTAGCCAGCAGGTGCGCAAGCTTGAACAGAGCGTGGGCAAGACCTTGCTGCTGCGGGACCGCGCCGGCGGCAATGTGTCTGCGACCGAGGACGGAGAAGTCATGTTGGCCTACGCGCGGCGCTTGCTTGCGATTGCGGGCGAGGCCGAGCATGTACTGTCCGCGCCGAGAAGCGCTCGCGTGATTCGATTGGGCGTGCCCGAGGACTTTGATGTGTCGCGGCTGACGGTGCTGTTGGCGGAGTTTGCGGCGCGGCATGCGCAGGTGCGGCTGGAAACCTTGAGCGGCATGAGCACGGATCTTCGGGCGGGGCTGGCGGCCGGCGAGTTCGATCTGGCGCTGGTCAAGCGGGATCCGGGTGAAGGGCCTTGCCTTGCGGCTTGGCCCGAACGGCTGGTGTGGGTGGGCGGACAAGCGCGCAATCAAGCGGCGGCCGTCGTGCCGCTGGTTCTTTTTCCGCAGGGATGCGTCTATCGCAAGCGGATGATCTATGCGCTGGAGAGCGCCGGGCGGCCGTGGCATGTCGCCTACCACAGCCACAGTCTGGCTGGCGTGCAGGCGGCCGTGGCAGCGGGGCTGGGCGTCAGTCTGTTGCCGGCTTCGGCGCGCCTTGATACGCATGTCGAATTGGGCGCCGCGGACGGGTTTGCCGATGTGCCGCCTACCGAGCTGGCGATCGTGGGAGACGCGCGCGCCCTCGGCAGTGTTGGGGAGGATCTGCTGGGTGCGCTGAAGCAGGCGATTGGTGGGGAGATGAAGCGGCCGGCGATGTAGTAGGGACGTTTTGGCTGGTCGGGCTAAGCGGGAGAGGCCGCGCGGTGTAGAGTCAAGTCTACGCCGTGGTGACGGCCGCAGCACAAGCGACAGTCATGGTGGCGGTCACGGCGGCAGTCATGGATACAGTCGCGGCAGCGGTCGTGGTAGCAGTCACGGCGACAGTCACGGGCACCATCATGGCCACAGTCGCGGCCCCACATACTGCGATACTCGCGACAACATTGCGGCGCCAAACACGGCGTCAATTGCGGCACCATTGCGGCCTCAAACACCGCGACATTCGCGGCAGCATCGCGGCCTCAAGCACGACGTCAGTCGCGGCGATATTGCGGCGTCAAACACGGCGTCAATCGCGACAACATCGCGGCTGCAAATACGGCGTCAATCGTGATCTCATTGCTGCCTCATCGCGGCGTCAAATTCGGTGTTAATCACGGCCGAGATCGTGGCCGTAGGTTTCCCTTCAGCGTACGTCGCCGTCGAGGTAGAACCACTGTCCGTTTTCGCGCAGGAAGCGGCTGGTCTCGTGCATGCGGCTGGCGCGGCCGTCAAGGCGGCTTCTGGCGACGAACTCGACAGTTGCGTGTTCTGCGTCCTGATCTGCGGCGGCCTTGATTTGCAAGCCCAGCCATTTCAGGCCGGGTGGGTTGGGCTCGAGTGACGCAGGGCGCGTGCGGGGGTGCCACGTTGCCAGCAGATAAGGCAGGTTGTCCAGCACAAAGGCGCTGTATCGTGAGCGCATGAGGGCTTCGGCCGTAGGGGCTTGCAGCGCCTGCGGGCCGTCGTGCCAGCGGCCGCAGCACTCGGGGTAGGAACGGGAGCTGCCGCAGGGGCAGGAGGGATTGGAGGGGCTTGGTTGCTTTGGCACGGCTTGGGGCAATTGGGTCCGGACGCGGATCAGAGAATCAGAAGTGTGCAAGCGGTCAGCATAACGGATCGAGGGAGCCGGCAGATAAAACCAATTTGGGCGTGAGGCCGGAAGCCCGCTCGATGCGTCAGATGTAGGCTTCTGACGATACGGCAGAACAAAAAGCAAGGGGTCCGCTTCACCTGGACCCCGCGAGGCTGAGTCGATTGATCTGGCCGCTAGACGGGGCATCAGATCGAGGCAAGGAATCGAGGCGACGGATCGAAGCAACGCGAGTCGAAGCAACGGATCGGGGCAACGGGCCGAGACAACGGACCCAGGCAGCGGATCGAGGCAACGAAACGAGCCAGCGAGTCGGGGCAGAGGATCGAGGCAACCGATCGAACCCACGGATCGGGGCGCCGATCGAGGCAACATAGTCGCGCGAGAAGAACTCGCGCCTGATCACCAAAATTACGGCAACCGCGCGGGACGACAGGCAAACCTGCCAAATCGAGCGCCGCTGTGACTATAGCCACGACATGGCGCAGGCGGAGGGCGCTCCGCATTAGCGCCAGGTCGGGCGAACGGGACTTGCAGGTAAAGGCGGAGAACGGATTGGGAGATTGTGTCAGGCCAGCAGGTCGGCGTATTCGGGATGGCGTCTGATGTAGGCGTCGGCGTAGGAACAGTAGGGTTTGACCTTCCAGCCATTCTCGCGCGCGGTGAGCAGGGCTTGCTGGGTCAGTTCGGCGGCGATGCCGCGGCCGCCGACCGCGCTGGGTACGCCGGTGTGCGTGATTGCCATGGCGCCGTTTTGCAGTTGATAGTCCAGCACGCACAGGACGCCGTCGACGGTGGCGGTGAAGCGGGAGCGGTCGGTGTCGTGTATTACGGAAATCATTCAAGAAACTCCTTGGGTGGCGGCGGTGCGGGCTTTGTTAAGGCCTGCGCCGCATTCACAAACAACGCGCTAATTGAGGATCGCGCCGGGCATAAACTGTGCACTTCGCGTGCGAGTCACACAGGGCAGCCCCGCTTCGCTTCGAACGCGTTTCGAACTCCTCTCGTGGGCAGAACGGCACGCACCGCTCTGTAAACCAGGAAAGGGACGGACTTCAGTTCAGCGAGCAAGTTTCGAGCCCGCGGCCTGGGTTGCCGACTCGGAAATCTGCCGTCGTGGCGCCGGGCGCTTGCCATCGTATACACGACGCCGTCAACAAGCCGCGCCCGGAGCCGGTTCGCCGGGTGCGGCCCGGGGATCGGCGGCCGATGGCGGATGGCTATATCGATGACGGGTTCCCAGATATTAGCGCCGACGGCGCGCAGCTCCAGCTCAACGCTGAAGCCTTTACCGATGCAGCACCTTGATCAACGCGGTGAGTTGCGCGTCGCGGGTTTCGACGAGGTCAGCGATGTTGCGGTGGCCGGCCTCGGCGTTGACGCCTTCGATCAGGCGTTGCTGCAGCGCTGGCGTGACCTCGGGGGCGCCTAGGTCGTCCCACCAGGTTTGCACCGGGCCCAGGAGGTGGTGCATGAAATGCGCCAGGCCGCCTTCGCCGCCGCCCAGGTTGAACGTCATGTGCGGGCCGAAGAGCGCCCAGCGCAAGCCGGGGCCTTGCGATACCGCGGCGTCGATGTCCGCGACGCTGGCGACGTTTTCGGCGGCAAGGTGGATGGCCTCGCGCCACAGGGCGGCTTGCAGGCGGTTGGCGATGTGGCCGGGGACTTCCTTGTTCAGACGGATGGGGTGTTTGCCCATGCTGCGATAGAAGTCGATGGCGCGGTCCATGGTGTCGGCGGACGTCTGGTTGCCGCCGACGACTTCGACCAGCGGAATGAGGTGCGGCGGATTGAAGGGGTGACCGATCACGAACCGTTGGGGATGGCGGCAGCGCGATTGCAGCCGGCTCATGATGAGGCCCGACGAGCTCGATGCGACGATGACGTGCGGAGGCAGGACGGCGTCGATGCGGGCAAACAGGTCCGTCTTGAAGTCTTCGCGTTCGGGCGCGTTCTCCTGCACGAAATCCACGCCGGTCAACGCCTTTTCGAGATCGGGTTCGAAGCGTAGCGCGTCGGCGGTGGCGCCAGTGCGCACGTGGCCAAGTTCGGCCAGGACCGGCCATGCCGCCTGAACGCGGGCGATGGTCTGGGCTTCGGCATGCGGGCTGGGATCGCTGACCACGACTTCAAGTCCGTGCGCGAGAAACAGCGCTGCCCAACTGGCGCCGATCGTGCCGGCGCCGACGATGGCGACGCGGCGGATGGGGATGGCGGTGGATGAAGCGGAGCCGTGCAAGCCAGACGGCGACGACGGCGGGTTTGACGAAGCAGAGCTGGACGAAGCAAGGCTGGACATGCAGGTCTCCGTTGTTGGGTTTGCTGCATTGTGAAGCAAAGCCGATGCCGTTGCCATGCAAGCTGAGCGGCGGCAAGATAGGACTTTTCGAAATCACCTGGAGGCTTGCATGCGTCCGACGCTTGCGCGCGCGACCGTACCGTATTTCTGCCAATGGGAATCCGCGCATCGGGCGGGCGAGATCATTCGCGGGGAACTGGCGCTGGCTGACGACCCCGCATGGCGCAATTCCGGGGCGCGGGATCTGGACGAGTATGTGCGTTGGGCCAGCCATGTGTGCGGGATGGCATGTCTGAAGATGGTCCTCGCGGCGCGCACCGGCCACGCCTATCCGACCCTGGAGCTGGCGCGGCGCAGCTTGCCTTACGGTGCGTACGTCGAGGAACCGGACGGAAGCATCAGGGGCCTGATCTACGCCCCATTCGTGCAATACGTCGCAGAAGTCTTTGGCATGCGTGCGCAGGTGCGCGTGGACATGCCGGCGTCAAGCCTGCCTGAGCTGATGGCGCGGGCGGATTACTTCATGGCTTCGGTGCATCCGTCGATTCGCTGGCCCGCTGTGCAGCCGCCGAAAAAGGGCGGGCATCTGGTGCTGGTGACGCGCGCCGCGCCCGACGCCGTGACGTTTCATAACCCGTCGGGCGAGCCGGGCTCGCAGGCGGACGTCGTGCTGCCTTTGGCCGTCTTCGACAGGTTCTACGCGAGCCGCGGCGTTGAAATCCCGCCCGCTGGTTGACGATGCTTACGTGCCGGCTCAGGCGTTGCGGGTGCGGCGCAGATAGCGCCATGCGAGCACAACCGTGATGGCATAGCTGGCGGTGATGACGCCGTAGGCGGCAGGCAACGTGGCGTGCCAGTCGGGCAGCAGATGCAGAAGGGTGCCCATCACGGCGACGCCGACCAGCGCGCCGGATTGGCGATTGGCGTTCAGGGCGGCGGCCGCGCTATTGGCGTGCTGGCGGCCGGATACCTGCATGACGATGCTGGTCATCGCCGGCACGGCGATCCCCACGCCCAGATTGGCCAGCGCGACGACGATGGCAAACGGCCAGTACGCGACGCCGGGGGTGAACGCGGCGATGCCGATGGCGCTCATTGCGGCCGCGAGCGAGACGCCGCCCAACAGCGATGCCGACACGTTCCACCGCGCCGACACGCGCCCCGAGATGAGGTTGCCGATGGAGAATACCGCCAGCATCGGCACCAGTTCGATGCCGGTCTGCAACGCATCGGCGCCGCGTGCATGCTGCAGGAACAGGCTGAGCAAAAACAGTTGGCCATAAGACGCGAGGTTGATGAGAAACCCCACAGCGTTGGCCGCGGAGAATTGTGGGGTGGCGAATAGCGTCCGCGGGAGAATGGGTTCGGCGTGCTGCCGTTCGCGGTGCACCAGAAGCGCGGCGGCGGCCAGGCCCAGAAGCATCGTCGCTGCGATGGCCGGGGAGGTCCAGCCATAGGCGTTGCCCTGGATCAGCACGAAGCACAGACTGGACAGCGCCACGACGCCGAGCACGTGGCTCAAGGGGTTGAGCGCGCGGGCGCGACGTGGCGCGGGCGCGATGCGGCGGCGGGCGAGCCACAGGCCTGCCAGACCCAGCGGGATGTTGATGAGGAAGATGCCGCGCCATCCAAATTGGTGGATCAGCGCGCCGCCCAGCAACGGTCCCGATGCGCCAGCGACCGCCACGATGGCGGACCAGGCGGCCAGCATGCGGTTGCGCACGCTTTCGTCGTCATAGGCGTGCGTGAGCAGGCTGAGCGAACTGGGCATGAAAAGCGCCGCGCCGACGCCTTGCAGCATGCGGGCCGCGATCAAGGTGTCGGCGTTTGGCGCCAGCCCGCAGAGCAGTGACGCGGCGGTGAACACCCCCAAGCCGGCAAGGTAGAGGGTCTTGGCGCCGTAGCGGTCGGCCAGCGCGCCTGCCACCAGCAGCAGGGCGGCGAACGTCAGCGTGTAGCCGTCGACGATCCACACCAGGTCGGTCAGCGGGACGGCGAACTGGAGCGCGATGCTGGGAATCGCCACATTGACCACGGTCACATCGAGCATGGCCATGACGAATCCGATGGCCAGGGTGACAAGCGGCACCCATCCCTTGGCGGCGACGGGCAGCGCGTCTTGGGCGGCGATGGGGCGGCAGGCGGATGACATGGTTGGACTCTTTCCGAGGGGGCGGGGTGCGGGAGGTGCAAAGCTTAGGCGCTTGCTGTGATGCAAAAAAGCCGTGTTACTGCTTTATAGTCATGCAAAAGTGCATCAAGGACGTCAAATGGATTGGGATAACGCGAGAATTTTTCTGGCCATTTACCGCGTAGGGACGCTGCGCGGGGCGGCGGCGGTGTTGCAGATCGACCAGGCCACCGCTGGCCGGCGCCTGGCCGCGCTGGAGGCGTCGCTGGATGCGCGCCTGTTCCTGCGCACGCCCGGCGGCTACGTGCCGACCGCGGCGGGCGAGCTTGCGTTTGCGGCGGCCGAACGCATGGAGCAGGCGGCGGACCAGCTGCAGCGCCAGATGCAGGGGCTGGACCATCGGCTGTCGGGTGTGGTTCGCGTGGCAGCCTCGGAGACGGTTGCCCGTTATTTCGTGATGGAGGCCATCAAGCGGGTCCACGCCGAACACCCCGACATTCGCGTGGTGCTGACGACCGGCATCCAGATCAGCAATCTGACGCGCCGCGAGGCCGATCTGGCCATCCGCAACATCAAGCCCGACAATCCCGATCTGATCCACCGCCACTTGGCGCGCAAGGAGGTCGGCCTGTATGCGTCGCGCGCGTACCTGGACGCGCACGGAGAGCCCAAGCCCGGCACCGCCTTCGCGGGGCACACCTTGATCGCCTATCAGCAAGCCGTGCTGCCGGGCTGGTCCGATTCCCTTTGCGGCGAATCCACGCGCAATGGCCGCATCGGTGTCGAGGTGAATTCGGGGTTGATGATCATAGACGCGGTCGTGGCGGGTCTAGGCATCGGCGAGCTGCCCACGCACATGGCCCCCGACCACCCGGACCTGGTGCGTATCTGGCCAGCACGCGCCGAGGCGTATGACCTGTGGCTGGTGATGCATGGCGACCTGAACCGCACCGCGCGCGTGCGGGCCGTGGCCGATGCGATTGTCGAGGTCTTTGAAGAGAGCAATTAGCGGCAAGCCGAGGCTTGTGGCGCGGCGCAACTGGCGCTAAGGTTTGCTGGCCCGCAGGAAAACCCACGACCTCAGGAGTTGCGCGTGTCCGATCTTTGGCGTTTGTCCGCAGTTGAGCTTGCCGCCCTTGTCCGCAAGCGTGAAGTGTCCGCCGTGCAGGCCGCGCAAAGCGCGCTGCAGCGGCTCGATGCCGTCAATCCCGCGATCAACGCGGTGGTGGATCATCGGCCGGAAGACGTGCTGGCACAGGCGGCCGAGGTGGACGCGGCGATCGCGCGCGGAGAAGATCCCGGCCTGCTGGCCGGCGTGCCCGTGACCGTGAAGGTCAACGTGGATCAGGCGGGCTTTGCCACGACCAACGGCGTGCGATTGCAGAAAGACCTCATTGCCGAACGGAACAGCCCCGTCGTCGACAACCTGCGGCGGGCCGGTGCGGTGATTGTGGGCCGCACGAACACGCCAGCGTTTTCGCTGCGCTGGTTTACCGGCAACGTGTTGCATGGCGACACGCGTAACCCGCGGAATCCGGCGCTGACGCCCGGCGGTTCGTCGGGCGGCGCCGCGTCTGCCGTGGCGGCAGGCATTGGGCATCTGGCGCATGGCACCGACATCGCCGGGTCGATCCGTTACCCCGCCTATGCGTGCGGCGTGCATGGCCTGCGTCCGTCGCTGGGCAGGGTGGCGGCCTACAACGCCTCGCTGCCGGAACGTTCGATCGGCGGGCAGATCACCGCTGTGTCGGGACCGCTGGGACGCACGATTGCCGATGTGCGGCTGGGGCTGGCCGCGCTGGCTGCGCCGGATCCGCGCGATCCGTGGTGGGTGCCGGCGCCGCTGACCGGCCCGGAGGCGCCGCGGCGCGCCGCGCTGTGTCTGAACCCGGAAGGCATGGATACCGATCCCGCAGTGGTGAAGGCGTTGCAAGAAGCGGCGCGGCGGCTGAGCGAGGCGGGTTGGACAGTCGATACGCTGGAAGCGCTGCCGCCGATGCAGGAGGCCGCCGACCTGCAGATCCGCATGTGGATGGCCGACGGCTACGACGCCATGCTGGCGGCTGCGGAAAAAGAAAACGACCCGGGCGCGTTGGTGGCGCTGGCCGGGCAACGCGACAAGGCGGCGGGCGCGGATCTGACGACCTTTTCGGCGGTGCTGACGCGCCGCGCCACGCTTACGCGTTTGTGGGAGATGTTCTTTGCCGAGTGTCCGGTGCTGCTTTTGCCGGTGTCGGCCGAACTGCCATTTCCCGACAACCTCGATCTGCAAGGCGACGCGGCCTATGCGCGCGTGTGGCGCGCGCAGATGACCCAGATCGGTCTGCCGTTCATGGGCTTGCCGGGACTGTCCGTGGCGATGGGCAGCGCCATGAGCAGCGAGGGCCCGAGTCCGGTGGGCGTGCAGGTGGTGGCGGGGCGGTACCGCGAGGACCTGTGCCTGGCGGCCGGCGAAATCATCGAGGCGGCCGGCGAGCCGATCAGCATCGCCGAGCCTGCGCCGAAGTAATTGGCGGTTGGTGGATAACGGCGGGGCCGCCTGAAGGTGGGCCAGCCTGAAAGTGGGGCGGCTTGAAGGTGGCCGCCTGTGCGGCCTTAGCCGCCGAAGCGCACCTTCAGCACGCCCAGATCGCCGTACGCCAGTTCGATGTCTTGATTGGCGGGCACGTCCAGAAAGCCCGCGTAAGAGCCGGTGATGACGTGCTGGCCGGCCGTCAGCCCCAGGCCTTGCTCGCGCAGGAAATTGGCCAGCCAGTACAGGCCGGCCTTGGCGCGGTCGTTCGGGTGGATGCCCGCGTGCTGCTCGACTTCAACGCCATCGACCGTCAACGTGATGGTCATGCAGCCGGGGGCTGCGTCGGGCGATGAAATCCGCGGGCCCAGGACGAGGCCTTGGTTGAACATGTGGTCCGCCAGCAGTTCGGGCAGGCTTGCATGTTCGGGGGCGGCGTAGCGGCAGCCCAGGACTTCGAGCGCCAGGCGGGCGCCGCCCACGGCGGCGTCTATCTCGGCTTCGGTGTAGGGCGTGTCGCGCGGCGGCAGGTCGCGGGCGATTTCGAACGCGATTTCGGGTTCGATGCGCACGCCGGCATCGCGGGTGGCGACCGGCCCGGCCGCGGCGTCAGCCGTGCCCGAGGCATAGATGGGCGCCACGACGGTTTTTTCGGGCGAGGGTAGCGCGCTTTTCCAGGCCGCGATGGTGTCCTGGCGCGTTTCGCGAAGCAGTTCAGCGGTGCGCTGCTGCACGGCGAAAGCCTGCCCCAGCGACTGCGGCCGGCATTCCGCTGGCAGGCGGGGGCCGGCCACGCCTGCCTGGCGCGCGGCGATCAGAAAGCGCGCGGCGTCGATGCTGCCGGGATAGTCTTCAAATCTGATCTGCATGCGTTCAGGCTCCGAGGAACAGCATGATCCACAAGACGATCATGGCGATCAGGCCCAGCCAGCACGAACCCCAGAAGCCGACGATCGGCCACTTCAGGGACAGCGGAATCTTCTTGGGATCGACGTGGGCAAGCAGGTCGTTGGCATTGCCGATCAACCACATGCGCGTGCCGGGAAACATCAGGCGGAAGAAATAATCGAGCATGATCGCCGCCTGGATCGCCAGCGGGAATTGCTTGAACGGCCGATGCTGCAGATAGGGGTGCTTGAGGGCCGCATTGACCTGCTGGGTCTTGAAGAAGAACAGCACGATGCCGCTGATCGTGCAGGTGATGAAACACAGCACAAACAGGCTGAAGGCCATTGCCATGACGGGTGAATGCATGGGGGATCTCAACGATGCGCGGCGGGACCGCGTGGGATGGACGAATTCAGGCAAAAAAAGCTGGCCCTATTGTAGAGGGCTTGGCGCGGCCCCGTGTTCAGGGCCGCGTCAGTAGCGCCGGTCGGGCGCTTGGGCAGGGTCAGCCGCGGGTCTGGCCTTCGCCGTTCAAGACCCACTTGAGCGTGGTCAGGCCTTCCAGACCGACCGGGCCGCGCGCGTGCAGGCGATTGGTGGAAATGCCGATTTCGGCGCCCAGCCCGTATTCGAAGCCGTCTGCAAAGCAGGTGGGAAGGTTGACGTAGACGGAGCTGGAGTCGACTTCGCGCTGGAAGCGCTGGGCCGCCGAGAGGTCTTGCGTGACGATCGCGTCGGTGTGGCCCGAGCCATAGCGCGCGATATGTTCGATGGCGTCGTCCAGCGTGTCGACGATGCGCACGGCCAGGATGGGCGCCAGGTATTCGGTGGCCCAGTCTTCTTCGGTGGCGGGCGTGGCGTGCGGCAGCAGCGCCAGCGTGCGCGGGCAGCCGCGCAGTTCCACGCCGTGTTCGGCGAAGGCGGCGGCCAGGCTGGGCAAGATGGACACGGCGGCCACGGCGTCGATCAGCAGCGTTTCCATGGCGCCGCAGATGCCATAGCGGTAGGTCTTGGCGTTCAGGGCGATGGCGTGGGCCTTGTCGGGGTCTGCCGCCGCATCGATGTAGATGTGGCAGTTGCCGTCCAGATGCTTGATGAGCGGCACGCGCGCTTCCTGGGACAGCCGGGCGATGAGGCCCTTGCCGCCACGCGGCACGATGACATCGATATGCTCGGTCATGGTGATGAGCGCGCCCACGGCCGCGCGGTCGGTCGTGGCGACGACCTGCACGGCCTCCTGCGGCAGGCCGGCGGCAGCCAGGCCGGTCTGCACGATGCGGCCGAGCGCCACGTTCGAGTGCAGGGCTTCGCTGCCGCCGCGCAGGATGGCGGCGTTGCCGGACTTCAGGCACAGGGCCGCGGCGTCGATGGTGACGTTGGGGCGCGATTCATAAATGATGCCGATCACGCCCAATGGCACGCGCATCTGGGCGACACGCATGCCGTTGGGCCGCACGGTGGTGGCGGTGATGCTGCCGATCGGGTCGGGCAGGGCGGCGATCTGGCGCAGGCCCTCGGCCATGTGCGCCAGCGTCTTGTCCGACAGGGTCAGGCGGTCGAGCAGGGCGGGCTCCAGGCCATTGGCCCGGGCGGCGGCCACGTCCTTTTCGTTGGCGGCTTTCAGTTCATCGTGGCTGGCGGCCAGCGCGTCGGCCATGGCGATCAGCGCCCGGTTCTTGGCGGCGCTGTCGGCGCGCATCATGGCGCGCGAGGCGCGGCGGGCGTTTTCGCCCAGGGTCAGCATGGCTTGTTCGATGGAGGACGAGGACATGGCGGCGTCGATCTTGTGGAGAAGGCGGCGCGGGCGCCGCCAGGAAAGTCAGTGTATATCCGGCGCGATGGCCGGGCGAGATCCGGTCGGCGGACCGGATGGGGGGCGGGAGGCAGGCGGCAAAGCCGCCTTCACGGTCGGCCGCCGGCGGCGGCTACGCGCAGGGCCAGCCGGGTCATTTCTTCCCAGGGGTCAGACAGGCGTCCGGGCACCGACAGGCCCTTGATCAGGCGGTCGACTTCGTGGGCGTGCTGCACGGCGGCGGGCCAGACGTTGGGCTGCACCCGGTTCAGGGCCTGCAGCGCAAGGCGTTCATGCGCGCCGAAAATGCGCAGGCGGCGCATGAGGCCGCCCGCGTCCTGGCCCAGCGCGCGTGCCTCGGCAATGCGGGCCAGCAAGCGGATTTCTTCGCCGACTGCCCACAGCACCAGCGGCAGCGCCTCGCCTTCGGCGCGCAGGCCGTCGATCATGCGGATGGTGCGACCGATGTCGCCGGCCAGCATGGCATCGCGCAGACCGAAGACGTCGTAGCGGGCGACGTTCAGCACGGCGCGCTCGACGTCCTCCGGGGCAAGCTGGCCTTCGGGGTAGAGCAGGCCCAGCTTCTGGATTTCCTGGTGGGCGGCGAGCAGGTTGCCTTCGACCTTGTCCGCCATCCATTGCAGGGTGGCGCTGTCGGCGCGTTGGTTCTGGCGCGCCAGTCGCATGCCGACCCAGGCGGGCAGGCGGCCGCGTTCGATGTTGGCGATGTCGACGGCCATGCCGGCGCGGGCAAGCGCCTGCATCCAGCGGCTTTCGCGGGTGGCCTTGTCCAGACGGGGCAGCGCGATCAGCACCAGGGTGTCGGCGTCTGGCTGCTTTTCGGCCTGTTCGGCCAGCTTGGTCAGGGTGTCGGCGCCGGATTTTCCCGGTTTGCCGGTGGGTATCTTGATTTCAAGGATGCGGCGGTCGCCAAAGAGCGACACGCTCTGGGTGGCGGCAATGACCGCGCTCCAGTCGCTGCGCGCGTCCATCACCATGGACAGGCGCTCGGTGTAGCCAGCGTTGCGCGCGGCGGCGCGAAGCGCGTCGACGGCTTCGGTCACCAGCAGCGGCTCGTCGCCCGACACCGTGTACAGCGGCGCCAGGCGGTTGCCGGGCCGCTGCAGGTGTTCGGCCAGCCGATCCGCGTCCAGAGGCTGTGCCATGGACTAGCGGACGATGGCCGGATCGGTGACGGACGGCGTCTGCCAGGGCGTGGGCACGCGCGGTCGTTGCGGCTCGTTGGGGTCGAACAGCGGCATGTTTGCGTCGTCGCCGCCCGCTTGCGCGGCTTCGAATGCCTTGTGCACGTCCGGCGCGGTAATGCGGCGCAGCACGCGCGAGACGAGGTCCCGCTGCATGGCCTTGTACAGCGTTTCGATCTGGCCCTGCTTGGCCTGCACGACCTGGTCGTCGTACGGCATTTCGCGATAGATGGACAGCGTCGTGTCGGGGACCAGGGCGCGGCCCTTGGCGTCGATCAGGCGGAACGTGTAGTTGATGCCCAGTTCGTAGGATTCGACACGGCCTTGCGCGTTCAGCGAGACCTCACGCAGCGTGCGCGTGTCGCTGACCTGCTGGAGGATCGCCTGGGCTTCCTTGCGCGAATCCACCAGCTTGGTGTTGGGCGAGGCCGCGCGCAGCGCGCGGCGCAGGTCGGCGCCGAACTGGATGTTGTCAGGAATGCCCACGTACAGGGTGTCGAATGGCATCGGGGTGGTGCCGCGCAGCGCGAAGCCGCAGGCGGAGAGCAGCATGAACAGCGCCAGGCAGGCGCCGCGCAGCAGCCAGGTTTGGCGGGAGACTTGCGATTGTTGCCCGGCGAAGTGCATGCTTGACCTCATCAGCCTACGACGTTGACCAGTTTGCCCGGAACCACGATGACGCGCTTGGGCGGACGGCCTTCCAGGAATCGGGCGACCTCTTCCTGGCTGGCTGCCAGTTGCTCGATATCTTCCTTGACCGCCTTGGCCGCCACGCGGATCGAGCCGCGCAGCTTGCCATTGACCTGCAGCATCAGCTCGATCTCGTCGGCGACGAGCGCGGCTTCGTCCACATGCGGCCACGGCGCGTCGAGCAGGTCGCCGAGTTCCTTGGCGTAGCCCAGATCCTGCCACAGGTGCCAGGTGATGTGCGGCACGACCGGGTAGAGCACGCGCAGCAGGACGCCGACGGTTTCGGCATAGGCGGCATCGGCCTCGGCGCCTTCGGGCAGCTTGGCATCGTCGATGGCGTTCAGCATCTTCATGCAGGCGGACACGACGGTGTTGTACTGGATGCGCTGGTAGTCGTAATCGGCCTGCTTGAGCAGACCGTAGACCTCGCGGCGCAGGTCCTTGACCGCGGCGGGCGCTTGCGCCCAGTCCGCGCCGTGGGCCAGGCCGCGGGCGATGGCTTCGCGGCGGTTGTAGCTGATGGACCAGAGACGGCGCAGGAAGCGGTTGGAGCCTTCGACGCCGGAATCGGACCATTCGAGGGTCTGCTCGGGCGGGCTGGCGAACATGACGAACAGGCGGGCCGTGTCGGCGCCCAGCGTGTCGATCAGCGATTGCGGATCGACGCCGTTGTTCTTGGACTTGGACATCGTGCCCACGCCGCCGTAGTTGATGGCCGAACCGTCCGACTTCAGCTTGGCGCCGACGATGGCGCCGCGATCGTCGTAGACGTTGTCGACGTCTTCGGGCCAGAAGTACTCGATGCCGCCCTGGGGCGTCTTGCGGGAATAGATGTGGTTCAGCACCATGCCCTGGCACAGAAGCTTGGTGAAGGGCTCGTCGAAGTTGAGCAGGCCCATGTCGCGCATGACCTTGGTCCAGAAGCGCGCGTACAGCAGGTGCAGCACGGCGTGCTCGATGCCGCCGATGTACTGGTCCATCGGCATCCAGTAGTCATTGCGCTGGTCGACCATGGCGTTGTCGTTGCCGGGCGAGGTGTAGCGCATGAAGTACCAGGACGAGTCCACGAACGTGTCCATCGTGTCCGTTTCGCGGCGGGCGGGCTTGCCGCACTTGGGGCAGGCGCAGGACAGGAAGGCTTCGTTCTTGGCCAGCGGGTTGCCGCTGCCGTCGGGGATGAGGTCGTCGGGCAGGACCACGGGCAGGTCCTTTTCGGGCACCGGCACCGGGCCGCAGTCGGCGCAGTGGATGATCGGGATCGGGGTGCCCCAGTAGCGCTGGCGCGAAATGCCCCAGTCGCGCAGGCGCCAGGTGGTCTGCTTTTCGCCCAGGCCCTTTTCGCCCAGGTCGGCCGCGATGGCGTCCACGGCTTCCTTGTAGGACAGGCCGTCGTACTTGCCGGAATTGATGGTGCGGCCCGACTGCTTGTCGCCGTACCATTCCTGCCAGGCGTCGGTGGAGTACTCCTTGCCGGCCACGTCCACGACTTGCACGATGGGCAGGCCGTATTTCTTGGCGAAGGCGAAGTCGCGCTCGTCGTGCGACGGCACGCCCATGACGGCACCGTCGCCGTAGGTCATGAGCACGTAGTTGCCGACCCAGACTTCAACCTGCGCGCCGGTGATGGGGTGCGTGACGAACAGGCCCGTGGGCATGCCTTCTTTTTCGCGCGTGGCCATTTCGGCCTCGGTCGTGCCGCCGAGCTTGCACTGCTCGATAAACGCGGCCAGCGGCGCATTGGCGGCGGCGGCGTGCGTGGCCAGGGGGTGTTCCGGCGCCACGGCGCAGAAGGTCACGCCCATGATCGTGTCGGCGCGGGTGGTGAAGACGTACAGCTTGCCGTCCTGGATCAGTTGGCCGTCCTGGCCAGCGATCTGGTGCGGGAAGGCAAAGCGCAGGCCCTCGGACTTGCCGATCCAGTTTTCCTGCATCAGGCGAACGCGCTCGGGCCAGCCGGGCAGGTCGTTCTGGACCGCGCCCAGCAGTTCGTCGGCGTAGTCGGTGATGCGCAGGTAGTAACCGGGGATTTCGCGCTTTTCAACGAGCGCGCCCGAACGCCAGCCGCGGCCGTCGATGACCTGTTCGTTGGCCAGCACGGTCTGGTCGACCGGATCCCAGTTGACGACCTGGGTTTTGCGGTAGGCGACGCCCTTTTCGAGCATCTTCAGGAACAGCCACTGGTTCCACTTGTAATACTGCGGATCGCAGGCGCACATTTCGCGCGTCCAGTCGATTGCCAGACCCATCGCCTTCATCTGCTTCTTCATGTAGGCGATGTTGTCGTAGGTCCACTTGGCGGGCGGGACCTTGGACTTGATGGCCGCGTTTTCCGCCGGCATGCCGAACGCGTCCCAGCCCATGGGCATGAGGACGTTGTAGCCGCGCATGCGCAGCTGGCGGGCCATCATGTCGTTGATGGTGTAGTTGCGCACGTGGCCCATGTGCAGCTTGCCGCTGGGATAAGGCAGCATGGAGCAGGCGTAGAACTTGGGCTTTTCGGAGCCGTCGGGGTTCTTTGCGTGTTCTTGGACCAGATAGACGTCGCGGGCCTGCCAGTCTTGTTGGGCGGCCGCTTCGACGGTAGTGGGGAGGTAGCGTTCCTGCATGGGCTCGTGCGCGGTGGCGAAAAAGGGGTGAGCCGCCCCATCGCGCCGGGGCGCGGTGGCGGTCAAAACCCCTGATTATAGGAGGTGCTAGGCGCGGGCAGGGGGCGAGGGCATTTCCGGGATGCGCGCACTGGGCGCAAGGGCGCCATAAGCCAGCGTGAGGGCCGCCAGGACGGCGCCCGCCGTGACCACCGCCGGCCAGCCGAAATGGGCGTACAGCCAGGACGATACCAGCGAACCCGAAGCGCCGCCGATGAAGTAGCAGGTGACGTATCCGGCGGTCAGGCGGCTGCGCGCTTCGGGCCGCAGGCGGTAGATGGAGCTGGTGTTGGTGACGTGGACGCCCTGGATCGCCAGATCCTGCACCAGGATGCCCGCCAGCAGGGCAACGACCGACACCTGGCCGAACGCCATCAGTCCCCAGGAACCCAGGAGCAGCAGCAGGCCCACGCGGGTGGCAAGGTTGCCCAGGCCGCGGTCGGCAAGGCGTCCGAAGCGGTTGGCGGCGTAGGCCCCGGCCGCACCGGCCAGGCCAAAGAGACCGATGGTGGTGTTGCTGTATTCATAAGGCGGCCCGGCCAAAAGGAAGGTCAGCGGGGTCCACAGCATGCTGAAGGCGGCAAACAGCAGTCCGCCGATGAGGGACCGGGCGCGGAACAGCGGTTCTTCGACAAACATGCGCAGGATTGATCCCAGCAGACGCGGATAGCTCATTGCCGTGTGGCTCTGGTAGCGCGGCAGCACGCGCCACAGGACGGCGGACATGCACAGCATCAGGATGGCGGCCACCCAGTACACCGTGCGCCAGCTGCCCACGTCGGCCAGCGCGCCGGCCGCGGTGCGGGCCAGCAGGATGCCCAGGAGCAGCCCGCTCATGACGGTCCCGACGGCCTTGCCCCGCTCGTGGGGCGCCGCCAGCGTGGCGGCAAAGGGCACGAGGATCTGGGCGACGACGGATAGCATGCCGGTCAGGGCGGTGCCCAGGATCAGTACCGCGATGTTGCTGGCAAAGGCCGAGATCAGCAGGCCGCCCGCGGCCAGCAGGTTCATCAGCACGATCAGCGCGCGGCGCTCGAACATGTCGCCCAGCGGCACCAGCAGCATCAGGCCCACCGCGTAGCTGAGCTGCGCGGTCGTGACGATGGTGCCGGCGGCGGCATTCGAAATCGAGAACTGCTGACCGATCGTGTGCAGCAGGGGTTGCGCGTAGTAGTTGCTGGCGACCGCCAGGCCGGTCGCCACGGACATCAGCAGGATGATGGGCGCGGTGAGCGTGGGCGTGGTTTGTGTAGGAGAAGTCACTGATCTGAGGCTGAAAAGGTGATGACGGTGGGCGGCGGGCAACTCAGGCGTCGACGCTGCCGGGCGTTTCCTGGTCCTGCTTGATCAGCAGCTTTTTCAGAAGGCCCGCCAATTGGCGGCGTTCCGCGGCGGACAGCGGTTCCAGCAGGTCGTTCAGGTCGCTCAGGTAGTCCTTGAGCAGGATCTTGATCGTGCGCAGCCCGTTGGCGGTGAGCGACACGATGACGCCGCGCCGGTCGTCGGGATTGGGACTGCGCACGAGCATCCCGGCCTCTTCCAGCCGGTCCAGGCGGTTGGTCATGGCGCCGGACGTCAGCAGAAGGGCTTGCACGAGTTTTTGCGGATTCATCGCATACGGCGCGCCGGTGCGGTAGAGCGTGGCGAGCACGTCGAATTCGCCCTGATGCAGGTTGTACTGGCGAAAGGTGCGATTGACGTTGCGGGCGGCGAATGCGTTCAGGCGGAAGAGGCGGGCGACCACCGACATGGCGGCGAAGTCCTGCGCAGGGCATTCCTGCGTCCATTGCGAGATCACGAGATCGACAAGGTCATTCATGGCGGCGGGCTGGTGTGTCAATGTGAAGTATCTTCACGTAAAGACAAAATTCTAGCAGCGGCTTGCCGGCAATGCAAAGCGCGCGCCACCTACCGAGCCAAAGACCGCGCGCAAATGAAGAAGGGCCCGCCTCTTGCGAGGCGGGCCCTTCCCGGCTTGACCGGATACTGCGCGTAATGAAATTACTGCGCGGCGTCCTTCAGCTTCTTGAGCGGGCGAACCTTGACCTTGACCGAAGCCGGCTTGGCGGGGAACCAACGCTCTTCGCCCGTGAACGGATCCTTGCCGAAGCGCTTGGCCTTGGCGGGAACCTTCTGCACGGCGACCTTGAACAGGCCGGGCATCGTGAATTCGCCAGCGCCCTTCTTGTCCACGGAGCCCAGCACCGAGGTTTCCAGGCTGGCCAGGACGGCCTTGACCGACTTGGCTTCGACGCCGGATTGCTCAACGATGTAGGCGATGAGCTGGGTCTTGTTCATCGCGGCCTTGATGGCCTTGGGGGCGGCAGCGACCTTCTTGGCGGCGACGGCCTTCTTGGCAGCCGGCTTCACGGCGGGCTTGGCGGCAGTTGCCTTCTTTGCGGGCGCCTTGACGGCGGTCTTGGTGACTTTCTTGGCAGGAGCTTTAGCTTTCGTGGCCATGGTCAAAATCCGTATGTTGAGGACATGGAGCAGCGCGTGCCGGATATCGGCATTTGACGCTACGCGCCCGATGATAGCGGAAGAGTGGCGGTAAAAGCGGCTTTGCAGCGGGTTTTAAGCCACTGTTTGTTGTTTCCACGCAGAAAAGTGCCTTCTGCAAGGGGTTTCGCAAGAAGTCGTGACGTTCGCTGACGTTCTGACGGCTCGCGTTTGCGGGGCGCGCGCGTGGACCCATCCAGGGCGCCACGTGCGCGCTCAGGGACCATTGCCGCGCGTGCGGATGAACCTATCTTGTGGCGCATGTTCCAATTGCGGGCGGCGCGCGCGGCGGGCATGGGCGGAACGTCCCGTGATTCGGACTTGTCCCAAGCGCGTTGCGCGCGCCCGAAGAAAACAGAACATGGAAGTGAAGCAGCTATATGTTGATGAAGAAGTTGGCGGCGAGCCTGCTCGTTGCGACCGCCTGTATATCCAGCGCCATGGCGCAATCGATGCCGGCGCCGGCGCTTTCGGCCAAGGCGTGGCTGCTGCTGGATGAGACCAGCGGCCAGGTCATCGCGTCCCACGCGGCCACCACGCGCATCGAGCCGGCGTCCCTGACCAAGATCATGACGGCCTACGTCGTGTTCGATGCGATGACGAAGAAGGAGCTGACCGCCAGCCAGATGGTCACCATCTCGACGCGGGCCTGGAAGGTGCCGGCGGGCAGCTCCAAGATGTTCCTGGAGCCCAACTCCAAGGTGTCGGTGGACGACCTGCTGCGCGGCCTGATGATCCAGTCGGGCAATGACGCGGCGGTTGCGCTGGCCGAAGCCGTGTCGGGCAGCGTCGAAGCCTTTGTCGCGCGGATGAACGACACCGCCGCCCGCCTGGGCCTGCACGCCACGCACTTTGCCAGTCCGCACGGGCTGCCGGATCCGGGCACGTATTCCACCGCCAGCGACCTGTCGATCCTGGCCACGCGGTTCATCCGGGATTTTCCGCAGCTCTACAAGACCTACGATTCGGCCAGGCAGTTCACGTTCAACAAGATCACCCAGTCCAACCGGAACCGGCTGCTTTGGCTGGATCCCAGTGTGGACGGGCTGAAGACGGGCCATACGGCTTCGGCCGGCTATTGCATCATCGCGACGGCGCAGCGGCCCAATGGCAAGGATCAGCGGCGGCTGATCACGGTGGTGGTGGGCACGGCGTCGGACAAGCTGCGCACGCAGGAAAGCCGCGAGTTGCTGGAATGGGGCTTCCAGGGGTTCAATACCATCAAGCTGTATGCGCGCGGACAGGCCGTGGCCACGCCCGAGGTCTGGAAGGGCGAGACCGACAGCCTGAAGGTGGGATTCTCGCGCGACGCCTATGTGACGGTGCCCGCCGGCGCGAAGGTTGAATCGGCCTGGGCGCCGCAGGCGCCGTTGATCGCGCCCATTGCCGCGCAGGCGACGGTGGGCGAATTGAAGGTGACGGTGGACGGCAAGCCCGCCATGCACTTTCCGGTGGTGGCGCTGGAACCCGTGGCCGAGGCGGGCATCGCCGGGCGAGCGTGGGATTCCATCCGTTTGTGGTGGCGCGGCACAGCGGGTTAACGCAACACGATTCGGAGGCAGGCGATGGCAGTGAGTTTTCCAGGCGGTCCGGCTGCGGCGCCGGGCCCAGACGATCCGCTGGCGCTGTTGTCGGCCTGTCATGGGCGCATCGCGCGCCAATGCGCGACGCTGGCGCGGCTGGCGGCGCACCTGCCATCGCACGGCAGCGACATGGCGGCGCAAACCGCCGCCACAAGCGTCCGCCGCTACTTCGACACCGCGGCCGTGCATCATCATGAAGACGAAGAAGAAGACCTCTTTCCGGCGTTGATCGACTCGATGGCGGGATCGGACGCGGTGTGCCTGCACGCCCTGGTGGACGGCCTGATGGCAGATCATCGCCGCTTGGCGGGCCTGTGGGAACCCTTGCGCCAGACGCTGTCCGAGATCGTGGCGGGGCGGCCGGCGCAATTGCCGCCGGAGCAGGTCCAGGCATTCACCGAGGCCTACGAAGCGCACATCCGGCGCGAAGAGGACGAGCTGCTGCCGATGGCGGCGCGGCTGATACCGGACGACGCGCTGGCCGCGATCGGTCAGGCCATGAAAGCGCGGCGCGGCGGCGAGGCCGGCTGAAAAGGCGCGTTGCGCGGGCGGGGGCGAGCGTTTACCCTTGCCGGACAGGCGGGAACGCCGATGCCAGGGAACAAGACAGGATGATGCTGGGGGGAATGAACGTCGCGCGCCGGCTGTTCGGTTCGTGGGTCGAGGACGTCAACCGGGTGACGCTGCGCGCCGACCTGGCGGCGGGGTTGTTGGGCGCGCTGCTGGTGCTGCCGCAGGGCGTCGCGTTTGCGACGCTGGCGGGCCTGCCTCCTGAATACGGACTGTATTCGGCCATCGTGCCCTGTATCGTGGCGGCGTTGTTCGGCTCCAGCCGCCATGTGATGTCCGGACCGACCAACGCCAATTCGCTGGCGCTGTTTGCGGTGCTGGCGCCGCTGGCAGCGGCGGGCACTCCCGCCTACATTCAGCTTGCTCTTGCCGTGACCGTGCTGGTCGGGATCATGCAGTGGCTGGTGGGCACCTTGCGGCTGGGATCGCTGGCGCACTTCATTTCGCCGTCGGCGTTGTTTGGCTTTACCAGTGGCGCGGCCGTGCTGATCGCGGTGCATGCGCTCAAGGACGCGCTGGGTTTGCCCTCGACAGAGGCGCACGGTGCGGGCGCGGTGCTGGAAAACATCGCCACGCATATCGGCCAGGCGCATCCGGGCGCCTTGCTGGTGACGCTGGTCACCCTGGGCACCGCGCTGCTGGCGCGCCGGCTGGACAAGCGCAAGCCTTACATGCTGCTGGGCCTGGCGGCGGGGACATTCGCGGCGTGGGCCTACAATTCGGTGGTCACGTCCCAAGGGGGCGCGCCGGTGCCTTTGCTGGGGGCAATCGCCCAACCGTGGCCGCCGTTTCATGTGCCCAGCGTCGACTGGCGCGCGCTGCCCGATCTCTTGAGCCTGGCATTTGCGCTGACCATCGTCGCATTGGCGCAATCCATCTCGATTGCCAAGGCGGTTGCGACGCGATCGGGCCAACGCATCGACGCGAACCGGGAGTTCGTGGGGCAGGGCTTGTCCAACATCGTGGGCGGCTTTTTTTCGTGCTACCTGTCCTGCGGCTCGCTCAATCGTTCCATTCCAAATTTCGAGGCGGGCGCAAAAACGCCGCTGGCGTCGGTGTTTTCCGCGCTGCTGCTGATGCTGCTGGTGGCGGTGTCGGCGCCGCTTCTGGCGTTGATCCCGCATGCCGCGATCTCGGGGCTGCTGCTGCTGGTGGCCTGGACGCTGCTGGACATTCCGCGCTGGCGTCACCTGTTGCGCACGCAACGCGGCGAATGCGCAATCGCCGCGGCCACGCTGGCCGCCACGATCGCCATCCGCATGGAGGTCGCAATCCTGCTGGGGACCGTGCTGTCGCTCATGGTGTACCTGCACCGCACGTCGCGGCCGGCGATGCGCACGATGGGCTTTGATTCGCGCGGGCCGGATCGCCGCTTCGTCGTCCTGGAGCATCACCCGGACGCCTTGCCGGAATGCCCGCAACTGAAGCTGCTGCGCATGGAGGGGTCAGTCTATTTCGGTGCGGCCGCGCACGTGGCGCAGCGGCTGCACGATCTGCGTTCGGCGCCGGGCGCGCCGCGCCATCTGCTGGTGATGGCCAAGAGCATGAACTTCATCGACCTGGCCGGCGCGCAGGTCTGGGACGACGAGCTGGCGGCGCGGCGCGCGATGGGCGGCGATCTGTATTTCCATCGGCCGCGGCCCGAGGTGATGGACATGTGGCGCCGCACCGGATTTCTGGCCCGGCTGGGCGAGGACCACATCTTTCCGGACAAGGCGACGGCGTTGCACGAGATCTACGCCAGGCTGGACCGGAACATCTGCGCAGGGTGCACGGCCCGGATTTTCTGGGAATGCCAGCCGGACCGCCCGCAGCGCGACGGTTGAGGCGTTTGGCGGGTCAGGCTTTCTGCGGCGTCTCGGTGCCCAGATAAGCGGCCTTGACCCGTTCGTCGGCTGCGATGTCGGCCGGCGCGCCTTTGGCCAGCAGGCCGCCCCGCACCAGCACCGCGATGCGATCGGCGTGCTTGAACACGACATCCAGGCTGTGTTCCGTGAAAAGCACCGCGATGCGCTGCGTGTCCGCCAGCTGGCGGGTCAGGCGCATCAGCGCGTGGCGTTCGTTGGTGGCCATGCCGGCGGTGGGCTCGTCCATCAAGAGCAGACGCGGCTGGTGCGCCAGCGCCATCGCAAGCTCCACCCGCTTGACGTCGCCATAGGCCAGCGTGCCGCAAGCCTCGTTGGCCTTGTCCGCCATCTGCACCTGCGACAGCAGGGTCTTCGCTTCGTCAACCGCATGGCGGCCGGCGCGCCGCCATGGGTTGAACAGCAACCGGTCGCGCGACAGCAGGGCGGTCTGAACGTTTTCCAGCACGGTCATCGAGCGGAACGTGGCGGCGGTCTGGAAGCTGCGGCCCACGCCCAGCCGGCAGATCTTGCTGGCCGACAGGCCGACCAGTTCGCGCCCGTCCAGCCGTACCGAACCCGAGTCCGGGCGCAGTTGGCCGCCCAACACATTGAAGCAGGTCGACTTGCCCGCGCCGTTCGGGCCGATCAGGGCCAGCATGTGGCCGGCTTCCAGGTCGAACGACACATCGGCCAGCGCGTCGATGCCGCCGAAGGATTTGCGCAGGTTGCGCACCTGCAGCAGGGGGGCGGCCGGGGTCATGCGGACCTCCTGCGCAGCCGGGCGGCAGCGCCCGCCAGGCCGTCGGGGAAGGCCATGACGAGCGCCAGGATCGCCAGGCCCAGCACCGCGTGCCAGTACTCGGTGCTGCGCGCCGCGGCATCCTGCAGCCAGGTGTAGGATGCCGCGCCGACGAGCGGGCCGGCCAGCGTCTGGATGCCGCCCAGCAGCACCATCACCAGTCCATCGACCGAGCGGCTGACGGCCAGCACGTCGGGCGCGATGCTGCCCTTGGAAAATGCATACAGGGAGCCCGCCAGGCCCGCGGCGAACGAGGCGGCCACGAATCCTGCCCATTGGATGCGACGCGTGTCCATGCCCAGCGCTTCGGCGCGCAAGGCCGAATCGCGCACGCCGCGCAGCGCGAAACCCAGCGGCGAAAACGCCAGCCGGCGCAGCCACCAGACGCCGGCCGCGCACAGCGCCAGCGTGAGGTAGTAGAACCAGGGCCCCTGCGCCAGCCAGGCCGACGGCCACAAGCCCGTCAGACCGTTGCTGCCGCCGGTCACGTCATCCCATTGATAGGTCAGGGCCCACAGAATCTGCGCGACGGCCAGCGTCAGCATCGCCATATACACACCGGACAGACGCACGCAGAACCACCCGAACACCAGGGCCCCGAACGCGGCGGCAAACGGGCCCAGCAGCAGCGCTGCCTCCATGGGGATGGCGGCCAGTTTCAGGAGCAGCGCCGCGCCGTAGGCGCCCAGTCCGAACCAGGCGGCGTGGCCGAACGAGGTCATGCCCGCCAGCCCGGTCAGAAAGTGCAGACTGGCGGCGAACAGGGCGGCGATCAGGATCTCGGTCATGAGAATGCTGAGGTAGGGCCAGTACAGCGTCGCGACGGGCACCAGCGCCAGCAAGGCCAGCAGCACGCCATAGGCCAGACGCAGGCGGGGGCCCGCCGGAGATAGGGGCCGCTCCGGCATGCCCGCGTGCGAGGAGGGCGCGGGGGGCTTACCCATCAGGCCCCACGGCCGCACGACCAGCACCACGGCCATCACGGCGAATTCGGCCAGCAGCGTGAGCTTGGATAGGTTGAATACCCACGGGCCGATGGCGACCTGACCCAGGAACACGAACAGCGCCTTGACCGAGCAGATCAGCACGGCCGCCAGGAACGCGCCCGGCACCGATCCCAGGCCGCCCACGACCACCACGACAAACGCGCTGGCGATGATTTCCAGATCCAGGCCCAGGGTGGCGGGCACGCGCGGCGCGGCAAGCGCGCCGCCCAGGCCGGCGAGGAACGCGCCCAGCGTGAAGGCGGACGTGAACAGCCAGGCCTGATTCACGCCCAGCGCCGCCAGCATGGTGCGGTTTTCAGCGGCGGCGCGCAGTAGCCGGCCCCAGCGGGTGCGCATGAGCAGCAGCCACAAGAGACCCAGCACGATGGGGCCGGCGGCAATCAGCAGGAGGTCGTATTCAGGGTAACGGCGGCCCAGGATCTGCACGGCGCCCGACAGGCCGGGCGCGCGGGCCGAGAACAGGTCTTCGGGGCCCCAGATGGCCAGGGCCGCGTCGCCGATGATGAGGACGAGGGCGAAGGTCGCCAGCAGCTGGAAGAGTTCGGGGGCGCGGTAAAGGCGCTTGAGCACCAGAAGTTCGGCCGCCGCGCCGATCAGTCCGGTCGCCAGCGCCGCCAGCAGCAGGCCGAACCAGTAACCCGCGCCGCTGCCGAAATGGCTGGTGAAGGTCCAGGCCAGGTAGATGCCCAGCATGTAGAACGAGCCGTGCGCGAAGTTGACCACGCGGGTCACGCCAAAGATCAGCGACAGGCCCGCGGCGACCAGGAACAGCGCGCTGGCGTCGGCCAGGCCGTTGAGCAGCTGCAGCAGCAGCCCGGACACATTCATCAGTGGGCCGGCCGCATCTTGCGCACCTGTTCGTCAGGCGGCTGCAGCCGTGCGCCGTCGATGTAGGCAAAGTCCTTCATGATGCCCTTTCCGTCCTCGACCGCGGTCACGCCCACGTACACGCCCATCGTGGATTGATGGTCGATCTTGCGGTACTGGATCGGGCCGTAGGGCGTGTCCACCTTCAGGCCGGCAAAGGCATCGACGAGCTTTTCCGTGTCCACGGAACCGGCGGCCTTCAGGCCCTGCGCGATCGACATCAACGATGCATAGCCGACCACCGACCCGACCTTGGGCGTTTCGTTGAAGCGCTTCTTGTAGGCGTCGACAAAGGTCTTGTTGGCCGGCGTGTCGATGGCGTACCAGGGATAGCCAGTGACGATCCAGCCGGTGGGGGTGTCGGCGCCCAGCGGCTCCAGATATTCGGGTTCGCCGGACAGCAGCGAGACGACCGGCATGTTTTCAAAGAGGCCGCGCGTGTTGCCTTCGCGCACGAAGCGCGTCAGGTCGGCGGCGAACAGCACGTTGAAAATGGCGTCGGGTTTGGCGTCGGCCAACGCCTGCACCACCGCGCCGGCATCCACCTTGCCCAGCGGCACGGCCTGTTCCGCGACGAATTCCACGTCGGACTGGAACGACTGCATCATGGCCTTGAACGTGGCCACGGCGGATTGCCCGTATTCGTAATTGGGGTAGACGATTGCCCAGCGCTTCTTGCGCAGGGCCAGCGCCTTGGGCGCCACCGCCGCCACGTGCATCCACGTGGACGGACGCAGGCGGTAGGTGTAGCGGTTGCCTTCCTGCCAGGTGATCTTGTCGGTCAGCGGCTCGGCGGCCAGGAAGAACACCTCTTGCTGCTTGGCGAAATCGGTCAGCGCCAGGCCGGTGTTGGAAAGGAACCCCCCGAACAGCAGCTCGACTTTTTCGCGCGCCAGCAGTTCCTGTGCGGCGCGGACGGAGTCACCCGGATTGCCGTTGTCGTCGCGCGAGATGACTTCGAGTTTTCGGCCCAGGACGCCACCCGCGGCGTTGACCTCTTCAAGCGCCAGCTGCCAACCCTTTTTGTACGGGCCCAGGAAGGCGGGAATGGCCTTGTAGCTGTTGATCTCGCCGATGCGGATGGGCGGCTCCTTGTCTTTGGCGGCGGCGGGGGCGGCCGGAGCCAGGGCCAGGGCCAGGATCGCGGGCGCAAGCGCGCGGCGCAGCAAAGTGAGGCAGGGACGGATCATGGTGGAGTAATCGCAGGCTGAAGATGAATCGGGCCTCGCGCGCGCCCTGGGGCGCCGCCGGTGCGGCCTAATTGAAACATGGGCCTCGGCGAAGCGGCAAATTAATGGCAATAAAAAGCCGGCAATAAAAAAGGCCCTGCATGACAGGGCCTTTTTTGCGGGATACCGGCTGAATTACTTCAGCTTGGTTTCCTTGTAGTCGACGTGCTTGCGAGCGACCGGATCAAATTTCTTGATCAGCATCTTCTCGGGCATGTTGCGCTTGTTCTTGGTGGTCGTGTAGAAATGACCCGTGCCGGCGGTCGACTCGAGCTTGATCTTTTCGCGGATACCTTTGGCCATGTCGTGCTCCTAGTATGTAGATTGGCGGGGCGGCCGATTAGGCCATTTCGCCGCGGGCACGCATTTCGGCCAGCACGGCTTCGATGCCGTTCTTGTCGATCGTGCGGATGGCCTTGGCAGAAACACGCAGGCGAACCCAGCGGTTTTCGCTTTCAACCCAGAACCGGCGCGATTGCAGGTTGGGCAGGAAGCGACGCTTGGTCTTGTTGTTTGCGTGCGAAACATTGTTGCCCACCATCGGGCCTTTGCCGGTCACTTGGCATACGCGTGCCATGGATGCACCTCTTTAGTGTCGTTCTTGCCGCGCATCGCTTCGGGGGAGTAGACGGGGGTTTAGCCGCCGGGCTGTGAAGGCTGCTGTACGCTGCCTTGGCCGGCCACCCAGTCTTAGTGGATGAGGGGGAAAGTGATTTCACCCCAGTGCTTATACCCGCTGCCTGCCGCCCGCTTGCATTCACAACACGCGGTTGGGGGTCAGAGTGCTGAACTACAAAGCATAGTAGTCCTGCACGGGAAACTTCATGTGAAGACCGCGATTCTAATACGAAAATCTTAAATAAATCAAGCTGCAGGGTTACGCGGTGTGCGAACGCGCCACACGCCCGGCCGTCCAGGACAGGCATGCGCAGGCCGCCAGGGTAGTCGTAAGAGGCAGGGCGGTGTCCGATTGCCAGGCGCTGACGGCGAAACCCGCGAGGGCGCCGCACGACAACTGAAGCGTCCCCAATAGCGCGGACGCCGCGCCCAGCCGCTTGCCCTGGTCCGCCAGCGCAAGCGCCGCCGAGTTGGGGTTCACGAAGCCCTGGCTGCCCATGTAGCAGATCAGGCACAGCATCAGCAGCGGCAGCGTCAGCAGCCCGGCCAGCGTCAGCGCGACGGCGGCGAGGCTGGCGCAGGCCAGCGTGACCAGCGCCCGGCGCTGTAACTGGCGCGGGGTGTAGGTGCGCAGCAGCCGCGCGCTGATCTGCGAGCAGATGATGAGCGACAGCGCATTGGTGCCGAACAGCAGGCCGTAGTATTGCGGCGGCACGCCGTAGAGCTCGATGAAGACGCGGGGCGAGCCGATGATGTAGGCGAACATGCCGGCCTGGCCAAAACCGCCCGCCAGGCTGTGCGACATGAAGCCGCGGTGCGCGAACAGGCCGCGATAGTTCTGCAGGATGGTGCTCCAGCGCAGCGGCACCACGCGCTCGGGCGTGAGCGATTCCTTCATGATGAGGATGACGGCCGTCATCAGCATCGCGCCGCCCGCGAGCATCACCCAGAAAAGGCTGCGCCACGAGGTGATGGCCAGCAACTGGCCCCCGATCAGCGGCGCGAGGATCGGCGCCAGGCCCATGATGAGCATCAGCAGCGACATGGCGCGCGCGGCTTCGTGGGTCTCGTAGTGGTCGCGGATGACCGCGCGCGGAATCACGATGCCGGCCGCGCCGCCCATTGCCTGCACGACGCGCCAGCCGGTCAGGGCTTCGACCGATCCCGACAGCGCGCACCCCAGCGAGGCGATCATGAACAGGGTCAGGCCTACCAGCAGCGGCGGCTTGCGGCCGAAGCGGTCGGCCATCGGGCCGTAGAACACCTGCGCCATCGCCAGGCCGATCAGGTACGCCGCCAGCGTGCGCTCGACATCGCCGCGGGAGACGCCGAGATTGGCCGCGATCGTGGGGAACGCGGGCAGGTACATATCGATGGCGAACGGGCCGATGGCCGTCAGCGCGCCCATGAGGATGAGCCAACCGGGCAGGCTGCTGCGGGATGTCTGTGATGGGGGCATGTAGATCGCGATGAAACGCAGGGACAGGGCGCGTGGCGGTGCAGGGTCTGTACTGGCCGCGCCAAGCCGGGGACTTTATCATGGGCTGGCTTACAGGAAAATTGCGGGTGTTTTCCGAGAGCGTCCCTGGCGCCGTTACGCATCCGGAGGAGAAGCCGTGAATCCTTTGCTATCTGTCGTGGAACGCAAACTTCAGGCCCTGCCTGTCCCGGTGCAGCTCGTGCTGCCCGATGGCGCCGTGCTCGGCGCGCCGTCCCCCCGCGTGCGGTTCGTGACGCACGACAAGAGTGCGCTGGCCCATCTGGCCGAAGGGGCCGTCGGCGTGCTGGGCCAGGATTACGTCGAAGGCCGCATCGATATCGAAGGACGCATGCGCGACGTCATGGCGGCCGCGGCAAAGCTCCTGCCCGGTTCGCCCATGGACGCCGCGCGGGGCGGATGGCTGACCGATCTGGTGCGCAAAGTGATGTCGGTGTGGCGGCATTCGGTCGAGCGCGACGCCAAACAGATTCAGTTCCACTACGACCTGTCCGACGACTTCTACGCGCTGTGGCTGGATCCGCGCCGCGTCTATTCGTGCGCCTACTACCGCGAACCGGGCATGACGCTGGCGCAGGCGCAGGAGGCCAAGCTCGATCACATTTGCCGCAAGCTGCGTCTGTCCGCCGGCGAGCGGTTCCTGGACGTGGGCGCGGGATGGGGCGGGTTGCTGCTGTGGGCCGCCGAGAACTATGGCGTCGACGCCACCGGCATCACGCTGTCGCGCAACCAGCATGCGCACGTCAGCCGGCTGATCGAAGAGAAGGGGTTGTCCGGGCGGGTCCGCATGATGCTGCTGGATTACCGCCAGCTGGACGAATCGCAGCCCTACGACAAGATCGCATCGGTCGGCATGTTCGAGCACGTGGGGCGCGCGCAGCTGGAAAGCTACTTCGCCAAGCTGCGGCGGCTGCTCCGGCCGGGCGGGCTGATCATGAATCACGGCATCACCGCGGCCGGCGTGTACAACGCCGAGCTGGGCAATGGCATGGGCGAGTTCATCGAGAAGTACATCTTTCCGGGCGGCGAGCTGACGCACGTCAGCGTGGTGATGCAGGCGCTGGCCAATGGCGGGCTGGAAGACCTGGACGTGGAGAACCTGCGGCCGCACTATGCGCGCACGCTCTGGGCCTGGAGTGATGGACTGGAGGCGCGGTTGCCCGAAGCGGCCCGCATCCTGGGCGGGGACCAGGGCGAGCGGTCGCTGCGCGCGTACCGGCTGTATCTGGCCGGTTGCGCCATGGCGTTCGAACATGGGTGGATCGCACTGCATCAGATTCTTGTCCAGCATCCGGCGTCGGGCCGCGCGGACGAACTGGATGGGCCAGGGGATCTGTCTTATCCGTGGCGGCGGGACTATATGTATGGGAGATCGGCCGGGCATTGAGGGGCCGGGCGATGCGCGCCGTCCTGGTGATTTGCAAATCGCCGATCCGTCGTTCGTGATGTCTGGCCAGCGACATACCATCGAACCTTCCATTGCAATCAAGCATGAAGCAGGGGGTTCCATGGCTGGCAAACACGCGGCGCCGCGAGGCAGCGCCAATTCGGGCTACGAGGCGGATGTGCTGGTCATCGGCGGTGGCCCTGCCGGAACCTGGGCCGCGGTATGCGCCGCGCAGGCCGGCGCCAGCGTCATCCTGGCGGACAAGGGGTATTGCGGATCGTCCGGCGCAACCGCCGCGGCCGGCACCGCCGTCTGGTATGTCGATCCCGATCAACAGAAGCGCGACGCCGCGATGGCCAGCCGCTACGACATGGGGGGCCGTCTGGCGGACCACGGCTGGATGCGGCGCGTGCTCGACCGCACCTGGGACGGCATCAACACCCTGGCCGATTGGGGCTATCCATTTCCGGTGGACGCTAGTGGCGTTTCGCGCCGCAACTCCCTGCAAGGCCCGGAGTACATGCGCCTGATGCGCAAACAGGTCAAGCAGGCTGGCGGCAAGATTCTGGACCATCATCCGGTGCTTGAGCTGCTACGCGATGAACAGGGCGCGGTGGCAGGCGCGGCGGGCGTGGACAGGCAGCGGGGCGGCGCGTGGACGGTGCGCGCAGGTGCGGTGGTGATCGCCACGGGCGGCTGCGCCTTTTTGAGCCGGGCCCTGGGCTGCAACGTGCTGACTGGAGATGGCCTGCTGATGGCGGCCGAACTGGGCGCGGAGCTGTCCGGCATGGAGTTTTCCAACGCGTACGGAATCTCCCCGGAATTCGGCTCCGTGACCAAGACGCTGTTCTACAGCTGGGCGACATTCACTGACGCCGACGGCGTGCCGATACCGGGCGCGGCCTCCAAGGGGGGGCGCTCGGTCATCGCGCGCGAGCTCTTGCGCCAGAAGGTCTACGCGCGCCTGGATTTGGCGGACGAGGGCACGCGGCAGGCGATGCGCGCCGCGCAACCGAACTTCTTCCTGCCGTTCGACCGCAGCGGCATCGATCCCTTCACGCAGCGCTTTCCCGTGACCTTGCGCCTGGAAGGAACCGTGCGCGGCACGGGGGGACTGAGGCTCACCGGGCCGGATTGCGCGACAACGGTGCCGGGGTTGTACGCGGCCGGTGATGCCGCCACGCGTGAGTTCATCTGCGGCGGGTTCACGGGGGGCGGCAGCCATAACGCCGCCTGGGCCATCTCGTCCGGATCGTGGGCGGGCGCAGGCGCGGCCGCGCACGCGATTCACGGGCGCGGCCGTGGACGAGCCGCCTTCGCGGCGGGCGTTGCGGGCCTGCGCGGCCCGGGCGCGCGCGCGGTGGACGCTGCCGCCCTGGTCAGGGCGGTGCAGGACGAGGTAATGCCGTTCGAGCGGAACTACTTCAGGACGGCGGACGTGCTTGCGCCGTCGGTCGCGAGGCTGGATGCGCAATGGCACGCGTTGCGATTGGCGGCGCCCGCGGCCGCCGTGGACCTGCTGGCCACCCGGGAAGCGGCGGCCATGCTGGCCACGTCACGCTGGATGTACCGCAGCGCGCTGGCCCGCCGCGAGACGCGCGGCATGCACAAGCGCTACGACTTCCTGGCGCAGGACGCCGCGCAACACCATCACCTGAGCGCCGGTGGCCTGGACGAGGTCTGGGTGCAGCCGCGCGCCCTGGACGGGATCAAGGCGCAATCCGCAACGCAAACGAGGTTGGCCGCATGATCGAACTCATCAGCGACAACCGTTGCACCGGCTGCAATATCTGCGTGCGGGTGTGCCCGGTCAATGTGTTCGACATTGTGGAAGGGGCGGCGCCGGTCATCGCGCGCCAGGACGCTTGCCAGACCTGTTTCATGTGCGAGGCGTGGTGTCCCGAGGACGCCATGTATGTGTCGCCCCAAGCCGATGCGCCGGCGCCCGTCGCAGAAGATGAACTGGTGCGGGCGGGCCTGCTGGGCAGCTATCGGCGCCAGATCGGCTGGACCCGGGAATCGAGCGATCTGCGCGCGGCAGACCAGTCGTTCAAACTGCTGGGGGGCGGCCCGGGGCGCTAGCCGCATCGGCCGGGGTTGATGGCGCCGATCGGGCGCGGGGGGCGGGTCATGTTTGCCGCTTCAGCGCGGTCCGCCCCGCTGGAGGTGTTCCGCCAGACGCACTGCCAGGGGCGCCGCCCGCGCGCGCAAGGCGGGCACCGACGTTACTTCCCAGAACACGCCACGCGTGGGCAGCCCCAGCGCATACAGGGCGGTTGCCGGCCGTCCGTCGGCGGCCAGGACTTCACCATGTGCCGTGACGTGCAATCCCAGACCCAGATCGTTGACCCGCGCATGGCCGTCGCGAAGCAGGCCCGCGATCAGCGGATCGCCGCGCAACGCGATGCGTTCGTCGGGGCCTGTCGCGTTGATCACCCAATCCACCGCAATGCCTGCCGGCGGCCGGCCCGCGCGTTGCAGCGTGACGCTCAGTCCGTCGCCGCGCGCGGCGGCCGAACCGATGCGCGCCGCCAGCCGGCGTAGCTGGCCGCTGCGTTCGGCAGCTTGCAGGCGGGCGAGCGCAGCGGGATCGGCGCGATGCCTGAACGCCATCCAATACGGACGCACATGGCGCAGAAAGCGCTCGCGGTCGGTCAGCGTCAGGCCATCCCATAGCGCGTCAGCCTGGCGCAGCACGGCATCCATGGTGTGTTGCCACGGCCGGGACCTGCGGAGATCGGCGCCGATGGCGCCGCGCACCGTGCGAAGCAGGTCGCGCAAGGCGGGCGGATCGCGGGACGGATCGATCGTGACCGGTGAGGGCGCGGCAAGTGGGCCGGGCAGAGCATCGGCCTGCGGCAGCAAGGCTCGGCGGGACACCAGATGGATGCGGCCCTGGTGTCCCGTGTGCAGCAGTTCCAGCACGGCGTCCACGCCGCTGGCGCCCGATCCCGCGATCAGGACGTCATCCTGCCTGCCGATGGGCGTAAGCGCCCGTGCCAGCCACGGATTGCCGATGCAACGGGGATGGGCTGCCAATCCCGGCAGGGCACGCGGCAACGCGTTGCCCTGGCATAGCGCCACGGCCCGGGCCCAATGCCGCCGCCCGTCGTCCAGCGTCAGTTCCCAGCCGGGAACAGCTTGGGATGGGCGCTGCAGCGCCCGTACGCGGGCCGCCACAAGCTGGACGTGGCCTGCGCGAACGGCGTCGAACAATTGCGCGGACAGCCATTCGCCGTAGACGGCGCGCTCGACATACCGGCGGCCGTGCGATGACGCCGTGCCGCCGTCGCGATCCGCCAGCCATTGCGGAAAGCCATCGGGATCGTCCGCGTGCCAGCCGCCCATCTTCAGTGCCGGCACGTTCAGGCGGTGCCACGGCGACGTGGCGCTGTAGGCCGCGCCGCGGCCGAATGCGCCCGCAGCGTCGAAGAGCGTCACGCGAATCCCATGCAACCGGGAAAGGTGCAGGGCCAGCAAAGTGCCTGCGGCCCCCCCGCCCACGATGGCCACCGAAGCGGGGGTCACGGCGCTAGCCCATCGGGCTCGCCGTGCACGATGCGCCCGCCCACAAGGGTCATCGTGCATTGCACGTCGCGCCAGGCGGCTGGCGGCAATGTCATCGGGTCCCGGTCCAGCACGGCCAGGTCGGCGGCAAATCCCGGCGCCAGCGGACCTTTCCAGTCTTCATCGAAACTCAGGCGCGCGCCGGCCACGGTGAACGCGTGCAGCGCGTCGCGAGCAGACAGCGTCTGGCCGGCGCCAATGACGCGGCCCGTCAGCCGCTCCTGCCGAACGCCCGCGACCCAGAGCGTGTGGAACGGGTCATAGGGAATATTGTCGGTCGCCAGCGAGACATCGAGCCCCAGCGCCAGCATCGCGGCGTGCGGCACCACGCCCTCTCCGCCGTCGGGCTCGTCCAGGTAGGCGGCGCCGCCTTTCCAGAGGAAATAGGTGGGAATGGTCGTGACCAGGACGTCCAGCGCCTTGAGCGCTTTCAGGTCGTCGAGGCGCGATCTGGCAATGTGCTGCACGACCCAGCGGCGGCCGGCCAGCGGGAACCGGGCGTCGATCTCGCGCAGCACCGGCACGACCTCATGCAGCTTGTCGGAGACGATGACGTTGACACGCAGGTCGTGTTCGGCCGCCAGCAGGCACAGCGCCCGGAAGTCCGGCGGCGTGACCGCCTGTTCCACGAATCCGGACCAGCCGGTATCCGGCAGGTTGGCGCGCGCGCAGCAGGCCACCACGGGGTCGCCGCCGTAGGCGATATGGATGCCGCTGACCCGGAACCACGGATCGCCCAACCCGCGCCCGCGCGCGGTAGCCAGCCAGTCGCGCATGGCGCGCGCCGCTTCGGCCAGATCGCTCCACGCGGGACTGACGACCAATGTCGACCTCATGGTCAGGCCGCCGTCTTCCCACAGCTTGCGGTAGACCGAGATGGTCTCGGGGGCGCAGCCGTGGCCTTCATAGATGCTGGTGGTTCCCTTGGCGTGATAGAGCTGCTGGGAAATGCGCAGCCCCTTCAGGCGGTCGGCAAAGCCAAAGCGGGGGACGTCCGGCAGCAGGTCGAATTCGACGGCGGGACGCGCGTTGCGCTCCACGATGCGGCCATCCAGGTCGCCCGAGGCGTCGCGGCCCAGCTCGATACCGCTGCAGCGCGGCTGCGATGCGGATGTAAGGCCATTGCGCGCCAAAGCCAGGCTGTTGAGCGCGCCGCTGCCGGGCGGCCTGCCCCAATTTCCAAAGGGGGCTGGAATGTAGACAGGATGGCCGGGCGCGGCTGCATCCAGCTCTTGGCGGTTGGGCAGCCGGCCTTCCGCGAGCTGGGCGGCGCCGCCGAAGTAGTAGGGAGGCGTGCCCACGGGCATGGTCACGATGTACTCGCCGGGCGGCGTCGATTTCGCCTGCTCGCGGACCACGCGCAACACGTCCTCGACACTGCGCGCTGCCGCCAGCGACGGACGCAGCGCTTTTAGCCCTTCGCGCTCCATGTGCGCGTGGCTGTCGTTGATGCCCGGGATCACCGTTGCGCCCTGCAGGTCGATCACGCGGGCGTCGGCACCCGCGAGCGCCGTGGCCTCGTCGTCGTAAGCCGCGACCCGGCCGCCGGCCAGCGCAATCGCATGGGCCTGCGGCCGGGCGGGGTGAAAGGTGTGGATGCGCGCGTTGCGCAGGACCAGCGTGCGCAACGCATGCCGCTTTTCTGCAGGCCTCATGTCACGACGCGCTCTGGTACCAGGGAAAAAGCCGCTTGGCCGCCCAGACGAACAAGCGGTCCGCCAGGAAACCGAACGTGCCCAGCAGCACCAGGCCGATGAACATGATCTCCACCTGAAAGAGCTGATGGCCCAGCGACATCATGTAGGCGATGCCGCGCGTCGATCCGGACAGTTCGGCCGCGACCAGCACGATCAGCGATACGGCGATGGCCTGCCGCACGCCCGCCAGGATAAAGGGCAAGGCGGCGGGCAACACAACCTGGAAGAGGGTCCGCAGCCGCCCGGCGCCCAGCGCCGCCGCCGAACGCAGGTACACGATGTGGGTGTCGCGCACGCCGATGAAGGTGGTGATCCAGATGGGAAAGAAGGCGCCCCACGCGATCAGCGCGATCTTGGGCAGCTCGCCGATGCCGAACCACAGCACCGCCAGGGGAACGACGGCCAGCGACGGCACTGATCGGAAGCCGTGCAGCACGGGTTCGCTCAGGTGATGAAGGAATGTGATGCGCGCCGTCAGGATGCCGGCGGCGATGCCCAGGATCAATGCGATGCCGAATCCCGCCGTGGCGCGCGAGAGGCTGGCCGCGATGTGCCCTGCGAGTTCGCCCGACTCGATCATGGGCAGCGCCGCTTGCAGGACCCGCGAGGGGGGCGGAAAGAGCGCCGGGTTCATCCAGGTGAACACGTGCGGAATGGCTTCCCAACCCAGGAGGAACAGCACGATTCCGGCAAGGTTAAGCAACAGCCGCCGGCGTCGCCGGATGCGTTCCGCGCGGACATGCGATTGCTGGAAGCGTTCGGCCAGGCTGTGGCGTGCCGCCGGCGCGCCGCCGCTGGCGTCGTGACCGGCCGGCACAGGAATGTCGGTGGTCGTTTCGGCCGCGGACTCGCGGCGCAAGGTCAATGCGTTCATGCTGCCTGCCTGTAAGTGCCGGCCGCCAGCGCGGCCTCGATCCGGTTGTAATGCTGCGCGAACTCGATGGAACCGCGCTGCCGCGGGTAGTCCAGGCCGATGCGGATGTCGTCGCTGATCGTGCCCGGATGCGGCGCCATGACGATGACGCGCTGCGCCAGGAAGATCGCTTCGTCGATGTTGTGGGTGACGAACACCACCGACACGCCCGTCTCCTGCCACAGCCGCAGCAAGTCTTTCTGCAGCGCGGCGCGGGTCAAGGCGTCGACCGCCGCAAAGGGTTCGTCCATCAGCAGCACCTTGGGTTCGACGACCAAGGATCGCGCCACGGCGATGCGCTGACGCATGCCGCCGGACAATTCATGCGGATAGCGGTCCGCCGAGGCGGCCAGACCCACGCGCGCCAGCGCCGCCAGCGCGCGGTGGCGGCGCTGGCGCGCGGCCACCGATTGCGCCCGCAGACCGAACTCCACGTTCTGCCGGGCCGTCATCCAGGGAAAGAGGGCGTATTCCTGGAAGACCACGCCGCGTTCTGGACCGGGGCGTTCGACCCGGTCGCCTTGGAACCTGACGGTGCCGTCGGTGGGCTGCAGGAATCCCGCAAGCAGGTGCAGCAGGGTCGTCTTGCCGCAACCCGAAGGGCCGATCAGGCACGCAAATTCTCCGTCTGCCAGATCCAGCGACACGTCGTGCAGCGCCTGGGCCGGTGCGTCCCCGCGCGTGGCGAAGAACTGCGAGACACGCTGGAATTCGATCAGGGCGGCCATGCCGTCAGGCCAGTTTGACGCGATCGGGCGCCGCGGCCGACAGCGGCGCATCCTTGATCGCGGCGCGGAACAACGCGCGCAGATCGCCAGCGGGCGCGGGCGCAAGCTTGGCGTCGATGGCCCATTGGGCCTGGTTCACCAGGTCGTCGACGAACGTGTCGTCGAAACCCACCTTGAACTCGAACACCGAGGTGGCCTGCTTGACCTCGGCCGGCGTGCTGCGGATGCGCGTGGCGATCAGGTCCGGCCACGCGGGATCCTGCGCAATGCGCTTCTCGGCATCGAGCAGCGCGCCGATGGCGTCATTGACGAGCGCCTTGCGGGTATCCAGCGTGTGCTGATTGACCAGTAGCAATTGGTGGCTGCGGAAGTACTTCTCGTAGCCATCCTGCGTCAGGAAGAACACCTTGCCGCCGCTTTGGCGCAGCGCGGCGTTGCCGGCCTGTGCCGTCCACGAAAAGGCGTCGATGTCGCCGCGCACCAGCGCGCCGATGAGGTCGGTCGGCGCCAGGTTCACCTGAGTGATGTCGCTGGCGGATAGCTTGGCGAACTCAAGGTATTTGGCCAGCGCATACTGGCCCGACGTGCCGGCGGGCGTCCCGATCTTCTTGCCTTTCAGGCTCGCGGGCGTGTCGGCGGCGATGCCGCTGCCTTCCCGTGCCACGATCTTCATGTCGTACGAATAGCGGCTGAAATTGGCCAGGATGCCCGGTTTGAGGCCTTGCAGCACAGCAAAGACGAGCGGCGTGTCGGTGGTGGTCGAGAAGTTCGCGGAGCCGGCCAGCAGGGCTTGCATGGAATCGCGTCCGGTCGGAAAGTCCAGCACCTTCAGGTCCACATTGCGCGCCTTCCAATAGCCCGCGCTTTCGGCCACGAAGGGCAGGGCCCAGGTGTAGCCCGCGCTGCCAGAGGCCAGCGTGGCCTGTTCGCGGGACTGCGCCAGCGTCACGCCGGGCAGGCCGCCCGCAGCGCCCGCGGCGGCCACGGCGCCGATATGAAAGAGCAGGCGCCGGCGCGCGGCGTCAATGGATGGCAGCTTTTTGTACGAACTCATGATTCCAACCCCGATAGGCATGTGAAATAGCTTGAGGTCATGCTACGGAGCGAAGGCTGCGCCGACAAAGATTATCTAGACATATGCTTGTTTCGGCGGCCGCGCGCTGCGGTCCCGGGTAGGGCGACGCGTTCCGGCGGTGCTCAAGGGGGCGCGGCGCCAGGGGTATTTGGATAGCAGAAATTGTTCGTTCCACTGCTGCGCGCCTGTTGCTAGGATCGCTCGTCACTTTCGTGCGAACCCACTGGCCCAAGGAGCCCGCAACCCCATGTCCTTCAATCCCATTCTCTTGCGGCGCTTGGCGGCCGGCGCGGCGCTGGCCGCCGCCACGCTGGGCGCGGCAGTCACGCCGGCTCATGCCGAAGGCACGTTGCGCGTGGCGCAGCAGTTCGGCATCGCCTACCTGATCCTCGATGTGGTCAAGGACCAGAAACTGATCGAAAAACACGGCAAGGCGGCCGGCCTGGACATCAAGGTGGAATGGGCGCAGATTTCCGGCGCGTCGGCCATGAACGAGGCGCTGCTTGCCGGCGCGCTGGACATGGTGTCGGCGGGCGTGCCGCCGGCGCTGGTGCTGTGGGACCGCACGCGCGGCAAGCAGAACGTGAAGTTGGTGGCGGCGTTGGGGTCGTTGCCCAACTATCTGCTGAGCAACAACCCGGCAGTCAAGACGCTGGACGACTTCAGCGCGAAGGACCGCATTGCGGTGCCGGCCGCGGGCGTGGGATTCCAGTCGCGGACCTTGCAGATCGAAGCGGCCAAACGCTACGGCAAGGACAACTTCAAGCGATTCGACGATATCTCCATCAGCCTGCCGCATCCGGACGCGACAACCGCGCTGATCTCCGGCGGCCTGGAAGTGAATGCGCATTTTTCCAGTGCGCCGTTCTATTACCAGGCGCTGGAGCGCAATCCAGCGGTGCACAAGGTGATCAGTTCGTACGACATCCTGGGCGGCCCCGCGACGTTCAACGTGCTGTACACCACGCAGAAATTCCACGACGCCAATCCCAAGACGTACAACGCGTTCTACGCCGCGTTGGCCGAAGCCGCGGCGTGGATTCCCGCGCACAAGGACGAGGCCGCCGCGATCTTCATCCGCCAGCAGAATTCCAAGCTGCCGGCGGATTTTGTGAAGAAGATCCTGGACGATCCCGAGAACCAGTTCACGATCACGCCGCAGCAGACCAAGGTGTACGCGGACAAGCTGCGCGAGATCGGCGTGCTGCAAGGGCAGGCCGAAAGCTGGAAGGACTACTTCTTCACACCCGCCCACGCCAGCGCGGGGAGCTGACGGTCAGGGCCTGTCCGTGATCAGGCCCTGCGTCTGGACACGCGCCAGCGCCGCAGGCGACAGCCAGCATTCCAGCGCTGCAAGGGCCGCTGCGCCCCGTAACGGGGCCGTGACCGGCGCGATGGGCGGCGCCGCGCTGCGGCTCAGGCGCGGCGCGGGCGCCGGCTGCGCAATGCCGTCCACCTCGACAAACGTGCCGCGCGCGCGCAGATGGGCGTGGCTCGGCGACTCGTCAAAGCTCAGCACCGGCGCGAAGCAGGCATCGGTTCCCGCAAGGCGGGCGGTCCAGTCGTCACGCGTTCTGGCGGCAAAGGCCTGCGCCAGCCGATCGCGCAGCGCCGGCCAGCGCGTGCGGTCGGGCTGCCAGGCGGCCAATTCCTTTGGCAGTTCCAAGAGGGCTAGCAACTGCGTGAAGAACTTGGGTTCCAGCGGCCCGACGGAAACGAAGCGTCCATCGCGGCAGGCGTAGACGTCATAAAAGGGCGCGCCGGAATCGATCAGATTCACGCCGCGCTCGGACTGCCATAACCCTGCGGCCGCCAGGCCAAAAAACGCCGTGGATAGCGACGCCACGCCGTCGACCATGGCCGCGTCCACGACCTGTCCCAGGCCGCTGCGCGTGCGCTCGATCAACGCGGCAAGCATGCCCAGCGCCAGATACAACCCGCCGCCCGCGAAGTCTCCCAGCAACGCCAGCGGCGGCGTGGGCGGCTGGCCCTGGCGGCCGATGGCGTGCAGGGCGCCGGTCACCGCGAGGTAGTTGATGTCGTGTCCCGCCGACTGCGCCAGGGGGCCGTCCTGCCCCCAGCCCGTCACCCGGCCGTAGACAAGGCGCGGATTGCGCGCAAGGCAGGCATCGGGGCCAAGGCCCAGGCGTTCCATGACGCCGGGCCGAAAGCCTTCGATGAGGGCGTCGGCGTTCTCCACGAGGTCCAGCACCAGGGCAACAGACTCGGGCTGCTTGAGATCCAGTTCGATGGAGGTGCGGTTGCGCAGCAGCAGGTTAAAACGCCGCTCGCGCTGAATGCCCTGTTCGACGGGATCGCGACGCTGGATGCGCAGGACGGTCGCGCCCATGTCCGCCAGCAGCATCGCGGCCATGGGCGCCGGGCCGATGCCTTCCAGTTCGATGACGGTGATGCCGGCCAGGGCGCCCATGCCGGGCGCTTGCGGCCCGCTCATGCGGCGAGCTCGGCGCGTTGCGCGACGGCGGCGGCAAGAAAGCGTTGCACCGCCGCCCACGAGTCGGCATTGGCGCGGGCGTTGGCCGCCGCGTCGCCGCCACCCGTCAGCACGATGCCGGAGACCGCGTGCGGGCGCGATATTTGCGTGGTGGGAACCCCCGGCGCCTGCAGCGCGTGTCCCGCGCGGGGATAATCCAGGTGTTCGACCGCGTGCGGATGGTGCGCGGCCTTCAACGCCTGCGCGACCTCGCCTGCATAGTGCGTTGACGGCCAGTACCCGTCATCGCCAGCGGACAGCACCAGCACCGGCCCCGCGATGCGTTCAACGGGAATGCGGGCGCGCGCGACGGCGGCCGCATCCTGGTGGGCATTGACGAAAACCTGCGCCTGGCGGCGGGGTTCGGGCAGGCTGTCGACGACGTGCCAGTTCTGCGCGGGGTTGCCTTCCCACACATGCGCCAGCGGCTTGCCGGCCTGCGTCCATGCCGCGCCGAAGCGGCCCGCGCCGGGCTTGCCGGCATTGAGCACGCCGTGCACGACGGAGCTGGGCACATAGGCGATCACCGCCGACACGGCCTGCGGATACCGGCTGCCCAGCAACAGCGCCAACTCGCCACCGCGCGAATGGCCGCTGACCGCGACGAAATCGCCGGCGGGCTTGATCGTGGCGCGTAGCCAGCGCAACGCGCGCTCGAAGTACTCCAGGGGAATTTCCGACAGGTAGTCCGGCAGGCCCGGCGCGCCGAAGTAGCCCAGGGCCAGCGCGGCATAGCCATGTGAGGCGAAGAGGGCGGCGCGCGCTTCGTTGATGCCGCCGCCCGATCCGTTGAGCACCACGATGGCCGGGTGCGGTCCCGGACCGGCGGGCGTGAACAAGACGCCGATCAAGCCGTCCTCATCCAGCGCGTGCCGCGTCACGCCGGCACTGGCGTGGCGCTGTTCGAAGACGGCGCGGGCGTGATTACCGTGCGCATCGCTCGCGGACGCGATCGCAAGAATTGCGCCCGCCGCGCCATCGGGGGCGGGCAACTGCGCGGCATCGCCTTCTTCGATGTCGTCGGCTTGCGCCACGGTCTGCGACCAGATGGGACCTTGGCCGTCGGCAATGCCGTAACCGCCCGGCTCGGGGGCCTGCCGCGACACGTCGACGGCGCCTGTCGCGTCGGCGACGTAGGTATTGAGGCTGCGCCAGCGCTGGCCGTCAAGCTGGCGCGAGGTGACCGTAAGCGTCACGCGGGAATGAGGATGAAAGCCGTCAAGCGTGAAGACGCGGGGGGTGTCGATCAGTTCGACGGCGGGCGTGACGGTGAGGCGGGCTGGCATGCTGTGTTTGTCCGATACAGGTGATGAAGGCTCCTGAACATAGGCACACCCGCGCGTGCGGCCAACGAAGATTTCTGCATGCCGATAGCTGGTTTTCACCTAAGGACCGCGTGCTATTTGCAGATGGGAAATCGTTCGTTCCTATGCATGAGTAGGACGCTTAAGCTGCTGGACATGATGTCGTTTCGTTGCAAGCGTGGCGCGCAAGGCATCGCCAAAACCTGTGCCTTTCATGACCGATCTCTCCCTCATCCCTCATCTGCATCGCCCGTCTTCCGACCGTCAGCCTGCGCCTGCCGCCATTTCGCTGCGTCAGGTGTCCAAGCGCTTTGAGCGCCGCAACGACGCGCCGCTGCATGTGCTGGACGCCATCGATCTGGACATCCCGCATGGCCATGTCGTGGCAGTGCTGGGCGCGTCGGGCTGCGGCAAAAGCACGCTGCTAAATCTGATTGCGGGCCTTGCGCACCCCGACACGGGAAGCATCCTGGTGGAAGGCGCCAGCACTGCGGCTTACACCGATTGGCGTGCCGTGGGATATCTGTTCCAGGACGACCGCCTGCTGCCGTGGCGCACCGCGCGGGACAACGTCTGCTTCGGCCTGGAGGCTGGCCGCCTGCCGCGCGCAGAACGCCATGCCCGCGCGCGGGCGGCGCTGGAGGCGGTGGGGCTGTCCGGCTTCGGATCGGCCTACCCGCACGAGCTGTCGGGCGGCATGCGCAGCCGCGTGGCGTTGGCCCGCAGCCTCGTTAACGAACCGCGCATCCTGCTGCTCGATGAACCTTTTTCCAAGCTCGATCCTGGCACCCGCGCGCAGATGCACGCCGAATTGCTGGAGATTCAAGCCAGCCGCGGTATGACCGTCGTATTCGTGACGCACGACGTCGAGGAAGCGGTCGTGCTGGCGGACCAGGTGGTGATCCTGCAGCCACGTCCCGGCCGTATCCGGGAAGTCGCCCCGGTGACGCTGGCAAGGCCGCGTGCGCCGTCGCAACCCGACGTCGCCGAGCTGATCCGTCAGTTGCGTGTGCGGGTGTAGCGCCATGAACCAGACCACAATTTCAGCCGGACGCGCGTCGGCGTGGCGGGTCCTGGGCGGCAATGCGGGCCGCCGCCTGCTGCTGGTCGCGCTGCTGCTGGCGGCATGGGCGTTCGCCGCTCGCGGCGTGCCGGCGTATATCCTGCCGGGGCCGGCCCGCGTCGCCGATGCCCTGGGAAGACTCGTCGCCAGCGAAACGTTCTGGCGCGACCTGGGCGTGACGTTCTGGCGCGTCATCGCCGGGTTTTCGCTGGCTGCCGTCGTGGGCACCGCCCTGGGGCTGCTGTTTGGCAGCCGCCGCAAGCTGGGCGAATTCTTCGAGCCCGTGCTGGCCGTCACCAACACGATTTCCTCGGCCATTTGGGCCATTTTCGCCATCATCTGGTTCGGCATCTCCAACGCGACGACCATCTTCGTGGTGTTCATGACCGCGTTGCCGTTGATCCTGACCAATGTATGGCAGGGCGCCCGGTCGGTGCGTCCCGATCTGGTCGAACTGGCGCGCAGCTTCCGCATGTCGCCGCTGCGCGTGCTGCGCAAGATCTATCTGCCGTCGATTCTGCCCGATTTCTTCTCCGGCGCGCGCCTGGCTTTCGGGTTTGGCTGGCGCGTGTCGCTGGTGGCCGAAACCATCGGCGCATCCAACGGCGTGGGCTACCGGCTGCGGCAGGCGGCCGACCTCGTGCAGACCGATCAGGTGTTCGCCTGGACGATCACGCTGGTCGGCCTGATGGTGCTGATCGAGTTCTGCGTGCTCAAGCCGCTGGAGTCGCACCTGTTCCGCTGGCGCCGCGCCCCGGCGGACTGATTTCCCTTTTTTTCCTCCCTCACGGATTCATTCTCATGTCCCAAACCATGAAGGCGCTCGTGCTTAACGCGCACGGCGGCCTGGACCAATTGTCGGTTGTCCACGACAAACCTGTGCCGCAGGTCATTCCCGGACACGTCCTTGTGCGCGTGCGCGCCTCGTCTTTCAACTACCACGATGTCTTCACGGTGCAGGGGATGCCTGGCATCAAGGTGCCGCTGCCGGTGGTGATTGGCCTGGATCTGGCGGGCGACATTGCTGAGGTCGGCGCGGATGTCGACGGCTGGAAGGCGGGCGATCGCGTGCTGGTCAATCCCCTGAACCGCGAGAAGGGACTGATGGGCGAGATGCTCGACGGCGGCATGGCGCAGTACTGCCTGGTGTCGGCGGCGCAGCTTTTGCCGCTGCCGGCCAACGTCACGTACGCGCAGGCGGCCGCCCTACCGGTGGCCTACGGCACCGCCCACCGCATGCTGGTCACCCACCGGACCGTGCAGGCCGGCGACAAGGTGCTGATCCTGGGCGCCAGCGGCGGCGTGGGCACGGCCAGCGTCATCCTGGCCAAACGCCTGGGCGCCGAGGTGATCGCCTGCGCCAGCGGCGCGGACAAGCTGGCCCGGCTGCGCGAGATCGGCGCGGATCACGTGGTCGACTATCGCGAAACCGACTTCTCCAAATGGGCCATCCAGCAGTATGGCAAGCCGCAGCGCCGGGGCACGGAAGGCGGGGTGGACGTGGTGGTGAACTTCACCGGCGGGGACACCTGGGTGCCGTCGCTGCGATGCATCCGGCGCGGCGGCATTCTGCTGACCTGCGGCGCCACGGCCGGTTACGACCCGAAGGAAGACCTGCGCTACATCTGGAGCTTCGAGCTGACCGTCAAGGGATCCAACAGCTTCTACGACGAGAACCTGCGCGCCTTGCTGGACCAGGTCGACCGCGGCGAGATCACGCCGCTGATCGACCGCGAGGTGCCACTGGAAGAGGCGGCCGAAGGGCTGGCCGCCATCCGCGACCGCAAGGTCATCGGCAAGATCATCGTCGCTCCCTGAACCCCCCCCCTGCTGGAATTTCGAACATGTCAGAACTGAACCTGCCCGCCGCGGCCGATATCCAGGCGCGTCTGTTGCGCAGTCCCTATCACCAGTGGCTTGGCCTGAAAGTGCTGTCGGTCGGCGACGGCGAGATCGTCCTGCAGGCCACGTGGCGCGAGGAATGGTCGGTCAACCCAGACAACCCCTACACGCACGGCGGCATCCTGGCCGCGTTGATCGACCTCACCGCGGACTGGGCGCTGGTTTCCCAAACTGGCCGCGGCGTGCCGACGGTGGACTTGCGGGTTGACTATCACCGGCCCGCGATCCAAGGCGACCTCACGATACGCGGCAAGGTCGTCAAGGCCGGCAAGCAATTGTCGGTATCCGAGGCGCGCATCGAGGATGCGCAGGGCGTGTTGCTGGCCAGCGGGCGCGGCGTATACCTGACCACGCCGCCCAAGGCTTGAGGGGCAGGAGCATGCACAGCGCGCTGCCGCTCGATCACCTGGTGATCAATACCCGCTTCGGCACCGATGCGGCCGCGGGCCTGTTTTCGGCGCTGGGCTTCACGCTGACGCCGCAAGGCCGGCACGCGTTCGGATCGGTGAATCACCTGATGGTGTTTCAGGACGATTACCTGGAACTGATCGGGCTGCCCACCGATGGCGGGACGCTGCGCCAGGAGATCCTGGACAACCCCGCAGGCATCGATGGATTGGTCTACAAGCCGGCCTCGGCCGATGCGGTGCATGAGGCGTTGACGCGGTCGGGCGCCGCGGTTGCGCCGCTGCACGCCTTCAGCCGCCCACTCGAACTGGATGGCGTGCGGCACGAGGCCCGCTTTCGCACCGTGCGTTACCAGCCGGGCGCGTTCGAGGCCGGCCGCGTCTATTACTGCCAGCACCTGACGCCGGAACTGGTGTGGCGCCGGGAGTGGCAGGCGCATGCCAATGGCGTGCGTGGCCTGTCGGGCCTGACGCTGGTGTCCACCCGAGCGCAGGCCGACGCGCAGGCGTATGCGCAGGCTGCGTTCGGCCAGGTCCATTTGGACGAACGCGGCTTTTCGATTCCAAGCCCCGGCTTTTCAGTGACGCTGCTGGATGCCGATGCCTACGGGCAGCGCTATGGCGACCTTGCCTGCGACGCGTTGGGCCGCCAGAGTTTTTTCGGCGCCATCTCGCTGCGCGCGGCCGACCCCGACGCGCTGGAGCGTCACGTTGCCGCCTTGGGCGACGCGCTGCGGACGCGGCCGTGGCGGCGCGACGGCCATCGCGGCCTCGCCGTTTCCCTGCCGGACTTGAACACGCTATTGGACTTTATCTATGAGCCCTGATCCCGCCTTCCATCCCCGCAATCTCGGCGATCTGACGCCGCGCGGCGCACCGCCCGGCGACCTGGCCGTGATTGCGCTGGACGACGACCAGAACGAGACCCGCCTGACCATCGGGCAGTTGGACGATCTGTCCAACGCCGTCGCGCGCGGGCTGCTGCGCCGGGGGCTGCAACGCGGGGACCGGGTGGCGGTGCTGGCGGCCAATAGCGCGCAGTTCCTGGCGGTGCTGTTGGGCGCGCAGCGGGCGGGCCTGGTCGTGGTGCCGGTGAACTATAAATTTCCGCGCGCGTTGTCGGATTTCGTCATCCAGGACAGCGGCGCGCGGTTGGTGTTCTGCGATGCCGCGCGCCGCGCCCAGGCGCCGGATGGGCTGCCGGTGGTGGAGTTTGGCGCGGCCGGCGCCGCGGGCCTGGACGCCTTGCTGGATCCGGGACCGTTCCAGGCCGTGGAGCCCGCGCCGGACGAGGCGGCGTTCTTCCTGTACACGTCGGGCTCCACCGGCAAGCCCAAGGGCGTGGTGCTGTCGCATCGCAGCCATCTGTGGGTGGTGCGCACCCGGCTGGCGGGCCAACGCCTGGCGGGGCAGCGCTATCTGATCGCCGCGCCGATGTATCACATGAATGCGCTGGCCCTGTGCCAGCTTGCCTTGGCAGGGCAGGCGACCATCGTCCTGTTGCCGCAGTTCAAGGCGCGGCCCTACATCGAGGCCATCGCGCGCTACCGTCCCACCTGGCTCACCTCGGTACCGCCAATGATGGCGATGGTGCTGCGCGAAAAGGACTTGCTCGCCCGCGCCGATCTGAGCAGCGTGCAGGTCGTGCGCATGGGATCGGCGCCCGTGAGCGAAGCCTTGCAGGCCGCCATCCGCCGCGCGCTGCCGCAGGCCCGTGTGATCAATTCGTATGGCACCACGGAGGCCGGCCCGGTCACGTTCGGCCCGCATCCCGATGGGCTGCCGCAGCCCGATATGTCGATCGGTCACGCGCATCCGCAGGTGCAGGTGCGGCTGGTGGATGCGCAAGGCCAGGAAAGCGACCAGGGCGTGCTGCACGTGAAGAGCCCCGGCATCATGCTGGGCTATCACAACCGGCCCGACATCCGCGCGGCCATCACCGATGATGGCTATTACGTCACGGGCGACGTGCTGCGCCGCGATGCGCAGGGCTTTTACTACTTCGTCGGCCGCGACGACGACATGTTCGTATCCGGCGGCGAGAACATCTTTCCCGGCGAGGTCGAAAAAGTGCTGGAGACGCTGCCCGGCGTGCAGCAGGCCTGCGTGGTGCCGGTGCCTGACGACATCAAGGGCCATAAGCCGGTGGCATTCGTGGTGCCCGTCACCGCCGGCGCGCTGACCGAAGACGGCGTCAAGCAGCATGTGCTGACGCACGCGCCGGCCTACCAGCACCCCCGCCGCGTCTGGTTCCTGGACGCGTTGCCGCTGGCTTCCACCAACAAAGTCGACCGCAACCTGCTCAAGCAGCGTGCCCGGGACGCGCTGGCCGCCCCCGTGGCGCCGGCGGTCTGACACCCGTGGCGCGCGGGACCCCCCACGAACTTCCATCCGCACAACAACTCACCCGCTAGAACAACAACGGAACACTGCAATGAAGACATCCGCATCCACCTTGGCCCGCTTCGCCGCGGCCGCCCTGGCGCTGGCCGCCGTCCCGGCCGCGCAGGCGGCCGACACCGTCACCGTGGCCCTGGGTATTCCGCTTACCGTCGCCAGCGGCGGCGTATACGGGCTAGGCAAGGACCTGGGCTACTTCAGCGAGGAGAACATCGAGGTCAAGACGATCGTGTTCCAGGGCGCGGGCGCGTTGCTGCCGCAGGTGGCGTCCAAGAAGGTCACCATCGGGTTGCCATTGCCCGAACCCGTACTGTCGAGCTATGAAACCGGCAAGACGCCGCTGCCGGTGCGCTACTTCTACAACGCCATCCCGTCCAACGAGCTGGAGCTGGCGGTGCTGGCTGATGGTCCGATCAAGACGATCAAGGACCTGAAGGGCAAGAAGATCGGGGTGGGTGCGCTGACCTGGGGGACCATCCCCTCCACGCGGGCGTTGCTGCGCCAGGAGTCGCTGGTGCCTGGCAAGGACGTGGATATCGTGGCGGTCGGCGTGCTGGGATCGGGCTTTCTGGCGTTGCGGGAGGGCCGGGTGGACGCCCTGAACTACAACAGTTCGTGGACCGCCATGCTGGAGCTGACCGGGACGAAGGTGCGCCGCCTGCCGTATCCGCCGATCTTCCAGAAGATCAACAGCAATGGCTTCGTGGCACATGAAGACACGCTGCGCGACCAGCCCGACCTGCTGGCCCGCTTCGGGCGCGCCTATACCAAGGCCGTGCTGGCGTGCGACGCAAACCCGCGCTTGTGCGCCGAGACGTTCTGGAAGTACCAGCCGGAAGCCAAACCCAAGGATGGCGACTACCAGAAGAATCTGGACGAAGCCGTCGTGCTGGTCAAAAAGCGCATGGACAGCACCCTGCGCCGCCCCGATGGCACGGACCGCGTGCCGGGCGAGTTCGACCTGCCCGTGATCCGGTCCTTCGTGGGCGCGATGCACGCGGCGGGCGAGTTCAACACGGACGACATTCCGGTCGAGAAGATCTTCAGCAACCAACTCGTTCCGCAGTTCTCGACGTTTGACGCCGCGGCGGTGCGGGCGCAGGCGAAGGCGGCCCAATGACGGCAGTGCCCGTGCTGCAGGCGCGCGCCGTGTCGGTGTCCTACCAGACCCGGCGCGGCAGCATCGATGCGCTGCGCGACGTGGATCTTGCGGTGGACGAGGGCGAGTTCGTCACCATCCTGGGGCCCTCTGGCTGCGGCAAGTCCACGCTGCTCAAGCTTGCCGCCGGCCTGCTGGCCCCAACGCGGGGCCACGTCGAAGTAGGGGGCGCCGTCGTGACGGGCCCCAGCCGCGACATCGGTGTCGCCTTCCAGAAGCCCACCCTGCTGCCGTGGCGAACGGTGCTGGACAACGTGCTGTTGCCCAGCGAGACCGCGGGCGAGCGCGGGGCCGATGCCGAGCGCCGCGCGCGGGAACTGCTGGACCTCGTGGGCCTGCGAGATTTTGCCGGCAACTATCCGAACGAATTGTCCGGCGGCATGCAGCAGCGGGTGGGCCTGGCGCGCATGTTGCAGCGCGATCCCCGGCTGCTGCTGATGGATGAACCATTTGCGGCGTTGGACGCGATGACGCGCGAGGCCCTGACGCTGGAGCTGCAGCGGATCTGGATGCGCGATCGCAAGTCGGTGCTGTTCATCACGCACAGCATTGCCGAAGCCGTGATGCTGTCGGACCGTGTGCTGGTCATGTCGGCGCGGCCGGGCAGGGTCGTCGAGGATTTCCGCGTCGACATCCCGCGTCCGCGCTCGATGGCCACGCTGGCCGAACCCGCGTTCACGGCCGCCGCCGACCATCTGCGGCGCCACTTCATCGGATGACCATGCAAAGACTGACCGCGATCCTCTATCCGCTCGCCACGCTGGCCGTGGTGCTGCTGGCCTGGCACTTTTCTGTGGCGTTCTTCAAGGTGCCCGACTACATCCTGACCACGCCGGGCGCCGTGTTCGGCACCTTGGTGTCGGTATTTCAGGACGGCACGATCTGGCGCCACATCGGGTACACCGTGGCCGCGACCCTCATCGGCTACGCCATCGGCAGCGCGCTGGCGCTGGTGCTGGGCGCGCTGCTGGCGGAATCGCGCACGTTCGAGAAGTTCGTCTACCCGCTGCTGGTTGCAATCCAGGCCACGCCCAAGGTGGCGCTGGCCCCGCTGATCCTCGTCTGGTTCGGCTTCGGGCTCGCGTCCAAGGTGGTTCTGGTGGTGCTGATCTGCTTTTTTCCGTTGTTCATCAATACCATCGTCGGCATCCGGCGTGTGGATCCCGACCTGATCGATGCGTGCCGCGCGTTTTCCGCGTCGCGCTGGTACCTCTTCCGTCACGTGAAGCTGCCCGCGGCGGCTGGCGACATCTTTGCCGGTCTGCAGATCGGCGTGTCGCTTGCGCTGATCGGCACCGTGGTGGGCGAACTGGTCTCGTCCGAAGCCGGCCTGGGCTATCTGATCGGCTCGGCCGCGGTCAACCTGAACGTCAGCACCATGTTCGCCGGCGTGATCCTGCTGGCCGCATTCGGCATTGCCGGCGCGCAGACGGTGCGCTGGCTGCATCGCAAGATCGTCTTCTGGGAGGCTGCCGGTGGCGCGGATACCCAAGCTCGATCCTGACGCCTTGCACGCGGCGCGCGCGCAGATGCGTATCGACCTGGCCGCGTGCCACCGGCTGGCGGCGCAATTCGGCATGACGGACCTCATCTATACGCACATCTCGGCACGGGTGCCGGGAGCGCCAGACCAGTTCCTGATCAACCCCTTCGGCCTGCTGTTCGACGAAGTCCGGGCCGACAACCTGGTGACGGTCGGGCCGGAAGGCGAGCTGCTGGACGATCCCACAGGCCTGGGCATCAACCGGGCCGGCTTCGTCATTCACTCGGCGGTGCATCAGGCCCGGCCGGACGCCGTATGCGTCATGCACACCCATACGCTGGCCGGCGTGGCGGTGTCGGCCTTGCGCGATGGCCTGCTGCCCTACACGCAGCACGCGGCGCGGTTTCACGGCCGCATCGGCTATCACGCCTATGAAGGGGTGGCGGTCGAGCTGGACGAACGCGCGCGGCTCGTGCGCGACTTGGGGCCGCACAAGGCGCTGATGTTGCGCAACCACGGATTGCTGACCTGCGGCGCAACCGTGGCCGAGGCCTTCGAGCTGATGTTTTTCCTGGAGTTCGCCTGCCGCGCGCAGTTGCAGATCCAGGCGACGGGCCAGGCCGTCGCCATACCGGACCGCGGCGCCATTGAACGCGCGGCACAGACCTTCGATCGCGCTGCCGGACGTAGCAGCCCCCGCCTGTGGCAGGCGCTGCTGCGCGGCCTGGATCAAACCGACCCCACCTATCGACACCTGCCTGCCGCGCATTGACCGGCAGGACTCACTACTGGAGCATTCATGAAAGCCTTGCAATTGATCAAACGTGCCGCGCTCTTGGCGGCGCTGGCCGGCGGACTGGCCGCGCTTCCCGCGCAGGCGGAAAAGATCCGCGTCGGCTACTGGCCCAGCGGCCTGACCCTGGGGTACGGCGCGGTGCTTGAGGCCGGCAGCTTCTTCAAGGAACAGGGTCTGGACGTGGAGTACGTGCACTTCTCGGACGTCAATGGTCCCACCCGCGCCATCGCCGCCAACGCTATCGATCTGGCCTTTGGATCCCCCGCCGCGGGCGCGTTTGCGCTGGCAACGGACGGCGTGCCGGTGAAGATCGTGCTGGCGACCCAGCCCTCAAATGTGTCCTTCGTGGTGCTGGAGGATTCGCCCATCAAGTCGCTGGCCGACCTGAAGGGCAAGAAGATCGGCATGTCGCCCGCCGGCAGCTCCACCGCCACCATCGCCAGCGCCGTGCTGGCCGGCAATCATGGGATCAAGGAGAAGGATTTCACGCTGGTGCCCGGCAACGAGCCGCGCCTGGTGCAGTTCCTCGCGCAGAAAGAGGTGGACGCGGCTGCGCTGCGCAACGTCACGACCGCGCAGTTGAAGGACCTGAAGGTGCGCACGCTGTCGACATTTGGCCAAGAGTGGAAGACCCTGACCAAGAGCGATAGCGTGCCCTACAACGCGGTGGGCCTGGTCCGTGCGGACTACCAGCAGAAAAATCCGGATGCGGTGGTGAGGGCGATCGTGGCGTTGCGCAAGGCGCTGGAATACGGCCGCGCCCATCCCGCGCAGGTAGTCAGCGCGGTGCAGAAAGCCGGCAACCTGCCGCAGGCGGATGCGCAGGTGTTTGCCGACTTGTGGAACGACAATTACCGCGTCTCGCTGAACGACGCGGACCTGGAAACGCTCAATCGCGAATTCCAGATTTTCAAGGACAACGGTACGCTCAAGGGCGATCTGCCGGCGGGGGCGCTGGATGCCGGTCCGTATCAGCAGTCACTTGCCATCAAATAAGTGACAGCGTCACGCCGGTGTCTGACACCAGGGCGTATGCCATCCCGATTGCCGCACTGCGGCAAGCAGGTCAGGCACCGAGCGATGGCGCGAAAAATGCTGGCGTAGCCGCCAGCAAAAGCGCATGAAACAGGCCCCGATGGGCCCGTTTCGCTGCCCCAAAACCCACTTTGGAACGCCCTGTATGTGTTTATCCGAACATATTGTTAACTAAATGTATCGTGCTTTCCCAGGGGAATTTCTCCTGGGGAAAATCGTCAATCGCCCAAGCGATAGCCGGGTTTTCCCTTAGCTTTTTCGTCGCGAATGTATCTGTTTCATTCACCCTTGGGGTTGGGCGGCGCAGCAATTTCGTTTAAGATGCTGCCTTCTTCGTTCAGTTTGTTCTCTTTCTGTGAGTATTCAAAAACCCGTTTTTGAAGCTCCCTGTCTTGCAAGACGCCGCATCCCTCGCGGGCAGTCTTGTTGCTAGTGTCGGTTTGTATTGGCGGTTCAGCCCGTCTTCCGCACAACCCCCTTAGCTCCACGGTGCCGCCCAGGCTTTCATCCTGGCGTGAGTGCCTGAACCTATGGAGGCAAAAGCCAATGCGTTTTACCCCTGTCAAGTCCCTGGCCGCCGCGGCCGTTTTGTTTGCGTTTGCCGGTTCGGCCCAAGCCGCCGACGCCCCGCAATGTGAACTCAAGCGTCCGGTCATGTTCGGCGCCATGAACTGGGAATCCAACCTGGTCCTGGTCGACGTCGAGCGATTCATCATGGAAAAGGGCTACGGTTGCAAGACCGAAACCCTGCCCACCGAGACCTTGCCCGCCCTGGCCGCCCTTGAGCGCGGCGATCTGGATATCAACACCGAGATCTGGCTGAACAGCGTGGCCGATCCCTGGGCCCGCGCCGAGAAGACCGGCAAGGTCAAGCGCATCGGCGACCTGTACATGGGCGCCGAAGGCTGGTACATCCCCAAGTACACGGCCGAGCGTCTGCCCGAGCTTAAGTCGGCGGCGGACCTGCCCAAGTTCAAGGATCAATTCAAGGATCCGGAAGAACCCGGCAAGGGCCGTTTCTATGGCTGCCCGGCTGGCTGGGGTTGCGAAGTCACCAGCAACAACCTGTTCCACGCCTTGAAGCTGGACGACACCTACACGCTGTACTCGCCCGGCACGGGCGCGGCGCAGAAGGCGGCCCTGATGTCGGCCTACAAGCGCAAGCAGAACGTGGTCTTCTACTACTGGTCGCCCACGCCGCTGGTCGGCGCCATGGATCTGGTCAAGCTGGACCTGCCGGCCTACGACGCTGAAAAGCACAAGTGCCTGACGTCGCCCAAGTGCGCCAAGCCCGAGCCCAGCGCCTACCCCGACAACCCTGTCTTTACCGCGGTGAACACCAAGTTCTCCGAAGATGCGCCCAAGCTGACCGAATTCCTGTCCAAGGTCTCGGTGCCGCTGCCGGTCATCAATGAAACCCTGGCCCACATGGAAGAGTCCGGCGATGAGTCCAACGCCGTGGCCAAGTGGTTCCTGAAGAACAAACCCGACGTCTGGACCAAGTGGGTCCCCGCCGACGTCGCCGGGCGCGTCCAAAGCGCGCTGTAAAGCACTGTGATCCTGGCTGCGCGCCGCGGTGGCGCGTACCGGCCCGTCAAGGGGCCGGAACTCTTTGCCGGGATGGCCGCCGGCCGGGCGCATGCGTCCGGCCCGGCAAGCGTGCTTGTGCCGCCACCCGCGGTGGCAGTGATTCCGGTGCCGGGCACCGATGCGGAATGGATTTGCGCAATCAGCGGTCCTTCCGGGTGCCTGGCGCCAGTCTCAGTCTCGATGTCTTGTCCTGCGCCAGCGTGCCCGGTGGCGACACGGGCGGCGAGCGCGCCAGAATGGAGTCGAATGTATGTTTCCTGAAATTATTCCCGCCCGTCAGGTACGGGGGGCGATCGACGGTTTCGTCGATCATCTGGTCACCAACTACGCGGACACGCTGGAGAAACTCTCCCAGCCGGTGCTGCATGCGTTGGTGTGGCTGGAGCAACTGCTGCGCAACTCGCCCTGGTGGGCGGTGGTCGCGGTCACCATCGCGATCGCCTACGGCGTGAGCCGCCGCATCGGCCTGAGTCTGGCGATGGGCGCGCTGCTGTGCGTCATCGGGGTGCTGGGATTGTGGGACGCCGGCATGCAGACGCTGGCGCTGATGATCATGGCCGCCGGTCTGTCGGTGCTGATCGGCATTCCGCTGGGCGTGCTGATGGCGCGGGTGAACTGGCTGCGCTCGGGCATGCTGCCCGTGCTGGACGTGATGCAGACGATGCCCAGCTTCGTGTATCTGATTCCTGTCGTGATGCTGTTCGGCCTGGGCAAGATCCCCGCCATCATCGCAACCGTCATCTACGCCGTGCCGCCGCTCATCCGCCTGACCGACCTGGGCATCCGCCTGGTCGACCGCGAAGTGCTGGAAGCGTCGCGCGCCTTTGGCGCCAACCCGCGCCAGCAGCTGTTTGGCGTGCAGTTGCCCCTGGCGCTGCCCAACATCATGGCCGGCATCAACCAGACCACGATGATGGCGCTGTCGATGGTGGTGATTGCGTCGATGATCGGCGCGCGCGGGCTGGGTTATGAAGTGCTCCTGGGCATCAACCGCCTGGAAGTGGGCCGGGGCCTGCTCGCCGGCCTGGGTATCGTGGTGCTGGCCGTGCTGTTCGACCGGATCACGCAATCGTATGGACAGCGCATGCGCATGGGAGGCCAGCGATGAGCAAGATCGAAGTCAAGAACATCTACAAGATTTTCGGTGCGCATCCGAAGAAATGGCTGCAAGCCGCGCAGGGCGGCATGAGCAAGGAAGAGCTGCTGGCCAAGAGCGGCCACACGCTCGGCCTGCGCGACATCAGCCTGTCCATCGAAGAAGGCAGCATCTACGTCATCATGGGGCTGTCCGGTTCGGGCAAGTCCACGCTGATCCGCCACTTCAACCGCCTGATCGAGCCCAGCGCGGGCCACATCCTGGTCGACGGCGTGGACGTGGTCAGCCTGAACAAGCGCGACCTGGAAATCTTCCGCCAAAAGAAGATGAGCATGGTGTTCCAGCGCTTTGGCCTGTTTCCGCACCGCACCGTGCTGGACAACGCTGCGTACGGCCTGACCGTGCAGGGCGTTGGCAAGGCCGAACGCGAGAAGCGCGCCCGCGAATGGCTGGAACAGGTGGGCCTGTCGGGCTTCGAGAACCAGTATCCGCATCAACTGTCGGGCGGCATGCAGCAGCGTGTCGGCCTGGCGCGCGCGCTGGCCACCGATGCCGAGATCCTGCTGATGGACGAAGCGTTTTCCGCGCTGGACCCGCTGATCCGCCGCGAAATGCAGGATCAGCTCCTGCAGCTTCAGGCCAAGCTGAACAAGACCATCGTCTTCATCACGCACGATCTGGACGAAGCGCTGCGCCTGGGCAACCGCATCGCCATCCTGAAGGACGGCGAACTGGTGCAGGAGGGCACGCCGGAAGACATCCTGCTGAACCCGGCCAATGATTATGTGCAGTCGTTCCTGCAGGACGTGAACCGCACCAAGGTGCTCAACGCCACGCACGCCGTGAATCCGGCGCGTCTGACGCTGACGATGCGCTCGCGCCCGGCGCACGCCGTGGACCGCATGAAGGCGCTGAACTATGAGTACGCGCCGGTGCTGGACGGCAAGCGTCTGGCTGGTGTGCTGACCGCCGAGGCCGCCGAGAAGGCGATGCAGGAAGGCGTGCGCGACGTGTCCCGCTTCGTCGAGGACCTGGCGTCGGTGCCCGCAACCGCGGGACTGGGCGAGGTGCTGGCGCAATTGGTGCACAGCGACCAGCCGGTGGCGGTGACGGGCGAGGACGACGAGTTCCTGGGCATGTTGTCGCGCAAGAAGGTCGTGGAGCTGGTGACTCCTGCCTTGACCGAGACGCAGGTGGCGAGCGACACCGCCACGCCCGATGCCGCTGCGTTGACGGCCCAGCCCGAACAGGAAAGCGAGGGCAAGGCCGCCGCCTGATCCCCGCATTGTCGGCATGACCCCATGCGCCCGCGTGCACCCGCTTGCATGCGGGCGCAGTCACGATATGATGGCTTGCCGGCCGGTTTGGCCGGCTTTCCTCGTCATGCACCCTCGGAACCTGTCATGCCCCTCTTGAACGTCCAGATCATGCAAGGCCACTCGGCCGCCCAGAAAGCCGCCCTCTTGAAGGCGGCGTCCAACGCGGTGGTCGAAAGCATCGCGGCCCCGGTGCCCAGCGTGCGCGCCGTGCTGCACGAAATCCCGGCGGAACACGTGATCGTGGCGGGCGAGATCGGCAAGCGCATGGCGCGCGTGGACGTGGACCTGATCGAAGGCCGCGACGAAGCCAAGAAGGCCGCGCTGATCGCGGCGCTGAACCAGGCCGTGTGCGCCAGCCTCGACATGTCGGGCGAAGACGTGCGGGTGATCCTGCGCGACGTGCCCAAGACGGACATGGGCGTGGCCAATGGTCTGAGCGCCAAGGCCGCCGGACGCTGATCCGGCCCGCCCGCAGAATAGAAGACGCCCGCTTGCCGCGGGCGTTTCCTTTTGGCAAATGCGTGGGCTGCGCAGTCAGTCCAGCTTCACGTTTGCCGCCTGCACCACCTCGCCCCACCGCGCGATCTCGCTCTTGATGTAGGCGGCGTATTCCTGCGGTGTCGATCCCAGCGCCTGCGCGCCCTGCACCTTGAGCTGCTTCTGCATTTCCGGGGACTGGAGCGCGCGCAGGATCTCGGCGTTCAGCTTGTCGATGATGGGCGCGGGCGTGCCTGCTGGCACCACGACGCCTTGCCAGGCGCCCATGCCAAAGCCCGGGGCCACCGTTTCCGCCACCGTCGGCACGTTGGGCAACTGGTCGCTGCGGGTCTGGCTGGTCACCGCCAGGGCGCGCAGCTTGCCTTCACGGATGAAGCCCAGCGAGTCGTTCAGCGTATTGGTCATCACCTGGACCTGGCCGCCGACCAGGTCGGTCATGGCCGGGGCGCTGCCGCGATAGGGCACGTGGACCGCGTCGATGTTCAGCGACTTCAGGAGCAGCAACGCGCCCAGGTGCGTGACGTTGCCCGCGCCCGCCGATCCATACGACAGCTTGCCCGGATGCTTGCGGGCGTAGTCGACAAACGCGGACGCTGTGTCGGCGGGCACCGAGGGATGCACCAGGAGGACGAGTGGAATGACGGCCGTGCTGGAGACGGGCGCAAAGTCCTTGACCGGGTCGAACGCCAGCGAGCGGTACAGGTTGGGGCTGAGCGCGATGGACGAGGTGTTGTACAGCACCGTGTAGCCGTCGGGCTTGGCCGCGGCCGCGTATTGCATGCCGATGTTGCCGTTGGCGCCTCCCTTGTTTTCGACGACGACGGTCTGCCCGAGCTGGTCGGTGAGCTGTTTGGCCAGCACGCGCGCCACCAGGTCGGTCGGCCCGCCGGGCGGGAAGGGCACCACCATCGTGATCGGGCGGTCGGGCCATGCGGCCTGGGCGCTTGCGGCGTCTCCCAGCGCCAGGATGGCCAGCGTCGCGGCCAGCATTGCTTTTTTCATGGTTGTCTCCTTGTGCTGTTATGGGTACTGCGAACTGGCGGCCGCGTCCTCTGGCGGGACGCTTGCCGCCGCAGGGGCATTCAGCCGGGTCTGCCGGCCAGCATGCGCACGGCCGTGTAGGCCATCACCGGCTTGCCGTGCTGGTTGCGGACGTCGATCGCGGACGTGACCACCGCGCGGTTGTGCTGCGAGGTGGGGCGCACGCCGGTCACTTCGATTTCGGCCCAGATCGTGTCGCCGGCCACCACGGGCGCGATCATTTTCTTGTGGACTTCCAGCAGCGCCAGGCCCGTTCCCTGCACCATGCCCTGCATGATCAGCCCTTCGATCAGGCCATAGGTCAGCGCGCCGGGGGCGGGCCGGCCCTTTATCGCGCCGTGGCTGTAGGTGGCGTCGATGAAGATGGTCTCCAGCATGCCCGTGACGCTGATGAAGTTGACGATGTCGGTCTCGGTGACCGTGCGGCGAAACGTCAGGAAGCGCTGGCCGACCGTGAGGTCCTGCCAGTAGTAGCCCTGGCCCAGTTGGGCGGCGGGAGCGGCGTTGCGGTCTTGGGTCATGCGGTGTCCTTGGCGTTGTCGGAAGGGGGAGAGGGCGCTTGGCCGGCGGCGCCCGCTTGCAGCAGGGCGTCGATGGCGGCCGGTGCAAGGCCGGCCTGGCGCAGCACTTCGTGGGTGTGCTCGCCCAGGCGCGGCGGCATGGCGGGCGGCACGCTGGACTGCTGCAGGCGCACCGGGTTGCGGGGAAAGCGGTAATGGCTGCCGGACGCGCTTTGCAGCGGCACGAAGAAACCGACGCTCTCCAGGTGCGGATCGGTCTCCAGGTCTTCCAGCCGGTTCACGGGTGCGGCCGGGATTTCCAGCCGCTCGCACAGGGCAAGCCAGTACGCCGTGTCGTGGGCCGCGACGATGCCCGCCTGCAGTTCGTACAGCGTGTCGATGTGCCGGGTGCGCGCCGAGATGTCGGCAAAGCGCGCGTCCCGGGCCAGGTCGGGGCGGCCTGCGGCGTTGAAGAAATCGCGCCAATGGGCGTCCGTGTAGGGCATCAGGCAGACGTGTCCATCGGCGGTCTGGCAAGGCCGGCGCCACGGCGTCAGCACCCGCGGATAACCGGCCGGGCCGGGCGCATCGGCCAGATGGCGGCCGTAGTAATGCTCCACCAGCGCAAACGACGCCATGCTTTCGAACATGGGCACTTCCAGCTGCTGGCCCTGGCCCGTGCGCTCGCGCTGGAACAGCGCGGCCAGGATGGCGTGCGCGGCGATCAGGCCGCAAGTCTTGTCGGCGGCGACGGTGGGCAGGTAGCGCGGCGCGCCGGTCTGGCGGCGCACCAGGTCGGCAAACCCGGACAGGCCCTGGATGATGTCGTCGTAGGCCGGGCGGCCGTCGTACGCGCCGCCTTCGCCAAAGCCATACAGGCCCGCATACACCAGCCGCGGATGGCGGGCGCACAGCGTGGCGGGGTCCAGCCCCAGCGCGGCCATCTTGGCAGGCCGCATGCTGTGCATCAGCACGTCGGCCTGGTCCACCAGCGTCAGCAGAGCCTCGCGCGCGGCCGGCTGCTTCAGGTCCAGCACGATGCTGCGCTTGTTGCGGTTCAGCCCCAGGAAGATCGCGGACAGGCCGGGCTCCTGCGCGGGGCCGGTGTGCCGGGTGGAATCGCCGCCGGGCGCTTCGACCTTGATGACGTCCGCCCCGTAGTCGGCCAGGATCTGCGAGGCGTAGGGGCCGAACACGACGGAGGTCAGGTCCAGGATGCGGATGCCGTCCAGCGCGGAGACGGTCGGGGAGGGAGGCGTGGTCATGGCGGAAATCCTATCGGCGCCGCACATACGCGTCTAATATGGCTTCGGTATTGCTTGATACGGAATCTGTTATGGCTATAGATTTGCGCCAGCTTCGGCAGTTCGTCACGATTGCCGAACTGGGAAGTTACCGCCGCGCGGCCGATGCGCTGCACATCGCGCAGCCGGCGCTGTCGGTGTCGATCCAGAAACTGGAGCACGCGGTGGGCGTGCCGCTGCTTGTGCGGGGCGCCAAGGGCGTCTCAACCACGCCGGCGGGCGACGCACTGATGGCCGACGCGCGCCGCGCGCTGTTTCATACCGACCAGGCGCGCCAGGCCGCCCGCAGGGTGGCGCTGGGCGAATGGGGCACGCTGCGGCTGGGCTTCGTGGGCTCTGCCACCTACATGCTGCTGCCGCGTTGCCTGCCCGCGTTCAGGACGCAATACCCGGACGTGCAGCTGGATCTGCGCGAGGACAGCACGGTCGGCCTGGTGGCGATGCTGCGCGCCAACGAAATTGACGCCGGCCTGGTGCGCGGGCCGCTGGCCGAAGACAACGAACTGGATTCGTGGGTGGTCGAGCGCGACGACCTGATCCTGGCCGTGCCCGCCGGGCATCCGCTGGCCGGCGCCAGCCCGATCGCGCTGGAACGCATGCGGTCCGAGAACTTCGTGCTGTATTCGCCGGCCAAGGTGCCGGGGCTGAACGGGGTGACGCTGGCGCTATGCCACAAGGCGGGGTTTTCGCCCCGCATCAGCCAGGAAGCGATCCAGGTGCAGACGCTGGTCAGCCTGGTCGCCAGCGGCCTGGGTGTGGCGCTGGTACCCGGCGTGACCCGTGCCTATTCGACGCCGCACGTGGCCTTTGTGCCCTTGACCGACCCGGACGCGCAGGGCGCGCTGTCCCTGTCGCTGGTGACGCATCGCGACACCTCCTGCGCGTCCGTGCTGCGGCTGCGGGACAGCATGCTGGCGCCGGCCCCGGCCTGACCGGCGCTACACCGCGTAGATCACGCGGTGCGCCTCGGTCGGCAGCGGCAGGTCCCAGCGGTGCAGCATGCCCGTCAGGGTCTTGTTGGACAGCGAGGTGTCGCGCCGGGCATTGCGCCGCAGCAGCTCGGCGCGCGGCTTTTCCAGATACACCAGCTCAACGTCGGCCTGATACGCGTACAGCAGGTCCAGGGTCTTCTTGCGCATCAGCTCGCTGAGGTTGGTGGCGTTCCACACAAAGGGCGCGCGGGCGCGCAGCAGGGCCTTCGCGCGGTCGACGGCCAGGTGCGCCACCATGCCCTCGTTCTTGCCGTGACGCAACCCCAGTTCCTCGCGCGCATCGTCGAACGACACCACCGGCAGATCGGGATGATGCGCCGCCACCCAGGTGTTCTTGCCGGAGGCGGGCAGGCCCGACATTACGATGACGCGCGAACCGGGCTCCTGGAACAAGGCGTAGTCCGGATGCACGTCCGCGCCGCGGAAATAGCTGACGGCGGTGTGCGCATCGGCAAAGGCGCGGGGCTGGCCGAAGCACCCTTCGTCGCGCGCCAGTTCGCAAAAGAGGGCGATGTTGTCCAGCACGCGGCCCGCGTCCGCGCAGATGCGGCCGCGCATGTCGGCCTCGGCCAGCATGGCAAGCAGCGGAAGGGACACGTGCCAGGACAGCTCGCGCACGATGAATTCCGGCGGGCGGCCGCGGCGCGAGCCTTCCAGCGCAAAAAACGGCACCTGGTGCGTGGCAATCAGCCGGCAGATGGCTTCGCGCACCGCGAAGGGGACGCCGGCGTCCCACAAGGCGATGCGCGCATCGATGGCGCCCTTGCGCGAGTGGCCGGGCTGGCCGATGGCGCCCGTCACCGGGTCGATCACCGTGGTGCTGTGCTTGGCCACATCATGCAGCAGCGCGGCCAGGAACACGATCTCCTGGTCGGCGCGTGACGCAGCCTGGTACTGCGGCAGCGCGAGCAGCGCGTCCACGACCATCTGTGTGTGCGTCCATACGTCTCCCTCGCCGTGATAGCGCGGGTCCTGCGGCGTGGTCTTGGCCAGCTCCAGCGCGGGAAAGGCCGCCAGGCACGCGGCGTAATCTACGCCGCGCGCAGGCGTGGGAATCAGTGCCCGGATCTGTTCGTAGTTCATGATGTCTCTCCGTCGCGGGTGGCGCCGCGCAAGGTGTCCCAGTCCACCGCAAGGCGCGGCGCGTACAGGTCGACGCCGTCGGCGAGCAGATTGGGGATGTAGGGCTGCTCCGAATGGTGCATGTCCGAATCCAGGATGGCCTGCACGAAGTCGCGGCGCACCCACTTGTAGCGGGCGAGCGTCTTGCCGTGCGCTTCGGCCTTGATGTAGAGGCCTTCGGACAGATCCGACTTGTCGCACTGCTTCCAGGCGCGCGCCAGGTCCAGGCCTTCGCGCAGCACGGTGGCCTCGAACGCGTCGCGCCAGCCGGCCGTCTTGGCGAGCGAAGGCTTTAGCAGGGCCTTCAGATCGGCCAGCCGCGCGGGCGCCGGGCCTTCGTACAGCACCGGCACGGACAGCACCGGGCCTCCGGCCAGCAGCGCGCGGCGCGCGCCGGTCGACAGGAATTCGCCGGTGCGGCGGTCCAGTACATCGAATTCAAAGAAGTGATGCGGCAGCGCGTCGTAGAACACGGAGTGCTTTTTCGACAGGGTTTCGCCGTACATCACGTAGCGGTCTTCCAGCCGGTCCAGAAGCCAGTCCGCATGCGCGGCGGCCCAGGCCTTGATGAAGCTGAACTGCCGTTCGCGCCCGCCGCCCACCAGATAGTGGCCGCGCGATTGCAGCAGCAGTTCGCCAGACGGGCTGAAACTGATGCCCGTGTTGGCGCCGTCGAGCTTTTCTTCAACGACAAGGGTCTGGCCCGCCAGCGTGCGATAGGGCACGTGGCCGTGGCCTTCGTCGCCGTCCTGCAGGCGCGAGCCTTCCAGGTGGGGCGTTCGGGGATATCGGAACAGGTCCAGCGATTGCGCGTAGGCGCAGAAATCCAGCGTCATGGGTCTTCTCCAGCAGATGGGAAAAGCCGACAACGCAGTCTTTACGGGAGGGGAAGCAGAGGTGGGGTGGTGTTGCGCTTCCTGGATCCGCGCCTGCCGGGCGGGGTGTGCTCATGACATGGCGTTGAGCAGCGAATGCGGGCAGGCTGACCGCGGTACCAGGACGGTACTCGTCGGCGTTCAGGCGAATTGACGAATGGCAGACACGGTTGCACCCAGAAGATGGCAAGGGTTGAAAAAGCAGGGCCGAATGCTAAGTCAGCGCGGCGGCGCTTGTCAATGCGCCGCCGCAGTGGCACGCTCGCCAGCGTCAGGCGGGGGGCGCGGCGCGCAGCACGATCTGCGTGATTTCAGACGGCCGTCCGAGCCGGATGGGAAATCCCGGCCACAGGCCCGCGCCGTTGCTCACGTAGAGCTGCATGCCGCCGACCGTGTACAGGCCGGACACATAGCCCTCGTTGGCCAGTTGCGTGACGAGGTGCGGGCCCAGGATCTGGCCGCCGTGCGTGTGGCCCGACAACTGCAGGCCGGCGCCTGCCTGCGCGTGGCGCTTGGCGCCGACCGGCCGGTGGCTCAGCAGGATCACCGCCGACGACGGCGGCACGCCCTTCATGGCCGCGTCGATATCCGGCAGCGGCTGGCCGACGCGCGCGGCCACGCTGTCGGTGATGCCCGCCAGCACGAGCGGCTGGCCGTCGCGGTCAAGGACCATGTGTTCGTTCAGCAGCATGCGCAGGCCCAGCTTCTCGAAGGCCTGCAGCCAGCCCAGGTACTCGGCGTAATACTCGTGGTTGCCGGGGATCGCCACCACGCCATGCGGCGCGCGCAGATCGGCCAGCGGTTGCACGTCGGCGGCGCGGGCCGCGGGCGTGCCGTCGACCAGATCGCCGGTGATAAGCGTCAGGTCCGGTTCAAGCGCATTGGCGCGCGCCACGACGGCCTGCATCCAGTCGCGTTGCAGCAGGCGGCTGGCGTGCAGGTCGGTCAGATGCACGATGCGAAAGCCGTCGTAGGCGCGCGGCAGATTGGGCAGGGCGACCTCGATGGTTTCGACTTGCGGCACGCGCACCGCCTGCCAGACACCCAGCGCGGACAGCGCCAGCGCGGCCACGGCGGACACGGCGCGCAGGCGCGGGCAGCCCAGCAGCGCGCGGCCGCGGCGGCGCGAAAACAACGACACGGCAAGCCCCGCCACGTCCGAGACGAACAGGAAGACGGCCAGCAGAATCAGCGCGCCAAACGCCCAGCCCAGCGCCATCAGGACGGCGGCGGGCACCTCGGGCGAGGCCATGGTGCCGAAGAAGGTGCGGGTGATGAGGTGATGTTCGGCGGCAAGCAGCACCAATGCCGACAGCAACACCTTGCCGGCGGCCGGCCAGTGCAGACGCCAGACGAAGCGCCAGATGACGTAGAGCGCGATAAACGCGGTGATGACATGAAACACGTGCGGCATCCTGAATCTTGTTGTTGGAATCGCCGGGGCCAGGCTATTGCGGCCGCCCAGGCGAAGTGTCCCGCGAGGGATCGCCGATTAAACAACGGATTGCACGGACGGGATTGCAACATGGGGCGGCGTAGAATCGCTGGCGCCTGCATTTGGAGATTCCTGCGCCCCATGTCGATCCGTTTCGCCCGTCCCGAAGATGCCGTCCTGCTGCCCGCCATCGAACGATCCGCGGCGGCGGTGTTTCGCGCCGCGCCCGGGCTGGCGTGGATCGCGGACGATGCGGTCATGTCCGAATCCGAGCATCGGCGCCTGATCGCGCTGGGCACGGCGTGGGTGGCGCAGCAGGCCGAGCGCGTGTGCGGATTTCTATGCGCGGAGCGCTTTGACGACGACCTGCATGTGTGGGAGCTGGCGGTCGATGCCGATCATCAAAGGATGGGGCTCGGTCAGCGACTCGTGCGGGCGGCGTGCGGCCATGCCGCGGCTGCGGGGCTGTCCGCGGTCACGCTGACGACCTTCCGCGATCTGGCCTGGAATGCGCCGTGGTATGCGCGGATGGGGTTTCGCGAGGAGGCCGCGTTGCCCGGGACGCGGCTTTACGCGGTGCTGCAAGCGGAAGCCCGGCACGGGCTGCCCGCGCAGCGGCGTGTGGCGATGCGCCTGCCGGTTGCCGGCGGCGCGTGACTGGCCGGGGCGGTCGCCTAGCGCCCAGCGCCCGTCAGCCCCGCAAAAAACCGCGTCGCATTCGATTCCAGCCCATCGATGTAATAGCCCCCTTCCTGCACGATCAGTGTGGGCAGGTTCAGGCCGCCGACCTCGCGGCCCAGGCGCTCGAAGCCGTCTTCCGTCACGCTGACCATGGCCTGGGGATCCTTCTCGAAGATGTCAAAGCCCAGCGACAGCACCAGGGCATCGGGCTGGAACAATGCGATCGCGCGGCGCGCCTGCGCCAGCCGCTCGAAGAACACGGATTCCGGCGAGCCGTGCGGCATGGGCAGGTTGATGTTGTAGCCGTAGCCCGCGCCGGCGCCGCGTTCGTCCTCGAAGCCCGCCACCACGGGGTAGAAGTTCTCGGGATCGCCGTGGATGGAGACGTACAGCACGTCGCTTCGTTCGTAGAAGATTTCCTGGATGCCCTGGCCGTGGTGCATGTCGGTGTCCAGGACGGCGACCCGGGGGAACCGGCTGGTCAGCCGCTGGGCGGCGATGGCGGCGTTGTTCAGGTAGCAGAAGCCGCCCGCGGCATCGCGCCGCGCATGGTGGCCGGGCGGGCGGCAGATGGCGTAGGCGCTGCGGTCGCCGGCCAGCAGCGCATCGGCGCCCGCGATGGCGCATTGCGCCGACCAGTAGGCCGAATGCCAGGTCTTCGGACCGACCGGGCAACTGCCGTCGGCCAGGTAACGCCCGGCCTTGGCCAGCACGCCGCGCAGCGCGTTGGGCTCGCGCACGAAGACGTTCGACACGACCTCGCCGCCCCAGTCTCCGGGCAGCTTCATCCAGTCTTCGTGCGCATCCTGCAGAAAGCGCAGGTAATCCAGGCTGTGCACCGCCGCGATCGCGCCCGCCCCGTGGTCGGCCGGCGCCTGGACGTCGAAGCCCAGCTTGCGCGCCGCCTGCACCAGGCCGTCCAGCCGCGACGGCACCTCCTGCGGCGTGCGCATCTTGCCGCGCGAAAAATAGGTCTGCGGGTGGTGAAGCTTTTGATCGTCGTGAAAGAACGCCTTCATGCCTGGGACCTCTGGACTGGTTGGCTTGCGAACCATGAATTCTTATCCAGCGGCGCGGCGCTGCTTATGGGGGATTACCCGCGCCGCGCGTGCCCGCGTCCGGTCAGATGGTCTTTGCGGCCCGCCTTTCCCACTATTGCGGCTTGATTTGCGCCGCCTTGACGATGTCCCGCCACTTTTCGCCTTCCGACACGTTGAATTGGGCAAACGTCGCGGGGTCCGATCCCACCGGCTTGGCGCCCAGGCCCGCATACTGCGTCACGACATTGGGCTGGCGAAGCGCCCGGGCCGCATGCTCGGACAGCTTGGCCACGATGGCCGGCGGCGTGCCTTTGGGCGCCCACAGACCGTACCAGGTGCTGATGTCAAAGCCCGGAAATCCGGACTCGGCCATCGTGGGCACGTCGGGCAGCTCATCCACGCGCCGGCTTGTGGTGACCGCCACCGCGCGCAGCTTGCCGGACTTGATGAAGGGCATGGCCGACGGCATGGAATCGAACATCAGCTGAATCTGTCCGCCCACCAGATCCGTCAGCGCGGGCGCGCTGCCTTTGTAGGGCACGTGCTGCATCGGCAGGCCGGCGCGCACCTTGAAGGACTCGCCCGCAAGCTGCTGCGCAGACGCCGAGCCGGCCGAACCGAAGTTCAGCGGCTGGGTCTTGCCCTGCGCCACCAGGTCCTGCACGGTCCGCACCTTGGAGGTCTGCGGCACCACCAGCACCAGCGGCACGTCCGCCAGCTGCGTGATGGGCACGAAATCCTTGAAGGCGTCATAGCGCATCGACGCGTAGATGTACGGGTTGATGACGTGCAGCGAGGCGTTGGCCAGGAATGTGTAGCCGTCGGGCGCGGCGCGCGCCACCAGGTCCGCGCCGATCATGCCGCTGGCGCCCGGCTTGTTGTCGACGACGATGTTCTGGCCGATGGTCTTGGACATTTCCGCGGCCACCAGCCGCGCCACGATATCGGTCGGGCCGCCCGGCGGGTAGGGCACCACCATGGTGATGGGCTTGCTGGGGTAGGCATCGGCTGCCTGCGCCGCGACCGTAAAGCAGGCGCAACTGGCCGCCAGGGCCAAGGCTGCAAGCTGGCGAATGCGGGGCGCTACATCGATCGCCGCGCGGGCGCGGCGCGGCCAGGCGGCGCGCCGGAAGTCGTGGGTACGCATGGGGTTGTCTCCGTCGTTATTGTGATCGCCACCTTGCCGACGACTTGTCGGCTTTCCAGGGCGGCGAGTGCTGCGGCAAGACCGGTGATCGGATAGATCGCCGTTACAGCCGGCCGGATCCGCTGGCGGCGGGCCCAGTCGAACAGGGTGGACATGGTCCGCTGCACGGCGGGCGCGTGGACGATGCGTTCGTCCGCGGGCGTCCAGCCGATGTAGCGGCCAAAGAAAAACCCATGCAGGGCAATGTTCTTCACAAGCAGCAGGTTCAGCGGCACGTCGGGAATGCGGCCGCTGGCGAAACCCACCGACACCATGCGCGCGTTGGCCGCCGCGGCGCGCACGCTGTGTTCGAAGGCGTCGCCGCCCACGGCGTCCAGCACCACGTCCGCGCCACGCCCGTGGCTGGCGGCCTTGACGGCCTGCGGCATGTCCGCGTCGGCGGCGAACGCATGGGCCGCGCCCGCGTCCAGCGCGGCCTGGCGCTTTTCCGGCGTGCTGGCGCAGGCGATCACGTTCGCGCCCAGCGCCGACGCAATCTCGACGGCCGCCAGCCCCACGCCGGAGCCGGCGCCCAGCACCAGCACCGTCTCGCCGGGCTGCATGGCGGCGCGCCAGAGCAGCGCTGCCCAGGCGGTGCCATACGAAATCGGGATGGGCAGCGCGGTCAGGAGCGGCAAGTCCTCGGGCACCGGATAGACGGTGTATTCGGGCACGGTCAGGCGTTCGGCGTAGCAGCCCCAGCGCGCCAGCGCCACCACCCTGTCGCCGGGCTTGAGGCGTGTGACCTTGGCGCCGCAGGCGATGACGCGGCCGGCGGCCTCCGTGCCGGGCGCAAAGGGCAGGGGCGGACGGCTTTGATAGCGCCCCTCGATCAGCAGCTTGGTTGCGTGGCTGACGCTGGCATGCTCGATGGCGATGGTGACCTCGTCGGGGGCGGGGGCAGGCGCGTCGGCGAGCTCGCCGGGCACGACGTCCTCGACCGGACCGTGGCGATGGCAGACCAGGGCGCGCATCAGACGGCCTCCTTGCTGCAAGCAGCCTGGCGCAGCACGCCGGTCTCAAGCAGGGCCTGGATCTCCCCGCGCGGCACGCCCCAATCGGTCAGCGCCTCCACCGTGTGCTCACCAACCGCGGGCGCGGCGGCAAGGGGCCGGCGCGACAAGGCGCCGGCCGCGCGCGCATAGGGCAGCGGCTCGCCGCCCGGCTGCGCCAGCGGTTCCAGCAAGCCCAGGTGCGCGGCCTGCGGATGCGCGGCCAGACCGTCGTAATCGCGCACGCGGGCATGCAGCACGTCTTCGCGCGCCAGGCGTTCCACCCAGTGCGCGGCGGGATGCAGCGCCAGTTGCTCGGCCATTTCCCGATGCAGGCGGTCGCGCTGCGCCATGCGCCCCGCGTTGGTGGACAGGGCCGGATCGGCCAGCCAATCGGTCCGCTCCAGCGCGCGGCACAAGCGCGCGAACTGATCGTTGTTCAGCGCCAGCACCGACAGGCGCGCGTCGGCGGTGTCGAACACGCCATTGGGCGCGCTGACCGCCACCGCCTCGCGCTGTCCTGCGATGCCGTAGGCAAGAATGTCGTTCACCTGCAAGGCCGCGCAGGCGGCAAGCAGACTGAGCTGCACATGCTGGCCGCGGCCGCTGCGCGCCTGCTGGTAGAGCGCGGCACTGGCGGCCTGCACGGCGTACAGCGCGGTGGCGATGTCTGCCATCAAGAGGCCGATGCGGCGGGGCTCGCCGGCGGGCGTCTGGTTGGCGAACATCAGGCCGCTGTCGGCCTGCATCACCGAATCCGAAGCCGGCGCGTTGGCATAGGGGCCGTCCGGTCCGTAACCGCTGATGGACACGTAGACGAGGCCGGGGCAACGCGCCGCGAGGCTGTCGTAGCCCACCCCCATGCGCTCGGCCACGCCCGGCCGGAAGTTCTGGATCACCAGGTCCGCGCGTTGCGCCAGCTCCGCCAGAAGTGCCTTGCCGCGCGGCTGGCGCGCGTCCACGCACACGCCGCGCTTGCCGGCGTTGTAGGCGATGGACAGCGCGCTCTGGTCGTCGCGCACAACGCCCACGTGCCGGCCCCAGTCGCCGTCGGGCGGCTCCACCTTCATGACGTCGGCGCCTTGCTGCCACAGGATCTGCGCGCAGTACGGGCCCGCGATCCCCTGGCTCAGGTCCAGCACACGCAGTCCGGCGTAGGGGCCGCAAGAAGCGTCAATGGGCGGGGTCGGCATGGGGATCGGGCGCTCCTCGGCAAGGGGTCTAGGGCAATGAAGACGATGCTAGACTCGGCCGACGCATTGGACAATCCATCGGTTTGTGCCGGGAATGGTGAATCATGATTGACAATATGCCGGACCTGAACCTCGTCAGGCTCTTTGTCGCGATGGTCGAGTCGCGCAATCTCAGCGCAGCCGCCCAGCGCTGCGGCATGACGCGGTCGAACATGTCGCATCGGCTGAAGCGGCTGGAACTCGATCTGGGTGCGCAACTGTTCCGGCGCACCACCCGCCATGTCGAGCTGACGCAGGCGGGGCAGTTGCTGTACCAGCACGGCATCAGGCTGCTGGACGAGATGCGCGCGGTGCAGGCGGCCATCGACAGCCTCGATGGCGCGGTGCGCGGCGATGTGCGTATCCGCCTGCCCACGGGGCTTGGCCATCTTTATCTGGCGCCGGTGCTGCTGGAGTTCGCGCGCGCCCATCCCGACATCGCGCTGCGCGTGCACATCAACGACGGCATCGGCGACCTGATCTCCGCCGAGGTCGACATTGCGCTCAAGATCACCTCGTCTCCGCCCGAGGATCACGTGGCACGGCGGCTATGCGGCATCCAGTGGTGCTTGTGCGCATCGCCCGGCTTTCTGGCGCGCAACGGGCCGGTGCAGCACATCGAACAGTTGGGCCGCTGCGACCTCATCGCGCCGCAATCGCTGGGCCGGCGCTTCGATCTGCGGCTCAAGCAGGCGCACGGCGATCCGTTGATCCTGCGTGTGGCGCCCCGGCTGCAATCGGGCGACTATCCGTTCCTGCGCGACGCGGTGCTGGCGGGGCTGGGCGTGGCGCTGCTGCCGCGCTACGCCGTGTGGGAAATGCTGCGCGATCAGACGCTGGTGCAGGTGTTGCCCACGTTCGAGCCCGAGGGCGTGGGCGATGCCATCTATCTGCTGACTGCACCGAACCGCTTTCCGTCGATGGCCACGCGCGTGCTTGCCGACTTCATCCGCGAGCACATCGAGCGGCATGCGCGGGACTGGGGCGGGACGCTTCCCGCCGCGAGCGATCAGGCTTCTACGCCGTCCTGACCCAACCGCGCGATGGCCGCCTCAAGATCGTCGGCATGCACCATCAGCGCCCGCACCTGCTGCAAGCACGGAAACTGATTGAGCACGGGGCTCCAGCGTGGCGATGCGAGCAGGTGATGCCACAGCGGCGCAAGCGTCTGCGAATCTGGCGCTTCGCCTGCGATCATCCGGCTGGCGTAGTCCAAACTTTCTTGCGCGGAAAGCAGCTGCATGCGGCTCGCGGCGCTGAGCAGCCGGGGCGCGGGTTCCGCGGGTGCGTCCGAAAAATAGAGGATCGTGCTGTCCAGCTCGTCCGGGTCCGCCGGCAGCGCGGCCAGCGCCGAGCCGCGCAGCCGCAGGGGGCCCTGATGGCTGTCAAACACATAAGTGGTCTGCGCGTCGGCATGCTTGAGCAGCCGCAGGCCGCGCACCAACCGGGGCAGATCCGTGGTCGCGGCATCTGTGGAAGCCTTGGCCTCGACCAGCAGACACACGTCCCAGACCGGGTTCGCCGCATCGCCACCCGACTGGCGCAGCAGGGCCACGTCCCATTCGGTCTTGGCCCGGTCGGCATTGCCGGGTATCGAGGCCGGCACGCGCAGGGACGTGGCGACGCGATAGGTCTCGCCACCCGCCTGCTCAAGGTGTTTGGCCAGCGCAGCGATTGACGATTCCGCGAGCGCCTCGACGGCCACACCGCGGCGCCGGGCGTCCAGCCCCTGGGCGGCGGCCTCGGGCGTGCCGGTGCGCGGGCCTTGGCGCTGCCACAGGGATTGATAGCGTTGAACTTGGGGATCCGCCGCCAAGTCGTCCTGCCGCCGCAGACGCGCCAAGGCGGGATCGCGAAGCAACCCCTCCAGTTGACCGGCAAGCGCCGCGTCCGCTTTTTCATCGGACGACAGTGCGCAAAGCAGCGTTTGTACGCCTTGCGTCAGCACGCGCCATTCGCCGGCCGCAGATGCGCCATGCAAGGCCGCAAGCGCATCCGCCAACGGCCCGGCGGCCATCCGGCGACGCTTGCCGGGATGCGCAAACGCATCCACCGCGGTGCGCACGGCGCGCCGGTCCGCGCCCGCATGCGCCGATAGCGAAGCATGCTCGCGCACCTGCGCACTTTGATGGCGCAGGACCATGGCTTGGAAAACGGGATCTCCGCCCGGGTCCCGCAGGGCGTCGCGGATCAACCGCGACAGCGCAGCGAAAAAAAGATGCTGATGCTCGCGCTGCGGCTCGGCGCATGAAGTCAGCGCCGCGCGGCCCGCTTCGATGGCGGCGGCAAGCGCCGCCGCAGGGTCGGAATCTTCAAGCCCGCGCGTGGGTGCGGACATTGCCGCGACGCGGTAGCGGCGCGCCACGGCGCGCAGCGTCTGTGCGATCAAGGCGGGAGGTAAGGCAGCGGGCATGAACGTTCCGTGGCATGCCCGGCCTCGTCGCTAGCTACCTACCAGGGCACGACCGACACGGCGATCGACACCACGACGACCAGGGCAATGATGGTGAGGATGTGATTTGTACGCATATTTTCTCCTTTGAGCCACCGCTACACACTACTTGCTTGCGACGCCCCTCGTCTGCAACTGAAGTTTTAAATTCTCATCGGATGTTAGCGGCGCGCGGTTGGCGCGGATTTCCCGCGGCGGCGCGGGGTATAACCAAGGCAAGCGGCCGCAAACCCCTTGCGCCGCGCCGATCGGGAGGTGCCATGCGCGACATCGTGCAATTGCGTCCGGAAGGGCTGTACTGTCCGGCCGGCGGCTTTCATATCGATCCCTGGCGGCCGGTGGACGTGGCCGTGCTGACGCATGGCCACGGCGATCATGCGCGCTCGGGCATGGGCCGCTACCACACCAGCGCCGAAGGCTTGCCCATTCTGCAATGGCGCCTGGGCGACCAGGATTACCGCGTCCATGCGTACGGCGAGACCTTCACGTTGGGCGACGCGCGCGTGTCGCTGCATCCGGCCGGCCACGTGCTTGGGTCGGCGCAGGTGCGCATCGAAGTCGGCGGGGAAGTCTGGGTCGTCTCCGGCGACTACAAGCGCCAGCCCGATCCCACGTGCAGCCCCTTTGAAGTCGTGCCTTGCGACACCTTCATCACCGAGGCCACCTTTGGGCTGCCCATCTATCGCTGGCCCAGCGCCTCGGACGTGGCGCGCGACATCGTGCAGTGGCGCGACCACTGTGGCGCGCGCGGCGAGGCGGCCATTCTGTATTGCTATGCGTTGGGCAAGGCGCAGCGCGTGCTTGCGGAATTGATCCCATTCATCGACCGCCCGGTCTACCTGCATGGCGCGATCGCCGCGGGGGTGGACGTGTACCGCAAGGCGGGCGTGCCGCTGGCCGAGACGCGGCTGGTCATCGATGCGGACGGCCCCGCCGCCTCGGGCACGGGATTTGCTGGAGAGCTGATCCTTGCGCCGCCGTCAGCCGCCGGCAGCCCGTGGCTGCGGCGCTTTCGCAAGGCGCAGCATGGGTTTGCGTCCGGGTGGATGCGGCTGCGGGGCAATCGGCGGCGGCGCAACATGGATCGGGGTTTCGTGGTGTCGGACCATGCGGATTGGCCCGATCTGGTGCGCACGATCCGCGACACCGGCGCCAAGCGGGTCATCGCCACGCACGGCGACACCGAGGCGCTGGTGCGGACGCTGAATGATTCGGGCGTCGCCGCGGAGACGCTGGTGACGCAGTATGGCGAAGACGATTAGGAAGGACACGAACATCCTGGATCATCGACAGGGGAACGGACGCAGGCATGAAGCGATTCGCGGGGTTGTATCAGGAGCTTGACCGCAGCACCGCCACCTTGGACAAGCGCGCGGCGCTGGTGGCGTACTTCCGCGATGCGCCGCCGCGCGACGCGGTCTGGGCGTTGTATCTGCTGGCGGGCGGCAAGATCACCAGCGCGCGCAAGAAGATTGCCGGCGTGGGCGAATTGCGCGCATGGGCCGCCGACGCCTCCGGCACGGCCCCGTGGCTGCTGGACGCCTGCTATGACCAGGTCGGCGACCTGGCCGAAACCTTGGCGTTGCTGGTGCCGGATCCGGTACAGGCCGCGCCCGATCGCGGGCTGGCCGATTGGATCGAAGAGGTTTTGCTGCCCGTGGCCAATCGCGACGAGACCGAGCGGCGCGAGGTCGTCGTGTCGGCGTGGCTGGGCCTGCCCTATGCCGAACGTCTCGTGTTCAACAAGCTGCTGACTGGCGCGCTGCGCGTCGGGGTGTCGCAGCGCATGGTGCAGCAGGCGCTGGCCGAGATGTCGGGGGTGCCCATCGCCCGCATCGCGCAGCGCATGCTGGGCGCGTGGTCCCCCAGCCCGGCGTTCCTGCGCGACTTGCTCAGCGTGGAAGAACTGCCCGGCGATCGCCAGCAGCCTTACCCCTTCTTCCTGGCCTCGCCGCTTGAAGGCGAGCCGGCCATTCTGGGACCCATCGACGAGTGGCTGCTGGAATGGAAGTGGGATGGGATCCGCGCGCAGTTGATCCGGCGCCACGGCGAAGTGTCGTTGTGGTCGCGCGGCGAAGAGCGGCTGGACGGGCGTTTTCCGGAAGTGGAGGCGGCCGCCGCCGCGCTGAACGTGGACTGCGTCATCGATGGCGAGTTGCTGGCCTGGCAGGATGGTCAGACGGATCCCATGCCGTTTTCAGCGCTGCAAACCCGTATCCAGCGCCTGAAGCCGGGACCCAAGTGGCTGGCCGAGGCGCCGGTGCAGATGCTGGCGTACGACTTGCTTGAACTGGAAGGCGAGGACCTGCGCGAATTGCCGCAGGCAGAGCGGCGTGAGCGTCTGCAAGCGCTGCTGCGCAGCCACCCCGATCCGCGGCTGCGCATGTCGCCGGCCGTGGCGCCCACGGACTGGGACGAGGCCCACGCACTGCGCGCGCAATCGCGCGAGCGCGGTGTCGAGGGCTTCATGCTCAAGCGCCGCAGCGCGCCCTATCAAAGCGGACGGCGGCGCGGCGACTGGTGGAAGTGGAAGATCGATCCCCTCACCATTGACGCCGTGTTGTTGTACGCGCAGTCCGGTCATGGCCGGCGCAGCACGCTTTACACCGACTACACCTTCGGGCTGTGGGATGGCGATGCGCTGGTGCCGATCGCCAAGGCGTATTCGGGGCTGGACGACAAAGAGATCCTGGAACTGGATCGCTGGCTGCGCGCCCACACGCGCGAACGCTTCGGGCCGGTGCGCTCGGTCGAGCCGGTGCAGGTGTTCGAACTGGGCTTTGAGGGTGTCAACCTGTCCAAACGGCACAAGTCCGGCGTGGCGGTGCGCTTTCCGCGCATCCTGCGCTGGCGGCACGACAAGCCTGCGGGCGAGGCCGATCAGCTTGTCACCCTGAAGGCGCTGGCGCGATGAGTGGCGGGGCCCGGGGCAGGGACGCGCCGCTGATCGCGTGGTTCAAGACACGCGGCTGGAAGCCCGCGCCTTTTCAGCGCGAAACGTGGCGCCGTTATCTGGATGGCGAGTCGGGGTTGCTGCACACACCGACGGGCAGCGGCAAGACATTGGCGGCATTTGGCGGCCCGCTGCTCGAAGCGCTTGAAGACGACACACCGGTGCGCGCAGCCGCGGGCGAAGGGCCGCGCGTGCTGTGGGTCACGCCGCTGCGCGCGCTGGCCGCCGATACCACGCGGGCATTGACGCAGACGGCGAGCGAATTGGGCATCGACTGGACGGTCGCGTTGCGTACCGGCGACGCCAGCGCGCGTGACAAGCGGCTGGCGCGGCAGGGCAAGGCGCACGTGCTGGTCATTACGCCCGAATCGCTGGCGCTGCTGCTGTCGTACGCCGATGCGTCGCTGCGCTTTCGCGCGTTGCGCTGCATTGTCGTTGACGAATGGCACGAGCTCCTGGGCAACAAACGGGGCGTGCTGTTGCAGCTATGCCTGGCGCGAGTTCGGAAGCTGTCGCCGGCCGCACGGACGTGGGGGCTGTCCGCCACGCTGGGCAATCTGGAGCAGGCCCGGGCGGTGCTGCTGCCGCAGGCGCCGGACAGCGCGCTGGTGGCGGGCGCCAAGCCGCGCAAGATCCAGATCTCGACCTTGCTGCCGGAACGCAGCCGCGCGCTGCCTTGGGCGGGCCACCTGGGGCTGTCGCAGCTCGAACGCGTCTTCAAGCGCCTTTTCGACGTGCGCGCGACGCTGCTGTTCACGAATACCCGGGCGCAGGCCGAGCTGTGGCATCGCGCGCTGGAATCGATCTGGCCAGAAGCCCCGGGCACGCTGGCCCTGCATCACGGCTCGCTGGATCCCAAGCTGCGCGCCGGGGTCGAGCAAGGGCTGCGCGACGGCACGGTGCGCTGCGTGGTCGCGACGTCCAGCCTGGATCTGGGCGTGGATTTCCCGGCGGTGGACCAGGTGCTGCAGATCGGCAGCCCAAAGGGCGTGGCGCGCCTGTTGCAGCGGGCCGGGCGCGCCAAGCATCGGCCGGGCGAATCGGGCAACGTCGTCTGCGTGCCGGCGCAGGCGTTGGAACTGATCGAATATGCCGCGGCCCGCCAGGCGATCGCGCGCGGCGAGATCGAATCGCGCATGCCGCCCATCGGCAGCCTGGACGTGCTGGCCCAGCACGCCGTGACGCTGGCGCTGGGCGGCGGGTTCGATGCCGCCCAGCTGTACGAGGAAGTTCGCGGCACGCATGCCTACGCCACGCTTGACGCCGAAACGTGGCAGGCCGTGCTGGATTTCATCGTGCAAGGGGGGCGCGCGCTGGCAAAGTACCCGGACTACCACCGCGTGGTGCGCGACGAGGATGGCTGCTACCGCGTGCACGACCGGCGCATCGCCTTCCGGCATCGGTTGTCCATCGGCACCATCACGTCCGATGGCGCGGTAGCGGTGAAGTATCTGCGGGGCGGCAGCCTGGGGTCCGTCGAGGAAGGATTCCTGGCGCGTCTGAGACGCGGCGACCGCTTTCAGTTCGCCGGCCGCACGCTGGAGCTGGTGCGGCTGGAGGGCATGGTCGCTTATGTGCGCCGCGCAAAAGCCGGCGACGGGCCCGTCGCGACGTGGCAGGGCGGCCGCATGCCCTTGTCGACGCAGTTGGCGAGCGAAGTGGAAAGCCTGTATTCCCATCCTGGCGACCATCCGGAAATGCGTGCGGTCGGGCCGCTGCTGCGGATTCAGGAAGAGGCCAGCGCGCTGCCTGACCACGGGCGGCTGGTGGCCGAGCTCATCAAGACGCGGCGCGGCACGCATCTGTTCCTGTTCCCGTTCGCCGGCCGCGCCGTGCACGAGGGCATCGCCGCGATGGTCGCGCTGCGCTGGGGCCGGCGCCAGCCCAACACGATTTCCTACACCGTCAATGACTACGGGCTGATGCTGACGCTGGCCGAACCTGCCGCGCTGGACGACGCGCTGCTGCGCGCGCTGCTTAGTCCCGACAACATGACCGAAGACCTGCGCGACGGCGTCAATCTGGGTGAAATGGCGCGCCGCCAGTTCCGGGAAATTGCCCGCGTTGCCGGCCTGTTGACGCCGTCGTTGCCGGGGCAGGCGGCGCGCTCGCTGCGGCAGGTGCAGGCGTCCAGCGGTCTGCTCTACGACGTGCTGCGCCGCTACGATCCCGATCACCTTCTGCTGGCGCAGGCGGAGCGCGAAGTCTTTGAATTGCAGCTGGAGGCGCCGCGCCTGCTGGCGGCGCTGCAGGACTGCCAGCGCCGCGATCTGGCCTTGTGCGAACCGCGCGCGCTCACGCCGCTGTCGTTTCCGCTGTGGACCGAAAGCCTGCGCGGACAGCTCAGCACCGAGACCTGGCAGGCGCGTGTCAAGCGCGCCGCCGAGCAACTGGAGAAGCGTTATGCACGCGTCGCCTGACGCAGGCCTGGCGATGGCGCTGGCGGGCGAACGCGTCGTCCTGCTGGGCGCGCGCGCCATGCACTGGCCGGCGCGGTCCCGGCTGGTGATTGCCGACCTGCATCTGGGCAAGAGCCATGTCTTTCGCCAGGCGGGCATCGCCGTGCCGCGCGGCGCGACGATGGATGACTTGAATCGCTTGTCGGCGCTGATCGCGGCGACGCAGTCGACCGAATTGCTGATCGTGGGCGACGTGCTGCACGGCCCCGCCGCGCAGGCCGCCTGGCGCGATGCGTGGATCGCGTGGCGCGAGGTGCATGCGGGCGTGGACGTGGCGGTGCTGGCCGGCAACCACGACCGGGCCCTGGACGCGCCGGCGCTGGGCATGCGCCAGCTTGGGCAGGCGTGGGCCGACGGTCCATTCCTATTCCGGCATCTGCCAACGCCGGACACGCAGGGCCGGCACGTCATTGCCGGCCACGTGCATCCGAAGACGCGCGTGCCGGGCGTGCCGCGCAGCTGGCCGGCCTTCTGGCTGCGCCCCGGCATCACCGTGCTGCCGGCGTTTTCCGACTTCACGGGCGGGCATCCGGTGCAAGGCGGGCAGGGCGCGTCGTTAGTCGCGTGCGTGGAAGGCGATGCGCTGGCGCTGGCGTGGTCGCCACCCCCGCCGTGACGGGCACGGCGTTTGCTGAACGGGGCGCATCTTCTTGCGCACCTTGTGCCCCAATCTTCATGACAGACCATCGCGGCCTTGCCGCTCAACCGTCCTGCCTGGACATCCTCGATGAGGCGCTTTCAGCTGCCCATGCGCCGCTCGATCCGGGGCGGTGGCTGCGGACCCTTGTCGAGCAGGGGGGCGACCGGCTGCCGCTGCCCGCTTCGGGCGGCACGCGCGAACGGTGGCAGGCGCTGGCCCGCGTGGCGGCAGCGGATCTCAGCCTCGCCAAGCTTTTCGAGGGCCACACCGATGCGCTCGCCATCCTGGCGGAGTTGCAGGCGTTGCCCGCGCCCACGATGGCGAATAGCCGCTGGGCCGTGTGGTGCGCCGAACCCCCGGATCACCGCGTCCAGATCACGCAGCGTGCCGATGGTTCGGCGCTGCTGCACGGCGTCAAGGCCTGGTGTTCCGGGGCGGCATCCGTGACGCACGCGCTCGTCAGCGGCTGGAATCCGGCCGGAGAACCCTGTCTGGTGTCGGTGGCAATGGATCAGGATGGCGTCAAGGTGACCGACGCCGGCTGGCACGCCGTGGGCATGCGCGCGGCGGCCAGCGTCGACGTGGTCTTCAGCCACGCGCCGTGCACGCTGGTGGGCAAACCCGGCGCCTACGTGAACCGCCCCGGTTTCCTGCACGGCGGCGCCGGTGTCGCGGCGTGCTGGTATGGCGGGCTGGTGCACATTGCGCAGTCGTTGCGCGCGGCGTTGCCCGTTACGTCAGCCGACCCGCATCGCCTCGCGCACCTGGGCGCCGTCGACGTCGCCCTGGCGCAGGCGCGGGCGGTGCTGCGCGAAACCGCCGCCGAGATCGATGCGCATCCGAGCCAGTCGTGCGCGATGGCTTGCGCGCGAGCCCGCTTGGCCGTGGAGGCAGCGGCGGCCGTGGTGGTGGAACGGGCGGCGCGCGCGCTGGGCGCGGGGCCGTTGTGCCGCGACGCCGGCTTTGCGCAGGTGATGGCCGATCTGCCCGTCTTCATCCGTCAGAGCCATGCCGAACGCGATCAGGCGGCGCACGGACAAGCGGTGCTCAACCACGAAAGCGCGCCATGGGCACTGTAGCCGCGGATCACTTCGAACGGCTGTACCGCGCCGACGCCGACCCGTGGCGCGTGGCAAGCGCTTGGTACGAACGCCGCAAGCGCGGCCTGCTGCTGGCGGCGCTCGGCCGCGAACACTATCGCCACGCCTTTGAGCCGGGCTGCGGCACCGGGGAGTTGACCCGATGCCTGGCGCTGCGGTGCGCGCAGGTCTGCGCCGTCGACGTCGCTCCCGCGGCGGCCGCGCGTTGCGGCGCTCGCATGGCGGGCGAGGGCATTGACCACGTCTCGGTGCTGGCGCTGGACCTGCCGCGGCAGTGGCCTGACGTGCCGCCGGGCGGCTTTGACCTCATTGTGCTGTCGGAAGTGGCGTATTACCTGGACGACGCCGCGCTTCGCGCTTTTCTGCGTGGCGTGGACGCGTCGCTGGGCGCCGGCGGCGAACTCGTCGCCTGCCACTGGCGCCCGGATTTCGATGACCGTCTCCAGCCCACGGATGCGCTGCATGCCGCGTTCGGCGCGCTGGCCGGCCTGGTGTGCACGGCGCGGCATGAAGAGCCCGAGTTCCGCCTGGATGTGTGGCGCAGACAACCCCAAGGAAGCGATTCATGATCGGCGTGTGTATTCCGGCGCACAACGAAGAGCGCCATATCGAGGCCTGTCTGCGCACCGTCCTGCGCGCCTCGCGCCATGCGCGGCTTGGCGGCGAAGCGGTGCGGATCGCGGTGGTGCTGGATCACTGCGTGGATCGGACCGCGGGCATCGTCGCCGGATGGCCGGTGGATCTGCTGACGGTCCACGCGCGCAACGTGGGCGTCGCGCGCGCCGCGGGCGCGCATCATCTGCTGGACGCCGGCGCGCGTTGGCTGGCCTTCACCGATGCCGACACGAACGTGTCGCCCGATTGGCTGGCCGACCAGCTTTCCCTGAACGCGGAAGTGGTGTGCGGCACGATATCGGTCGCGGGATGGGAGGCGCATGGCGCGTTTGCGCAGCAGGCGCGCGGCGCGTTTGCCGCGCATTACCAGGACCGCGATGGCCACCGGCACGTGCACGGGGCGAACCTTGGCGTCGCGGCGCAGGTATATCGGCGCATCGGCGGTTTTGCGGCGTTGACCTGCAGCGAGGACCAGGCCCTGGTCGACAAGCTGGAAGCCGGCGGCGCGCACATTGCATGGTCCTGCCTGCCGCGCGTGACCACCAGCGCCCGGCCGTTTTCGCGCGTCGAAGGCGGATTTGCGACCGCGCTGCGCAGAGGGTGGGACGCGGCGGCGGGCGGCGATGGCGCTCAGCCGGACTCGGAGCCGGACGTCGAGGGCGGGACGCCGTTCTGCCACTGCTCGTGATAGGCCATCATCCGGGCCAGCGCGTGCTGCGCGCCGCCCGCGTGCCAACCGCCTGCCCCGTCACCTGTCAGGCGGTTTGTGCGCCACTGCCACCCCCACCGACCCGCACGGCAGCCGGTATTTGCCTCCCCCCAGCCACGTGACGGGTTCGCCGGTCGGAAGGGTGCAGACGTAGATGGGGACACCGGATGCTTCTTGCGTTCTCCTTGCGATCAAACGCCGTTCTACGCGGCAGGTGGAGCGATCGGGGAGTTTTACGATTACATCGGACAGCCTGGATCCTGAAGCCATATTTCATCTCCTGAATGTCGTGTGTCGTGTTGCCGGATGCGGTTGTTGGCCTTGCCGCGGCGTTCTGACCGCATGACCCATTCTTAGCACCGCAACCGCCTTTGGCCTATCGGCCATACAGCGTGGACCTTGTGCGGTCCGGCCGGCCGCATCCGTCCGGCACAGCACTTGCTGCCCTGACCAGGCGGGCAGGCGAGGGCGCGCAGTTGCCCCCGAACCCGGCCCGTTTGATGTGCAACTTGCAACGGGAGAGACGATATGAGCAGAGACCCGAGAAACACGCCGGCATTTCGCGGCGAGCGGGAACCGTGGCAGGACCCAGCGCCTTCGTTCGGATACCAGAGCGAAGGCACCCGCCAGGCAGGAGGCGCGCGCCAGACGCGAGAGCCTGTGCGCAGCCGCAGCGCGGATCCTGGCCAGAGCAGCTATGGCGGATTTTCGAACGAAGATCCCTCTTTCCAGCGTCAACAGGTGGTTGAGGGGCAGGATCGCGGGCGTGGCGGCGATAACCGCCACCATGACGCGGGCGGCCGATATGGCGATCAGGGCCGCGGCATGGGCGGCCAGGGCCGATATCAGGGCGGGCGCGAACGCGCCTACGGGCGCGATCAATCCTACGACGGCCCCACATCCTTCGGTGACGACGAAGGCGGCTACTACGGCGACCGTCCAGCTTGGCGCGAGGAATCCATGTCCTTCGAAACCGCCGAGCGCGGCGGCTACAACCGTGGCCCGACGGCGTGGCGCGACCGCGCATCGCGCAGGACCGATCCCAAGGGCTACATCCGTTCGGACGACCGGATTCGCGAGAACGTCTGCGAGGCGCTCGCCCATAGCGGCCTGGACGTGAGCGACGTGTCCGTCTCGGTCACCGATGGCCGGGTCGCGCTGGAGGGCACTGTCCCCAATCGCCGCATCAAGCATCACGTCGAGGATTGCACCGTGGAGTGCGCCGGCGTCAACGACGTCGACAACCGGATCCGCGTCAATGAAAGGAGCAAATCATGACCAAGCATAAGGACGACAAGCACAACGAGACCGGCGCGGACCGCACACAGGACGATACGCCGCGGCAATCGCAGGCGAGCCACGGCGACACGCAGAACCGGACCAAGAAGGAGGGCCATACCACGCAGATCGGGACTGGCCAGGACCAGCAGAGCCAGCGCAACCGCGGGCAGGGCGCCCGGTCCAAGCCTTGAACCTGTCCTGTGCATTGAGCAGGAACCGTAGCCGATGACGCTGGACGCGTTGTGGGACTTCCTGCAGTGGCCGGCCATGGTGGCGTCGCTTGCCGCCGCCTGGCTGGTCGCCTCGCGCAGCGCCGGCCGGCGCATGGCCGGATTCTGGGTATTTCTTGCCAGCAACGTGTTGTGGGTGGCCTGGGGGCTACACGACGACGCCTGGGCGCTTATTGCGCTGCAACTAGGATTGGCCGTGCTCAACGTGCGCGGCGTCCTGAAAAACGATTCATAGGGCGCCTGCCGCCCGGGCCAAAGGCCTATACTTTTTTCATCACGCACGCTCCGGCGCACGACACAGGGCGTCTGCCGCCTTCCCCCCGCGCGGCGTTCGCCGGGCATTCATGTGCACAGGGTCATGGCCCCTTTTCCAAGGAGGCAATTCCCATGTCGCGCCCCAGCAGATAGACGGCTTTACACGCTGTTTGTAAAGACATCGCCATCAAGGAGATGTGTGATGAACAACCTGTCCAGCAGTAGTTTGGACGATCTGCGGGCGGCGGCCCGGGGTCAGATCCTGTCGGCCGGCGATGCCGGTTACGACGAGGCCCGAAAAATCTGGAACGCCACGGTGGACCGGCGGCCTGCCGTCATCGCGCGATGCGCCGGGCCGGCCGACGTGCGCCGTGCCGTGGACTACGCGCGCGAACACGGCCTGATCATTTCCGTGCGGGGCGGCGGCCACAATATCGCGGGCACTGCCGTCTGCGACGGCGGCATGATGATCGACCTGTCGCCCATGAAATCGGTGCGCATCGATCCGGCGCGCGCCAGGGCCTACGTGGAACCGGGCGCCACCTTGTCCGACCTCGATCACGAAGCGCAGGCGTTCGGCCTGGCAGTGCCCTTGGGCATCAATTCCACCACCGGCGTGGCCGGCCTGACATTGGGAGGCGGTTTTGGCTGGCTGACGCGCAGGTTCGGCATGACCATCGACAATCTGGTGTCCGCCGATGTCGTCACCGCCGATGGCCAGACGCTGCGCGCCAGCGAAACGGAGAATCCGGATCTGTTCTGGGCGCTTCGCGGCGGCGGCGGCAATTTCGGCGTGGTTACGATGTTCGAGTTCCAGCTTCATCCGGTGGGCCCCGAGGTGTACGGCGGTCTGGTGGTGTTGCCGCTCGAACAGGGCCGCGAGGCGCTGGCGCGCTACCGCGACGCATTGCCATCGATGCCGCCGGAGCTGACCGTATGGGCCGTGCTGCGCCAGGCGCCGCCGCTGCCGTTCTTGCCGGCGTCCGTGCACGGAAAGCCCATCGTCGCCTTCGCCGCGTGCTACACGGGCGGGGTGGACAAGGGGCCGCAGGCCCTGGAGGCGGTGCGCGCCTTGGGCGAACCCTATGGCGAGCACCTCGGGCCGATGCCTTATGCGGCCTGGCAGAAGGCGTTCGATCCCTTGCTGACGCCCGGCGCGCGCAACTACTGGAAGTCTCACAACATCGGTGAGCTGCAGGATGGGCTGATCGACGCCGTCGTGTCGGCGGTCCAGAACGTGCCGTCACCGCAATGCGAGATTTTCTTCGGCCACATTGCCGGCGCGGCGATGCGAGTGCCCGTTTCCGCCACGGCCTATCCGCACCGGTCCGCGCAGTTCGCCATGAATGTGCACGGACGCTGGGACGATCCTGGGGACGATGCGCGGTGCATCGCCTGGACGCGCGACATTTTCAAGGCGACCGAGCCCTGGTCGCAGGGCGGTGTGTACGTCAACTTCCTGACGCAGGACGAGACGGCAAGGGTGGGCGCGGCCTATGGTGAAAACTTCGACCGGCTGGTGCAGGTAAAGACTCGCTACGATCCGCACAACCTCTTCCGGCACAACCAGAACATCAGGCCGTCCGCGCCTTGAGGCATGTGGGGCGGCGTGTCAGCCGGGCCGGCGCAATGCGGCATGCGACCGGCCCCGCTGCTTGCGCCGCCAGATCAGCACGCCGGTCACGGACAGCATGACGACGATCAGCCCGAGCAGGCAGGCAAAGATCCGGTAGGGCAGGCCGAAGACGTGCGCCATGTGCAGCGCACCCAGCCAGTTGCTGAACGTGTCGCCCCATGCGCCGCGCGTGGGCAGGTACATGCCGCGCCGCTCGCCCGTGTTGGCGTCGATCAGGATGGTGGTGTTGCCCACGTGGCGGCGCAGGTCGGCGTCGCTGTGCGCCAGGTACGCGTACACGCCGCGCCGCCGGTCCAGCATCAGCGACTCCTCGCCATCCACGGTAAAGCCGCGCTCTTTTGCCAGTTCGCCCATCGCGCGGCGCGCGGCCTCAAGGGCGGCCGGGCCTTCCAGCGCGGGCGTGGCCAGCGGCTGCGGCAGGACGGGGGCGCCGCGCCACGATGTGTCGAACGGCATGATGACCGACATCACCGGCTGGTACACCTGGGCCCGCAGGTTGAACATGACGCTGGACCACGCATACACCAGCAGCAGGGCCCACAGCCAGAGGCCGAAGGCGCGGTGCAGATCCAGTGTGACGCGTGCCGCCGACGCGCCGCGCTTGATCGACCAGGCCGGCCGCCACGCGCGCCAGAATCCAGTGCGTTTCGCACCCTTGGACGGCAGGGTCAGGTAAAAGCCGACAAAACAGTCCAGCGTCCAGATGAGCGCGATCACGCCATACAGCAAGCGGCCCCAGACACCGGGCAGCGTCAGATCCAGATGCAGCCGGTAGATGAAGGGCAGCAGGTTCTCGCGCGCGAGCGACACCGCACCCTCGTTGCGCCAGCCCAGCACCTTGCCGCTGTAGGGATCCGCGAAGGCATGCGTGGCGGGCAACGGCAGCATGCGCCCGGTGGCGGTATCCTGCCGCGGCGTCAGCCGAAAGACCACGGCCCGGCCGGCCTCGCGCCGCAACGGCACCTGTTCGACGCCGGCCCATGGCAACTGCGCGCGAACCGTGTCGCGCAGGACGAAGGGATCCAGCAGCGCGCGTCCCTCGGCGGGCGCCAGGAACAGCTGCGGATTCAACCAGGCGTCCAGGTCTTCCTTGAACGCCAGGATGCTGCCCGTCAGCCCGGCCACGCACAGGAACAGGGCGGTGGCCAGCCCCGCCCATCGGTGCACGCGGACCCAGAACGGGCGCGCTGCGATCGCCATGCCGCGCTCAGTACTTGGCGCGCAGCGTCAGCAGGAAGGCCTGCGGCTCGCCAAAGATGTTCTGCGAGCGCGGCGAGCTGATGGTCGCGTAGTACTTGCGGTCAAACAGGTTGGTGACGTTGAGCGCCACATCCAGGTTGCGGTTGATCTCGTAGCCGATCTTCATGTCGACCGTGGCATAGCCACCTTGCTCCAGTCGCGCGCCGTTGTACTGCGGCAGGGCAACGTAGGTGCCGCTTTGCACGTTGACGCCGCCGCCGATGGTCCACCGGTTTGCCACGCCCGGCAGCCGGTAATCCGTCCACAGCCGCAGCAGATGGCGCGGCGCGACGGCGGTCACGTTCGAGTCATACGAGGCGCTTTGGTCCACGCGCGTCTGCAGCCACGTGTAGCCGGCGTAGATGTTCCAGCCCGGCTGGATCTCGCCGTTGACCTGCAGCTCGAAGCCGCGGTTGCGCGTCTTGCCGTTGGCCGTGTAGACCGTGGTGGAATCCGGCGAGAGCGTGGCGCGGTTCTCGTCGCGGATCTCGAACACCGCAAACGAGGCATTGAGCGCGCCGTCCAGGTATTCGCCCTTGATGCCGGCCTCGATCTGCTTGCCTTCCAACGGCTTGAGCATGCTGCCGTCCGCCGTGGTGTATCCGTTCTGCGGCAGGAAGATCTCGGAGTAGCTGGTATAGACCGAATAGGTGTCGTTCAGGTCATAGATCAGGCCCAGGTTGGGCGTGAACTTGCCGTCGTAATTGGCCTGCTGCGCCTTTTCCGCGGTGAGCGTGCGCTGGTTGGAAGTCAGGTCCCACCAGCTGAAGCGCCCGCCCGCCACAAGCGTCAGCGGCTCGGCCAGACGCAGGCGCAGGTTGCTGTAGAGGCCCCATTGCTTGGTGCGCGCGTGGTTGCTGTTGTTGAAGGCATAGTCCAGGCGGTCGAAGTCCGAGCGCGGGTTCGTGATGTCGATGCGCGGCGCCCAGTTCGGTGTCGGGTAGTTCCACGCATTGTCAAAGCGCGAGTCGGTGTAGTTGGCGCCCAGCGTCAGATTGTGCTGGCGGCCGAACAGCTGGAAGGGGCCGTCGGCGTAGGCGTCGTAGGATGTCTGCGCCTGCCGCGTCGGGCCCTTGGCCGACAACAGCTGGATCAGGTTGTTCGAGGTGTTGGCCGGCCCCCAACCGTACGCCTGTTCGCGGTCCAGCTTGTTTTCGGCGTAGCGGCCGGACAGCTTGGCGGTCCAGCCATTGTCCAGGCGGTGCTCCACGTCGGCGAAGGCTTCGGTGGACGTGAACTGGTCACGGTTCCAATCGGCGCCGATGAAGGTGGAGCGCTTGATGTCGGCCAGCGAAAAACTGGGCTGGCCGCCGGGGCCCACGGTCATGAGCGCCGGGATCGACCACATCGACGCGTGGATGTCGCGTTCCTGGCGGCCGCCGCCCACCGTCAGCGTGGTGCGCGGCGTGAAGTCATACGCCAGGGCGCCGTACAGCACGGAATGCTGCTCGCGGGTCTTGTCGTAGAAGAAGCGGCGGTCCTGGTAGACGCCAACCAGCCGTCCGCGCAGCGAGCCGTCCTCGTTCAGGCCGCCGGTCAGGTCGACCTCGGAGCGGTAGTTGTCCCACGAGCCGGCCGAGACGCTGCCTTCGAAGCCGAATTCCTTTTGCGGGCGCTTGTGGACCAGATTGATCGCGCCGCCCAGCCCGCCCGCGCCGTTGTACAGGCCCGCGGGGCCTTTCAGGACCTCGACGCGGTCGTAGATGGCAAGGTCCGTCGAGGACAGCATGCGCCAGTCGTATTGCGTGGGAATGCCGTCGATCTGATACGACGTCATGTCAAAGCCGCGCGAATGGAAGATCGAGCGGCTGTTGTCGCGGCGTTCGACGGTGACGCCCGCCGTGTTGCGCATCGCATCGTCCAGCGTCTGCATCGCTTGCTGGCGCATGCGTTCCTGCGTGACCACACTGATCGACTGGGGAATCTGGCGCTGCGTGAGGGGCGTCTTGGAGCCTACCGTGGTCGGCGGGTTGTAGCGTTCGGCGGCCGAGTCGCCCGTCACCGTGACGGGGGCCAGCGTGCTGACCGACGGTGTAGCGGGCCGGATGACGAAGTGGCGTTCGCCCGTCTGTTCGGCGACCAGGCCGCTGCCCGCCAGCAGCGCCGCAAAGCCCTCGGCGATGGCGTAGGGCCCGCGCAGCGCCGGCGCCTGCCGGCCCGTGGTGAGCGACGGATCGAACGACAGCGTCACCCGCGCCGACGCGGCGTACTGGTTCAAGGCGGTCTCAAGCGGCGCGGCGGCCTGTTCTACCGTCACGCGCGCGGACTGGGCTTGAACGGCGGGGGCAAGCGCCAGCGCGGCGCATAGCGGAAGCAGGCGCAGAAGGCGCGTCGGGGTGGGGCGGGCAGAGCGGGACATGACGTAGGCGATCCTGGTTCAAACGGGGGTTGTCATTCCCTATGTCGAACGAGGACGCCAAAACCCGTAAACGGAATCGCCAAAAAGTTGTAACGGCATTCAGGCGGGCAGCACGCGGGTCCACAGGCCCGCGTAGCGCTCGATCCGCGTGGGCAGCGCGCGGGACAGCGTATTGAGCGCGCCCGGCAGGTCGTCCAGCAGGAAGACGCCCGACACCCGCAGATCGGCCACGGCGGGATCGCAGCTGATCCAGCCGCGCTGATAACGCGACAGTTCCTGCAGGAAGTCCGCGAGCTGCATGCCGCGCACGGTCAGCACGCCGTCGGCCCAGCTATCGGCGTCAAACGGCGCAGCGGGTTCGCGCCGTGCATCGCGGTCCGTCACGCGGTAGCGCCCGCCGGGTTCGGCGCGCGATTCGGCGCCGTGCAAGGGGGCAATGCGCAAGTCGCCGCGCTGCATGTCCAGCAGCGTGGCGTCTTCGATCGTGCGCAGCAGAAAGCGCGCCTGCGTGGCGGTGAAACGCGCCTGGCGCGTGCGCACTTCCCACGGGGCGGGCGCCGCGCCCGTGTCCATGCGCAGCTCGCCGGCAAGCAGGGTCAGGCGCCGGCCGCCCGGGTCGGTCCGCACGGCGCTGCCCGTGTTCAGCCACAGTTCGGCCCCGCCCTCCAGCGCGAACCGCCGGCGCTCGCCCACGCCGCTGCGGTAGTCGGCGGTCATGCGATCCCAGGCGCCGTCGCGCCACGCCAGCGTCGCGCCAGCGCCCACCGTTCCCAACGCCAGCATGGCAAGGACGCGGCGGCGGCCGCGGGCGGGGGCGGCGCGCAGCGCGGACGCCGCCGCAGAGCCGGACACCGCGCGCAGATCCGTCTCGATCGCCTGCAACTGGCGCCAGACCCGTTCGTGCTCGGCGTCGGCCTCGCGCCAGCGGCGGCAGGCCTCGTGCTCGGCGGCGTCGGCGTGGCCCGAGTTCAGGCGCACCGCAAAGGAAATGGCGCGATCCAGCACCACGGCGCGATCAGCCATAGCGCAGTTCGTAGCAATGACGGATGGCGGCGGCCATGTATTTTTCGACGGAGCTCACCGACACGCGCAAGGTTGCCGCGATGTCGGGATAGGTCATGCCGTCCAGCCGGGACATCAGGAACGCCGCCTTCGCCTTGGCGTTCAGGCCGTCCAGCATGCGGTCGATGCGCACCAGGGTTTCGAGCAGCAGGGCGCGGGTTTCGGGAGAAGGGGCCTGGGCTTCTGGCAGCAGGGCCAGCTCGTCGAGATAGGCCCGCTCCAGCTTGCGCCGGCGGATGTGGTCCACGGCCAGGCCGTGCGCCAGCGTCGTCAGATAGGCGCGCGGCTCTTGCAGGCCGCGGGCGCGCTCGGGCGCGGCCAACAGCCGATGAAAGGTGTCTTGCGCGATATCGGCGGCGTCAAAGCCGCACCCCAGCTTTCTGCGCAGCCAGTTCACCAGCCAGCGGTGATGGTCCACATAGAGTGCGCCCACATGATGGTGATCCGGCGCCAGGCTGCGAGTCATGGAAGTGCGGCGAAAGGGGAGACGTTGGCAATCCCGGACGGAGAGTGTCGAGATTGAGAATGGTTCTTATTGTATCAGCGGTTTGCGGGGGCGGCATCAGGGAATCCGAGGGGGGCAGGTGTCAGGCGGGATGCTGGCTTTCCAGTTCGTGCTCGATGCCGGCTTTGAGCGCAAGCAGATGCGGGGAATGCCGCTGCGCCACCGCGGACGGCGCGTCGTCGGTGGTGAGGCTGATGTTCAGCGCCATTGCCGGGCCGCCCAGCGGGCGTAGCGGCGTGGACAGCGCCACCACGCCCGGCTGCCACGACGCCACGCAATATCCGCGCGCCGTCACCTTGGCGATGGCGCTGTCGATGTCCGCGCGGATCGGCTTCCAGGTGGCGCTGCGATAGCCCTGCCGGATCTGGTCCAGCAGGGCGTCGCGCGTGTCGGCGTCCAGCGTCGCCAGGTAGGCGCGGCCCAGCGAAGTCAGCTCGATCGGAACCCGCTGGCCCGCAACGATGGTGCGCAGGGACGCCTTGCGGTTGTAGCGGATGGATTCCAGGTAGACCATGTCGGCCCGGTCGGCGCTGGCCAGGCCCACGTTCAGGCGCTGCTTGACGGACACCTCGCGCATCAGCGGCGTGGCCGCGCGCAGCACCGGCGACGAGGCGTGCATGGCGTGTCCCAGGCTGAGCACCGGCGCGGCCAGGCGGTAGGCGCGCGCGCGCCGGTCGTGTTCCAGAAAGCCGCTGGTCACGAGGGTCTGCGTCAGCCTGCTGACCGTCGCCGCCGACAGGCCCGTGCGTTCGGCCAGATCGCCATTGCCCAGCAGGTCCGTGCCCGGCTTGAACGCGCGAAGGATCTCCAGGCCGCGTTCCAGCGAGCGGTTCTGGCTCACGCCGGTGAAGCGGCGGCTGGCGGCGGTAGCGGATTCGGAGGCGGCGCGCATGGTTGTGCAATTCCACTAGATGGAAATGGGGCGGTGCATTTGCACACTGTAGCGCCTACCTTGTCGGTGTTGCCAGCCCGGCAGCCGTTGTGGATTCCGGGGCTGGCCCCGGAAACGACGGAGCACGGAAATGGCTGACTACGAATTCATCAGACTGCAGACGCGGGACGGCGTGGCGACGCTGACACTGAACCGCCCCGACAAGCGCAACGCGATCAGCGACGCAATGCGCAGCGAATTGATCCAGGCGCTGGAGCACGTCGCACAGCACCGCGCGATCCGCGCGTTGGTGCTGACGGGCGAAGGCAAGGGATTCTGCGCGGGCGGCGACATCGCCGGCATGCAGCGCAGGATGGACGCGCCGGCGGGCGAGGTCGGATTCAACGGATGGTCGCGCCAGCAGCGCGTGCACCACGCGCAAGGGTTGCTGTTCAACATGCCCAAGCCGACGATCGCGGCCGTGAACGGCGCGGCGGCGGGGCTGGGGGCGGACACGGCGCTCAGCTGCGATTTCATCGTGGCGTCCGAAAGCGCCTCGTTCACGTGGAGCTACATTGCGCGCGGCCTGATCCCCGACGGTGGCGGCATGTATTTCCTGCCGCGCCGCGTCGGCCTGGCGCGCGCGAAGGAATTGATCTATTCCGGGCGCAAGGTGGCGGCGCAGGAGGCCCTGCAGCTGGGTATCGCCGACCGGCTCGTGCCGGCCGGTACCGAGGTGGAGGCGGCCCAGGCGTGGGCGGCGGAATTGAGCCAGGGCTCGGCCACGGCGTTGGCGCTGGGCAAGTCGATCCTGGACCAGACGTTCGAACTGACGGCCGATCAGGTGTTCGCCATGGGCAGTCAGGCGCAAGGCATCTGCTACACCAGCGCCGAGCACCGCGCCGCCGTGGCCGCGTTTCTGGAAAAGATGGCGCAGGCGCAGGCGGCCCGCGCCCAGGGAGAGAAGTCGTGAGCGCCCTGGACAAGCTGCTGCGGCCCCGCAGCGTGGCAGTGGTCGGGGCGTCGGTCGACCCCGCCAAGACCTCGGGCCGGCCCGTGGCTTACCTGCGCAAGCACGGGTTTCAGGGCAGCATCTACCCCGTCAACCCGAAGGCGTCCGAGATCGACGGCTTGCGTTGCTATCCCGACATCCGCTCGCTGCCGCAGGCGCCCGACGTCGCCATCGTGGTGCTGGGCGCCGAGCGCACGCAGCAGGCCGTTCGCGAGCTGTCCGCCATCGGCACGGGCGCGGCCATCGTGCTGGCAAGCGGCTATTCGGAAAGCGGCGAGGAGGGCGCGCGCCGCCAGCAGGCGCTGCGCGAGGCCGCTGGCGCCATGCGCATTCTGGGGCCGAACACCATCGGCCTGGTCAACCTGACCGACCGGGTCACGCTGTCGGCCAGCGGCGCCCTGGAAATCGACGACCTGCAGCCCGGCGCGGTAGGGCTCGTCTCGCAAAGCGGCGGCATCCTGGGCGCGCTGCTGTCGCGCGCCGCCGCCCGGGGCGTGGGCCTGTCCAAGCTGATTTCGACCAGCAACGAGGCTGACCTGGAACTGGCCGACTTCGTGGACGCGCTGGCCGACGACCCCGCCACGCGGGTCATCGCGCTGTACGTCGAGAGCATTCGCCATCCCGCCAAATTCCGCGCCGCCGCGCGCAAGGCACGGGCCGCCGGTAAACCGGTCGTGGCGTTCAAGATCGGGCGTTCGGAATCGGGCGCGCGGGCGGCAGCGTCGCACACCGGGGCGCTGGCTGGCGCCGACGCCATGTACGACGCGCTCTTCGAGGATGCGGGCGTCATCCGCGCGCAGACCTTCTCGGACCTGCTGGATATTCCGGCTGCGCTGGCGCACGCACGCAAGCTGCCCGGACGCCGCGTCGCGATCCTGACATCGACGGGCGGCGCCGGCACGCTGGTGGCGGACTGCCTGGGCCTCGCGGGGTTCGAGCTGCCGGCGCCTGACGACGCCACCGGCGCGGCGCTGCGCGCCCTGCAACCCGGCACGCCCGCCGCGCTGGACCGCAATCCCATCGACGTCACGCTCGCGGGCCTGCAGCCCGAACTGCTGCGCGGCGCCATCCGCATCCTGCTCGATAGCGGCAGCTACGACGCGCTGGTGGTGATCGTCGGTTCGTCCGGCGTGGCGCAGCCCGAACTGATGGCAGGCGCATTGAAGGACACGTTGGCTGGCGCCAACAAGCCTGTGATGGCCTACATCAGCCCGCACGCGCCCCGCGCCGCGGAGGTGCTTGGCCGCTACGGCATACCGGCGTTTCACACGCCCGAAGGCGTCAGCGCGGCCATGGCGGCGATGTGGCAGGCACAGGCGCGCGTCGAGGCGGACAACGCGTTGCCGCCGAACGCCGGGTTGCCGGACGGCCTGGAACTTGTAGAAGGCGGATTGCTGGACGAGGCGCAGGCCAAGGCGCTCTTTGCCCGCTTCGGGGTGCCTAGCGTCAAGGAAATCGTCGTGCAGGACGAGGCACAGGCCTCGCAGGCCGCGGCCGCGCTGGGCCCGCGGGTCGTGCTCAAGCTGCTGTCGCGCGACATCACGCACAAGAGCGACGTGGGCGGCGTGGCCGTGAACGTGGCGCAGGAGGACGTGCCCGCACGGCTGAGGCAGATGCGCGAGGACGTCCTGCGTCATACCGGCGACACGCCTCGCGCCTTCCTGGTCCAGGAGATGGTGACTGGCGCGGCGGAAGTGATCGTGGGCCTGCACCGGGATCCGCTGGGGTCGGCCATTCTGCTTGGCATGGGGGGCGTGGTCGCCGAGCTGGTGCGGGATACGACGCTCTTGATGCTGCCCGAAGACGGGACCGGCCTGTCGCCGACGCAGGTGATGGCCGGGCTGCGGCGGCTCAAGACCTGGCCCCTGCTGGACGGCTACCGCGGGCGCGAGCGCGCCGACGTCCCGGCGTTGGTCGCCGCCGTCGTCGCGTTCTCACGCATGGCGGGCGCGTTGGGAGACGTCCTCGTCGAAGCCGAAATCAATCCGCTCTTCGTTCGGCCTGCGGGCCAGGGCGTTTGCGCGGCGGACGGCGTGGCCGTCCTGCAAAACCGCCTGAACTAGTTCAGGCGGGTGGATAAAAACAGGAGACAACCATGAAACAGCAAAACTTCTTCACGCGTGGCGGCATCGGCATGGCCGCGGCGGTACTGGCGCTGGGCGCATTGGCCGCGCCGCAGGCGCGCGCGGCCTACCCCGACAGGCCCTTGCGCATCGTCGTGCCGTTCACGCCGGGCGGTGGCACGGATCTGATCGCGCGCCAGCTGGCCAAGGGTTTGACGCAGGAATTGGGCCAGACCGTGGTGGTGGAAAACCGCCCGGGCGGCAGCACCATCATCGGCACGGAGAACGTGGCCAAGAGTCCGCCTGACGGCTACACCTTGCTGATGGCCACGTTCGCCCATGCGGTGAACCCGGCCATCCACAAGAAGCTGCCCTACGATACCGACCGGGCCTTCGCGCCGGTCGCGATGATCGGCAAATCGCCCAACGTGCTGGTGGTGCCGCCGAACTCGCCGTTCAAGAGCGTGCAGGAGATCCTTACCTACGCGCGCGCCCATCCCGGCAAGCTGACGTTTGGATCCTATGGCAACGGCACCTCGGCCCATCTGGCGGGCGAGCTCTTCAAGAGCCTGGGCAAGGTGGACATCCTGCACGTGCCCTACAAGGGCGCCGGCCCCGGCATCAACGACCTGATCGGCGGGCAGATCGACATGATCTTCTCGACCTCGGCCAGCGTCAGCGGTCACATCAAGAGCGGCCAGCTGCGCGCACTGGCCGTGACCACGAAGCAGCGTTCGCCGGCTTACCCCGATGTGCCGACCGTCGCGCAAGCGGGCGAGGCGGGATATTTCGTGGATAGCTGGTATGGCGTGTTCGTGCCGAACGGCACGCCGGCCGCCGTCATCGACACGTTGAACGCGGCAATCAGGAAGGCGTCCGGCGACCCGGATTTCCGCGCGGCGCTGGAGCTGGAGGGCCTGGCGCCCGATGTGGGCACGCCCGCCGCGCTGGGCGAGTACGTCAAGGAGGAAGAGGCGCGCTGGAGCCGGATCATCCAGGACGCCGGAATCACGGACAAGCCCTGAGCGGGCCTGTCCGGTGTTTGCGTGCGTGCGTTCAATGCAGCTGGTCGGACCCTTCCGGCTGCAATTCCGACAGCGCCTTCCAGTCCGGATCCTGGAACATGCGCAACTCAATCGGATACTCGGGATGCCCCGCCAGGCACTTGTTGAACGCATCCAGGAACGCCTCGACATTCGGTGTGTAGTAGCGCCACTCCTTCTGATGATTGCCCGTCAGGCAAGCCACCTGCACGCCGGCGTCCGAGTTCTCGAAGCCCTGCTCGACGGCCTCTTCGAAACGGTTGGTGCGCTGTTTGTCTTCATCATTGGGCATGCCCGATTCGATGCCCTCGTAAGGCCACGTAATGATGATCAGGTTCTCGTTGATCTGGCGGTCGGCCTCGGCCGGCAGACCGGTGCGAAAGCGGATGACGACCGGCAGTCCGTTGACGCGGGCTTCGCCCACCGCCCAAAGATCGCCTGGAAAAATGCTGGGCATTGCTTGAACTCCTTTTCACTACTTCTTCGAAACAGGTCACGAGTCTATCGCAAGCGGTCCAGAGGGGCCGCGGTGCCCTTGCAGCGGCCCTGCGCAGGGACCTCGATGATGTTGACGATTGTCAATTTCGGCGATTCTGGCCGATCTATGCTGGCGCTGCGCAGGCGTTGCGCGCAGTGAACCTTGTGCCATTGGCAATCGGGTGGAGATCTATCATGAACATGAAGACTGCGGCCATTGCCGCGATGCTTGCCTTGTCGGCCCCTGGCCTGGCGCTTGCCGCGCCACCCAGCGACGCGCCGGCGCGCCCGGCCCAGCCGGCCTCGCCCTCCGGCAATGTCCAGAACTTCGACAAGGAGGCTGCGCAAGTCAGAGAGAATCTGGAAAACATGCAAAAGCAGATGGATGAGATCCAGAAGACCACCGATCCGGATGCGCGGCAGAAGCTCATGCTTGAACACCGGCAGCTCATGCAGAACACCATGGGCATGATGCGCCAGATGTGGACGGGCGGCATGGGAGCTTGCTGCGCGCAGGGTGGCGGCGGCCCCCATCATCGGGGAGGCCCGATGATGGGATGGAACGCCATGAGAGGCAATTACTCCGGACTGACGCCTGAGCAGGTCCGGGAACATCAATACATGCGCGACCAATACATGGGAATGCAGCAGCGGATGATGGAGCAGATGCTGCAGCAGCAACTCAATTCGGCCACGCCACAACGGTGACCGCCGCGGTGCGCGCGTGCGCCTGCCAGTGGCGGCGTCAGGGCCGAAAAGGCGCTGCGGGTCTACCGTCATCTTCGGGAGAACATCATGAGTGACTCGGAATTACGGGACAGGGTGCAGCGCGCGCTGGCGTTCGAACCCAGCGTCGATGATCGGCATATCGGCGTGGTGGCCGAGAATGGCGTCGTGACGCTTTCGGGGCACGTCAGCAGCTTTGCACAGAAGCTGGCTGCCGAAGAGACCGTTGAACGCGTTAAAGGCGTGCGCGGCGTGGCACAGGAGATCGAGGTGCGGATGGCAGGCGACAAGAAGCTTGCCGATGACCAGATTGCCGCGCGCGCCCTCAGCATCATCGCGTGGGATGCCACCATTCCGGAGGGCAAGGTGCAGGTCGCCGTGCACAAGGGGTGGGTGACCTTGACGGGGGCTGTCGAGTGGTACTTCCAACGCGAGGCCGCTGAGCACGCCGTCCACAAGCTTTCGGGGGTGACGGGCGTATCGAACCAGATCGCCGTGGCGCCGTCCGTGCACGCGGTGGACATCAAGCGCAGGATCGAAGACGCGCTGCTCAGCAGCGCCCTGCTGGAAGCCAGGCGTGTCGAGGTCAGTGTCCACGACCACAAGGTTGTGCTGACGGGCCGCGTCAACAGCTGGGTGGAGCGCGGCGCCGCGGAGCGGGCAGCGTGGGCCGTACCCGGCGTGGTCGAAGTGCAGGACAGACTGGTGGTCGGCTGATTCCATCGCGCAAACCGCGACGCCAGTCGCGTCGGCGCGTTATCGAGCGGCCCCGCATGGCAGCGCGCCAGGCGCGTTCAGCGGCCGGCCCAGCGGCCGCAGTCCACGCGCCACCGGCCACACCGTCAACGCGGCCAGCAGCGCCGCCGCCCATTCCCGGATGCCCAGCGGGCCGAATTCGAACAGCCCGCGCAGGGCAGGCCATTGCAGCGTCAGGGCCAGCAGCGCCAGCGTCGCCGCGACCGCCAGCCGGGTGGCGCCGTCCCATGTACCGGCATGCCGCTGATGGGGCGAGCGGTTGTTGACCATCAAGGTCAGATTGCCCAGCACCAGTGCACAGAAGGCGGTGGCGCGCGCGGTATCCGCGGGCGTCTGGGTCTGTTGCAGCCAGGCGTAGAGAACGCCGGCGGATGCCAACAGCGCCAGCCCCTGGGCCAGGCCAATCAGGAAGGTTCGTAGTGAAAACAGCGGCTTCTCGACGGCCAAGGGAGGGCGGCGCATCAGGTCCAGCTCTGCCGCGACGGACTCGAAAGCCAGTCCGCACAGGGGGCCGATGACGATCTCCAGGAACGCCACATGGGCCGGGCGCAGCAGTTCCGGCCAGCCAAAGAGCAGTGGCAGGATCACCAACCCGGCGATCGGCACATGCGCCGCGACGATGTAGACGATTGCCTTGGACAGGTTGTCGAACAGGCGGCGGCTTTGCCGGACCGCGTTCAAGATATCGGAGAAATCGTCGCGGGTCAGGACCAGGTCGGCGGCTTCGCGCGCGACATCGGTGCCACGCGCGCCCATGGCGATGCCGACGTGGGCCGCGCGCAATGCGGGGGCGTCGTTGACACCGTCTCCGGTCATTGCAACGATGGCGCCTTGCCGCTTGAGCATCTGGACCAGGCGCAGCTTCTGTTCCGGCTTTACGCGCGCGTAAACGCAGGTGCGCTCGACCAGTTCGGCCAGATGCGCGCCGCCTTCCCGCGCCAGCACATCGCCCTCAGCCACGAGGTCGGCCGGGATGCCCGCCTGGCGGGCAATGGCGCGGGCAGTCTCCGGATGATCGCCCGTCAGCATCAGCACGCGTATGCCCGCCGCATCGCACGCGGCGACCGACTCGGCCACGCCTTCCTTCAGCGGGTTTTCCAGGCCCACCAAACCCGCGAACTGCAGTGGCAGGTCGTCGGGCTGATCGGGAAGCCGACCGTTCGGACAACGCCCGCTGGCGGCCGCCAACACCCTCAGCCCCGCCGCGGCCATGCGCTGGACCTCGGCCTGCAGCTGCGCCGTGCGCGCCGGCGAAAGCTGGCAAAGCTTGAACACGGCCTCCGGCGCGCCCTTGCATGCGAGACGGGCGTCATCCGCTTGCGCCGCAGACCAGACGTGGATCACTGCCAACCGTGCGGACGAGAAGGGATAGGCTTTAACCAAAGCAAGACCGCCCGCCGGCGGATGCCCGCCAAGCGACGCGGCAAAAGTGCGAAAGGCGTCCTCCATCGCATCGCCGGAATCGGGCACGCTCGCCAGCGCAAGCGTTTCGGCCAGGGTCCTGGCCTCGGCCGCGCAATCCGCCGCCGCCGCGCCCGCGAGATCGGCGGCATCGATGCGCACCGAGCCGGCGTAAAGCGCGCGAACGACCATGGTGTTTGTCGTCATGGTGCCCGTCTTGTCGGCGCACAACACGGTGGTCTTGCCCAGGGTTTCGACCACGCTCAGCTTGCGGACAAGCACGCCTTCGCCCGCGATGCGCCGGGCTTCCAGCGCGGAGAAGATGGTCACGATGACGGGGAAATCCTGCGGAAGCAGACTCATCGCCAACGCGATGCCCGCCAGCATTCCTTCGAACCATCCTCCCCGCATATAGACGTACAGGGCCCAGGTGGCCAGCGACAGGAAGAACCCCACCCACATGAACCGCAGGATGAAATGGCGGGTCTGCAATTCCAGGGGCGCGCGTTCCGGCGTCAGCTGCCGCATCGACTGCCCCAGCGCGCCCAGCCGGGTGTCGTCTCCCACGGCAAGAACGCGCAGGGTGCCGGTTCCCGACAGCACCAGCGTCCCGCTCAGCACGTCGGCATCGCCCTCAACCGTGCCCGAAGGCTGCTTGTACACGGGCTGGAACTCGCCGGTAAGCGGCGACTCGTCTACCAGCAGACCCTCGCCGTCCGTCAACCGGCCGTCCGCGGGGACGCGGTTGCCTTCGGCAAGCAGCACCGCATCGCCAGGCTTCAGGTCGGCCGACGGCACCCAGTGGCGCTTGCCGTCGCGCAGCAGCAGGGCGCGGGGCGCCGCCAGACGATCCAATGCGTCAAGGGCGCGTGCGGTACGTAATGACTGCGCCACCGTCAGCGCAAAAATGACCAGTACAAAAAGCAGCAACAGCGCCGCTTCCTGCCAAGCGCCTAGTAATGTGTAAAGGCCGCCGCCGGCCAGCAGCAACGCGAACATCGGATCCTTGACCAGATCCAGGCTGATCGAGGCCAGGGTGCGCTGATGGTCCGGCGAAGGCATGGCGCATCGGCCTAGGTGATCAGCACCACCGGAATGTGAACCGTGTGCAGCACCTTCAGCGTGGTCGATCCCAGAAACAAGCTGCCGGCCGCGCCCAGTCCTCGCGACCCCATGACGATATGGTCGCAACCCTGCTCGGTGGCGTGGGCCTTGATGCATTCGGCAATGTTGCCCACCCGCGTCGCCTTTTGATAGACGATGCCCGAGCGGTCCAGCAAGGCCTCCGACTCCGCGAGGGCGGCCTTGGCTTCGTCCTCATAGAATTCTTCGATGGCATCCGGCTCAAAGAACGCCAACATCGTGCCGGAAGCAATGGGCGGCTGCACATTCAGCAGGTGGATGGCGCAAGGGCCATGTTCGCGGACCTGGTCGACCACATAGTGCACGGCGCGCAGGGAATTGCCCGATCCGTCAACGGGGATAAGCACGTTTTTCACGACCCCTCCGATAGCAGTATCTGCCCGGGCCGCATGGCTCGGGCGTGATGCCATCATCGCGCCGATACCGCTGTTGAAATTGACGTCAGTCAAGCTTTCGCCCGATCGCCTGGACGAACGCGTCCAGGCCTGCGCGGGGCCCGACGTTTGTCCCCGATTTCTGCATGACAAAGGTCAATTTGGCGATTCCGGACGGGGGCAACATGGTGAGGCGGGGGAACCTCCCGCGTCTCATCCTCACGAAAAGGAGATAGCCATGTCGCGCTTGACGCAATACAGCCCATTTTCAAGCGAACCCTTCGCGGACGTGTTCCAGGCGTTCCTGCGGCCGATCCGGCAGAACGGGGACGATCAGGCCCCCCGGATGGACATCGATGTCACCGAGGCAGGCGACAAGTACGTCCTGAAGGCCGACGTGCCCGGGATCGACAAGAAGGACATCACCGTGCAGATCGATGGCAACACGGTGATGATCACGGCCAACAAGGAAAAGCACAGTGAAACGAAAGAGGCGGGAAACGTCATCCGCCGGGAGCGTTTCTGGGGCCAGGTTCAACGCTCTGTGTCGCTGGCCAGCCCCATCGATGAAGCGGCCGCCAAGGCGGTCTGCGAGAACGGCGTCCTGACTCTGACACTGCCCAAATCGGCCGGAAGCCGGAACAAGACGCTGCAGATCGAATGACAGGCTCGCGTATCGCGTCGATTTCGCCCTGAATCCACCACGAGGGCGGGTCGGACCGGTCAATCAATGTGCGGCGGCGCGCGCCGGCACCGCCCAGCCCGGCCGGCTATCGCGTTCGGTGTCGACGATGATCAGATAGCGTCCGGCGCCATCGGCGGGGGTCCTGCCGGGCTGCAGCACCCACGGCGGTGCAATCAGATCGGCCGCGAGTTCGTAGTCGGCGTCCAGCAGGCCATAGCTGTCGAGCAGGCGATTCAGGGTAGCTGGGATGCGGATGCAGCCCTTCGATTGCGGCGTGCCCAGCTTGGGTTCGAGGAGGACCGGATCCGTCGCGTGCATCTGCAGGCGCATCGTGCTGACGCCGCCATTGCCCCATCCCCGCAAGGCCTGCTGCCAGCCGAAGTCATAGACTCGCATGCCCTTGGCGCCGTAGCCCAGGATGCCATTCGCGTTCTTCGTGCCCTGGGCGCGGAAGTCCGGATTGGCCAAGGTATGCGCGTACACGCCCGTGGGCGTTTCAAAGTGATCGAACTGGCCGATCCTGCCGGTCGACACCGGCGCCGCGCCCACATGGACGGGCATGCCCGCGGTGGGCAGCCAAAAGAGGAAGACCGCCTGTATCTTGGGATTGCGGTCGACCACGAGGGCGTACTGGGGGCCCAACAGGCCGAGCCCCGCTTCCTTGAGCATCTCCAGCGCCAGGCTTGCATAGCGGATCTGCTCGTCGGCCGGAACGGTCAGCGCGGGCGCAACGCGCAGCGCAAAGGTCTGCATGACGTCCTGCGGCGTGACCTGAGCCGACGCCGGGCCGGTCAACATCGCCGACACGACGGCGCACCACACGGCAGCCCGCGCGGCGGCGGGGCCACGGCCCGATCCCCCCACGGAACTCGGCTTGTTTTTCATGGTGCCTCCGGCGCTATGGCGTGCCAGGCCGCGGGGCCTGGCCATGCAAGCATGATCGCGCGGCTGCCGCGGACGCGATTGACGCTGGTCAATCTCTCTTCCAATTGCGGCGTTCGTGCCGGCCAGGATGCGGCACTCATGCGAAGGATCGTTCGACCAAGTCCGAGCGCGAGTGCCGCCGGTCAGCGTCGAATTCGTGATTTTGGTCAACAAGCGCTTGCCAGACAGGTTCAAGATGAAATCCATGAAGACAAGCGTCCTCGCCGTGTTGCTTCACCTGATTCTGGCCCTGCTGCCGGCTGGCGCCGCGCTCGCACAGCCGGCGGATTCGTTGATGCCTGTACCGCCCGCCCTGTTGAACCGCGTTGATCAGGAAGCCGAGGCCACGCTGTTGCGCCTCTATCGTCTGTCGCCCGCGGCCAAGGCGCTGGTTGCCCGCTCATTTGGCGTGCTGGTGGTGCCCGCCTTGCACGCCGACGGAAGCATCCTGGGGATGGCCTACGGGCGTGGTGTACTGATCGACGCCGCCGAGGGGCGCAATTACTACAACGCCATCGCCAGTCCGCCGGGCTCGGTGCTTGGGCTGAACGACAAGGCGCTGATCCTGGTCTTCTCGTCCTATGCGGCCCTGCGCGGGTTCCAGGTCGGGCCGGGGTGGGAGGAGGGCGCGAGCGGAACCATTCAGATCCTGGACGAAACCGCCATGGCATCGCGCGACCTGATCGTGGAGCCGATCGCGGGCTTCATCCTGTCAGCAACCGAACTGGTTCGAGGCCTGTCGCTCCAGGGCATGCTGTTCGTCAAGGTCCCGGTTTATCTGTGCGCCGATGAAACCGATGCCTGCCGTGGAAAAACCGGAATCCCCTTCCATCCTTGATGCCCGCCGCCATGTATAGACGGATTCTCATACCGATTGACGGCAGCTCGACCTCTGAATCGGGGTTGAATGAGGCAATACGCCTGGCCTTTCTCCATGACGTGGTCATTCGGCTGATATGTATCGTCCAACCGCAGCCGTTGTCGGGGGGGCTGGTCGCAAATTGCTATTTCCCGGCGGAAATTCGGGCGTTATTGTTTGAGCATGCCGCCGAACTGCTGCGCAATGCGGCAACAAGGGTGCGCGCCAACTGCATTGCCGTCGATAGCGCGCTCCTTGAAGCAGGCGAACGCTCGTTCGAGGAATGCCTGGCGGCCGAGGCCCGGGCCTGGGAGGCCGATCTGATCGTGATCGGGGCGCACCGGTCGCGCGACGTGCGCAGGATGCCGATGGCCAGCCCGGCCCCGAACCTGCCGCGCGGCGTGGCCGTTCCCTTGCTGCTCGTGCGCGAGGCCGCGCCGCAGGCCGTTCAACCACTCGTCAACAGTTGGAGGTAGGGCATGAATACCACCATGAAAGCAGTCGTCTTTGCCAGCCCGGGCCGCATTGAAATACGCGAAAAGCGCATTCCGGACGTCGGGCCCAATGACGCGTTGATCAAGATCACCACCACCACCATTTGCGGGACGGATATCCACATTCTCAAGGGCGAGTATCCGGTGCAGCCGGGCCTGACGATCGGCCATGAACCCGTCGGCGTCATCGAAAAGCTGGGAAGCGCCGTGACGGGGTACTCCGAGGGCCAACGCGTGATTGCCGGCGCGATCTGCCCGAATTTCAATTCCTACGCCGCGCAGGACGGTGCGCCCTCGCAGGACGGCAGCTATCTGGTGGCCAGTGGCATGTGCGGATGTCACGGCTACCGCGCCACCGCGGGGTGGCGCTTCGGCAACATGATCGATGGCGCCCAAGCCGAGTACCTGCTGGTTCCCGACGCGCAGGCCAATCTCGCGCCCGTGCCTGACGGCCTGAGCGACGAGCAGGTGCTGATGTGCCCGGACATCATGTCCACCGGGTTTAAAGGCGCTGAAAACGCCAACATCCGCATTGGCGACACGGTGGCCGTGTTTGCGCAGGGCCCGATCGGACTGTGCGCGGCGGCGGGCGCCCGGTTGCTGGGCGCCACCACGGTCATCGGCGTAGATGGCAATGCGCGGCGTCTGGAAATATCCCGCCAGTGGGGCGCTGATATCGTCCTGAATTTCCATGATTGCGACGTCGTCGAGGAAATCCTGCGTCTCACCGGCGGCAAAGGCGTGGACTCGGCCATCGAAGCGCTGGGCCAGCAAAGCACCTTTGAATCCGCCCTGCGCGTATTGAAGCCGGGAGGCACGTTGTCCAGTCTGGGCGTCTATTCCGCCGACTTGAAGATACCGGTATCCGCGTTCGCCGCCGGGCTGGGCGACCACAAGATCAACACCGCGCTCTGCCCTGGCGGCAAAGAGCGCATGCGCCGGCTCATGAACGTGTTGCAGTCGGGCCGCCTGGATCTCGCAAAAATGGTCACGCACCGCTTTGCGCTGGACCAGATCGAGGAGGCGTACGACCTGTTCGCCAATCAGCGGGACAACGTGCTGAAGGTTGCGATCCGGCCGGGGGCCTGATTCCTGTGCGGCGCCAGGGCTTCACGCCAGGGCGCCGCCGTGCATTCCGCTTGACGCGATCAGCCGTCGCGCTTGATCTCGTCAAGGAGATTGTTGGCCTCGTCCTCCAGCACGCCAAGCACCTTCAGGAAGCTGGCGTACTCGTCTTCCGTCAGGCGGCCTCGTAGCCGCGCTTCCCGTTCCAGAGAGTGGGGCAGGCCAAGCCGAAGCTGCTCGATCCCCTCCGCCGTCAAGGTCAGGATCTGCTTGCGACGGTCTTGCGGGTCGTTGGACATGGTCAGCAAGCCTTTCTCGGCCAGTTCCATCGTCACCCGGCTTACCTGACTGTGGTCGAAGCTGGCCATCCGCGCTATCGCCCCGGACGCGGACGAACCGCCCAGCCGGCTCAGCACCACCAGCACACGCCATTGGCGGCTTGTCAGGTCCAGATTCGTGCGTACCGACGCATCGACCAGCCGCGAAAGCGTTTGCGCCAGCACTGAAATCCGATACGTGATGAGAATCTCAGGCCGGTGGGAATCGACATCCTTTCTGGATGCGCGCTTACGCTTCTGTCCAGGCGTGGGTAGGGTTTTCCTTGCTATATCATTATTTGCCATAGCACATAGTCTACGTTAGGATTGTTCAAGGCCGAGCGGTGGCTTCATTGCGGTGGCTTCATTCTAAGGGGCCGGCGCCGCATCCATGCACGCAAATCGCCGACAACGCGCAAGCCCATCGACGGCAATGAAACATCTTCTTCCCAATTCCATGGAACGCAATTCGACTACCTCACCCAACAGCGATTCGATGGGCCCGTTGACCGGGGTGCGGGTCATAGACCTGTCACGGCTGGTTGCGGGCAACATGCTATCGATGCAATTGGCGGACTTTGGCGCCGAGGTCATCAAAGTGGAGTCCGCACGCGAGGGAGATACGCTGCGTCATTGGCGTGAAGACCTTGGCGATGGCGCCTCGCTGGACGCCTGGTGGCAGGTCTATGGCCGCAACAAGAAAAGCCTGGCCCTGGACCTGCGCGATGCCGACGCCATCGGCGTGCTCCGTAGACTCGCCGCCGGCGCGCACGTGCTGATCGAGAGTTTTCGGCCCGGAACCCTGGAAGCCATGGGGTTAGCGCCTGCGTCGTTGCATGAACTCAATCGTCAGCTCGTGATCGTGCGCGTCTCGGGCTGGGGCCAGACCGGGCCCTATCGGAACCTGCCCGGATTCGGCAGCCTGCTGGAAGGCTTTTGCGGTTTCGCGCACAAACACGCGGTCGATGATGTTCCCCGGCTGCCCAACATGGCGCTGGCCGACATGGTGGCGGGTCTGGCTGGCGCGTTCGCCACCCTGGCGGCCGTTCGCGAGGTCGAAGTGAGAGGGGGGAAAGGTCAGGTGGTGGACCTCTCCCTGCTTGAGCCGATGCTCGCCATCATGGGGCCCGACGTGACCGCCTACGCGGCCACGGGACGAATCGCGGGACCTTCGGTCAAGATCGCGTCTCCCCGCGGTGTCTACCAGTGCAAGGACGGGGGCTGGGTGGCGTTGTCGGGCTCGACCGACGCCATGGCCCGCCGCGTGCTGCAGGCCATTGGCTGCGGCGATCTCGCCGAAGAACCGCGCTTTGCCAACAATGCCGCGCGATTGGCCAATGACGCGGAGCTCGACGCCCTTATCGCCGATGCGGTCGCGCAATTGAACCGGGACGAGTGCCTTGCGCACCTGCGTGCGCAAGGCGTGACTGCCGGTCCGATCTATGACGCCGCGCAGCTTGCGGCCGATTCCCACGTGGTTGATCGCGCCTGCTACGTGAGGCCGTCCGGCGCCGGCGGCACGCTGATGCAGAACGTCATGCCGCGCCTTGCCAACACGCCCGGCCGGATCCGGCATGAGGCGCCGTTGCTGGGACAGCACACGGTACAGATCCTGAGGGACGTCGGCCTGGATGACGCTCAGATTGAAGAACTTTCAGCGCGCGGAGCAATCAAGTGCATTTGAACGACGTTCGTTCCCTGTTGTTCGTTCCCGCGACATCGGAATCTTTGTGGGCCAAGGCGGCCGAGCGCGGCGCCGATGCGATCATCATCGATCTGGAAGATGGCGTCTCCGGTGCGTTGAAGGATCAGGCTCGCGTCATGGCCCGGCGGGCCATCGAGGCGCTGGCCGACGTGATTCCCGTCCTGGTGCGCGTGAATGCGCCAAGGGATATGTTTGCGCTGGACATCGACGCGTTGCCGCTGTCGCGGTTGCACGGCGTGCTGCTGCCAAAGGTCGAATCGCCCCAGGATGTGCAGGCGCTCGCGGCGTGTATCGACCGGCACCACGCGTCGGATTTCCCCGGTCTTCCCATCGCCGCCCTCATCGAAACGCCACTGGGCGTCATGCAGGCGCAAAGCATCGCCACCGCCCACCCCAGCGTGGCGGCGCTGGGATTTGGCGCCGAAGACTACGCCACCGACATGGGCGTGCCTGCGGAACCGGAATCTCTCCTGTGGGCCGCGCAGGCCGTGACGTGCTGCGCGCGCGCATACCGGCTGGCGTGCTGGGGCCTGCCCGGAAGCATTGCGCAGATCAACGACATGGCGGCATTCGCCAGCCTGGTCCGGCTCGCGCGCAACACCGGCTTCAGTGGCGCCGCCTGCATACATCCGCGACAGGTGCCGGTCGCCAATGCCGGGTTTGGCCCGTCCGACGATGAGCTCGCCTGGGCGCGCAGCGTGGTAGCGGCGGATGACGAGGCCAGGTCCCGGGGGCTGGCGGTGGTGACGCTGGACGGTCGAATGATCGATCGTCCTGTTGTCGAGCGCGCGCGCAACTGGCTGCGCGTCGAGAATCAATGAAACAGCCCGCGAATTCCTTTTCCTGTGTCCTCGTGACTGCGCGCTTTTTTGACGACAAGGCGGCGAGCATCCTGCGCACTGCCGGCCTGACGGTGGTCACGGGCGGCGTTGCCCATGACGCGGTCGACGCCGTGATCACCGAAGACATGCACGGTGCGCTCTCCCGGTGCAGTGCCTGGATCATGGGCATCCCGCCCGTCACCGCCGACCTGCTGGCGCGTTACCCCAACCTGCGCGTGATGGCGCGGCGGGGCGTCGGCTACGACACGATAGACGTTGCCGCCGTGCAGGCGCACCGCAGGCTGCTCACCATTACGCCGGGCAGCAATGAGGGGACCGTGGCCGATCACGCGGTTGGATTGATGCTTGCGGTCGGCCGACGCTACTTCGAATCGCACCGGCGCATGCAATCCGGCGAACATGGGGTGCTCGTGGGTACGGAACTGTCGGGCAAGACGGTCGGATTGATCGGCCTGGGCCGCATCGCGCGGCTGGTGGCCCGCAGACTTGCGGGGTTCGACGTGCGCGTCATCGCACATGACCCCTATCTGCCTGATGACGTGGCGGACCTGGACGGCGTGCAGCTGGCGTCGCTTGAAACCGTGTTGGCAGACAGCGACTTCATCAGCTTGCATGCGCCTTTGACCGATTCCACCCGGCATCTGATCAACCAGGACGCCCTGGCCCGCATGAAGCCCAGCGCCATACTGATCAACACGGCACGCGGCGAGCTCGTCGACGATGGCGCATTGTTGGCGGCGCTACAGCGCGGCAGGCTTGCCGGCGCCGGTCTTGACGTGATCGGGTCGGAACGTGATGCGTCGCTTGAGGGCATCACGCGCGAGTTGCTGACGCTGCCAAATGTGATTTGCACGCAGCACACTGGAGGCTCTAGCCGCGAAGGACTGGAGCGCGCCAACAGGCGCGCGGCGCAATGCGTGGTCGCTGCGCTCCAAGGCCAGCCGCTGCCGCCGGACGCCATCGTCGTCGATGGAAGATCGCCATAACGTCACGTTTCATATCACCCAAAAAAAACACCAGGAGACACACCATGAATACCTCGGCAACCACGCGGCGCCGCCTGCTCTGCCTCGCCCTTGCGAGTCTGGCGGGTGCGCATGTTCCCGTCTTCGCGCAAGGCGCGTATCCAGAGCGGCCAATCACCCTGATCGTGGGCTGGGCCGCGGGCGGATCTGCGGACGTGCTGGCAAGGCTTGTCGCGGCGGAGATGGCGGTGACATTGAAGCAACCCGTCATCGTCGACAATCGGCCCGGCGCTGGCAGCAACATTGGGTCCAAGCTCGTGGCCGAGGCCAAGCCCGACGGTTACACGATCATGCTCGCCACCTCAGCGTCCCACGGCTTCAATTCCGCGCTGTTCTCCAAGCTGCCTTACCGGCCGATCGAGGATTTCGCGCCTATCGGCCAGATCAACACGTCGCCAGGCACACTGCTAGTCCCGAATGACTCGCCGTTCAAGTCGGTCCCGGACATCATTGCGGCGGCCAAGGCGCAGCCGGGCAAGCTGAACTATGGATCCGGCGGATCGGGTTCGTCCCAGCACCTGGCCGCGGCCCAGTTCATCAAGCTCACCGGCGTCGATATCACGCATATTCCATTCAAGGGTTCGGGCCCGATGCTGGTCGACCTGATGGCTGGCCGCATGGACTTCTCCATCACGACGGGGCCCGTGCCCTACGTTCGAAGCGGAAAACTGCGCGCGGTGGCCGTGGCTGCCAAAGAACGCCACCCGGCCATGCCGGATGTGCCGACCTTTGAAGAAGAGGGCACGAAGCTCTACACGGACAACTGGTACGGGCTCGTCGCCCCGGCGGGCACCCCCAAACCGGTGCTGGAAACTTTGAATGCGGCCTTGAACAAGGCGATCGCCAAGCCCGAGATGCAGAAGCAGTTTGTCGAGCAGGGCGCGTTTCCGGGAAAACCGAATACACCCGATGAGTTCTGGGCGTTCGTGAAAGCGCAGATGCCGGTGGCCGCTGAACTTGTGCGCCAATCGGGCGCGAAGGTCGATTGACGGGATCGTTGCGGGGGTGGCGGGGCAGGCGAGGGGTCGCTAGGCAGGTGCGACTATCGCTTCAGGCTAGAATGAAATAAAAATGGCTATTATTTACATTAAGATTTGGTCAGATCATGCCGCGTCCGGCCTGGATGATCCCGCTTGCCCTGATGACGTCCTCCGCTTCTTCTCGCCTGACTACCCCGCAGGGGCCGATCCTTGAGACTTTGTACCGGGACCATCAGCCCTGGCTGCTCGGCCGATTGTGTGCGCGCCTGCGCAATCGTGACGACGCCGAAGACGTTGCCGCCGAGACGTTCACGCAGTTGGCCGAATCGGGCGACACGCCGCATCTGCGCGAACCGCGCGCCTTTCTCACCACTATCGCCAAGCGCGTGCTGTTCCATCTTTGGCGGCGGCAGGATCTGGAGCGCGCCTACCTGCAATCGCTGATGGCCGTGCCCGAGGCCGTGGCGCTCTCGGCCGAACAGCGCGCCCTGCTGCTCGAGGCCATCGAAAGAATAGATCGGGCGCTGGACCAGCTGCCGGTTCCCGTCAGGACGGCGTTTCTGTACAGCCGGCTCGATGGCATGAGCTATCCCGAGATTGCGCGAGCCCTGGGCGTGTCGCTCGCCACGGTCGAACGCTACATGAAGCGCGCGCTGCTGCAGTGCCTGGCATGCGAAGCCTGACGGACGAAGAACGCCCCGACGTGGCGATGATGGAGGCGGCGGTCGATTGGCAGGTAAGCCTGGAAGCTGGCCGCATGACGGCCGCCGACCGCGATGCCTTTCAGCGGTGGCACGATGCCGATCCCCGCCACGCCCAGGCTTGGCGCCGCGTGACGGGCGTGTTGCAGCAACCGATCGCGATCGTGCAGGAGATCAATGGCCCGTCGCACGGCCAGTTGCTGGCGGCGCGCAAGGCGCTGCTGCACACGCGCCGCCGACGCCTGTTGCGGGGCGCCCTGGTGCTGGCCGGCACGGCGGGCGGCGGCCTGCTTGCGCTGGACCGTGCGCGCCCGATCGGGCAACTGATGGCCGACCTGACCACCGGCACGGGCGAACGCCGCAGCTTCGACCTGCCCGACGGCAGCCAGGCGCTGCTGGACGCGAGATCGGCCGTGGATATGGATTTCTCCGGATCACGCAGGCGCCTCACCCTCCGGGCGGGCGGCCTGATCGCGCGGGTGCACGCGCATTCGGCATCTGCCCTGGAGATCGGCACCGCCTACGGCACGCTGCGCTCGGCCGACGGGCGCGTCATGGCGGATCATCATGGCGACTCGGTTCGGGTGGTGGCCTTGGACGGCCCGGTCAGCGTGATCGTCCAGGGCGCTAGCCAAGCCACCTTGCAGTCCCGCCAGGGCGTGCGGCTGACCCGAAGCGGTGTGCACAAGCTGCCCGGCGATCCCCTGGCCCTGGCCAGTTGGGAAAGGGGCATGCTCAGCGTCGACAATGCGCCGCTGCAAGAGGTGGTCCAGGCATTGCAGGCTTACTACGGTGGCATCCTGCGCGTGGCGCCAGAGGCACGGGGCTTGCCAGTCTTCGGCGTGTTCGCGCTGGACGACCCCGAACAGGCCATTCAGGCCCTGTCGGCCAGCCTGGGCTTGCGGGTGCGCCGGTTCGGCTGGCTCATCTCGATCGGCTTGCCCGAAAAAAATACGTGAATCGGTGAGGGGTTTTTCGTTCTCGCTCCACAACAAGGGTGAAACGAAACCTGGAGAAGCTTTCATGCCATACCGATTTGCAGCGCCGCTGCGGCCCCTCGCCGTTGCGGGGTGGCTGGCCTGCGTCGCCGCCCCGATGACCTTTTCCGCCAGTGCTGCGGCAGCCGACGCTGCGGCAGCCGGTGCTGTGGCAGCCGGTGCCGTGGCTGTTGACGCCCGGATCGACCTGGACCTGCCTGCCGGCCCCTTGACCGGCACCCTGACGCGCATTGGCCAGCTCGGCGGACGCAGTATTGCCGCCGACCCGGCGCTGCTCGCCGGCCGTCAAGCCCCGGCAATCTCCGGCCGCATGACCGCCATTCAAGCCGTGCACCGCGTGCTGCAAGGGTCCGGCCTGCAGGCGGTCAGCCTTGCTGGCGGCGCGATCGCGATCCAGCGATCGCCCACCCCGCCGGGGGACGCCGCGCTCGAGGTCCAGACCATGCCCGCCGTCTCGGTAAGCTCTGACCGCCTCTCCAGCAATTTGATGGCGCCCACCCGCTCGGTGACCCTGATCGAGGGCGAAACGCTCGACGACCTGCGCGACAGCTCGCCCAATCTGGCCACGATGCTGACCAAGGCCGTACCAGGCATGTCGGACTCAAGCCGGAACCTGACCGATTTCGGCCAGACGCTGCGAGGCCGGACCGCGCTGATCCTGGTGGACGGCATTCCCATGAACACCAATCGGGATTCCTCTCGCAACCTCGTCAACATCGATCCGGGCCGCATCGAACGCATCGAGGTCGTGCGCGGCAGCAATGCCATTTACGGCAGCGGCGCCACCGGCGGCATCATCGCCATCACCACCCGCCAGCCGGGCGGCGAGCCCATCGCCGAGACCAAGGTCGGCATAGACATGTCGCTGTCGAATCCGGGCGCGGCCGGAATGGGCGGTCAGGTGCAGCACTTTTTCTCGGGCAGCAAGGACCGCATCGATTACGAGCTTGACCTCTCGTACCGCCGTATCGGCGGGTCGTACGATGCGCATGGCGACCGCATCGCGCCCGATGCCAGCCAGGGCGATCTGTTCGACTCCAACACCTACAGCATCGGCGGCAAGCTAGGTTTTCGTATCGACGCCAATCAGCGCGTGCAGCTGGCCGCCAGTTACCTGCGCGCCCGGCAGGACACGGAATACGCCAGCGACCCCGCGGTGTCGCGCACCCCGCTCGGCTCGACCAACGCCCGCGCCATCAAGGGCCTGGACCTCGCGCGCCAGAACGAAGTCGAAAACACGCTGGTAAGCCTGAGCTACGACCACAAAAACCTGTGGGGCAGCAGCCTCTCTGCGATGACCTATGCCCGCGACAGCAGCACGCGTTTCGCGCCCTCGGACTCGCGCGCCAACGTCAACCGCGGCAACAACGTCGACCAGGTCATGCAGAACAACAAGGTCTTCGGCGGCCGGCTCACCATTGACACCCCGTTGTCCGCCTCGGGCAATACGGCGCTCACGTGGGGGGCGGACTTCATCCGGGAACGCAGCGAAATGCCCCTGGACGTGTTCGACGCTGATCTCTACGACCAAAGCGGCGGCCTGCAATTCCGCCGCATCGGCACGAATACCTATCTGCCCTGGACGACCACGCGCAGCGTTGGCATCTTCACGCAGCTTCAACACCGCTTCAACGAACAGTGGTCCGCGGAGGCGGGCGTGCGGTACGAGCGGTCGAGCGCGTGGTTCGATGATTTTCAGCCGCTATCGCAGTCGCGTCTGGCCCGCCCGGCCACCGTGGACGGCGGGCGCATCAGCTACGACGCGTTCATGTACAACGCCGGCGTGATGTTCCAGCCCACCGACAATCACGAACTGTACGCCTCGTTCAGCCAAGGCTTCGACCTGCCTGACGTGGGCCTGCAACTGCGCAACGCGCGGGCCGGCTTTGATCTGCATTCGTCCGAACTGCAGGCCGTCAAGACCAACAATTACGAACTCGGCTGGCGCGGACGCTTTGCCAACACCGCCGCCTCGCTGGCCGTGTTCCGCTCCGACTCCGACCTGGGCGCGGTGCAGTCCTTCAACAACGGGCTCAGGCTCACGCGCACGCGTGAGCGCATCCACGGCGTCGAAGCCACCGTGGACCACTACTTCGACGAGGACATCTGGGCCGTCGGGGGCACCTTCACGTGGATGGTCGGCAAGGAGAAGGCGCCGGGCGAGCGTGATTCGCGCATCATGACGGGCTACCGCATCCCGCCCGTCAAGCTCACTGCCTACGCGCAATACCGGCCCAGCGAACGCTGGCGCACGCGCGCCGAGCTGACCTGGTTCGGTTCGCGCGACTATCGCCTCTCTGACGGGCGCACGCTGTTCGCCCGCGCCGATGTGAAGAGCTACGCCACCGTCGACCTGCTGGCCCGCTACGACCTGGACAAGCAGAACTGGTTCACCTTCAGCGTGCAGAACCTCTTCAACCGTCAGTACTTGCCGCTCTACAGCCAGCTGCTGCGCAGCGGCAATAACAACAGCCGCCTGCCTGCCGCGGGCGCGGTGCTGAGCATGACTTACACGCACCGCTGGTAAGCCGCCATGACGCGCAAGGTTTGGGTTGGGATCCACCGTTACGTGGGGCTGACCCTGCTCGTGTTGCTGCTGGTCAACGCCGTGACCGGCAGCGTACTGGCGTTCCAGCACGAGCTCGACCGCTGGCTCAACCCTGCGCTTTTCACTACCCCCCGGCAAGGCGCCGCGCTGCCGCCCGATGCGCTGATCGCGCGGGTGGAAGCGGCCGACCCGCGGCTGCGTGTCACGCTGCTGCCGCTCGACACACGCCCCGGCGAGGCCATCGAACTGCGGGTCGCCGCCCGCCCGCATGCCGCCGCAGGCGCGCAGCCCCCGCTGGATTTCGACCGTCTGTTCGTCGATCCGGCCACGGGGACCGTGCTAGGGCAGCGCAAGTGGGGCGCTTTCCGGATGGACCGGCCGCATTTCATGGGCTGGATGAACCAGCTGCACCGCACATTCCATCTGGCCGAGCCGTGGGGCAGGTGGGTCGTGGGCGGCCTGGCGCTCGCCTGGCTGTTCGCGTCGCTGATTGGCGCCTGGCTGACCTTGCCGGCTCTGCCCCAAACCGCCCACGCGTTCTGGAACAGATGGAAGCCCGCGTGGCAGATCAAGCGCGGCGCATCCCGGCAGCGCCTGACCTTCGATCTGCACCGCGCCGGGGGGCTGTGGACCTTGGCCGCGGCGATCGTGTTGGCGGTCACGGGCGTGTACTTCAACCTCGGCAACGAGGTCTTCCGGCCGGCCGTCAGGCTGTTTTCTCCCATCACGCCGCATCCCGTCCAAAGCCTTCCCCGTCAAGCCGGCACGACGCGGCCGCCAGCGTATGGCATCGCGGCGGCGATCGCTGGCGCGAGCCAGCACTTGCCCCCGTCCGCCAAGGGCTTCCTGCCCTGGTACGCCAGCCACCTGCCCGACAAGGGCGTGTACCGCATCGCCTTCAAGGAAGACGGCATGCGCGAGCGTGCGCTGCGATTGCGCTACGAACAGATCTTCATCGACGATCAGACCGGCGCGCTGCGCGGCATGACGGGATACGACAGCGGCACGGCGGCCGATCGCTTCCTGATCTGGCAATACCCGCTGCACACCGGCCGCATCCTCGGTTGGCCCGGCCAGGTGCTGGTTGCGGTCTTGGGCCTGGTAGTGGCGATGTTGTGCGTGACGGGATTGCTGGTGTGGACCGTGCGGCGCAAGGCGCGCCGCGCTCGCGGTTCAACGTAAACGCCAACCCACGGAAAATTCGCAACAACTTTCCGCCAGTTCGGCCACGCTCTCGCAAAACGCCACATCCGCGTCCCGGCGGAACATCGCGCTGTACACCGATTGCGGCGGCGCCACGCTGGTGCGCGCAATGACGAGCTGCCGCGTGCTGACCATCTCGGCAAAGTAGTCGCGCGGCAGGCAGCTCACGCCAAAGCCCGCGGCGGTCAACCCGGCCATCGCGATCAGGCTGTTGATGGTGAAAATGTTGCTTTGCGCCGTGTGGGGGCGCAGCCACTCGTCATAGATCATGTTCAGGCCGGACTCGCGGCTCTGGCGCAGCAGCGGCAGGCGGGCGATATCGGCCGGGGTGTAGACGTGGCTTGTGTCGATCAGGTCGGGACTGCCCATCCACGCAAATTCCAGGCGCTGCAACGCCACGACCTGCAGGTTCGGCTCGGCGAATTCGCCATGCAGAAAGGCCATGTCCAGCTGCCCGGCCAGCAGCCGCTTGTGCAGGTCGCCGCCCAGATCGATATGCGGCTCCAGCGTGATACGGGGATAGTGGACGCGCAGCAGACGGATAAGCGCGGGAAGCCAGGTCATCGCGGTGATCTCCGTGATGCCGAAGCGGAAGGTGCCCGTCAGGGTGTGCTGCCCCTTCAGGCGCGCCAGCAGGCGGTCGCGGTGACCCAGCATCTGTTCGGCCAGCGCGTAGATCTCGTGACCCCGGGCCGTCAGCTCGGCGCGGTGGCCTGAGCGGTCAAAGAGCGCGATGTCGAAATCGGCTTCCAGTTCCTGGATGCGCTTGGTGATTGCCGATTGCGTGGTGTGCAGCTTCTGCGCCGACGCGGAAAACGTGCCTAGCCGCACCGTCCAATAAAGCGCCTCGATTTGCTTGAAAGTCAGCATGCGGCGCCCGTGAGATCGGCAGAGTTCATTCCGAATTTTCCCTTAAGGGGTAACCCCTATATTCTGAAAAGTGATGAAGTTCGCTGAAATTTAATCCCTTTTTCGGAATCGCAAAAGCTCGCACCATTCGCTCTGACTTAATTCCTGCCGACCGGATCCGCTGCAAAAAGCCGGTGAACGTGCGGCCTTCGATTCAGGACAAGCAGATCGTCATGGCTACCATTTCCACCGGCGCACGCATACTGCCGGCAACTCCCGTCGCGCCCGCCGCCATCCTGCAAGCGCTTGCAGGCATTGTCACGCCGCATCTGAGCGACAATCTTGCGCGGCGCGAGGGCATCACCGGCCTGCGGCGCTACAACCGCGCGGGCAAGCTCGTGGGCACGGCGCTGACCGTCAAGACCCGTCCGGGCGACAACCTCATGATCTACAAGGCCATGCTGCAGATCCAGCCGGGCCACGTGCTGGTGGTGGACGCCGGCGGCGATCTGTCCAACGCCGTGCTCGGCGAAATCATGAAGCGCTACTTGCAGATCCACGGCTGCGCGGGCGTGGTCGTCGACGGCGCCATCCGCGACGTGGCAGCCTTCGAGGCCGACAGCTTCCCTTGCTATGCGCGAGGCCACATCCACCGCGGTCCCTACAAGGACGGTCCCGGCGAAGTCAATGTGCCCGTGTCGATCGGCGGTCAGGTCATCAATCCCGGCGATATCCTGGTGGGCGACGAAGATGGGCTGGTCAGCTTTGCCGCGTCGGACGCCGAAGCGCTGATTGCCGCGGCCCATGCGCACGCCGACAAGGAAGCGCGCATCATGGCCGAAATCGCCACCGGCGAGAAAACGCAAAGCTGGATGCAGGCCGCGTTTGCGGCAAAGGGGCTGGCATGAACGCCGTCACCCCCGAATTCCTGGCCGAACGCGCGCGCGCCATCAAGCCTTCGCCCAGCATGATGGCCAAGAGCCGCGTGGATCAACTGCGCGCTCAGGGGCGCGACATCATCGATTTCACGGTGGGCGAGCCGGATCTGCCCACACCCGCCCACATCGTGCAGGCCGGCATCGATGCGCTCAACAGCGGCGACATCCGCTACACCGCGTCGGTCGGCGCCAAGCCCCTGCTTGAAGCCGTGCGAGCCAAGTTCCGCCACGAGAACGGACTGGACTACGGCCTGGATGAACTGATCGTCGGCGTGGGCGCCAAGCAATTGATCTTCACCGCGCTGGCCGCCACTGTGCAGGCAGGCGACGAAGTCATCATTCCGGCGCCGTACTGGGTGTCCTATCCCGATATGGTCCTGGTCAACGACGGCACGCCGGTCGTGGTGGCCTGCCCGGAGTCCGACGGATTCAAGCTGACCCCCGACGCGCTCGAGCGCGCCATCACGCCGCGCACCAAGTGGCTGCTGTTGAACACGCCCAGCAACCCCACCGGCGCGATGTACGGCACGGAAGAGCTGCGCGCGTTGGCGCAGGTGCTGGCGCGTCATCCGCATGTCTGGCTCCTGACCGACGAAATCTACGAACACCTGACCTATGGCGGCGAGGGCCACGCGTCGCCCGCGGCCGTCGAGCCGGCGTTGGCTGCGCGCACGTTGACCATCAACGGCGTCTCCAAAGCCTACGCAATGACTGGCTGGCGCCTGGGCTACGCAGGCGGCCCGAAGGCGTTGATCAAGGCCATGGCCACCCTGATTTCGCAAAGCACCAGTTGCGTCAGCGCCATCAGCCAGTCGGCCGCGCGGGTCGCGCTGACGGCCGACCAGCAATGCGTGCGCGAGGCTGCGGCCCTGTTCCACGACCGGCGCGACCGCATCGTGGCGCTGCTCAACGAGGTGCCTGGCATCCGTTGCCCGGTTCCCCAAGGCGCGTTCTACGTGTACCCGTCGGTCGAAGGCCTGCTCGGCAAGACGACGCCCAACGGCCGCAAGCTGGAAAGCGATCTGGACGTCGTGATGTTCCTGCTGGACGAGGCTGGCGTCGCCGGCCTGGACGGCGCGGCCTACGGACTGTCGCCTTACCTGCGGCTCAGTTTCGCGACGTCGATGGAAAACATCGAAGAAGGCTGCCGCCGCATCCGCGAAGCCTGCGCCCGGCTGGCCTGATACCGGATTTTTAAGTAGCACCCATACCTACACATCAAGGGAATCCCATGAAGACGTTCATCTCCTCCTTCGTTGCCATCGTCGGCCTGGCGGCCACGCTGGCGCCCGCCGCCAATGCCGACACGCTGCAGGACATCAAGGCCCGCGGCAAATTCATCTGCGGCACCATGGGCACGGCCGAGCCGTTCAGCTTCCAGGATCCCAAGACGCGCGGCATCGTCGGCTACGAAGTGGATGTCTGCCAGGCGCTGGCCGACAGCCTGGGCGTGCCGCTGGAGCTCAAGCTGATCGCCGTCGAGGCCCGCATCCCCGAACTGATCGCCGGCCGTGTGGACGTCGTGGCCGCCAACCTGGGGTGGTCGCCCGAACGCGCCAAGCAGATCGATTACTCGCACCAGCACTTCGTGAGCCCGCAGAAGATCCTGTCGCGCGAGTCGGACAAGGACCTGAAGGCGCCGGCCGACCTGGCGGGCAAGCGCGTCAGCGCGGTGCGCGGATCGTCGTCCGAGATGGGCGCGCGCAAGAACATCCCGAACGTTGATCCCGTGACGTTCAAGGATCCCAGTGGCGCGTTCCTGGCCTTGCAGCAGGGCAAGGTGAGCGGCTTCGTCGGTTCCGAACTGATGCTGGTCAAGCTGCAACACCAGGCCGCCTCCAGCGCGGTGCCGGTCAAGATCCTGGAGCCGGCGCTGTTCATCGAACCGTGGGGCGTCGGTGTGCGCAAGGGCGACACGGCGATGCTGAACCAGGTGAACAAGGTGCTGGACGGCATGGAGGCGTCCGGACAGGCCGCCAAGACCTTCGACAAGTGGTTCGGTCCCGGCACGCAGTTCAACATCAAGCGCGACTTCCGCATCGAAGAAATCAAGGGTTGACGCGCCTAGCGTCCTGGAGCCTGGTTCGATGCACTACATCTTCGACTTTGGCGCCATTTTCCAGGGCGAGTATCCGGACTGGCTGCTCAGGGGGTTGATCACCACCCTGGCGCTGGCCGGGCTTGCCTGGATCCTGGCGTTCTTTGTGGGCAGCCTGTTGGCGGTGATCCGCCTGACAGGCTCGCCCATTGCCAATGGGTTGATCGCGACGTACGTCGCGTTCCACCGCAACGTGCCCATGCTGGTGCACATCCTGTTCTGGTACTTCGGCGTGCCGGCCTTGCTGCCGGCGCCTGTCACGGATTGGCTCAACAGCCACGGCAGCGAGTTCATCCTGTCGTGCATCGCGATCGGGCTGGTGATGTCCGCGTATGTCTGCGAAGACCTGCGCAGCGCGGTGCGCGGCATTCCGCCCGGCCAGGTCGAGGCCGCGCGCGCGCTGGGCCTGAGCTTTCTGAAGACGATGCGCAAAGTCGTGCTGCCCCAGGCTTTTCGCATCGCCATTCCGCCACTCTTGAATCAGACCCTGCTGCTGCTCAAGAACACCAGCCTGGCGATGGCCATCGGTGTCACCGAGCTGACGGCGGCCGCGCGCGAGATCGAGAACAACACGTTCCGCACGTTCGAGGCCTACGCGGTCGTGACGGTGATCTACCTCTTGCTCTCGTTCGTCATCATGGGCGCAGGCGCAATGCTGCAACGACGCTATCGTCCGCTGGGAGTCCGCTGACATGTGGGACATACTCAAAGACAATTGGCTGCTGCTTCTGATCGGGCAGTATCCGCATGGACCCATCGGCGGGCTGGTGGCCACGCTGGGCCTGGCCGCGATCAGTCTTGCCTTGGCGCTGCCGTGCGGGGTGCTGCTGGCGCTGGGCCGCATCAGCCCCTATCGCATCTTTTATTGGCCTTCGTCGGCCGTGGTCTACCTGGTGCGCGGCCTGCCGCTGCTGATGTTCATCTTCTGGGCGTATTTCTTCGTGCCCCTGATCATCGGCCGTCCCGTGGCGGGCACGACCACCATGGTGGTCGCGCTGGTCTGCTACGAAAGCGCCTATCTGGCCGAGATCATCCGCGCCGGCATCCAGGCGCTGCCGCCCGGCCAGCAGGAAGCCAGCCGCGCGCTGGGCCTGTCCTACATGCAGACGATGCGCCGGGTCATCCTGCCGCAGGCGCTCTACAACATGCTGCCCAGCATGCTGAGCCAGTTCGTGTCCACGGTAAAGGAGACCTCGCTGGCCTACGTGATCAGCGTGCAAGAGCTGACCTACGCCGCCAACCAGATCAACAGCGTCCTGCTGACCAAGCCCTTTGAAGTCTTCGGGCTGCTTGCGCTGACCTATTTCGTCTTGAATTTTGGCCTGAGTCTCCTGGTGCACCTGACCGAACGCCGCATCGGCCGCCGGCGCGCCGGACCTGCGCCTACCCAGAAAGTGGTGCCCACATGATCCGATTTTCCGAAGTGCAGAAGTGGTATGGCGATTATCAGGCGCTGGCCGACGTGACCGCGCAGGTCGCCCGGGGCGAGGTCGTCGTGGTGTGCGGACCCTCCGGGTCCGGAAAGTCCACGCTGATCCGCACCGTCAATCGGCTGGAGCCCATCCAGAAAGGGGTGATCGAAGTCGACGGCAAGGACATCTACGGCAAGGACGTGCACCTGGACGCATTGCGCAGCCATATCGGCTTTGTGTTCCAGCAGTTCAACCTCTTCCCGCATCTGTCCGTGATGGAAAACCTGATGCTGGCGCCGCTGCAACTGAAGCGCGCCCGCCGCGCCGAAGCGCGCGAGCGCGCGATGCAACTGCTGGAACGCGTGGGCCTTGCGCACAAGGCCGATGCCTTCCCCGCGCAATTGTCCGGCGGCCAGCAGCAGCGCGTCGCTATTGCGCGCGCCCTGGCCATGAGCCCGCCCGTCATGCTGTTTGACGAGCCCACCAGCGCGCTCGACCCGGAAATGGTGGGCGAAGTGCTGCAGATAATGAAGGGCTTGGCAAAGGACGGCATGACGATGGTCTGCGTGACGCACGAGATGGGCTTTGCCCGGGAAGTGGCCGATCGCGTCTGGTTCATGGACGCCGGCCGCATCGTCGAAACCGGCACCCCGGACGCGTTCTTCAACCGGCCGCAAACGGCCCGGGCGCAGAAATTCCTGGCGGAAATCCGGCATTGAGGCCGGGGTTGCCGTGCGGCGGCATGCCGCCGGCATTGGGTCTTCGGAGGGCCGCCCTGCGCGCGGCCCTCGACGTCATCGGCGCTTCGCGATCACGTCTCTCTTCTTGAACGCGGCTGGCGTGAGGTCAGGCGCGGGTGGATGGCTTTTCATGGCCAATGATCCCGTCCCCTTGATATCTGAGCCGTGGCGCATCGCGCGTCGCAGCGTGTAGAAAATTTTCCCGTTGATGTGCCCGCGCCTGATCGGACTCGCCAGCGGCTGATTCCACCCTGATTGCCCCCCATCGAAAACGCCGATCTAGCCCAAAAACGGCACGTTGATTGGGCATTGATGGCACATCCCGTCCCTATAATTAAAAGGTTACTAGAGTTTTCAAAGCCTGCGTTTGTTGCCAGTTTTGATTGAAAGTCAATCCACCTTTATCGCTATGAATACGTCTTTCCGCTCGATCTGGAACCAGGCCTTGGGCGCCTGGGTGGCTACACCCGAAACTGCCCGGGCTCGTTGCAAGGGGGCGGGAGGAACCAAAGGCGGTGCGACCGCTTCCGTTGTGCCGGGCGCACCGCGCATGACTGGGCTGGGCTTTGCGATCGCCGCAGCCTTTGGCGGCTTGGCCATGCCACTGTCCGCCCAGGCTGGGTGCACCCCCTTCGGTCCGGGCTCAGTAGTGGAATGCAGCGGGAACACGCTGGGCTTCTCATCGCCCTACAACAGCATGATCGTCAGGGTGCTGGACGATGCCCAGGTCGTACCCGGCCCGATCCCTACAGACGACGCAACCATCACCTTGTTGGGCAACAACGTGCGGTTCGAGAATCGGGGACTCGTGGCGCCTTCGACGATAGGCATTGCTGCCGGGCTGACTTCCGGCGTGAAGATCGGTAATGCGAACAACAGCACCGTCAGTATCATCAATTCCGGAACCCTGCGCGGCACCAGCGACGGCCTGATCGGCCTGTGGACGCCAAACACCGTGGGTCCCGCGCTGCTGGTGAACAACGGGTCCTGGGGCAATGTGACCATCACCAATTCAGGAACGATTGATGCCATCCCCATTGTTGCGGCAGTGCCGGTAGCGAGAGAGGACATCCCGGTCGTCTATGTCAGGAATTCCCTTTCGGCCATGGGGAACGGACCGGGAGTCAACATGACGAACACCGGCACCATTACCGGCCGCGTGGCTTTCCAAGGTCTCGACGCGTTGGTCGCGGGGGGGCATACCGGGAACGTGTTCACCAATGCCGGAACCATCAACGGCAGCGTGTCGCTGGGCGCGGGTGTGGGCACGAACATCTTTAACGCCCTGACGGGTTCCAGCGTGAGCCGGGGGCAGGGCACCGCCGTCCAACTGGCGGTAATGGGCTCGACCGTCACGTTCGCCGCGACGGGCATGGTTGATGGCGGCGCGGGCGGCAACGGCATCCTCAACCTGTTGAATGGTGTCGGCGGCGTAACGGGAATTGGCGACGTCGGCGTGATCGATGGCGCTAGCTACATCAACTTCAAGCGATTGGCAGTCGGTAGCGGCGCATGGACGCTCATCGGCCAATTCTCTAGCGGTGCGGGCTCGTCGGTGCAACTGAATGGCGGCTCTCTGGCGGTCGACAACAATGCGGCGTTCGGGAGCAGCGCGGTCTCGGCCAACGGCGGTGCGCTGCGCGCGGCCCTGGCCGGTGTGGATGTCGCCAACGACATCGTGCTGGGACCGGCCAAGCTGACGGTGGATGGCACTAACCAGATTACGCTCAGCGGCCAGCTCTCCGGCACCGGCGGTCTCGTCAAGTCGGGCGCCAGCGAGCTGGTGCTCAGTCATGCCAGCAACCTCTATACCGGCGGCACGGAGATCAATGGCGGCACGTTGACGGTCAGCGGCGCCGGGGCGCTGGGAACGGGTGGGATCAGTGTCACGGGCGACAGCACGCTGGCGGCGCTGACGGACCTGACGCTGGACAAGAATGTGGCGCTTGGCGCCAACCTGACGCTGGGCGGCAGCCACGCGATGACGCTGTCCGGCACACTGAGCGGCATCGGCTCGCTGACCAATGACACCGGCAAGACCCTGGTGTTGAGCGGCGTGAACACGCATGGCGGCGGTGTCAACCTGAAGTCCGGCGATCTGGTCATCACCAACCCGGGCGCCTTGGGCAGCGGTCCGCTGACGGTCAACGCAAGCAGCGGCGTGACCCTGTCGACCACCGCGCCGATGGCCATCTCAAACACGATCAAACTGCAAAGCGACCTGAACCTGCACGCCGACAATGACCTGACGCTTTTGGGTGATATCAGTGGGCAGGGCGGGTTGCTCAAGACGGGCGCGGGCATGCTCAATCTGTCTGGCGATGGCAGCGCTTACTCGGGCGCCTTGACGGTGCAGGCCGGTGGGCTGAATATGGCCGGCGGCGTGCTCGGCGGTGCATTGATCATTGGCAGCGGCGCTTCGCTGTCGGGCTCGGGCCAGGTCGGCACTACCACGCTGCAAAGCGGCGCAACACTGTCGCCCAGCAGCACGGCACCGCTCACGGTCGCGGGTGACCTTACCTTCTCGCCGGGCTCGGCCTACAACGTGACGGCAGATCCCGCCTCGTCGGCGAGCTCGCGGGTGCAAGTCACGGGACGCGCCAACCTGGCCGGTTCCGTGCTGCATGTCGGGCCGGACGGCGGATTCAAGTCCACCCAGAAATACACCATCCTGGCTGCCAATACGCTCAACGGCACATTCGACTCGGTGTCGTCAAACTTCGCTTACCTGACGCCGACGCTGAACTACGGCGCCAAGCAGGTCACGCTGCAGCTGGATCGCAAACAGACGGGCGGGGGCACGCCCGCCACGCCGGACGCTCCCGGTTCGCCCGTTGATCCAGGCACGCCCGTTAATCCAGGCACACCCGTCAATCCAAGCACGCCCGGTAACACAGGCACGCCCGGCACGCCGATCGCGTTCGCTGAAGCCGCCATCACATCGAACCAGCGTTCGGTCGCCAATGCGCTGGACAGCCTGCCGGTGGGCAGCGCATTGCACGAATACATCCTGACGTTGCCCGAAGGCCTGCCGCCCCAGGTATTCAACAGCCTGACCGGTGAGGCCCACGCCAGCGTAGCGTCCAACCTGATGAGCGGCACGGCGTCGCCGCGCACGCTGCCGATGCAGCGTCTGCGCGCGAACCTGAACGCCGGCATGCGCCAGGGCGCGCCCACCGCGCAAGCGGGTGGCCCGCTGCCCGCATCCGCCTTGCCGTCGTCCAATGCGCAGCCCGCGTGGGCGGAGCTGATCGGCAATTGGCAGACGCAGAAGGACAACGGCAATGCCGCGCAAGTGCGCCAGCACACGGGCGGCATTTTCGTGGGCGCCGACCACGAGATCGGGCAGAGCGGCTGGCGCCTGGGCGGCGCGGTGGGCTACACCGACAGCAAGATCAACGTCGATGACCGTTCTTCGAACGCGGACGTGTCGGGCTACAGCGCAACGCTGTATGGCGGCAAGTCGTTCGCGGCCGGCGTGGGCAAGCTGAACTTCCTGGCGGGCGCTGCCTACACCTGGCACGACGTCGGCACCACCCGCTACGCCAGCGTGGCGGGCGAACTGGAGAAGCTGACGTCCGACTACGGCGCCAGCACCGCGCAGCTCTTTGCGGAAGTGGGCTATGCCTTGCCGCTGACCGATAGCACCCGCATCGAGCCCTTCGTGGGCTTTGCGTGGAGCGATCTGCGCACGCGCGCGTTCTCGGAATCCGGCGGTTCGGCGGCCTTGAACGGTCACAGCAGCAGCGACAAGCAGACCAGCAGCACGCTGGGCCTGCGCACACAGACCGACTTCAACATCGGAGACGCAGAGGCGCGCCTGCACGCCATGGCCGGCTGGCGCCATGCCTTTGGCGGCCTGGCGGCCGAGACGACCATGGCATTCGAGGGTAGCCAGACGTTTACGGTGGCCGGCACGCCCATCGCACGCAACGCGGCGCTGGCCGAGCTGGGCGCCGAGGTCGCCATGTCGCGCGACACGACGCTCGCGCTGACCTACAGCGGCCAGTACGGCGGCGGAAACCGCGAGCATGGCGGCTCGCTGAACCTGCGCTGGCGTTATTGATGGACGGGTAAAAAGTGGGGCGCTGCGGCGCCCCATTTTTTTATCCGCGATGTTCTGCGTTCAGGATTTGGGGGCCGTTCGGGTGTTGGCGGCTCTTGGCAGGCCCCTTTTGTCCCGCGTTACTATCGCCAGACGACAAGCCGTAAGGAAGGGAATGATTCAGAAGCCGCGCACGACCAAACGCCGCCGAATTCCGCGCAAGGTCTGGGCCCTGGGTCTGGCCATCGCCGCAGGCGCGGCGGTTTATGCCTGGAATGAATCCCCGCTGGGTCCGGGCCTGACCGAAAGCAAGATACACAAGATCCTGGTCGACGCCATGGCGACGCCCACCAACGCGCCGGGCAGCGCCTGCGTCAACGTGGTGGGTGTGCGTCCCTTGCCGACGGATGTCTATACCGTCTTCCTGCAAGAGCAGGACAAGATCGTGCAAGGGTTGATCAAACACCAGCTCATCACGGTCAAGCGCGTCAGTGCCGACGGCGACGGTTCACCGCCCAAACCGGGAGAGAACCCCGAAGACGCCACCAGCCACATGACGCTGACCGAAAAAGGCCGCGCGTACTACACGGACGGAGAGGCCCACATCGGTTCCAAAGTGCTTTACACCGCGAAGTTCTGCGCGCCCGGCCTGCAAGTGGGCAAGATCCTCAACTACACCAAGCCAGGCAAGAATCCGTTCGACGATAACCCCAACGCGGTTTCGGCGGTCAAGTTCGAATGGCGGCTGGATCGCGCCACCGCGGGTTGGGCGGCGGACCCAGCCTTCTATCCTCAGATAAGCGGCTTTCCCCCCAAGGACCAGCCGGACGAATGGCAGACCCGCCACATCATGCTGGAACGAAAAGATGGCGTATGGGGGCTGGGAGACAGGCCCTACACGATTCGCTGGTAAGCGGGCCTGCGCCAGTGGCTTGGCGGTCTTTTGACGTGCCAGCAGCCTTGGAAGGCGGGCTTGTCTTCAGGTGGCAGACAACGTTTTCGCTTTAAGGTGTCGTTTGCAAGCCAATAAGGAGGTCATGCCATGACACCCGCAACAGACATCGCAATCGCCATCGTTGGTCCGGGCGCCATCGGCACAACGGTTGCCGCCGCGCTGCATCAGGCCGGCCGCACACCTGTCTTGTGCGGCCGCACGCCCCGCGACCGGCTGACGCTCCTGGATGGCGATCGCCGCGTCGACGTTCCTGGCCCTGTGCTGACGGATCCGGACCAGGCCGGTCGCAAGATGGACCTCGTTTTCCTCGCGGTCAAGGCGACGCAGACCGAGGCTGCATCGGGATGGCTCGCGGCATTGTGCCGGCCGGATACCGTGGTCTGCGTGTTGCAGAATGGCGTCGAGCAATTGGAAGCGGTTGCAACGCATGCGCCGCCCGCGCGGATCATCCCCGCTGTCGTGTGGTTCCCCGCGCAGGCGCAAGCCGACGGCTCGGTGCGTTTGCGCGGGGACGCGCGCCTGAGCCTGCCCGACTTGCCGGCAGCTCACGTGGTTGCCGAGGCGCTGCAGGGTACTCAGTGCGTAGTGGACATCACCGAAGATTTCCAGTCTGTGGCTTGGCGCAAGCTGTTGCAAAACGCAGTCGCTGGCCTCATGGCCCTTACGCATCGCCGCGCGGGCATGTTTGCCCGGCCGGACATCGCCGAGCTCGCCTTGGCGTATTTGCAAGAGTGCCTGTCGGTCGCGCGCGCGGAAGGCGCAAAACTTGGGGACGAGGTCCCGCAGGAAATCCTCGCCAGGTTTCAGGCCGCTTCCCCCGACCTGAGCACGTCCATCCTGACGGACCGCGAAGCCGGCCGGCCACTGGAATGGGATATACGAAACGGCGTGATCTCGCGTCGTGCCCGGGCCCACGGCCTGTCCACGCCGATCAGCGACATCATCGTGCCCTTGCTGGCTGCGGCGAGCGACGGGCCGGGCTGATCGCGGCCGCTCGTGGCCGCGCTCTATGTGACGGCCGCACAAGGCGCCGCCGCGCGCAGACAGACGGCGGCACGGCGTACCGTCAAGAATCTGAAAATGTGGACGCGGATTTAAGCGCGGGCGAAAAGCGTCGTCAATTGATATGGAACCCTTCCGCCAGCGATGCCATTCAAGGAGGGGATTTTTATCGGTTGGCCGAGTCCATTATGAAAAAACAATCCTTGATTGCTTCCGCCGTGCGTTCCGGCGGCTGGCCGTGGTCGCTTTCGCTCACTGCCGCGCTGCTTGCGAGTGTCACCTCCACGGTGCATGCGCAAGGGTCGCCGCATTTCTGGGTCGCCGGGGGCGGCGCCGATACCCGATGGACCACGGCCGGCAACTGGGACGTGTCGTCTGCGCCCGGGATGGGGGACAACGTCTTCCTGGGCACGGTGCCGGGCGCCGTTCAGACAGTGCGCCTGGATGGCACGCAACAGGTCGGGATGTTCTACCTGGGCACCGGGGGCAGCGCCACGCTAGATTTCGATCCCGGCGCAAGCCTGCGGAGCGATCTGAGTGTCCTGTCCAACAGCAGCACCTCCCTGGTCACGATGAACCTGGCCAATGGCCAGTCGTGGACGGACACGGCGTTGTCGGTCATCGGCAGTTTCGGCCGCGCTCAGGTGTCGCTGTCCGGCGGCGCTTCGTTCAACGGCGTTCAGGTCTACCTGGGGAGCGAACAGGGATCGCACGGCACCCTGCAATTGCGCGACCGGGCCTCCGCGACCCTCACCGCGCTGGAGATAGGCGCTTCGGGCACTGGCGTAGTCGACGCCGCGGACAAGGACACGCTGCTGCAGACCGGTACGGCGGTGCTTGCGACCAGCGCGGGGTCCAGCGGTTCGGCGACGTTGGCGAACGAGGCGCAGTGGATCGCCTCCGGCCAGTTGACCGTCGGCAGTCAGGGCGCGGGCGCCGTCAATGTGGCCTCTGGCGCGCAACTGTCGTCGCTGGGCCAGGTGACAATGGGCCTGTACGCCGGCAGCCGGGGCGACATCACGGTCACAGGCCTGAATTCCCTGTTCAGCACCTCCGGCGCGCTTTTCGTTGGCGCGCGGGGCACGGGCCTGATCACGGTTGAAAACCAGGGCGCGATGGTCGCAGGCGATACCGTGCTCGGCCGAGGCGGTTCGGCTAGCGGCGGCATCGTGCTCAGAGGTGCGGGCACGACGATGGGGGTCAACACCCTCACCATCGGCGGTGACCGCAACGATACGGGCGCCGTGGCGGCCGTAGGCCGCCTGGACATCAGCGGCGGCGCCAAGGCCACTGCGGGCCAGGTCCGATTGGGTGACGCGGTCAATGCCAGCGGCGCGCTGACCCTCACCGGTACGGGCTCGTCGCTGACCTCCAGCGACCGGATCAGCGTCGGCTATGCCGGTACCGGCTCGCTGGTCATGTCGGGAGGCGCGGCGGTGACGGCGCAAGGCGTGCTGATCGGTCACGAGGCCGGTTCGTCCGGCACTGCCACGCTGGACGGAGCGGCTACGCGTTTGAATAGCGCCGGCGTGGTTTACGTGGGCAACGTCGGCAATGGCACCCTGCAGATGAGCGGCGGCGCGCGCCTGGACAGCACCGATGGCTACGTCGGCACCGAAAACGGCTCCAACAGCAGCGCAACGCTGAGCGGCGGCGCGGCCTGGGTGAACAGCGGCGACTTCTTCGTCGCCCACAATGCGGGCGCCCGGGGCGCGGCCATTGTCTCCGGCGGAGCCCGGGTCGAAAGCCGCTATGGCATCCTGGGCGACCTGAACGGCGCCAACGGCACGATGGTCGTCACGGGGGCCGGTTCGCTCTGGCAGACGTCGCGCGACCTGAACGTCGGCCGTCTGGGGCAGGGCGAAATGACGCTGGCCGATGGCGGCACGGCGCGCGCGCCCGTAATTCTCATCGCCAACAACGCCGGGTCGCGCGGCGTACTGAACGTGGGCGCCGCGGCCGGCTCGGCGCCGGTGGCCGCCGGTGTGCTCGACACCCCGCGCGTGCACCTGGGCAAGGGCGACGGCCGGCTGGTGTTCAATTTCGCTGGCGCGCCACTGGTATACGGCGGCAAGATCTCCGGCCGGGGCGCCGTCGATCTGTACGCTGGCGACCTGGTGTTGACCGGCGCCAGCACGAATACCGGCCTGACCACCGTGCGCGGCGGCTCGCTGGCGGTGAACGGCAGCCTGGCCGGACCGGTCCAGGTGCAGACCGGCGGCGTCCTTGGCGGCAACGGCGCCGTGGGTCCGACCACGGTCGCGTCCGGCGGCGTGTTGGCGCCCGGCAATTCCATCGGCACGCTTACCGTCAACGGTGACCTGAGGCTGGCATCCGGCTCGGTCTATCGCGTCGAAGCCGAACCGGCGGGCACCCAGAGCGATCTCGTCAACGTTCGAGGCACCGCCTATCTGGGCGGTTCGGTGATGCACGTGGGGCCGCAAGGCAACTTCACCCCCAACCAGCGCTACACGATCCTGACTGCCGACGCGATCTCGGGCCGCTTCGACGGCGTGGCCTCCAACTACGCCTTTCTCGATCCGGTCTTGAGTTACGACGCCGGTTCGGTCAATCTGCAACTGGCGCAAGCCCGTTCGTTTGCCAGCGCGGCGGCCACGGGCAACCAGCGTGCGGTCGGCGCGGCACTCGACAGTCTGCCGGACGGGCACGCACTGTGGCGCTACGTCGCGACCTTGACTGCCGACCAGCCACAATCCGTGTTCAACAGCCTGTCGGGCGAAGCCCATGCCAGCGTGAGCAGCGCGTTGGCCCAGGGGGCGGCCAACCTGCGCGCGGCGCCTACGGCACGGCTGCGCGCCAACCTGCGAGCCGGCCTGCTGCCGGGGGCGCCCACGGCGCAAGCCGGCGGCGCTGCATTGCCGCAGGGCGCGCTGCCCTCATCGGCCGCCTTGCCTGCCTGGGCCGAGCTCGTCGGCGGCTGGCAGACCTTCGATGGCGACGGCAACGCGGCCTCTTGGCGCCAGCATACCGGCGGCGTATTCGTCGGCGCGGACCAGCCGGTCGGCGCGGGCTGGCGGCTGGGTGGCGCAGTGGGCTTTACCGATACCAAGGCCAAGGTCGACGATCGCAGCAGCCAGGCCGACATCGGCGGCTACAGTGCCCTGGTCTACGGCGGCAAGTCGTTCGCGACCGCCAGCGGCGCCTGGAACCTGCTGGGCGGCGTAGGCTACACCTGGCACGATATTTCCACCCGGCGCCAGGCGGCGAGCCAGGCCGATGCATTGACGGCCGACTACGGCGCCAGCACCGTGCAGCTGTTCTCCGAGCTTTCCTATTCGTGGGCGGCAACCGCGGGTTTCACGCTCGAACCGTACGCCGGGCTGGCCTGGAGCGACCTGCGCATTCGCGGCTTCCAGGAAACCGGCGGTGACGCGGCGCTGACCGGACAGGCCTCGCGCCAGCAACAGACGCAGACCTCGCTCGGTCTGCGCGCGCGCCAGGACTTCGATTTGGGTGGCCGGCAAGGATGGCTGACCGCGATGCTGGGCTGGCGTCATGCCTTCGGCGACGTGGATGCCAAAACCCAGATGTCGTTCGACGCAGGCCAGCCGTTTACGGTGGCCGGCACGCCCATCGCGCGCAACGCGGCCCTGGTGGGATTGGGCGCAGACATGGCCCTGGGGCGCAACAGCAGCGTCGGCTTGTCCTACGATGGCCAGTTCGCATCCGAGAGCCGCGAACACGCCGCGAGCGTACGTGTGGCGTGGCGATTCTGACCTGTTGGGAAATATCGCTGCCGCACTCACTCCTTGCTCAAAAGCCGCCGAAGTTCAGGAACCCGTTCCTTCGCTACGCGGTGCAGTTCATCGACCAGTTGCTCCGTCGCAGGGCTTCGGCGTTTGCCTTTGGGAAAAACGAGTCCGTAGTGCAGTTTGACCGTGGGGCGGAATTTTCTGACGGCAATGTTCAGGTGCCGTTGCGCGAGCGTGGCCATGGGGTCGGCCAGCGCAATGCCGCAGTTCATGGCCGCCAGCTGGATGGCCATGGTGCTGAAGGAGACTTCGAGCTCGCTGTGCGCGGCGGCGTTGGTGGCCTCGAAGGCGGCCAGGCAACGCTGTTCAAGAATGCTGCGGCGGCCCAGGCTGATGTAGGGCTCGGTCTGCAGGTCTTCGGGACCGATCTGCGAGCGCCTGGCGTACGGGTGATCCGGGTGCATAACAGCGACGATTTCGCTTTGACATAGCAGCTCGGTTTCGATGGCGGGATGCTCCAGCGGAAGCTGGACCAGGGCCAGGTCGAATTGCTGCTGCGCCAGCCACCATTGCAGTTCCGCGGGCATGCGTGCATTGAGCGCTGCGGTGAAGTCGGGATTCTTCAGGCGGCAGCGGCCCACGGCCTCGATGGCCAGGCCGTCGATGATGTGGTTGGCGGCCAGGACTCGGACGCGGTCGCGACGGCCCTGGCGCATGTCTTCGGCGTAGTCGGCCACGGCGTCCTGGGCTCGCAGCAGACCGTAGACGCGCTTGTAGAACTCATGGCCGTCGTCGGTAAGTTCCAGGCGGCGGCCGGTCTTGCGCAAGATTTCGAAGCCGGCTTCTTCTTCCAGCTGCGCCAGCAGGCGGCTGACCTGGGGCTGGGTGCGGTGCAGGCGCAGCGCGGCCTGGGCGACGCTGCCGCCTTCGACGAACGCGTGCAGCGCTTCGTAGGCGCGGTAATTCATGCAGACTTCCCCTCGCAAAAATACATGCGTTTAACGCAAGTATTCGATCAAATTTCGAAATTGAATTATATGTCTGCTGCTTTCAGAATTTCTCCCTGAGGCCGTCGATGAAGGCGCGCGGGTAACAAGGGAGTGGCAGGCAGTGAGTCAGGATCCGATTGTTGTGTGGGGGGGCGGCGCGATTGGCGGCGTGGTGGCAGCAAAGCTGGCGGATGCCGGCCAGGATGTGCTGCTGGTGGACGTGGTGCCCGAGCATGTTGAGACGGTGCGCACGCGCGGGCTTGAGATCGTCGGTCCGGACGGCAAGAGCACGTTTTCGCGGATGAAGGCCTGCCTGGCGTCCGAGGTGGACCGGACGTATTCCCGGATCATGCTGTCAGTGAAAGGGCAGCACACCCGCCCGGCGATGGCGTCGATCGCGCCGCGACTGGCCGCGGACGGCTGGGTGCTGGCGCTGCAGAACGGCCTGACCGAGGCGACGATCGCCAGCGTGGTGGGGCAGGAGCGCACGCTGGGCGCGCTGGTGAATTTTGCGTCGGACTACGTGGGGCCGGGCCGCATCCAGTTCGGTGGCCTGGGCAGCCTGCGGGTCGGTGAGATCGACGGCGGCGACACGGTCCGTTCGCGACAGGTGGAAGCGCTGCTGCGCCAGGTAGATCCGCAGTCGGGCTGGACGGACCGCCTGATGGGCTACAAGTGGAGCAAGGTGGCCATTGGGTCGCTGCTGTTTACGACCGCGATGTCGAACGACACGATCGTGGAGCAGCTGGGCAACCGGCGCTATCTGCCGCTGTGGCGCGCGCTTTGCCGCGAGGTGGTGACGGTGGCCCGCGCCAGCGGCGTGGACCCGGCGCCGTTTGACGGCTTTGCGCCGGATGCCTTCACCGCGTCGGCCAGCGCGGACGAGGCCTGGGCACAGATGCAGCAGATCACCGATCATTGCCGCCGCTGGGTGGGCAAGCCGCGCAGCGGCGTGTGGCGCGACCTGGCGGTGCGCAAGCGCCCGACCGAGGTGGACCCGCAGATCACGGACATCGTGGCTCATGGCCAGGCCGCCGGCATCGAGACGCCGACGGTGTCGCGCCTGATCGCGATGATCCGCGAGATGGAGGCGGGCACGCGCGATTTCGGCAACGCCAACCTGGATGCGCTGATGGAGTCCGCGGCATGAGCGCGCCAGATTTTTCGGACCGCCACGTGCTGGTGACGGGCAGCAACGGGCACTTCGGACGCGAGCTGGTGCAGGCTTTTGCGCTGGCAGGCGCCAGGGTGACCGGTGCTGACCGCGCGCAGGACGCCGCGTGTGTCGGGGTAGGGCATCACATCGAATTGGACGTCACCGACTGCGCGGCGATCGAACGCTTGGTCGCGGGTTGGGACGATCAATCCCTGCCCCATGTGCTGGTGAACAACGCGGCGATCTTTCCGTTTGCGGACATCCTGGATGCGCCGGCGGAATTGTGCCGCGCAATCCTGGACGTGAATCTGCTGGGCCCGTTGCAGCTGATCCAGGCGCTGGCGCGGCGCTGGATCGCCGCGGGCGTCCGCGGGTCGGTGGTCAACGTGAGCTCGGCGTCGGCCGAGGTGGCCCGAGGCAATGGCGCGATCTACGGGCCGTCCAAGGCGGCGCTGGAGCAGACGACGCGCATTCTTGCGGTTCGGCTTGCCCCGCACGGCATCCGCGTCAACGCCGTCCGTCCGGGACTGGCGCAGGGCGAAAACAGCCCCGTGCTGCCGCCCGCCCATCTGGAGAGCATCGCGGCCGCGATCCCGCTGGGGCGCATGATCCAGCCCGGCGAACTCTCGCAGGCAGTGCTGTTCCTGGCGAGCGACGCGGCGTCATTCACGACGGGCCAGGTGCTGTCGGTGGATGGCGGGGGCGGCATCAACCGGCGTGCCCCGACCTGAACCACGAAGACAAATCATCAAGGAGAAATCAGATGGACACCTCCATGCGCGCGATCAAGATGCATGAAGACAACCGCATATCGTTTCCGGCGTACGCATGGCCCGAGGGTAAGCGCTGCGCGGTGGCGTTCACGCTGGACCTGGACGCCGAGTCCCCGTATTTCTGGACCGCGCGCGACAAGCAGCCCGTGGCGCTGGGCGAGCTGGAGCAGCGCCGGTATGGCCCGCGGCAAGGCGTGGCGCGGATCCTTGCGCTGCTGGACAAGTGGGGAATCAAGGGCGCGTTCTACGTGCCGGGCGTGGTGGCCGCCACCTATCCCGATCTGCTTCCCATGCTGCTGAAGGCAGGGCATGAGGTGGGCTATCACGGTTATTTCCACGAGCGGCTGGACACGCTGGACGACGCCACGCTGGACGATTACCTGGGTTGTAGCATCGAAGTCTTTCAGCAGCAGACGGGGACGGCCTGCCGCGGCTATCGCGCGCCGTCGTTCGAGCATTCGCCAGCCAGCCTGGCGGCGCTGCGCCGCGCGGGCGTGGCCTACGACAGTTCGCTGATGGGCTTCGATCATCCGTATTCGATCGACGGGCTGGTGCAGGTGCCGGTGACCTGGACCATCGACGACGCGCTGTACTTCCGATACACCAACGGGCCGCGCGACAAGACGCACCCGGCCAATCCGAACGCCGTGCTCGAAAGCTGGATCGAGGAATTCGAGGGCGTGCGCGAGTGGGGCGGTCTGTGCATGATCACGGTCCATGACTGGATCTCGGGCCGGGCTCAGCGCCTGCGCCTGCTGGATAAGTTCTTCGGCCATATCGCCAACGCCAAGGGCGTGTGGTGGGCGACGCCGATGCAATTGCACGACTATCACCGCGCGTCGGCCAACGCCGGCCGGTTCGAGGTCAGCGCGCACGTGGGCCGGTTTGCGCCGGATTCCAACAAATAAATCGACAAGGGGAAATCATGAACGAAAAACGTCGCGCCTTGTGCGCACATCTGGCCGGGCTGCCGCTGCTGTCGCTGGCGGGCGCGGGCGCCTTGCCCTGGCGAAGCGCGCAGGCCGCGCCCGGCTATCCGGACAAGCCGGTTTCCGTCGTGGTGCCGTTCGCGCCGGGCGGGAACACCGACATCGTGGCGCGCATGATCGGCACCGGGCTGGCCAAGCGGCTAGACGCCAACATCGTGGTGGAGAACAAGGCCGGCGCCGGCGGCAACATCGGGGCGGCGACCGTGGCGCGGGCCAAGCCCGACGGCTACACCGTGCTCTACAGCACGGCCAGCACCTACGCGATCAACCCGCACATCTACGCGAACCTGCCCTTTGACCCGGTCAAGGCGTTCGAGCCGCTGGCCGTCACCATCCAGGTGCCCGTGGTGCTGGTCGTCGCGGCCAGCTCGGGGATCAAGACGCTCAAGGACCTGATCGCGCACGTCAAGGCCAATCCGGACAAGGCCAGCTACGGCTCCAACGGTAACGGCACGTCGAGCCACATCGCGTGCCACGTGCTGGCGCAGAAGATGGGCGTGCCCAAACTGCTGCACGTGCCGTACAAGCAGGGGCCGCAGGTGCTGACCGACCTGACCGGCGGCCAGCTCACGTTCGCCTTCGACGCATGGTCGGTGCTGGGTCCGCAGGTCAAGGCGGGACGGCTGGTCGCGCTGGCCGTGTCGGGCACGGAGCGGCTCAAGGCCGCGCCCGAGATCCCGACGGTTGCCGAGGTCCTGGAGACGGACTACGACATCGTGACCTGGAACGCGTTCTGCCTGCCCAGCGGCGTGCCGCCTGAGATCGTCGCGAAGCTACGCGAGGCGGTGCAAAGCACGATGGAGGATCCCGCGATCCGTTCCCGCCTGGAAAACGAAGGCGTGCCGCCCTATGCGCCCATGTCCCAGGCCGAGCTCGACGCGTTCTTCAAGCGTGAGTATGAGAAGTGGGGCGCGCTGGTGAAGCTGGTCGGCGCCACCGGGATCGCGTAATGGCCGCCCGCGACGCCGTCACGCGCACCACGCTCGCCGACCTGCAGGACCTGAAGCCTGAACTCACGGCGCTGCGCCGCGCGCTGCACCAGCGGCCCGAGCTGGCGTTTCAGGAGCACGCCACGTCGGCCCGCGTGGCTGGGCTGCTGGCGCAATGGGGCTACGAGGTCATCACGGGACTGGCGGGCACGGGGCTAGTGGCCACGCTGCGTGCTGGCGCAGCGGGCCGTTCATGGCCGCGGGCGATCGGGTGTTCGTAAAGGTCATCGGCAACGGCGGACATGCCGCGCGGCCGCATTTGGCGACCGATCCGGTGGTCGCGGCCGCGGCCATCGTGATGGCGCTGCAAACGGTCGTGTCGCGCAATATCGATCGGTCGCAGGCGGCCGTGGTGTCCGTGGGCCGGCTGCGTGCCGGTGACGCGCTGAACGTAATTTCAGGCGAGGCCGAGATCGGCATCTCGGTGCGCTCGTTCAGCCCGCAGGTGCGGGCGCGGCTGCGCGAGCGCATCGTGCAGGTTTGCGAATCCACCGCGGAAAGCCACGAGGCCAGCGTGAAGATCGTCTACGTGGAGGGCTATCCGGTCGTCGACAACGCCGACGCGCCCACGGCGCTGGCGCTGGCCGTAGCCCGCGAGCTGGTGGGAGAAGATCGGGTGACGGGAGATATGCCGCCGTTGATGGGCAGTGAAGACTTCGCGTACATGCAGCAGGCCGTTCCGGGCGCACTGGTGCGGCTCGGAAACGGGCCCGCCAGCGGTGGGCGCGCGTTGCATAACGCCAATTACGACTTCAACGACGACAACCTGTGCGTGGGCGCGGCTTTCTGGAGTCGGCTCGCGGAGACCTACTTGGTGGCGTGATGGGGTATGGGGCTATCGAGAGACGACATCTTAGTGCTGAAAGTGCGATGGGTGTTGCCGCTGCCAGGCAACCAGGGCATTTCTGCCCTGGTTGAATGAAAGTCCCGCCTCACAGCGGCGTCAACAGCGGCTCGTCCGCATACAGCCGGCGCGTATTTTCCAGGAATTTATCCACCATCAATTGCATGGCTTCAGGCGACCAGCCGGCAATGTGGGGGGTGAGCACCAAGTTGGTCAAGTCGGCCAAAGCCGCTGGCAACTCGGGCTCGCCTTCATAAACGTCCAGTGCCGCGCCGGCGATGGTCCGCTGGCGCAGGGCACGTTCCAAGGCAACGGTGTCCACGACACTGCCGCGCGCGATGTTGATCAGGTAGCCGTTGGGGCCAAGCTGGTCCAGGATGGCGCCATCGATCAGGTGGTGGGTTGAATCGCCGCCCGGGATGGCGACGAGCAGCACGTCGGACCACCCGGCCAGTTCGCCCACGGAAGGAAAGTAGCGGTGCGGCGACCCCGGGCGCGGGCGGCGGTTGTGGTAGCCGATCTGCATCTCGAACGCCTGCGCGCGCAGCGCCACTTTTTCGCCGATACCGCCCAGGCCGATGATGCCCAGTTTTTTCCCGGAGACGTTGGGTGGCAGCGGCAGCTGCGTGCGCCAGACGCCTTGCCGCGTGAGCTGGTCCAGGCGGGGAATGCCGCGGATGACGGCGATCATCAGGCCCATGGCGTGGTCGGCGACGCAGCTGTCGTTGGTGCCCGCGCCGTTGGCGACCTTGACGCCGCGCCGCCGGGCGTGGTCCAGGTCGATCTTTTCGTAGCCGGCTCCCATCGAGTAGATCAGCTTCAGGTTGGGCAGCGCGTCGATCTGGCCTGCAGTCAGGCCAATCGCGCCGATGGTCATGACCACATCGACGCGCGGCGCGTGCTCGGCGACGGCTTGCGCGTACTGTTCCGGCGTCGGGGCGAAGACGACTTCGAAGTGGCGGGCGATCTGATCCCGGTCGGCCTGCGTGACCGGGTTCATGATGATGAGCAGCGGCTTGGGGGTAGGGAATGACATGCGGATAAAGGAAGCAGTTAAATCTGGGTGTGGCGGGCGACCAGGCCAACGCGCACGTTGCAGAGGTGCGCCTGCATCGCGGCGCGCGCGGCGTCGGGGTCGCGATTCAGGATGGCCTGCAGGACGGCCATGTGCTCGTCGCAGCCGGGAATCAGCCGTTCGGGCGCGCCGTTCTGGTCGAAGCAGCGGGCCTTGATGCGCAGGTCGTGGATGGTCTGTGCCATCAGCCGGTTGCCGCTGGCCTGGGCGATGCTGTCGTGCAGCAGATTGTCGACCCGATGGTTCTCCTCGTGGGTGGTCTCATTGCGGCGCCGGATCTCGCTGACCTGCTCCAGGAGGGCCAAGGCCTGCTCTGGCGCCATGCGGGTGGCGGCGGCCGCGGCGGCGTCGCCTTCCAGCAGCACGCGCATCTGGAAGATCTCCAGATACTGGCGCAACGAGGGTTCAGGAACGATGAGCTGCCCGCGCGCCGTGCGCACGGCGAAGCCGGCGCCGATCAGGCGGCTCATCGCCTCGCGCAGCGGGGTGCGCGATACGCCCAGTGCGCTGGCCAGGTTGCGTTCCTGCAGCGGCTGGTTGATGGGCAACTGGCCCAGCTGGATCATGTCCAGCATGGTCGAGTAGGCCTCGTCGACCAGGTCGCGCGAGTCGTCGGCGGCCGGGGCGGCGGCCGCGGCGTTGAGCAAGGGGCTTTCCATGGCATGAATGATGGACATAGGAATCATGGAAACAGTAAGGGGAAGATGGGAAAGTTCGGGTCTGCGCGCAGGTCGTCTTCGCGGGCGTGGACCCATTCCGTGTAATCGCGCCAGCGCTGCACGGCCTGAGCCAGGTCCAGGGCTTCGAACCGCAGCGGCTGGCCCGGGCGGATCTGGGCAAGACGAGGCAGGTCGGCCGAGATGACGGTGGCGATCTTGGGGTAACCGCCGGTGGTCTGGCGGTCGTTCATGGCAATGAGGGGCTGTCCCGCGCCTGGGATCTGGATGCTGCCCGCGGCGATGGGGTCGGTGATGATGTCGGCGCCCCGGGCGTGCGCGATGGCCGGCCCATCCAGACGCAGGCCCATGCGGTCGGACTGCGGCGCCAGGCGATACGTGGCGCCAAGAAAACGGTCGATCTCGGCGGACGCGAAGTGATCCTGCTGCGGACCGAGGACGACACCAATGGGCGCGTCCCGATAGAACCAGCCGGTGTCGCGGGCGGCCAGCCAGCGACGCGGCGAACGGCGCCTGCCGTCGCCGGTGGCAAGCACGTCGCCGCGCGCCAGCGCACGGCCGTCCAGGCCGCCGAGCCGCGCACGCGTGAGGGTGGAAGCGCTGCCCAGCACGGGCGCCACGGCGATGCCGCCACCGACGGCCAGATATCCGCGTACGCCGCGTTCCAGCGGCCCGATCGCCAAGGTGGCGCCCGCCGGTACACGGTGGGATTGCCACGGACTCAGTGACCGGGCGGGCGAGGCGGCCGTGGCGCTGACGTGCAGCAGGGCGCTTCCTGCGAAGGCGACGGTGCAATCCGCATCCAGCACCTGCAACGCGCCGCCCAGCAGGGTGAATTCCAGTGCGGCCAGGCCGGGCGCGTTGCCGACCAGTACATTGGCCATGCGCAGCGCGCCGGGATCCATGGCGCCCGACGGCGGCACGCCCATGTGTTCATAGCCCGGGCGGCCCAGGTCCTGCACCGTGGTCAGCAAGCCGGCCTTCTCGACGCGAAGTCGCGCGGTCATTGGCTGTCTCCTGTCAGCGGTTGCGGTCGCCGGGCGGGGTCGTCCTGCAAGGCGGCAAGGCGTTCGAACTCGTCTTCATCGATGGGGGTGAACACGATCTCGTCGCCGGCCTCGAACAGAAATGGATTCGCGTGGCGCAGATCGAAGCTGCGCCACGGCGTGCGGCCGATCAGGTGCCAGCCGCTGGGTCCGGACACCGAGGCGATGGCCGTCTGCTGGCCGCCGATGTTGATGCTGCCGGCGGGCGTGTGCGCGCGCGGCATGGCGCGGCGGGGCGTGTGCAGCGCAGGATCCAGGCCGCCCAGATACGCGAAGCCCGGCAGGAATCCCACCATGTAGATCCGGTAGACCGGCGCGGTGTGCCGGGCGATGACCCGCGCGGGATCAAGCCGATGCTGATCCGCCAGCGCCTGCAGGTCCATGCCGTGGGCGCCGCCATAGCAGACCGGGACTTCCCAGCGCCGCGGTGCGTGGACAGGCGCGAAGGCGCTGGCTTGCAGGCTGCGGCCGATCAGCTCGCAAATGGCGTCGTGCCCGATCAGTAGCGGATCGAAGCTCACCGCGAGCGAACGGTATGCTGGCACCACGCTCTGGAGTCCGCGGACCTTGCGCAGGCTGCCTCGCAACGCCTTCGATAGCGCAAGCACGCGCGCGTTGGTCTCGGCGTCGATGCGGTCGGGAAACTCGACCAGCAGCGTGCGATCGCCCGCCGCCACGATGCGCGGCGCGGCAGTCCCGCAAGAAGTTGGCGCGTCGGTGATCATGCTGCGTTGGCGAATTCCATGGCGTCGTCCGGATGAAAGCCCCACGTGACCGCCTGTCCGGGCGTGCGCTGGGCTGCGTCTACATCCAGCGGCGCGTAGGCCAGGATCACCTTGTCGAAGGCTTCGATGAAGACTTTCCAGTGCACGCCGCAGAACGTCGACGCCACGACCTTGCCCGGGTGGCGCTGATCGGCACCGGCCAGGCGGCTGCCCAGGCGCAGGTGCTCGGGGCGCACGCCCAGCACGCCGTCGTTGGCGGGCAGGAAATTGCATTCACCCAGAAAGCCGGCGACGAAAGCGCTGGCGGGCTTGCGGTACAGGCTTTCCGGCGAGCCGGCCTCGACGATGCGGCCCTGTTCCAGGATGACGATGCGGTCCGACAGGTTCATGGCTTCTTCCTGGTCATGCGTGACGAAGACCACGGTCAGCCCCAGTTCCTGGTGCAGCCGGCGAAGCTGCAGCTGAATGGACTGCCGCAGATTCTTGTCCAGCGCGCCCAGCGGCTCGTCCATCAGCAGGATGTCGGGCGTGAACACCAGGGCGCGCGCCAGCGCGACGCGCTGCTGCTGGCCCCCGGACAGCGCGCCGGGCTTGCGGTCCTTCAGCGGCGCCAGGCTCACCAGGTCCAGCGCGTCAGATACGCGGCGGCGGATGTCCTCTTCGTTCAGGCGCCGCATGCGCAGCGCGAACGCGACGTTCTCGAACACGCTCATGTGCGGGAACAGGGCGTAGTTCTGGAACACCATGCCGATGTTGCGGTCCGCGATCGGCGTATGCGTGACGTCGCGCCCGCCGATCTTCACCACGCCGGCGTCCGGCGATTCGAAGCCGGCGATGATTTTGAGCAGCGTGGTCTTGCCGGAGCCTGATGCGCCCAGCAGCGTGCAGAACTCGCCGCGCGCCACGGTCAGGTCGACCTCGGGCAATGCAATCGAATCGCCGTATCGCTTGTGGATGCCGGCAAGCGTCAGTTCCTTGCCCTGGCGTTCCGGCGGGCGTTGCGGGAGGATGTCGTTGGCGATATGCATGTCAGTGTTCCTTCTTCCTGCTGATCAGCAGGTTTGCAAGCAGGATCAGCGCCGTCGCCCCGACCAGCAGGCAGGAGGCGGAGATCACGGTGGGATCGAAGTCGTTGGCCAGGCCCTCGAACATCAACTTGGGCAGGGTGCGGTTGCGGATGGTGGTCAGGAACAGCGCCATGACCACGTCGTCGAACGAGCTGACGAAGGCAAAGACGGCGCCGCCGATCAGGCTGGGGATCAGGGCCGGCAGCATGACCAGCCTGAACATCGTCGGCCAGGAAGCGCCCATGCTGAGCGCGGCCAGCTCCAGGCTGGGGTCCAGGCTGCGCAGCGCCGCCCGCATGGTGATGTAGACGTAGGGCGCGGCCAGCACGGTATGGCCCAGAATGACCGCCATGGAATTGGCGACCCAGCCGATGGGCGCGAACAGGTAGTACAGCGCGACCGCCGTGACGATGGCCGGCACCGACATCGGGACGATGAAGAAGGCATCCAGCCACCCTTGGTGGCGCTTTGCCAGCCGGCTGACACCCAGCGCGGCGGCGGTGCCAAGGACCGTGGCCAGCAGCGTCACCACGACGGCGATCCGCGTACTGGAGGCCAGCGCGGCCAGCCATTTGCCGTCCGTGAAGAAATTCTCGTACCAGCGCAGCCCGTAGCTGGGCGGCGGGAAGATGGGGAAGTCGGTGGTGCCGAAGCTCATCGGAATGACCACGACGATGGGCAACAGCAGGAACACCGCGCACACCACGCCCAGCATGGCCGACATCCGGCCGCCCGGCGTGCGGCGATACCCGCTGGTGTTGCTGCCTTTGCCGGAACTGGCGCTGATCAGGCTGTTCAGGCCGAACAGCCGGTTGAACAGCCACAGCGACAGCAGCACGGTGGCCAGCAGCACGCCTGCCAGCGCTGAGGCCAATCCCCAGTTCAGCTCTTCGGTGATGTTGTGCGAAATGAGTTCGGCGGCCATGCGCTGGGCGGGACCGCCCATCAGTGACGGGGTGATGTAGTAGCCCACCGCGTTCATGAAGACAATGATGCCGCCGGCGACCGCGCCCGGACTGGTCAGCGGCAGGATGACCCGGCTGAAAATGCCCGCGGATCCCGCGCCCAGGCCTTGCGCGGCCTGCACCAGGCTGCCGTCCAGGGATCGGAACGACGCATACAGCGGCAGCACCACGAAGGGCATCAGCACGTGCGTCATGCCCACCATCACGCCGGTAAAGTTGTAGAGGAACGCCATGGGCTGGTCGAGAATGCCCACGGTCGTCAGCAGGGTGTTCAACGGCCCGTTTTTGCCCAGCAGCGCGATCCAGGCCGATGTGCGCACCAGCGCGCTGGACCAGAAGGGAAGTAGCACCGCGAAGAACACCACGCGGGCCACGGTCGGCGATACGGTCGCCATCAGGTAGGCGAGCGGATAGCTCAACACCACGCAGGCCACCGTGACGGCTGCGGCGATGGTGAAAGTGTTGACCAGCACGATCCGGTAGATCGGCGTGTCCAGCAGGTGGCGGTAATGGTCCAGCGTCAGGCCGCCGTCCTCGCCCTTGAAGCCGTTGCCCAGCAAACCCGCGATCGGGCCGGCGAAAAACAGCAGGAGAAACAGCAGCAGCGGCAATGCGGCAAGGGCCGCGACGCGGCCGCGCCGGGAAGCGGCGGCCGGGCGCACGCTGGCGACGGGCAGGGTAAGGGCGTCGGTGCTCGTGGTCATGGCATTGGGACGCCGGCGCACGCGCCGGCGTCTGAGTAAGGAGGCAGGAGGATCAGCGGGCGCGGACCTGGTTGTAGCGCTCGGTGATGGCGGGGCCGTGGGTGTCCCAGAACTCCGAGTTCAGGAAGATGCTTTTCTTCAGGCGCTCGGTGGTCGAAGGCAGGCGCTCCAGCCGCTTGGCGTCGATCAGGGGCAGGGCCTGCTCGGTGGTCGGGCCGTAGGCGATGTACTTGCTGAATTCGGCCTGGTGCTTGGGCTGGATCATGTAGTTCAGCAGCTTGATCGCCGCGTCGCGGTTGGGCGAGCCCTTCACGATGGCGAAGTAGCCGACCTGGGCGATGCTGTCGCCCCAGCCCATGGCGATGGGCAGGCCCGAGTCGATGCCGGCCTGGAAGCGGCCGTTCCAGCCCAGCGCCATCACGACTTCGCCGGTTCCCAGCGCGTTGACGGGTTCGGCGCCGCTCTTCCACCAGCGGGCGACGTGGGGCTTGATCTCTTCGATCTTCTTGAACGCGCGGTCAAGGCCCTCGGGCGTGGCCAGCACCTTGTACACATCGGCGGGCGGGACGCCGTCGGCGATGAGCGCCGCTTCGATCACCGTGGCGGGATCGTCCTGGAGGGTCCGCTTGCCGGGGAATTTCTTCACGTCCCAGAAGTCGGCGAAGGTGCTGGGTTGCGGCTTGCCGGCGGGGAAGGCCTGGGTCGAGAAGCCGATGTTGGTCGAGAAGATTTCCGACGGCACGCCATAGTCGTTGCGGGCACTGGGGATCACGTGGTCCTGGTTGACCATGTCCGGCGTGATCTTCTCGAAGACGCCCAGCTTGATGCCGCGCGTCAGGCGGGCGCTGTTCTCGGTCACCACATCCCATGTGACCGACTTGGTGTCGATCATGGCGCGGATCTTGGCGACCTGCGGATCGGTGTCTTCGTGGACGGTGATCCCGGTTTCCTTGGAGAAGGGCTTGAGCCAGGCGTCGCGGATCGCACCCTGGTAGTTGCCGCCCCAGCTGGCGAAATTGAGTTCTGCCGCTTGCGCCACGCCAGTCGCCATCGCCAATGCTGCGGCCACGGCGCATGTGGCGTTCTTCCATTTGAAATTCATTGCTTGGACTCCGTTCATTAAAAAAACGCGGTGGGCAGACCTGCCCCGATCCTGGGCATATCGCCTCAGCAAGTCCTTGGCATGCAAATTGCATGCCAACGGTATGCCAAACATTGAAATTCGCTTTTTTCGGAGTCCTTCAGATGCGCGACGTAGACCTCAATTCCGACCTGGGAGAGAGCTTCGGCCACTACAAGATTGGTGCGGACGAGGCCATGCTGGACCTCATCACGTCGGCCAACGTGGCTTGCGGTTTTCACGGTGGTGATGCATCGGTCATGCACCAAACTGCGGCATCCGCGCTAAAGCGGGGCATCGATGTGGGCGCCCATCCGGGGTTCAACGACCTGTGGGGATTCGGCCGGCGCAAGATCGTGGGCGACAGCCCTCAGGCCATCGGCGACATGCTCGCGTACCAGATCGCCGCGATGCAGGGCATGGCCCGCGCCGCGGGCCACCGCGTGACGCATGTGAAAGTGCACGGCGCGCTGGCCACGCTGGCCTTCGAAGACCGTGCGCTGTCAGAGGCGCTGACCTGGGCCATGCGCACGCTCGACCCGGAGTTGGTGCTGGTCTGCACGCCGCACAACGAGACCGAGCGCGCCGCGCGCCGGGCCGGCATCCGCGTGGCCTGCGAGGTGTTTGCCGACAGGCTCTATGGCGACAATGGCCTGACGCTGCCGCGCAGCGAGCCAGGCGCGGTGATCCACGATCCGGCGGCGGCGGCCGCGCAGGCGCTGCGCATGGTGCGCGAACAGGCGATCCGCACGGTGGGCGGCAAGGTGGTCGCCATGCCGGTGCACACGATCTGCGTGCATGGCGACAATCCGCAGGGCGTCGACATCGCGCGGGCCGTGCGCCAGGCGCTGCTGGAAGAGGGCGTGCGCCTGCGGCCGATCTCGCAGATGGACTTTCAGTAGGGCGCGTCTTTTTGCGCCTGCCGGATCAGCGTCTTCAGCACGGTCGCAAAGCGCTTGGCGGTGCTCGATAGCGGGCTGCTGGCCGAATGCAGCAGATGGATGGCGTGGCTCAGGGCGGGTTCGGTGGGAAGCAGCACGAAGTCCTTGCCGAAGCTGGGGTGATAGCCGAACGATTCGATCAGCGCCACGCCCACGCCTTGGCGCACGAGCGCCAGCGCCTCGGGCGTCGAGCGGATTTCGATCTGCGGCTGCACCGGCACGGGGCCGGAGTTCAGAAAGCGGCTGGCTAGTCGTCCGAAGGGGGTGTCGGCGCCATAGCCGATCAGCAGATGGCCCTGCAGGTCTTCGGCGCGAACGCGCCTGCGCACCGCCAGCGGATGGCCGCGCGGCACCGCACAGCCTAGCCAGCCCTGGCCGATCTCTTCGCTGACGATATTGGCGTTGACCGGTGGCGGCATCGACGCGATGCCGAAATCGGCCTGTCCCAGCAGCAGATGCGGCAGCAGCGCGTCAAAGGCCAGCGGCCGGTAGCGGATTGGCGTGTCGGGATGCCGCTCGCGGAACTTCTGGATGGCGTGCGGGATGAGCCATTCGCTGAAGCTGGGGCTGGACACCAGACTGACCGTGCCTGCCGAGCCTGCGCCCAACGCGCCCGCCAGGGCATTGAACCGGTTGACGCGGCCGAAGATCTCTTCGGCCTCGACAAACAGGCGCCGGGCCTCCGGAGTGGGGTGCAGCCGCCCCTTGACGCGTTCGAACAGCCGATAGCGTAGCCGGTTCTCGGCCGAGGCCAGCACGCGGCTCACGGCGGGCTGTGTCACGGACAGCATGCGGCCCGCCTCGCTGAGCGAGCCGGTCAGCATCACGGCGTGGAAGACCTCGATCTGGCGAAGCGTCAGCGCTCCGGGCGCCGAGGGAAGGGGGCCGGCCATAGGGAAGGGGGCGTAAGTGAATGGGTAGTCAGCGCCCGCCATTTTATGGCCTGCAGGCCGGCGCGGCGTGCGCGCCACACGGGTGCCATGACGTTTTGCGCGCAGCCCATTACTAAATGCACAGTCCCGCGGCCGGCCGGAGCCTTGTCCGACGGCGGCAAACCCTTTGTTTTCAAGGGTTGCGGGCCCGTTTTACGGCTCGTCGCGATCCGCGTCCCGCCCGGCGGACGGTCTTCCCGCGGCCGGGCGCGCACGTCATGCTGGCGGCGGATATCGCTCACACAACCCAGGATTACCTCATGTCCCGCATCGTCACCGTCGCTGCCGCCCAATTGGGTCCGATTCAACGTTCCGAAGGGCGCGGCGTGGCGATCGGCCGCATGGTCCGGCTGATGGAGCGCGCGCATCAACGCGGCGCCCAGGTCGTGGTGTTTCCGGAACTTGCGCTGACCACCTTCTTTCCGCGCTGGTACTGCGAGGATCTTGACGAGGCGGATGCCTGGTTTGAGCCCAGCCTGCCGTCGCCCGCCACGCAGCCGCTGTTCGACGCCATCAAGCGCTACGGCCTGATGGTGTACCTGGGATACGCGGAACTGGCCTGGGAACCGGACGAACAGGGCATCGTGCGCAAGCGCCGGTTCAATACGTCGGTTGTCATCGCGCCCAACGGCGAGATCGTGCTGAAGTACCGCAAGGTTCATCTGCCGGGGCACGCCGAGTTTGCCGAGCATCGCCAGGTCCAGCATCTGGAGAAGCGCTACTTCGAAGTGGGCAACCTGGGATTCCCGGTGGTGCGCGCGCCCGTTGCGCCCGGCGTGGACGCGAACCTGGGCATGCTCATCTGCAACGACCGGCGCTGGCCCGAGGCCTGGCGCGTGCTGGGCCTGCAGCAAGTCGAACTCGTCATGCTGGGCTACAACACGCCCAGCCGCAACCAGGACAACCGCGGCTTCGAGGCGCACCACCTGCGCGTGCTGCACTCGCACCTGTCCATCCAGGCGGGCTGCTACCAGAACGCCACCTTTGCCGCGGCCGTTGCCAAGGCCGGCACTGAGGACGGCCATGAACTGTTGGGCCACTCCATCATCGTCAACCCCCAGGGCGAAATCATCGCCATGGCCGCGACCTGGGACGATGAGCTGATCGTCGCCGATTGCGACCTGAACCTGTGCGAGTTGGGCCGCAGCACCGTCTTCAATTTCGCCAAGCATCGCCGTCCCGAGGCCTACGGCCGCCTGGTCGAGCAGACCGGCAGCGTCGCGCCCGCCGTCTGGACGCCTTCGGCCTGACCCGTCCGAATTTCCCTACCTTGCTGGATAGCCTCATGACCGCGATGCTTTTGCCTCCGACCATCGAACACGAAATGCTCGGCACCCTGCGCGTGCCGCAATACGCCGACGTGACCGCCGCCGCCGAACGCCTGGCACCCTACGTGCGGCGAACCATGCTGCTGCGCTCGCCGGCGCTGGACGAACGGGCGCAGGCGCCCATCTGGCTGAAGCTGGAAAACCTGCAGGTGACGGGCTCCTTCAAGGCTCGTGGCGCGTTCAACGCACTGCTGAACATGGACCCGGCGCAGCGCGAGCGCGGCGTGGTGGCCTATTCCACCGGCAATCATGGCCAGGCCGTTGCCTGGGCCAGCCGTTGCCTGGGCGTGCCGGCCACCATCGTGATGCCGGTGGATGCGCCGGAAAACAAGGTCGAGAAGGCGCTGCGCCACGGCGCCAAGGTTGTGCGCTACGACCGCACGCGCGAAAGCCGCGAAGAGATCGGGATGCGCCTGCTGGCCGAGACCGGCGCCACGCTGCTGCCGCCTGGCGACCATCCTGACGTGCTGGCTGCACAGGGCACGCTGGCCCTGGAGGCGTTGCAGGATCTGCCGGCCGCGGCGCGGGCCAACCTTGGGCTCTTTGCCACGCCCTGCGGCGGCGGCGGCATGGCGGCGGGTTGCTCGCTGGTGCTGCGCGAACTGGCGCCGCAGGCCCGGATGGTGGCGGTGGAACCGCGCGAATTCGACGACACGGTGAGGTCGCTGGCCTCCGGCAAGCGCGAGACCAACCCCGCAGGCGCCAAGACCTTGTGCGATGCGCTGCAGGCCGCCACACCGGCGGAATTGCCTTACGCGATCAACAGCCGCTGCCTGAGCGCGGCCGTGTCGGTGAGCGATGAGGAAGTCGCCAGCGCCATCCGCTTTGCGCTGGACGAGTTGCGCCTGGTGGTCGAGCCGGGCGGCGCGGTGGCGCTGGCCGCGCTGCTGGCGGGAAAGCTATCTGCCGATGGCCGCGACGCGGTCATCGTGTTGTCGGGCGGAAACATCGATCTGCCGCTGTTGCGACAGATCGCACTGGGCTGAGCGTTCGCGCGACCGTCCAGGCCGGCGGGGCGGTAAGCCCCGCCGCGTAGTACCGGCGTCGTTCAGGCGCCGGGCAAGACCCGCATGGGACGCAGAGCCCGCGCGGCTACACCTATAACAGTCCAAGGAAGAAAACCATGTCCACGTTCCAAAGCAGCGCCAGGCGCTGGCTCGCGGCCGCGAGCGCAATGATGAGCCTGACCGCGGTGTCCGCCGCCCAGGCCGCTTATCCCGAGCATCCCGTCACGATCGTCGTGCCGTTCAATACCGGCACCACGCCCGACCTGGTATCGCGCCTGCTGGCTGCCGAAATGGCCAAGCAGACCGGCGGCAACTTCGTCGTGCAGAACCGCACCGGCGCATCCGGCATCATCGGCACGCAGGCGGTGGCCAATGCCGCGCCCGACGGCTATACCATCGGCTTTGCCAATGTGGCCACGCTGGCGATCAACCAGAGCCTTTACGCCAAGCTGCAGTACGACGCCGACAAGCAACTGGCGCCGGTCGCGCTGACCGGTTCCGTGCAGAACCTGCTGGCCGTGCGTCCGGGCCTGAACGTCAAGAGCGTTGCCGAGCTGATCGCCCTGGCCAAGAAGGAACCGGGCAAGCTGGTCGTGTCGTCGGGCGGCAACGGCACAACGGGCCATCTGAGCGCGGCCATGTTCGGCGCGATGGCGGGCGTGGAGTTCATGCACGTGCCCTACAAGGGCGGCGTTGAGGCGGACCTGGCCGTGCTGCGGGGCGAAGCCGACCTCGTGTTCGACAATATTTCTTCCATCGCCGCGTTCGTGGACCAGGGCAAGGTCGTGCCGCTGGCCGTGACCGACCTGCAGCGCGATCCGTCCATGCCCAATCTGGCCACGCTGGACGAGCAGGGGTTGAAGGGCTATCGCGCCGTGGCCTGGACGGGCTATGTCGCGCCCGCCGGCACCGACCCCAAGGTGCTGGACTACCTGAACGGCGCAATCAACAAGGCGCTGCAGTCGCCTGACGTTCAGGAAAAGCTCAAGACGCTGTCCTATGTGCCGAACATCGGCCCGCGCCAGCAGCTGTTTGACCGCGCACACGCCGAGCGTCCGGTCTGGGCGCAGGTGATCAAGCAAGCCAACGTCAAGATCGACTGAGCCTTATGAATCACGAACGCTACGATCTGCTGATCCGTGGAGGCACGGTGATCGACGGGACGGGCGCCGACCGCGTCCGGGCCGATGTGGGCGTGCGCGACGGCCGCATAGCGGCCGTCGGTGACCTGGCGGGCGCCGTGGCCGACCAGGTGCTGGCGGCGGCCGGCCGCATCGTGTCGCCCGGCTTCATCGATACGCACACCCACGACGACCGCTACCTGTCGATCGATCCCGGCATGCCCGCCAAGCTGAGCCAGGGCGTCACCACGGTGGTGACCGGCAACTGCGGCATCAGCCAGGCGCCGTGGCGTTCGGGCTGGCGCAGCGAGGTGCCTGCGCCCGTCAATCTGCTGGGCAACGACACCGGCGATTTTCCGTACGAGACGTTCCGCGCCTACCTGGATAACCTGGATCGCCACCCGCCCGCCGTGAACGCGGCCTGCCTGGTGGGACACACTTCGCTGCGCGCCGCTGCGATGGACGACCTGGACCGGCCGGCAACCGCCGCCGAGATCGAGCACATGCAGGCGCTATTGCACGAGGCCATGCAGAGCGGCGCCATCGGGCTGTCCACCGGCACCGCGTATCCGGCCGCCATGCCGGCGACGCTGGATGAACTGATGGCGGTGGCCAGCGTGCTGCGCGAGTATGGCGGTCTGTACGCCAGCCATATCCGCGATGAAGGCGATCGCATCTTCGCGGCGTTGGATGAAGCCTTTGCGGTGGGGGCGGCGGGCGGCGCGCCCGTGCTGATCTCGCACCACAAGCTGATCGGACCACGCAACCATGGACGTTCGGTGCAGACGCTGGCGCACATCGGCCAGGCCAGCCAGCGTCAGGAGGTGGCGCTGGACTGCTATCCCTACGTGGCCGGATCCACGATCCTGCGCAAGGACCGCCTTGCGGTATCCAGCCGGGTCATCGTGACCAAGTCCGTGCCGTATCCGCAGTACGCGGGGCGGGATCTGGACGATATTGCCCGCGACATGGGGCTGAGTCCGGAAGATGCGGTCGATGCGCTGCAGCCGGCGGGCGCCATCTACTTCATCATGGACGAGGCCGACGTCGAGCGCATCCTGGCGTACCCGGGCACGATGATCGGTTCGGACGGCATGCCTCACGATCCCGCGCCGCACCCGCGCCTGTGGGGCACCTTTCCGCGGGTGCTGGGCCACTATTGCCGCGACGTCGGGCTGTTCACGCTGGAACAGGCAGTGCACAAGATGACCGGCAAGCCGGCCGCGTATTTCCGGCTTCCCGCGCGAGGGCGCATCGCAGAGGGTTTCGCGGCCGACATCGTGGTCTTCGACGCGGATGCCATTGCGGACACCGCCACCTGGGACGCACCCACCCGCCAGGCTCAGGGTATCGACCACGTATTGGTCAACGGGCGCTTGGCGTGGAGCTTTGGCGCCAGCACGGGCACACATGCCGGCAGTGTCATACGACCGAAGTCGTGACGGAACGGCCCGCGCGCCTAGCCGATGACAGACGACTTGCCGCGCACATTCACCGGGGATTCCGGCTCCCCGGTGAATTCCACTTCGATTCGGCAGGGCATGCCCATGTCCTCGCCTTGCAGGATGACGATTTCGCCATGCGCTTTGCGGCCCAGGTCGCGAAGCATTCCGGCAAAGGCCGCGGCGGCTGCGCCGGTTGCCGGGTCTTCCAGGACGCCGCCGATGGCAAACGCGTTGCGCGCGTGGAACAGGGTATCGCTCTCGCTGAACACGAACGCGATGGTTCCGATGCGATGGGTTTGCATGAAGCGCCGTCCTTGGTCGAGGTCGTAGTTCATGCGCGCCAGCGCGGCGCGTGAAATGAGCGGGACGATCAAGTGGTCGATCCCCGCGTTGGCCATGCAGGGTGCGAGCGTGGGATCCAGGTCGCCAGCCGAGTAGCCGAAGAGGTCTAGCGCCTCGGTTAACAACCCGGTGCTTGCGGGTGTGCTGCGCGTCGGCGGCGAGCGCAGCACGCTTACCCATTCGCCATCCTGGATTTCAGCCGCCACTTCGATATGCGCGTTTGCCAGGGCCAGCGGATACCGGGCCGGCCCCAAAGTCTGACCAAGCACCGCGCCTAGCGCGATGGTCGCATGCCCGCAAAAGGCGACTTCGGCTTCAGGCGAGTAGTACCGGGTGCGCCACGAGCCATCGCCGGTTGGACAGGAGAAGACCGTTTCCGAATAGCCGACCTCGGCTGCCACCCTTTGCATTTCCTCGGGCGAGGGCAGTTGATCCGCAAGAACGACGCCGGCGGGATTTCCGCCTTGACCCTGGCTGGTGAATGCAGCGATCCGGTTAATGTGCATGAGGATTTCTCTTTTGTCCTGAGGTGGAAATTGGGTATGGGGGTAAGAATAAGGCAATGTGTCGATGTTCCGCCGGGCGGTTTCAGGCGCAGGCCAGGCACAAGCCCAAGCCCAGAAAGACCGCCATTGCGGACAGCGTTCGGAGCCGCCGTGGCGCATAGCTGAGCGTGAGGGTGGTCAGGATCGCGCCGCACGACAGCATGCCGAGCCAGACCAGCGCCGCCACCGCGATGCCCCAGGCCTGCAGGCAGGCAGCCATCGCGGCAAGCGCCAGCAGCGCGGCGCTCAGACGCAAGCCGCACTTTAGCCCGGCGCGTGTTGTTTCATGACCGGTTGCCTGTTCATGATGCCGGTCCATTGCCAGCGCCAGGCAGGCAAAGGTGGCGAAGGCCAGCGCCAGCGCGGCCAGGGCGGCGATCGTGGTGCTCATGCAATCCCCATCGCCCAAGCCAGCACCGCCAGCACGGCAATACCGGTCAGCAGCCAACGCCACGCATCCCGCGCCGCGAACACCCACAGCGCCGCCACCGTGTAGATCAGAAAGCTCAGCAGGCTGGCCACGACCACCCCTATCGCGGGGCTGACCAGGCCGCCAATCGGCAGGAGTTGAGCCAGGACGATCGCGCCCACGGTCGCCAGCGCGTAGCCGCCTAGCACCGCGCAGAGCACACGCGCCAGCACTCGCCAGCGATGGCCGTGCGGCGCAGCCGTCACACGTGCCTGCCGGCGGGCGGTCCAGTCCCCCGTGCGCAGGCGCCACGCCAGCAGGGTGAACAGTCCGCCAAGCACGATGATGGTGGACTCCACCGTTGCCGCCTGCCAATCGCCGCGACGCACATAGGCCAGCGCATGTTGCCCGGTGGTCAGCACGTTGGTCACGGGCAGCAAGAGGCACAGCAGCGCGGTGCAGGCAACCTGCTCGACCCAGGCGCGCCGCACCGGTCGCACGCAGGCATGCGCCAGGCTCAAGAGCCAAACCAGGAAGAAGCCCCTGATCTCCCAGGAGTCGCGGCCGGGCAGCGCTGCCGGGAGCAGGCGGTTGGCGTGGAAGTAGGAGATGCAGGCCAGACCGGCTCCCGCAATCGCCGCCACGTTGAGTGCTTCGGCAATGCGGTAGAACGCTGGCGTGGCGGCGCCGAATTCGCTTTGGCCCTTGTTGCGCCGCTTGATGGTGTAGAGGACCGCTCCCGTCGCCATCATCAGAGTGCCAGCCAGTCCGCAGACGAAGTACAGCCACTTGATCGTCCAACCTCCATACGAGGCCACATGCAGGCGTTCCATCACTTCATGTGCGGCGTCGCCCGCTTGCCGGCCAGCGGCGGGATGCAGGGCGGAGAACGCGCCGCTGGCGCCGTCGAACACGGCGCGGCCGGCGGGGCTGGTGAGATCGCGTATCGTGGCCGCGGAATCCGGCCGGCCATACACGCTGATGCGCTCCCGCGACTGTCCCGGACGCTCCACCATGATCATGCGGGCTGGGCTTGCCAGTGCCGTCTGCGCTGCTTGCAGCAGCGCGCCCAATTGCTGGCGCGCCGGCAGACCGCCGTCCAGCTGAGGGCGTGCGGGCAATGTAGCGGCCCCAGCTTGCGGGCCCCGCTGGGCAAGCTCTGCCTGCCAGCGCGCCGCCCCTTGCTCGCCATAGACCGCGCGGAGCGGGCCTGGCATGTAGCTGGTGTAGAAGATTGCCAGCCCGGTATAGGCGATCATCAGCTGGAACGGCAGCGTGAGTACGGCCGATGCATTGTGGCCGTCAAGCCAGGCGCGCTGGCCGCGCCCCGGACGAAAGGTGAAGAAATCCTTGAAGATGCGCTTGTGAACAACGATGCCCGACAGCAGCGCGGCCAGCATGCCTATCGTCAGCCAGCCCACCAGCCAGAAGCCAAAAGTGCCGGCATGCAGGCTGTAGTGCAGCGTCATGAAATGGCGACCGCCTTCGCTCTTGCGTCCCCAAGGCTGGGGCAGCAGGGAGCCATCGCGCGGATCGATCGCCGCTTCGTGCGTAACGCCCGCGTTAGTGCGCCACACCAGCCGCATCGCCTGCGTCGCCGCTTCGGGCAGCTCAATGCGCCAGAAGCGCACGCCGGCTTCCTGGTCAGCCAGAAAGCGCGAGGCCGCCGCCAGCACGGCTTCCTGCGGCAGCACCTGCGTCGCGGGCGGCAAGACGGGTTCTGCCGTCATCCAGCGCGTAATCGGCTCCCGGAACACGCTGATGCTGCCCGCCAGGAAGATCAGGCATAGCAGCCAGGCGCACACCAGTCCGCACCATGTGTGCAGCCAGCTCATGCGCTGGCGCAGTCCGGCCTTCATTGTCAGAACGTGCCTCGCAGCGTCAGCATGGCGTTACGGGGATCGCCGTAATGAACGCCGTTGACCAGGTTGCCGACCGCGCTGTAGTACGTCTTGTCGAAGATGTTGTTGAGGTTGACTGTGGCGGCCCAATTGCGGTTGATCTGATACTTCGCGTACGCGCTCCACACCGCGCGTCCGCTGGCGTGCACGGTAGTGGCGCCGATCTGGCGCGACTGCCCGCTCTGCACATTGACGCCGCCGCCCACCGTGAAGGCGTTCAAGTCGCCAGGCAATTGATACGTGGTCCAGAGCCGGAAGATGTGCTTGGGCGTGTACCACGCAAACGCCTGGCCTTCGCTGTCCTGGTCCTTCAGGTACTTGGTCGTGTTGAAGGTGTAGCCGGCAAAGAGGTTCCAGCCTGGTGTCAGCTCGCCGCTGATCTCCGCGTCAAAGCCCTGGCTGCGCACCTTGCCCGCATCGGTGTAGCAGAAATAGCCGGCAGCGCAGGTCGGGCTGGTGTTGAAATCGACCTGGGCGCGGTTGTTCTGGTTGATTCGAAAGAGCGCGAACGCGGTATTGACGCGGCCGTCCAGCAACTCGCCCTTCAAGCCCAGTTCGTAGCTTTCTCCTACGATCGGCTTAAGCGACTCTCCCGCGGCGTTCACCTCGCTTTGCGGCTGGAAGATGTCGGTGTAGCTCACATACGTCGTCCATTGCGGCGACAGGTCCAGCATCAGGCCGGCATAAGGCGTGAAGTGGGTGTTGGCCTGCTTGGTCTGACCATTGACGAGCTCGCCGGCGGTCGTCGTGTCGGTCGTCCAGACCCGGTTGGAACGGCTGAAGCGGCCGCCCAGCACCAGCTTCAGGGGATCGGCCAGTTGCAGGCGCGTGGTGCCGTAAAAGCCCAGTTCGCGGTTCGAGCCGATGCGCGCCTCGTCAGTGCCTGCGCGTATCTCGGCCGTGGTGGGCTCGGGCAGGTCCGGATTGAAATTGAACGCGTTGAAGGTTGCGTAGTTGACCAGGTACGCGTAGGACGTGTCGATCTTGGTGTGTCCGTAGTTGGCGCCCACCACCACCTCGTGGGTGCGGCCGAACGCACGGAACTTGCCGGTCAGATGCGCGTCCACGCCCGAGGTGTCGATGTCGGCCACCGTCCTGGCCACGCTGACGGTCGCCATCTGCGTCACGGGATTCACCGCTCGGCTCGACGCGGTGTACTTCAGATGCTGACTTTCCTGCACGTAGGCGCCGGTCATCTTGAAGCGCCAGTCGTCATTGAACGCATGCGTGAAGTCGGCGTAGAAGCCCTGGTTCGAGGTCTCCTGCCGGTTCCAGTTTGCGCCGAAGCTGGTGGACCGCTTGAACCCGACCTCTTCACCGTTGCTGTAGCGCGGCAGGCCCGACATCGACGGACGGCCTCGCAGGTCTTCGTAGCTGTAGCCCAGATTCACCTGCGTGCGCGGCGAGAAGTCGTATTCGACCGTGGCGTAGACGGTGGTGTTCTTCAGGTTCACCCGGTCCACGAAAGAGTGTTCGTCCTGGCGGTCGATCAGGGCGCGGCCACGCAGGCTGCCGTCTTCGTTCAGCAAAGCGCTGCCGTCGAGCTGCATGCCGTAACGGTCCCAGCTTCCGGCCTGGGTCTCGACCATGAAACGGTCTTCCTGCAACGGCCGCTTGCGCACCAGGTTCACCGCTCCGCCAGGCGAACCAGAACCTTGCAACAGGCCGGCCGCGCCGCGCAGCACTTCGACGCGGTCATAAAACGCGGTGCCGCCCGAGTAGTTGCTGGCTCGGCCATACATGCTGCGTTCCAGCGGCACGCCGTCATACTGGATCACGCTGTTGTTAAAGCCGCGGGAATAGATGTATTTGCCGCCCTGCGGGCTCTGCTGCAAGGTCACGCCGGTGGTGTTTTCCAGCGCGTCATACACCGAGGTCAGGTTCTGCTCGTCCAGGCGCTGGCGTGTCACCACGCTGACCGATTGCGGAATGTCGCGCAGCTGCTGCTCGCCCTTGCCGATGGTTACCGCCGACGTGGTGTAGGACCCGGTGCCTTCGGTCATGAGGCGGTACTCCTGTCCGGTCACGGTGACCGGTTCGAGCATGGCAGCGCCGCCGCCGGGCAGGCGCCGCACGGCATAGCCGCCGCTGGAAAGCCTGACCCCTTCGAATCCGGTACGGGACAGCAATGCGCTCAAACCGCGCCCGGCGCTCCAGCGTCCTTGCAGACCCTCGGTCCTCAGCCCGCTCATCTGCGCGGCGTCGAACGACACATTCACGCCGGCGGCGCGGGCAAACTGGTTCAGCGCCTGCTCCAGCGGCCCGGCTTCGATGGCGAAGGTGAATTCCGTTTCCTGCGCGGCAACACCGGCCTGCGCCTGGACAGCTGGGGCGATGAAGCCTAGGGCGGCACCGCACAGCAGGCCGGAAAGAACGGTGGACAACACGGTCGGGACGGGCGTCAGGCGCGCCGTCCTGGAGGTACGAGCGAGGGTCATTGCGAAATCTTGATAGGCCAGGTTGAAAGATGTCTTTCCCTGTAGGCCGGTCGAAAACGCAAATCCCCTCACTTTTCATGAAAAAAAATCGTGACAGCCGCAAAACCGGGCGAGGACGGGCTTCACGCGGGCCCGACCGCAACCCAGTAGCGGGTCCGGTAGCGCAGCCGGATCGGCAATGTCTGGGCCAGGAACGCAAGCGTCCGGTCGGTGTCGTTCACATGATAGGTGCCCGATACGCGCAGATCGGCGACCTCCGGCGCGCAACTGATGCGGCCATGGCGGTATCGCGACAATTCGGCCAGCAGGTCCGACAGCCTCATGTCCGTGCCCTCGATCGCGCCGTCCAGCCAGGCATCGGCCACCATGGCAGGCTTGCTCATCAGCCGTGCGCCCAGGCGGTCCAGCTGGGCGGTCTGGCCTGTCTCGGCGATCACCGGGGCGGCGCCGTCGGCGGGCCGCAGCGCCACCGCATGCTGCTGCACGCTGACCCGGGCGCAATCGTCATCCAGGCGCACCACGAATCGTGTGCCCAGCGCCTGGACCGCGCCGTACGGCGTCTGCACGAGGAACGGCCGCTTGATGGGCGACAACGCATCGGCGCCGGTCTGGATCGAGATCTCGCCGCGATAGAGCACAAGCACGCGTTTGTCGCCTTCCATCCGGACACTCACCGCGCTGTCGGTGTTCAGCGCCAGGAAGGTGCCGTCCTCCAGTTTCACGCGGTCGCGCACGCCCACGCCGGTGCTGACGTCCGCCAGCATGCGCTGCCAGGGGGTGTGCTCGCGCACGGCCCATCCCGTGCCCGTCAATCCGCCCAGCAGCAGCATGCCCTTGACCAGGGCTCGGCGCTGCTGCCGCCGCGCGTCGTGCGCCGTCCCCATGGCGATGAGCGTGTCCAGCGCCAGCCCCTGCGGCACTGCGGTGAAGTCGGCATTCAGCGCCTGCATGCGCAACCAGGCCCGCTCATGCAATGGCGCCGCGCGGCGCCAGCGCTCGAAGGCGGCACAGGTCTCGGGATCGGGTGAGCCGAAGTTCAGCTTGACGGACCAAGCGATGGCCTCATCGACCACTGCGGCAGGAATTGCGGCGGCCTCGCTCACGCGTCACCAAACCGGTAGGCATAGCACTGGCGCAAGCCCGCCGCCACGTAACGCTCGGCGGTGGCAAGGGAGACGCCCAGGCGTTCGGCGATCTGTGGGCAGCGCATGCCCTCCAGTTGCGCCCACAAAAAGGCCTGGCGCACCTTCGGCTTGAGGGAATCCAGCATTTGATCGATCTTGATGAGCGCCTCAAGCACCAGCATCCGGTTCTCGGGCGACGGCGCCAGTTCTTCGGGTGTGCGCGCCAACACCGCGAGCCAGGTACGCTCGAGCTCGCTGCGGCGCCAGTGGTCCACCAGCAACCCCCGCGCGATCGTACTGAGATAGGCGCGCGGCTCGCGCGTCTCGATCACCGCCGGCCGGCCCAGCAAGCGCAGGAAAACGTCGTGAGCCAGGTCGGCGGCGTCGGAGGAATTACCTAGTTGCTTGCGTATCCAGCCCCGCAGCCATCCGTGGTGGTCCGCATAGAGCGTCTCGACTTGGGCTTGCTTGGTAGGGGACATCGCATACGTTTGCAAATGATAATTATTCTTTATTGTAGAGAACTGCCGAGGCGCAGGCAAGGCGCGAAGCTGGCGTTCGCTACGGTCCACTTTCGGACCCAGTTCAGTCGTTCAATCAATGCAGGCTGACGTCCGAGAAGGAGCATTCTTGGCCCGCCGCCCCCAAACAACGCCTGAAGGGCGACGTTCATTTAAGTCGTCTCTTTGGCCGCGATGCGTAGCTCAGCCGCAAATTGTGCAAGCTGCTCGCCCACGTGTAATTTCAGCGCGTCCACGAACAGCTTGATCTTGGCGTCTACAATCTGACGCGGTGGGTACAACGCCCACACGTTGCGCTGGTTCGTGTAGTGCTTGAGTAATACACGCACCAGCGTACGTCGGCCGGCAAAATCGACAGCGCCGACGTCACCTTGTCACCGGCCGTGCTGAAGGCCATCGACGCGACTCACACGCGTCATGCGAGTCCGGCGCCCTGATCGAAGACGGATCCATGCAACGCTTTCTGACCACGCTGCTTCTCTGCGCGCTTGCCCTCCTGATGGCGGGCTGCGCGTCGACCAAGACCTACACTGAAAACGTCTCCACTTTGATGATGTCGTCGGACGGCAAGACGTTTGCGGTGCTGGGCCCGCAGTATCACTATCTGTTCGACATGCCGCCCGCGATGGCGCAGGCGATGAAAGCTGACTTTCGCACCCGGCTGACCGCAGGGATTCCGCGTAACTTTTATGTCGGGGCCGACGGCTTCACGTGGGGCTACGTGCGCTTGCAACTGATGGACAATGCGACGCCGCGTGATCGGGAACAGGCGCTGGCCATGCACTTTCAGACCACAAAGGAAGGGATGGTCTATTACACCCACCACCTCAAGGGCAAACGCTATCTTGCCCGGCCGGGGACGCCGGGTGCGGCGCAGGCGGGCGGAGCCACGCAGACGGCGCTGGACCAGTCGTATCGCATTACGGTGCAAGACTCGCAAGGTAGCGCGGACATGGCGCGCGCGCTGTCGCCAGTGATGTTCCTGGTGGGCACGGGGTTTGTCGTGGCGAATCCGGCGATCGTGCTGTTCGCTTTGCCGGTGGCGGGATTGGAGCCCTAAGCGGCCCGTCGTTGTGCGCGCGCGAGATGCCGCGGAGTGAAGCGGCCAATCCGAAGTGATTGAGCCGTCAACGGTTTTGAACGCGTCAAGGTATCCAGCCAGCGGTAAGGTGATCGGTAAGCAGCGGGGAGTAGCGTATGTCGCGGGTCGATCTCTGTCCTGGTTGTTATCGAGGCATTCATCCGGCCAGCTCGGGCCGCGCGATCGCGATGACCCATTCCACGAACGTCTTGACCGCCGCCGTGGCTCGGGCTTGGGGATAGACAATGGAAATCGGCACCGGGGTGCATCGGGCATCCGCCAGAACTTCCCGCAGGCGCCCGCTGCGCAGGTAGACGGACGCCGCCAATTCGGATAACTGGATAAGGCCCAGCCCCTCCAGGCCGCAGTGCAGATAGGCCTCGGTTTCGTTGACGGCATAGCGGCTGGACAGGGACACCGCCACGGCTTCGCCATTGACGCTGAAGCGCCAGTCCAGCGGCCGGCCGGTGGCGTTGGACAGGTAGTTGACCACTCGGTGCGCTTCCAGTGCGTCCACGGAATCCGGCTCTCCGAACCGAGCCAGGTATTTGGGTGACGCGCACGTTAGCCAAGCCAACTGGCCAAGCTTGCGCGCCACCAGCGTCGAGTCTGCCAGCGTGCCGGTGCGGATCGCGCAGTCGATGCCTTCGTAAATCAAGTCCGCCGGCCGATCACTCAAGCCCAGCACGACTTCGATGTCCGGATAACGCGCCTCGAATTCGAGCAGCCGCGGCACCACGATCGCCCTTCCGATGGCACCTGGCATGTCCACGCGAACTCGTCCGCGCGGCGCCTGGTTCGTGGCGGATATGTCGTTTTCCGCGTCGGCGATATTGGCCAGGATGGCCTGGCACGCCGCCAGGTAGCGCGCGCCCGCGTCGGTCAGGCTCAGACTGCGGGTGCTGCGCCGAAGCAGCGGCGTGCCCAGGTGGGCCTCCAGGTTCTTGACCGTCGTCGTCACCGACGAACGTGGCATCCCCAGGGACTGCGCCGCCTTGCTGAAGCTGCGCGCCTGAACGACCCGTACGAAAGTTGCCATCGCTTGAAGTTTGTCCATAAGCCTGCCTGCCGATAGTGCGTGCGCCAATTTCGGCGGGAGTTTTCAATTTTAACAATGCGGTCGGCGCAACCCGTGTGCTTCCTGCGCGTTGTGTATTCAAGCGCGGCGAACAATGGACGGATTGCGCGCTCCTACACTGCAAATCACATCAGGGCGGCATTTTTTTCGTATCGCGATCGCGGCGGGCGGCGGCCCCTTTCTCAAATATCCATTTCCTAGCGGGGTTTCCCATGTTGAACGACAACGCCATTCTGGTCCTGGGCGCAGGCCAACTCGGCATGGCCGTGCTGCGCCATCTGGCTCCCCACGCCAAACGTGCCGCCCGCGTTTCCCTCTCGGTCCTGTTGCGCCCGTCGACTGTCGCTTCCACCGACACGGCGAAGCAGCAAGACCTGGCTGAGCTGAACGCCCTGGGCGTCCATATCGTCGCAGGCGACCTGGCGACGCAATCCACCGACGAGCTCGCCGACACATTCAGCCGTTTCCACACCGTGGTTTCGTGCACGGGATTCGTGGGCGGCCCGGGCGTGCAGCGCAAGATTGCGCGCGCCGCGCTGGATGCCGACGTCAAGCGCTTTGTACCGTGGCAATTTGGCGTGGACTACGACGTCATCGGCCGGAACAGCCCGCAGGACCTGTTCGACGAACAACTGGACGTGCGCGAGATGCTGCGCGCTCAGTCGAACACCGAATGGGTCATTGTCTCGACAGGCATGTTCACCAGCTTCTTGTTCGAACCGGCCTTCGGCGTGGTCGACCTGGGCACCAATACCGTGAACGCGCTAGGAAGTTGGGACACGGCCGTCACACTTACGACCGCCGATGACATCGGCAACCTGACGGCGGAGATTCTGTTCACCGAACCGCGCATCGCCAACCGTGCGGTGTATGTCGCCGGCGATACCGTCACCTATCGAGAGGTGGCCGACGCCCTGGATCGGGCCCGTGGTGTCAAGGTCCAGCGCCACGAATGGACAGTTCCCGAACTGAAACGCCAACTAGCCGCCGATCCGGAAAACGCGTTGCGCAAGTACCGCGCCGTATTCGCAGAGGGGCGCGGGGTGGCCTGGGACAAGGCACAAACGTTCAACGCTCAGCGCGGCATCGCGGTCTGCGGGTTGGACCAATGGTTACGCGACCATCTGCCGGCGCCGGATCAAGATCGGCGGATCTAGACAGTTGATGCGGCTTGCTGATTGGTTTTGTTGGTGAGGCTTGCTTGGATTATGTTGGATGTGGTGCGAGGGGCCTGCGAGGGGTATTCAAGTCGTCTCTTTAGCCGCGATGCCCAGATCAGCCGCATAGTGTGCAAGCTGCTCCCCCACATGAAGCTTCAGCGCGTCCACAAACAGCTTGATCTTGGCGTCTACAAACTGACGCGATGGGTACAGCGCATACACGTTGCGTTGGTTCGTGTAGAGCTTGGGCAATACACGTACCAGCGTGCCCCGGCGAAGATCTTCGATCGCTGAGAAGCCCGCCAAGAGGCCGATGCCGGCGCCATCGCGCAGCGCGGTCGCCATTGCGTCCATGTCGTTCACGCAAAGGTGCCCCCCGGTCGGCCGGTGCGTGAACATGCCGTCCTCGCCTTCCAGATGCCATTCGTCGGGGGCATAGTCCACCGTGGTCAACAACACGCAAGCATGTTGGGCAAGGTCCTCGGGAGTTTCCACGGCAGGGTGCTGTTCAAGGTATTCAGGGGACGCCGCCAAAATGCAATGGCTGACCCCGATCTTCTGGCTGACGTAGGTGGAATCCGGCAAGGCGCGCGCGATGACGATGCCGACGTCAAGCTGCTCTTCCAGCAAGTTCGGCATGCGCTGAGATAAAAGAAGGTCCACAGAGACGTCGGGGTGGGCCTTTCTGTAAGCCAGGGCGGCGCGGGCGACCAGCGTTCGTCCCAGGCCGGGCACCGCGTGAACGCGCAACACGCCGCGTGGCGAGACCGTTGCATGCGCCGCTTCGGCTTCCGCTTGCTCAACGTCGCTCAGGATCGCGATGCACCGGTCATAGAAGCGATGCCCCACATCGGTAACGACAAGCCGGCGGGTGGAGCGCTGAATCAGCCTGGCGTTCAGGCCTTCTTCCAATACCGTTACAGCGCGCGAGATATTGCCGACCGTGGTGGAAAGATGGTTTGCCACCGCAGTGAAACTGCCCATCTCCACTACTTTCGCGAAAACCGACATGTTGTATAGCTTGTCCATCGTGCGTCCATTGTGTTCGTGCGACTTTTCCTTTGGAAGGAAAAGTCATTCTTCCGTAAGGGGCTAAATCCTCACGTCCGTCATGTCTAGACTTCGTTCCAAGGTTTTCGATCAATCTTATCGGAGTTTGCAACCATGAACGGCGACTATGACCCGCTTTACCTCTTCATCAACGGCGAATGGATAGGCGCTAACGAGCGCGACACGGCCAGCGTTGTCAACCCTGCCACGCGCAAGGAGCTGGGCCGCGTGCCCCTTGCGACGGCGGCAGATCTGGACCGCGCGCTGTCCGCGACGCAGCCCGCCTTCGACATCTGGCGGCGGACGTTTCCCAATGCGCGGGCTGCCGTTCTAAATCGTGCAGCGGCCTTGATGCGCGAACGCGCCGGGCACATCGCCACGTTGATGACCCTTGAAGAGGGCAAGCCCCTGGCCGAAAGCCGTGACGAAGTGTGGCGCGCCGCCGAGTATTTCGAATGGTTTGCCGAAGAAGCCAAGCGGATTGACGGCCGTGTCGTGCCCGCGAACCGCCCCGGCGTGCAGCAATTGGTCAAGCGGCAGGCGATCGGTCCGGTGGCAGCGTTCACGCCCTGGAATTTTCCTGCGATCACGCCGGCCCGAAAACTGGCCGCAGCGCTCGCCGCCGGTTGCAGCGTCATCATCAAGCCGGGTGAAGAGTGCCCGGCAACCGCGCTGGCGCTGGCCCGCGCCCTTGACGATGCCGGGTTGCCGAAAGGGGTGCTGCAAGTTGTCTTTGGCGTACCGGACGACGTGTCGCGGCATCTGATTGCGTCGCCGGTAATCCGCAAGGTGACATTCACGGGATCCGTACCCATCGGCAGGTTGCTGTCGGCGCGCGCCGCCGAAGGTGTGAAACCCATCACGCTGGAATTGGGCGGACACGGGCCGGTGCTGGTGTTCGACGATGCCGAGGTCCAGCGCGCCGCGGTCGAAGGTGCGGCCAATCGCTTCCGCGGCACGGGCCAGGTTTGCATTTCATCCACGCGCTTTCTGGTGCAGCGCGGCGTTTATGGCGAATTCCGCGAACATTTCGTGAAGGCTACCCGTGCGCTGAAGGTGGGTAACGGCCTTGATCCCGACACGCAAGTCGGGCCGTTGGCAAACCCGCGCCAGCTGGAGAAGATGCAGTCGCTGATTGCCGACGCGGTGGCATGCGGCGCCACGGTATTGACCGGGGGCAAGGCCATAGATGGCCCTGGCTACTTCTTCGAACCGACGGTGTTGGCCGACGTCCCGATGCACGCCAAGATCATGCACGAAGAACCGTTCGGCCCGATCGCAGTGCTCATGCCCTTTGATGAACTGGCCGACGGATTGCAGGAAGCCAACCGGCTGCCTTATGGGTTGTCGGCCTACGCGTTCACCAGCAACGCCCGCACGGCGATAGACGTGGCCGATGGTCTGGAAGCCGGCATGATCGGCATCAACCAATATCGAATCGTTGCAACGGAGTTGCCCTTCGGCGGCATGAAGGAAAGCGGACATGGCTCAGAGGGCGGGGTGGAAGGCATCGAGTACTACCTCACCCACAAGTTCATCAGCCAGGCCTGAAAAAGGAGCATCCCATGTCGAATATCGATTTCAGCCATCCGCGCGAAGCGGCGCGTGCCTTCACCCCGGCGCTGTCGGCCTTTGTCGACAACACCCTCTATCCCGAAATCTGGAGCAATCCCGCGTTGGCTCCGCGAGACCGGAGTCTGATTACCGTGGCCGCGCTGATTGCCGCGGGCCATACGGATGAATTGCCCGCGCACTTGCGCCGCGCCGTCGGCAATGGGCTGACGCAGGATGAACTGTCGGCCGCCATCACGCATCTGGCGTTCTACGTCGGGTTTCCTGCCGCGATCACCGCCTCTGCGATTGCGCAAGCCACCTTGGCCGTGTCACACACAAACGACCTGAAGGATAAGCAATGAAAGCGATTATTTTTGAACAGTTTGGCGAGGCCGACGTGCTTGAAGTGGCCGACGTTCCCCAACCCGAAATGCGGCCTGATGATCTCATCGTCCGCGTCCATGCAGCCGGTGTAAATCGCGCCGACCTGACCCACCGCCGTGGCGGCTACGGCCGCCCGAATTTCGGCGACTCGACCATCATGGGCCTGGAAATCGCGGGCGAAGTGCTGCAGGCCGGCCGCGCCGTGCGCGGCTTCAAGGCCGGTGACCGCGTGATGGGTGTGGTGGGCGGCGGCGCTTATGCGGAGATTGCCAGATTGGACTGGCGCATGGCTCTGCCCATTCCCCCCGAGCTGGACTATGTCCACGCCGCCGCCATCCCCGAAGTGTTCGTCACTGCGCACGAAGCCATGCTGCATCTTGGCCGCCTGAAAGCGGGGGAGTCGGTATTGATTCATGCGGCAGCTGGCGGCGTGGGGTCGGCAGCGGTCCAGCTTGCCAGGGCAACGGGCGCCACCGTGTACGCAACGGCCAAGGCCAGCAAGCTTGAGCAGGTCAAGCGACTGGGCGCCGACTGCGTCATCGACTATCGCACGCAGGACTATTCGCAGGTCGTGGCTGAACAGACGGCCAAGCGCGGCGTGGATGTCGTGATCGACTTTATTGGCGCGCCCAACTTTGCGCGCAATATTGCGTCGCTGGCCAACGGTGGGCGGCTGGTTCAGGTGGGTATCCTGGGCGGCGGCGGCCAAGTCAGTATCGCGCTAGAGGACATCCTGTATCGTCATCTGCAGATTTTCGGCACCGTCATGAAGTCGCGTCCACAGGCTGAAAAGCACGCCATGGTGCAGCGCTTTCGCGAACACTGGCTGGACCGCTTTACCAGCGGCGCCGGTCTGGTTCCCGTGGTCGACAGCACCTATCCGCTTGAACGCGCATCCGATGCTCATCGCCGGATGGAGTCGGCGCAGAATGTGGGGAAAATCATCCTGACGATGACCGTTTGATAGGTAGGCATTCGAAGGTGTGTCGGCCGGCGGCTTGCCGCAGCAGCGCGCTGCGCTTGCCGTCGGGATAAAGGCGGCGCGGATTTAAGTCCGGGCGAAAAGCGACGTCAAGGTGTGCGCGTCCCCTGAGGAAAGGTCCGCGCATCTGTTAAAGTCGCGCAATCAAAGACCGTAGGACTGCGCGCTGCGTCAAGTCCATCGGCTGGGTGGGCTCCGTCCCCTCAATTTTCCTTACGGCTCCCCACCATGATTCCAATAAACCGCTCGGCCGGGTCCTCGGCATCAGATGGCCTGTGCCGCGCTTGCGAATCAGGTGAGGATGCGCCGATCGACATGACGTTCGCGTTTCAACCTATTGTCGACCTGACATCGGGCGAGGCATATGCCTATGAAGCCCTTGTACGCGGGCCTCAGGGGGAATCTGCAGCTTCCGTGTTGGCGCATGTGGACGACAGCAACCGCTATCAGTTTGATCAGCGTTGCCGCACGACCGCGATCGAGCTCGCGGCCGGGTTGGGGATGGACCGATTTCTATCCATAAATTTCATGCCGAACGCGGTCTATCAAGCCGCCGCGTGTATTCGCACAACCTTTGAGGCAGCGGAGCGCCACGGTTTTCCTATCAGCCAGATCATTTTCGAAACCATAGAAACCGAAAACATCATCGACCGCGCGCATTTGTTGAAGATATTCCAAGCCTACAAGTCATATGGTTTCCAGACGGCAATCGATGACTTCGGCTCGGGCTATTCGGGCTTGACGCTCCTGGCGGACTTTCAGCCGGACATCATCAAGCTTGACATGGCATTGGTGCGTGGCGTCGATGCACATCATGCCCGCCAGCGTATCGTCTGCGGCATACAGAAAATCTGCTCGGACTTGGGAATTCGCGTCATTGCAGAAGGTATCGAAACCATCGGCGAGCGCGATTTTCTAGCATCGCAAGGCATCACTCTCATGCAAGGGTATTTGTTCGCCAAGCCGGCGTTCAAGGCGATGCCATCGATATCCAATGCGAGTTAGTCATCGCGATCGCCGACTGGGCTGCCCGGCGATAGACGTACCACTGAGCGTGAAAAATGTCGCAACAGAAGCTATTTGAAGCTGCATTCATGCAGTCCTGGAACGCGTTGGTGATTACGGATGCGGACCTTTCGGCGGGATGCCGGGTCCAGTTCGCCAATCCCGCGTTCGTGGCCATGACCGGCTATTCCCTGGAGGAGTTGCGCGGACAGTCTCTAAGGATGCTTCAGGGCCCGGCTACCGACAAGAATATCCTCGCGCAATTGCGCGCCTGTTTGAAGGAAGGCCGATATTTTGAGGGTAGTACGACCAACTACCGCAAGGACGGCTCGGACTACATCGTCCGTTGGAGCGTTTCACCGATTCACGACGCTCAGGGAACCGTTACGCACTTTGTGTCGGCGCAGGAGGATATTTCTGAGTTTGAGCGCGTCGAACGCACCAATCGTCTGTTGGCGCGCGCACTCGACGCGACAAGCGATCTGGTGATGCTGACGGACGCCAAGTCGCGAATCATCTTTGTGAACAAGGCTTTCGAAGATGCCACGGGCTACCCGCTGTCCGCAATCAAGGGCAAAACGGCGGCGATACTTAAATCCGGCAAGCACGATGACGCTTTTTATGCGGCCATGTACCGCACCCTTTCAAGCGGTCAGGATTTTCGGGCCAAATTCATCAACCGCAGGCGGGATGGGTCGCTCTTTCATGTCGAACAGACCATCTCGACGATTTTCGATGATCTCGGGCGAGCCACCCACCACATCAGCGTGAGCAAAGACGTTTCGAAGCAGGTGGAGAAAGAACAGGCGCTGTGGCGCGCGGCCACCAAGGACAAACTCACCGGGCTGTTTAATCGTTATCAGGGTGAAAAGACGCTGCGGGACGCCGTTTTCAAAGCGCAGGCAGATGGCGGCGCGCTGAGCTTGCTCATTGCGGATATCGACTACTTCAAGCGGATCAACGATCGCTTCGGGCATCTCGCCGGAGACCGCGTCCTTACCGAAATCGCGAGAATTCTGAACGGCGCGGTACGTAGCCAGGACGCAGTCATTCGCTGGGGCGGGGAAGAATTCGTGATCGCGCTCGCCGATTGTCCCATCTCGGAGGCGATCGAACTGGCAGAGCGCATCCGCAAACGGGTTCATGCTTATCGCGATGGCGAAGTCGGTTCTGTCACGTTATCACTAGGGATCGCGCAGTTTTCCCCAGGCGAAACAATTGAAGCCCTGATCGCGCGCGCAGACACCGCGCTTTACGATGCCAAGCACTCCGGGCGAGACAGGCTGGCCGTCGCGGCCAAAGCGGGAAAGGCGCTGACTTGAAGTTGGCCGGCCGTTGGTCTGCCGGAACTCGTCGCATGACGAATATCGGCGGCAAACCTGCAGGAGATCGAGGCTGGCCAGCCGGCTCACGGCTTGGCCAGTGCATCGATCGTGACGTCCAGCAGCGCTCGCAGTCGTGCAACACGACGCAGATCCCGGTGATAGCCTAGCCAGACATCGCGACCCGGCGGAGCCTCGCCCAAGTCGATTCTTCGAATGCCGGGCGTCATATCACCAAGCAGACATGGCAGCACTGCCAAGCCCGATTTCTCAGCACACATACGTGCTTGAACGCCGCGGTTGTTGCTGCCGAACACGATCCTTGCTCCAGGCAACATCCGCTTGATCCATTCGACATCGGGCAAGGAACCGAATGCGCTGTCCATGCTGATCAGTGCATGGCCGGCACCGTTGCCTGGTGACGGCGGGGCGATGTCAACGTGCCCGTATAGCGCATAGTCGATCCGCATCAGCTTACGTTGAATGATGTCGGACTCTTCGAAAGGGACGATCCGGAACAAGAGATCCGCCTCGTGCCGCGCAAGGTTGTACAGGCGTGAATCCGTGAGCAGCTCTATTGAGATGCCCGGATGCTGTGCCAGAAAGCGCGCGAATACCGGCGTGAGGACGTGGATGCCGAACCAGTCCGATGAAGAGACCCGCAGCAGCCCGCTCAGTTGCGTTTCTTTTCCCGTCAGCGCACGCGTAAAGCCCAGCGCCTCTTCCTCCATTCGTTCGGCGTAGGCGAGCACCGCCGCCCCATCATCGGTCAGGACAAATCCATCGCTCGTCCGCTGAAAGAGCGTATGCCCAAGCGCTTCTTCAAGCGCACGCAGCCTGCGACCCATCGTGGGCTGGGTTTGGCCTAGCTGCTTTGCCGCACGGCCCAATGTGCCGCAACGGGCAATCGCCAAAAACACGCGGACATCGCTCCAGTCCAGGCGCATGTCATTCATTTGTGTTTAATAGTTGTGCAGAAATGTGGATTTACATGCGTTATAGCATAGTCAATGATGACGGCATTGGTCGGTCATTCGACGGGCCAGATACTCGTAAGGAGTTGATGATGACCATGCAGGCGCTCGTTCTAAACCGTCATAACGGTCCACTTGAGTTGACCGAAATTCCCATGCCGCAACCGGCCCACGGGCAAGTGCGCGTGCGCATCGCCGCAAGTGGCCTCAATCCGCTGGATACCAAGATTCGCGCCGGCAGCGCCGCGCACGCAAAGCATCCGCTGCCGTTGGTGCTGGGCATAGACATGGCCGGCGTGGTCGATGCCGTCGGCCCCGGCGTGTCCACTTTTCGCGTCGGTGACGAGGTCTACGGCATGACGGGAGGAGTCGGCGGCATCCAGGGTTCGCTGGCCCAATATGCGGTCGTGGATGCGGACCTGCTTGCCATCAAGCCGGTAAACCTCTCGATGCGTGAAGCCGCGGCGCTGCCCCTCGCATTTATCACGTCATACTCGGGCATCGTCGACCGCGCGCGTTTGCAGGCCGGTCAAACTGTGTTGGTGCAAGGCGGCGCGGGCGGTGTCGGTCATGTGTCGGTGCAACTGGCGCGCGCGTTGGGCGCCCGTGTTTTCGCCACGGCGGGTTTGCGTGACCACGATCTTGTTGCGCGCCTCGGGGCAACGCCCATCGACTACCAGTCCCAGTCAGTCGAAACGTATGTGGCTTCGTTCACGCAAGGCGCTGGCTTCGATCTTGTCGTTGACACCGTGGGCGGTCCATCGCTTGATGCTGCATTTGCCGCGGTGAAGCACTTTGGGCATGTCGTCAGCGCGTTGGGGTGGGGCACGCATGCGTTGGCGCCGCTGTCGTTCCGCGAGGCCACTTATTCTGGAATATTCACCCTGTATCCGCTGCTCACAGGCCAGCATCGCGCCCACCACGGCGCGATGCTCCGCGAGGCCACATGGCTGGTCGAAGCCGGCAAGCTCATGCCGAATCTCGATCCCCGGCGGTTTGACCTGCGTTCCGCGGAAAGTGCCTACGAAGCTATCTCGACTGCAACCGCGAGGGGGAAAATCGTGGTGGACGTGGCATGAGGCTCGCAACCCGCATTGCTGGTGGCGACATCGGTTGGCGATGGGCTGCGGACTCAATTGATCATTCCTTGCACGGCGCTATGGTTCCGAGCCCCGGGACTTCGCGTGCCGCGCCGCAATCCATGACAAGGTGCCGACGTCGGCCCCTCCAGACTCGATGACGGTGGTGCCGGCCATCATCAATCCGTAACCGTGCTCCTCCTCCCAGGCGCAGCGGAAGTCCAGGCCGATATAAGGCGCGCCAGCGACCGGGTGGAGGGTGATGCTGTTCAGACGGATCAGTTTCCGCAAGGCTTGGCCATCCCAGTGCTGCGGCAACCGGAAGGCATCATCGTCCAGAACGACGCCATCCTGCTCGGCGCGCAGGCGCGGCAGATCCGCCAGCATCGCCTTCATCACCGACTGGTAGAACTCCTCGTCATGGTCCAGCAGCCAGCGCGCCGCTTCGATCATCGTTGACGCCGGCGCTTCGCCGGAGCCATCGTCATTTTCAAAGAAAGCGATGACCTCCCCGGCTTGTGCGATCGCATCGTCGCGCGCGTAGCCCTTTGAAGCGGGAAGGGCATCGGCGCCGCGCAATCGCGACGTTGCGGGCAGTGGCAACGCGGTGATCCAGACGCACCACGCGCTTTTCGGCCCATAGAGCGTAGGCAGTCCCGTTACCGAAAGCGGCACATAATCTGATGGAATCTGGCCGGTATTCATTGAATCGCTCCTTGGATCTTTGTTGAGGCGACGCCAGCTTCAATCGCCGGTCGTGGCCGCCGTCAGGGCAGTCAGCGCCGCGAGCAACGCCGTGTCGGCACCGTCAGGCGCAGATGCCACCGCCGTGCGCACCTTTTGCGCCAAAGCGCTGTTGAAATCGGCCGCAATGTCGGTGCGCAGTGTGACCCGCCGGCCGGTCTTGTCCAGAAGCATGTCCGGCGCTACCCCCACCGAGTCCAGCCGGGCGCCATCGGCGCGGTGGACGCGGGCGGTGGTGATCACCAACGCGCCCTGGTTGCCGGGCAGGGACCGCACGGTCTGGATCGTGCCCGCGCCCAGGGTTGCCGTGCCGATCAGCAAGGCCCGGCCGTGGTCCTGCAGCGCGGCCGCCACGATCTCGGCGCCGGCGCCCGTGCGGTGATCAACGAGCACCACCACCGGAACCCCCTGCTGAACGAGGGGGGCGCGGGCGCGCAAGGTGCGCGCATTGTCCGGCGTGCGACCGCGCAGGCTGCCAATCTCGGATCCTTCGGGCAGCACCACGCCGGCGACCAGTTCGGCGGCGTCGAGCAGCCCGCCGGCGTTGCCGCGCAGGTCCAGCACCAGTCCCGCCAGCGGCGCTTCGGCATGCGCGGACGCTGCGTCGAGCGCGTCTTTCAACTGGCGGCCCGTCCGACTGTCGAAAGCGGAGATCCGGATCACCGCAATCGCGCCATCCAGGTCCCAACGCACCGTGGGAGGCGCCTGTACAGGTCCACGCACGGGCTGCGCCGTGATCGCGCTGGCCGAGCCCGGCCGGCGCAGTGTGAGCGTGGTGCGGGTGCCTGCCGTGCCGCGCAGCAATGCGACGGCTTCTGGCAAGGGCAGGCCCGCGGTGGCACGGCCCTCCACGTGGGTCACGATGTCGCCGGACTGGACGCCGGCGCGTTCGCCCGGGCTGCCGGGCAGGGGCCGCACGACGGTCAGGGCACCGTCCCGGATCGACAACTCCAGGCCGACGGATGCCGGCGGGGCTGCCAGTTCAGCGCGCGTTGCGACGCGGCTGTAGGGGTCCAGACCCGCCATCATGCCGCGCAGGGCCGCGTCCAGCGCCATCTCGCGCGGTGTGCCGTCGGCAAAACGCAGGATTTCGCCGGTCAGGATGCGGATCTGGGGTGTCATGCCTTCCGTCTGATGCCCGGTCAGGACGGCCTGGTCGATCGCGGCCTTGCGGGATGGATCTTCAGCGCCTGGCAGCGCCTTGAGCGCGCTCAGGCCGTTCACCACGAGTACACGTGAATCCAGGGGATCAACGTACTGGTTTACAACCTGAGTCATGGCAGATGCGAGCGTGGCTTCGATCTCCTGGCGCGTCATGGCCGCGGCAGACGCGTGCACGATCGTGCACGCCCACAGCAGGGCGCAAAGCGATTGTCGCAGCGCACGCCCGCGTCCGGCGATCGATGCCTGCTTTTTCGCGGGCGCTGGCCCCGTCCCGCTCGAAGGCGGAGATAGTAAGGGCGCGCAGACGAGGTCGGTCCGGAACGCTCCAGCCCAAAAGGCAAAGAAAAGTTTCGTCATCCTGCGCGATCCTACCGGCAAGCGAAAGACTGATGGAGTGCCTCGCTGACCAACGGGCCGGCATTCTCTTCGAGCCGGCTGGCTGGCAGCTTGGTCAAGTAGCTGTATACCCTGTCCTTCAATTCGTGGGGCAGGACGCCGGTCGGGCTGCACCAGAGCGCGCCTTGTGTCTGGTCCGCGATCCCTGCCACGTAGGCCTGTGCATAGGCGGAAGAGAATTGGCGGCGAAGTGATGCGTCGTGAAGCGCCGAGGGCATCCGACCTTCCAGGGCCGCAGCCAGCTCGACACCGGTAAAGTGCCAGGTCCGGGCTTCCTGCGCCTGGCTGATCGCGCAGGCAGACAGCATGACAACCAGTGCTACGCGTCTCATTGACATCTTTACCCTTTGGCCCGCGCGGTGGGGCCTGTCATGTACCTTCTGTTTTTCTACGGATATCGCAGGCCTGGTCTCAAAGACGGTCGAGTTGATCTCGCGGGTGGAACTTGGCGTCGTCTTTGCCGTCCAGCATCGCGTCTACCATCCCCTCGAATGCGCCCGCGGCATGACCGAACGCATCGGAAGCCAGAAACTCGGATCCGCCTTTTCCGGCCAGTCCAAGCGCAGCAACGGTTTCCCGTTCGCCTTCCTCGCCCCAGATGTAATCGTGAACCACCGCAAGGCCTCGACCCTCTGCCTCGAGAAAATCGGCCGCGCCTCGCGCTACCGTCAGAAAAACGATGAGGTCGTAGAGATTTTCGGAATAGGTCAGCGATCCCGCAACGAAGTGCGTGTCCGAAGAATCGTAGGCCGCAACCTTGATGTTGTCGGCCTCGGCGGATTGCATGATGGCCCGCAGCGCCGCGCGATTGTCCGAATGGCGAGCCAGCATGGCGTCGCATTCCGAAACAAGCTTGCCCAAATCCTGGTCGCTGGAGGCAGCCAAATCCTTGCCTTCCGACAGATGCCACTGCCCGCCAATGGTGCGCCAATCCGACCATCTTGATGCCGCAGGCACAGGGGCAGCGAGCCATCGGGATAGATTCTCGCGGGATATTTGGAGTTTGAGAAAGGCGGAGTAGGGTTCGGACATGGCAGCTATCGATCGTCAGGTTCTCAGCAACTTTGCTTTTATCAAAATGACGGTGCAAATTCTACGGTTGCGTCTTCACCACGGCCTGCCGCAGGATGTCGTAGACCGACAGGCCCGGGAGTCGCGAGAAGAAGGTGTTTCTATCGGCGGAAGCTGTCCACGCGGACCACAGCGTCAGCACGGAAAGCTGGCCATGCTTCCATGCGACCAGTGCCTCGATGTCGCCCGCGTCGCGGCCCTTCTTGTCTTCGACGGAAAACCGGAAGGTGCGCGCGGCGAACCCCTGGTCCGCCAACGCACTATCCTCTTCGCTCGACACCAGCACGGGAGGCTGCGCGTCGGATGTCTGCTTGACGAAGTAATCCTTCACGAGCGTGGCGCCGGCTGTTTCAAGGTCGGGTTTCTCCTTCATGTTCTGAACGAATAGCCAGACCAATCCGACATCCTTTCCGTTCTTACGCCTGACCATGTGCAGCTCGGCGGGAAGTGCTCCGTGAAAATCGTTGATGGGAATGTCCCATCCATCCGGGATGCGAATCCGGTGTTCCACGTTGCCGATACGAAGCGGGATATCCTGCATCTCCCGTCCGAAACTCGATTGCTGCCCGTTGGCCCACGAAAGACTGTCAATGAGCGCCGTGGCGTATTGATCGGCTTCATGCACCAGGTTGTTCGCGGCATCCATGCTGGCGGCACGGCTCACGTCGACGATGAAGAAAACGCCCACCGCCTGTTTTTCGCGGACAAAGCAATAACTGATAGCGGCGCTCTTCGGCTTCCCGTTGTCGGCTTTCTGGGACAGAAGTCCCACTTCTGTCAGGTCGTCCGAGCTTTTGGAGATTCGTGGTACATACCCGAGTGCTTCCACTTCGAAAGTGCAGAGTCGCCATGCCGTGGCGGGTGCCGGCAGGTTGTAGCCCAAAATGCTGGTCTCGATCTCCGGATTGTTTTTATCCGACGTGATTTTTCCAATTACCTTCACGTTGCCGATGGTGTCCGGCGGATTGGGTTCCATCGGCGCCGTCTGCACCTTCGCATCTCGTGGAACGCTGCTTTCGAAATTCAAAGCGGGCGCTGAAAAATCGAACTGCCGGGTTACCCGTGGTCCGCCATCAGGCGATGCGTCATTACCTAGAGCGAAAGCCGATCCCATGGTAGTCAGCGCCAAAATTGGCACCGTGAAGATCGTGTTGACAAGGCAAAGATTGGGTTTCTTGGTGCTCACTTGCGTCCCTCGATTTGACCTTCTGGGCGGTAATGATCCAGGTGGTACCGTCGCTTATCGCCGACGCTGGGGGCGCTATCAAAGAAGGCGTGAAGCTGCCGTTTCCTACCGTATGCTTCTGGGCGGTTGCAGACTTGGTGGCCGTCTGCTTCCGACCCGTAACGGACGTTTAGCCGTTTAGAAGTAGGAGCGAACAACCTCTATCTTTCCAGCGGCCAGGAGCTCCCATAATCGGACTGCTTTCTCTTGTGGAAGCGCTTCAATCTCTCTCATTGGGCACAATTCGGTCCCATAATCTTGATCGGCCCACTCGTTCAAGCGTGCAATCCCACTACGTGTAATTTGAATCTCGTACATGGGCCCTTCGTCATAGCCATATGTTAGCGAACCATCGCCGTGCTCGTCATAGTCTCCCTCAGTCATGCCCGGCAAGTTCTCTTCGTATAGCTCTTTTACTGCTGCCGAGATCTCATCATGCGTTGGCATCTCTACTTCCTCGCCATATCTTCGCAGCAGATAGCACCACGGATTACTCATACAAGTCCTTTTCGCATTTTGTCGTTGAACTTCCGTGACGATATCAGGCAATGTCCGCTTCTGGCCGAACGCGGCCACTGACTACAGGGGCACCGGGCCTTTCCATGCAAGGCACGGCCTTCCTCTCGTACAGCTCCCAAGGTAAAGCCGAGCGCCTCGAGATGTCCGTGCCCCCTCCGAAATGCCCGTATGCGCATCCCCCGAATCCGCGGGCTTAGACTGTTGCGCAAATTTAATCGCGCCTTTCGCGAAGTTGGCCTTCTACAACTGCAAGCTCTCCGTTCGCAAAGAACGAGAAGTCGCCCGCGCCATGGCTGGCGTTACTAGGCAAAGCCAAAAGCCGAACGCCATTCCCCCCGCTCCAGGTTTCCCCTAATCAAATTTCCCTTGCGGAAAATCAATGCTCTATAGGACACTTTGTGTCATAGCGCCGCGACGGCGCATACAAGGGGAATGGCATGAAGGTCTTGGGCATGGTGGCAGCATTGGCGTTGACGGCGGGATTGGCGGGACACGCGCAGGCGGCGTTTCCAGAGCGGTCGATCCGGCTGGTGGTGCCGTTTGGCGCCGGCGGCATCACGGATATCGTGGCGCGGCAGGTGGGCAAGGGAATGGGGGACGTGTTGGGGCAGGGGGTCGTGATCGAGAACCGGCCAGGTGCGGGGGGCGTGATCGCGGCGCAGGTGGCGGCGACGGCCCCGGCCGACGGGTACACGATATTCATGGGGACGGTGGGCACGCAGGTCGTGAACCCGCTGATCTACGCCAAACTCAGTTATGACGCGGACAAGTTTGCGCCGGTGGGGATGGTGTCCGGGTCGCCCTATTTGCTGGCCGTGCGTGCGGGTTTGCCCGCCGCGTCGTTCGCCGAGTTCGTCAAGTATGCCAAGGCCAATCCCGCCAAGCTGAATTTCGGCTCGGCTGGCAACGCCAGTTCGCCGCACCTGGGCCTGGAGCTCCTGAAGCTGACGGCCGGCGTGGACATTGTGCATGTGCCGTTCAAGAGCGGCAGCGAGGCCGTGAATGCCGCGATCGGCGAGCAGGTGGATGTGGTGATGGACGCCAGTCCGGTCATCATGCCGCACGTTACGTCGGGCAAGTTGCGGGCGCTGGCGGTGGCGTCGGACAACCGGCTGCCGTCTGCGCCCGCGGTGCCAACCAGCATCGAGGCGGGCGATGCGGGTCTGCAGATCAGTTCGTGGAATGCGTTCTTCGCACCCGCCGGCACGCCGCCGGATGTGGTGGCCGCGCTGAGTGCGGCCTTGCAGAAGACGCTGGCCTCGCCCGACTTGAAGGAACGGCTGGCGGCGCAGGGCACGCAGCTTTATTCGGGTACACCCGAGGAATATCAGCGCTTCATCGGCGGCGAAAAGACCAAGTGGGCCGAGATCGTGAAGCGCGCCAATATCAAGATGGATTAGGAAATACGCATATGGAAAGGAGCTACGCATGAATACCGGGGCGTCCCACCCGCTGGCGGGCAAGCCGCTGGAACTGGCCGATACGCTGCGGTCGGGCAACGCATGGAAGATCCGGCTGGCCTGCGGGCTGATGGGCCTGCCGGTCAAGCGGCGCACGTTCGACATCGTTCAGGGCGACCTGGAAACCGAGGCCTTCGCGCGCATCAATCCGTGGCGGCAGGTGCCGGCGCTGTTGACACCGGAAGGGCAGTGGCTGGCGGAGTCGCAGGCGATCCTGTGGTATCTGGGCATGGGCACGTCGTGGCTGCCCGAGGACCGGCTGGCGCAGGCGCAGGTGTCGAGCTGGTTGAGTTTCGAGCAGACCCAGCACATGCACGAGTTCGCGCAGCCGCGCCTCTTGATCCACCTGCGCCAGACCGCCAAGACGGATGATCCTGACATGGTGGCGTGGCGCGCGGCGGGCATGAAGGCCGCCGCGCTGATGGATAGCCACTTGGCTGGCCGCGAGTTTTTGGTGGGCGCCTCGCCCACCATCGCGGACATCGCGCTGTACCCATACACGAGCATGGCGGGCGAGGGCGGTTACGACCTGTCCGGCTTTGCGAACATCACTGCCTGGCTGGCTCGCATGCGGGCCTTGCCGGGATTTACGCCGTTGATGGAAACGGCATGACGGAGACATGATGGCCGATACGATGCACCTGGGAAAGGACGAACTGATTGCGCGCGCGCAGGCCGAGATGCAGCGTCAGTTCGACACCCCGCAATGGACCTTGCGCGAGCGGCTGGCGCTGACCTGCCGCATCCTCTTTGACGGCGGGCATGATTCGGGCCTGGCGGGCCAGATTACGGCACGCGCCGACGCGCCCGACCGCTATTTCACGCAGCGTTTGGGGTTGGGCTTCGATGAGATCACGGCAAGCAACCTGCTGCTGGTGGACGAAGACCTGCGCGTGCAGGAAGGCGGCGGCATGCCCAATCCGGCAAACCGCTTTCATTCGTGGATTTACCGCGCGCGGCCCGACGTGAACTGCATCATCCACACGCATCCGCTGCACGTGGCGTCGCTGTCGATGCTGGAGGTTCCGCTTGAGGTCTCGCACATGGACAACTGCCCGCTCTACGGCGACGTGGCGTTCCTGAAGGACTGGCCCGGTGTGCCGGTGGGCAACGAGGAAGGCGAGATCATTTCCAAGGCGCTGGGTTCCAAGCGCGCCATCCTGCTGTCGCATCACGGCATGCTGATTGCGGCCGGGTCGGTGGAAGAAGCCTGCGTGCTGGCGCTGCAGTTCGAGCGTGCCGCCCGCATGCAGCTGCTGGCGATGGCCGCGGGCAAGATCCAGCCGATTCCGCCGGAGTTGGGCCGCGAGGCGCACGACTGGATTCTGACGCCCAAGCGGTCGCAGGTGGGGTTCTCGTACTACGCGCGCCGCGCCCTGCGGGCGCATCCGGATGCGCTGAGCTAGGCGAAGCAGGGCGGGGCGGCTCGACGGCGGCGGGCTTTTGGGGCATTCTTGCCGGTTGTATTTGCGCATTCCCTGCCCATGATCGACCTGCCGCACCGCCTACGCACCTTGCGCCGCCAGCAAACCCTGTCCCTGGAACAGCTGGCGCAGCGCACGGGATTGACCAAAAGCTATCTCTCCAAGCTGGAGCGGGGCCTGAGCGAGCCGTCCATTTCCACGGTGCTGCGCCTGGCCGAGGCCTATGGCGTGGGCGTATCCCAATTGGTCGGGGACGATGGCGCCGCGCAAGACGAAGTGGTCAGCGTGGTGCGGGTGGCCGACCGGGAGGCCCTGCAGCGGCGCGGCCTGGGCAGCGAGTACCATTACGAGTCGCTGGCGGGGCGGCGCAAGGTCAAGGCGATGGAGCCTTTCGTGGTGCATCCGCCGCGCGAATTTCCGGACGCCGCCGCGGTGTTTCCGCATCCGGGCGAGGAATTCCTGCTGGTGCTCAAGGGCGCCATCGAGGTCCACGTGGGCGAACGCCAGTTCCGCCTGGAGACCGGCGATTCCGTCTATTTCGACTCAGAATTGCCGCATCGCATGCGCACCGTCAGCCGGGCCATGGCCGAAGTGCTGGTGGTGGCGGCGCACTGAACGCCCGGGGCCGGCGCGCTGATTCGCTATTGAATGACACAGGATCAACCATGAAAAACGATCAATCGCGGCTTGTCCGCATCGATGCCGGCCCGATGAAGAACCCGGTGCCCGGCAAGCCGCGCCGCCCGATTTCGGGCGATGCCGCGTTTCGTACCGTGACCGCCTTTGAAGGCAACGCGGGCAAGGCCGAGGCCGGCGTGTGGGAAAGCACGGCGGGCTCGTTCCAGTCCAACACCACCGGCTACATCGAATTCGGCTATATCGTCGAAGGCGCCGCGCGTCTGGTGGACCCGGACGGCACGGTGCACGAGCTGACCGTGGGCGAAGCCTTTGTCATGCCGGAAGGCTATACGGGCCGCTGGGAAGTCGACCACTTCGTCAAGAAGATCTATTTCATCACCCGCATGGGCTGCCCCGCTCTTCTACACCCCGATCACACCCCGGAGCAATCCTCATGACCGCAATTCCCGCTGCCCCCACGCCGGGCGCAGCGCTGCCCGCCCGCACCGCGCAGGTGGATGTCGTTTCGATCCAGTCCCAGGTCGTCTACGGCTATGTCGGCAACAACGCCGCCATGCCGGTGTTCCGCAAGGCGGGATTGCGCGCGATTGCGCTGCCCACCGTCATCCTCAGCAATACGCCGCACTATCCCACGCTGCACGGCGGGGCGGTGCCGCTGGATTGGTTCGAGGGCTTGCTGCAAGGATTGAATGAGCGGCGCGTGAGCCAGGTGGCGCGCGCGGTGGTCTGCGGATATCTGGGGCAGCCGGGGCAGGCCGGATTGCTGGCGCGATGGCTGTCGGCCGTGCGGGCCTCGCGTCCTGAGCTGCGGGTGTTCATCGACCCGGTGATGGGCGACCGCAATGACGGGCTCTACGTGGACGAGGGGCTGGTCGCGCAGTATCGCGATCTCCTGGTGCCGCTGGCCGAGGGCATGACGCCCAATCATTTCGAGCTGGAATTGCTGGTGGGCCGCCCGCTGTCGTCGGTCGACGAAGTGGTGACCGCCGCCCGCGAGTTGATCGCGCGCGGGCCGCAGTGGATCGTCGCGACCAGCGCCGCGCCGATGACGGCGGCGCCCGGCACGTTGCAATTGGTGGTGGTCACGCAGGACGACGTGACGGTGGTGACTCACCCCGAGATCGCCATTCCGCCGTCGGTGCATGGCACGGGCGACGTGTTCATGGCGGGGGTGTCGTCGCGATTGCTGAACGGCCTGACACTGGTTCAGGCGGTGCGCGAAGCGGCGGCCCAGGTCACGGTGACGCTGCAGCGCACCCGCGAACTGGGCTGGGAAGAACTGGCCGCCGAGGGCTAGCCGCGGGCGGGGCGCGCCCCGCCTGGCGCGCCTTCAGTACGTCTTGTACGGCAGGAACTTGCCGCTCATCACGATCTGCACGCGGTCGCCCTTGGGGTCGGCCTCGCGCGACAGGTCCATCTTGAAGTCGATGGCGCTCATGATGCCGTCGCCAAACTCTTCATTGATCAGCGCCTTGAACGTGGTGCCGTAGACGTTGATCAGTTCATAGAAGCGGTAGATCAGCGGGTCGGTGGGCACGGTGCTGGGCAGCGAGCCCTTGTAGGGCACGACCTGCAGCTGCACGACGGCGTCAGCGGGCAGGTCCAGCACGCGTGCGGCGGCCTGCGCCTGTTCCTCGGTCATGGTCATCTGGCCCAGCAGCGCGGCGGTGGTCCATTCCTTGCTCTGGCCGACGGCTTCGGCGATGGCGCCCCACGAGAGCTTTTTTTCCAGCTTGCGGGTGACGACGAGTTCGGTGACTTCAGCGCGGGACATCATGGTGGTTCACTCCTTGTGGATGGCCTTGTCGACCAGGAAGTCGACGAGATGGTTTCGGATGTCGTAATAGCGGGGTTCGTGATGCAGACTGGCGCGCGTGCGGTCGCGCGGCAGGTCCACGGTGACGGATTCGGCGATGCGGGCGTAGGGACCGGCGCTCATGAGCAGGATGCGGTCCGACAGCAGGATGGCCTCGTCGACATCGTGCGTGATCATGAAGACGGTCTGGCGGGTTTCCTGGACGATGGCGCGCAGCTCGTCCTGGATGGCGCCGCGGGTCAGCGCGTCCAGTGCGCCAAAAGGTTCGTCCAGCAGCAGCATCTTGGGCTGGATCGCAAAGGCGCGGGCGATGCCCACGCGCTGCTTCATGCCGCCGGACAGTTCGCAGGGCTTCTTGCCGGCGGCGTGACCCAGCCCCACCATGTCGAGGTAACGCTGGCTGTGCGCGCGCACCTGTTCGCGGCTGTAGGCGGGCCAGCGCGAGCGCACGCCGAATTCCACGTTTTGCAGCGCCGTCAGCCACGGCAAGAGCGCGTGCGCCTGGAACACGACGCCGCGTTCCAGCGACGGCCCCGAAATCTGGCGGCCGTCCATGATGACGATGCCTTCGTTGCTGTCGTCGATGCCGGCCAGCACGTTCAGGATGGTGGTCTTGCCGCAGCCGGAGTGGCCGATGACGCAGACGAACTGGCCCTTGTCGATCTGGAAATCGATGTTCTCGAAAACGGGCGGTTGCGGACGGCCATCGCGCCCTGGGTAGCGCTTGCCCAGCCCTTGGACCTGCAGAAAAGATTGGCTCATGCGCGTTACTCCCGGTAGCTCACCAGCCGCGCGGCGCGCGCCAGCAGGTTGTCCAGCAGCATGCCGATCAGGCCAATGAAGACGATGGCGCAGATGATGTTGGAGATGGACAGGTTGTTCCATTCGTTCCAGACGAAGTAGCCGATGCCGGTGCCGCCGATCAGCATTTCGGCGGCCACGATCACCAGCCACGCGATGCCGACCGAGATGCGCATGCCGGTCATGATGGTGGGCGCGGCGGCGGGCAGGATGACCTGCAGCGCGGTGCGCAGCCGCGACACTTCCAGCGTGCGCGCCACGTTCAGCCAGTCCTGCCGCACGGCGCCCACGCCGAACGCGGTGTTCACCAGCATGGGCCATAGCGAGCAGATGAAGATCACGAAGACGGCCGAGGTGTTGGCGTCCTTGATGGTGTAGAGCGCCAACGGCATCCACGCCAAGGGCGAGATCGGCTTGAGCACCTGGATGAACGGGTCGAACGCGCGGTACACCGTGCGCGACATGCCGATCAAAAATCCTAGTGGTATGGCCACCAGCGCGGCCAGGCCAAAGCCCGTCAGCACCCGCGCCACGGAGTAGCCGAGCTGGATCCCGATGCCTTTGTCGTTCGGTCCGCGGTCGTAGAAGGGATCCTTCAGGTGCTGCCACAGCTGTGCGCCGACTTCGGCGGGACCGGGGAACGGCGTCTTGGAGCCGCTGGCCGCGGCATTGCCGACCAGCGCCGCATAGGCCGGGTCCACCGTCGCCTCGCCCGCATCGGGGCGGGTGGCGGCGTGCCAGAGCAGCAGGAACGCCAGGAACAGGGCGATGGACAGGAACGTGGCCCGCCAGTGTTGCACCGACCCCATCAGGTCCTCCGGATCTTGAAGCTGGCGAGGTAAGCCTCGGGCTGGCTGGGGTCGAAGGGCTTGCCCATGACGCTGAAGGTCTTGCCGGTTTCCGCGGGCGGGGTGAGGCCCGCTTCGCGCATCAGGCGCACGGCGTCGGTCGCCAGGAACACGTCGCTTGCGACCTTCTGATAATCGACGTCGCCCTTGACCTGGCCCCAGCGCTTCATCTGCGTCAGGATCCACACGGCGAACGACTGCCAGGGCATGGGATCGAAGTCGATCCGGTTGGGGTCGGTCAGCACCTTGCCCAGGCCGTCGGCGTAGGTGCCGGTCAGCACCTGTTCTACCACCGTGACGGGCTGGTTCAGGTAGTTGGGCGCGGCGATGGCGGTGGCGATTTCCTTGCGGTTGGCCGGATTGCGGGCGTAGGCGGTGGCCTCGATGATGGCTTTCAGCAGGGCCTGGTAGGTGTTGGGCATGGTGGTGACGAACTCCTTGCTGGCGGAGAAGGCGCAGCAGGGGTGGCCGTCCCAGATGGCCTTGGACAAGGTGTGGATGAAGCCCACGCCGTCGTACACGGCACGCTGGTTGACGGGGTCGGGCGCGAGGAAGCCGTCGATGTTGTCGGCGCGCAGATTGGCCACCATTTCGGGGGGCGGCACGGAGCGGATCTGCACGTCGGTGTCGGGATCCAGGCCGTGTTCGGCGAGGTAGTAGCGCAACAGGTAGTTGTGCATGGAGTAGTCGAAGGGGACGGCGAACTTGAAGCCCTTCCAGTCCTTCGGGTCGCGCCGGTCCTTGTGCTTCATGGACAGCGTGATGGCCTGGCCGTTGATGTTCTCGACGGCGGGCATGGTCCACGGCACGGCGCGGCTGGCGCCGACGCCCATCGAGATGGCGAGCGGCATGGGCGACAGCATGTGGGCGGCGTCATACTCGCCGGACATGGCCTTGTCGCGGATGAGCGCCCAGCCGGCGGTCTTGACGACTTCGACGTCCAGGCCCTGTTTGCCGTAAAAGCCCATGGGGTGCGCCATGATGATGGGCGTGGCGCAGGTGATGGGGATGAAGCCGACCTTGAGCTTTTGTTTCTCCAGCGGGCCGGCGGTCTGCGCGAAGGCTTCCTTGGCGGCGGCCAGCGGAAAGATCGACGCGATGGCGGCCATGGCGGTGCCGCTGCCGACGGCGCGCAGGAAGCGGCGGCGCAGCGCATCCTGCGGGAACAGGGCGCGCATGACGGCCTGTTCGACGGCGCTGCCGGCGGCGTCGCCCTGCGCGATGGCCTGCGTGGCGCGCTCGTGTTCGGCTTGCGAGGCGTGGCGTCCGCAGCCGCATGCCAGGCGGCTGTTGGCGTCAAACGGGTTGCTGAAGAGGGACATGGTGGCTCCTTCGGTCGGGAATGGAGCCATCATGGGGCTGGCCGGCGGCGGCCGGTATCGCCGGTTCAACGATACGCGTGTAGGGGTCTTACTACGTGGTGCGCGGGTTGCGCCGGGATAGTGCGGCAGTCGCTCAGATCGCACCCAACTGGTGCGTGTTGGCGTAGGCGACCAATTCCACCAGCGTGCGGACGTTGAGCTTTTCGAAGATGCGGCTGCGGTAGGTGGAGATGGTGTTGACGGACAGGGCAAGCTGTTCGCCAATGGCCGAGACGGAGCGGCCGGCCACCAGCAGCTGCAAAACCTGGAATTCGCGGTTGGACAGCAATTCGTGGGGCGGGCGGGAGCTGTCCTGGCGCACGGTGTGGGCGAGCAGTTCGGCGACAGTGGGCGTGACGTACATCTTGCCGGCGGCGGCGTTGGTCAGGGCGGCAAGCAGTTCTTCGGGCTCGCACCCTTTGTTCAGATACGCATGGGCGCCGGCGCGCAGGGCGCGGACGGCGAACTGGGATTCGGGGTAGACGGAGAGCATGACGACGCCCAAACCGGGATGGTCGGCGCGCACGCTTTTCAGCACATCCAGCCCGTCGCGCTCGCCAAGGGCGACGTCCAGGACGATGGCGTCGTAGTGGGCCTGGCGCAGGGCACGCAGGGCGGCGGGGCCGTCGGCGGCTTCATGGACAAGGGCGACGCGCGGATCTTCTTCAAGGATGCGGGCGAGGCCGCGGCGGATGATGAGGTGGTCGTCGACGATAAGCAGGTTCAGGGGCATGGCGCGGTTTCCTTCAAGCAGCCAGCGGGTTCAGGCGCAGGCGGGCGCGCATGCCGGCGCCGGGGGCGCTGTCCAGTGCAAGATCGCCGCCAATGGCGCGGGCACGCTCGCGCATGCCAAGGATGCCGAAGGTGTGGCGGTCTTCGGGCAGTTGCATGCCGACGCCGTCGTCTTCGACGGTCAGCACCAGGCCGTCGGCGCCCCAGACGGCGCTGACGCTGACGCTGCGGGCGCGGGCATGCCGCTGTACGTTGGTGAGCAGTTCCTGGACGATGCGGTAGATGGCGATTTCGGCGTTGCGGTCCAGGCGCAGGCTTTCGGTGTCGGGGGGGCAAAGGTAGCGGCATTGCAGGCCGCTGCGGGTCTGCAGGTCCTGCAGCAGGGCTTCGAGGGCGGCCCAGAGGCCAAGGTGGTCGAGGACGACGGGGCGCAGGTCGTTGAGGATGCGGCGGGTGGCGCCCATGGCGGTCTGGGTAACTTCTAGCATGCGGTCAAGGTGCGCCTGGAGGGCGGGCGCGGCGCTGAGCTGGCGGCGCAGCCAGTTCAGGTCGAGCTGCAGGGCGGTGAATGAGGCGCCAAGATCGTCGTGGATGTTGCGGGCGATGTGGGCGCGTTCTTCTTCGCGCAGGGTGCTCAGGTGCGAGGACAGGCGGCGCAGGGATTCGTGGGCGGCGCTGAGTTCGGCGGTGCGTTCGCCGACGCGGCGTTCTAGCAAGGCCTGGGTGCTTTGGAGTTCGCGCTCGATCTGTTTGCGGGCGGTGATGTCTGAGAAAGTGACGACGGCGCCGACGACTTCCTGGTCGTTGCGGATGGGGTATGAGGCGTACTGGGCGTCAAAGCAGGTGCCGTCGCGGCGCCAGAGCACTTCGTCGTCGGCGCGTTCGCCACGGCCGTCGCGGAAGGCTTTGAAGATGCGGCAGTCGTGGACGGGCATCAGGGTGCGGTTGGCGTGGGAGTGATGAATGAGGTAGTGCATGTTGCGGCCTACCAGTTCATCGGGGGTGTAGCCGAGCATGTCGGCGCCGGCGCTGTTGATGAAGATGCAGCGGCCGCGCAGGTCGATGCCGTAGATGCCTTCGCCGGCGGATTCGAGCAGCATTTCAAGCTGGCGGCGCCAGGCGGCGTGGTGCGAGAGGTGCTTCAGGTCGGCGAACATGAATGGCTTTGCTTGTGCTTTATCTGTCCGGGGCTAGCGGCCCGGATCCCCTTGGTGCGCGGTGTTTTTGGGTGCGCTTTGGGGCGGAGTTTACGGGACGGGGTTGGAGTTTCGGGGGGATTGAGGGAAATCCCTTTGTTGGTTTTCTCTGGTGGTTCTTGCGGGGTCTGGAGCGGGTTTGGTGCGGGTTCTTGAGACGCCCGGCACGGCGGCGGCCTGGGTGCGCGGGGCTACGATTGCGGTCCGGAGCCTTCGCTCCGGACTTCCCCGTCGTCATCGTCGTTGTCGCCTTCGGCGACTGCCTTCCGATTCCCTCGGGCGCATCTACACGCCCCGCGCACCCAGGCCGCCGCCGCGCCGGGCTGCGTCGTAAAAGGTCGGGAGGCCTTTAGGGAGGGTGGCTTGCTTGACCTTTTTCTACAGGTCTGTTCGGGTTCGGAAGATCTTGCGGGGCTGCCAGATGTCGGCCGCGCGGGCGGCCTTATCTGGCGTTCGGGTGTCTTGCGTCGGCGCTTGATATCGAGGTGTCTGGCACGCGTTGAATTGCAATACCAAGGTGTCTGACACCCGTTGAATTGCCGTCACGGGTTGACGACCCTCTCTCCCGGGTGTCTGACACCGTCGCGCCAACGGGGGTAGGCGCCTTAAGTGCGCCCAAAGCAAATCGCCGGCATTCAAGCCGGCGATTTTCATTCAACGATTCCGTGCCGCGTTGCGGGCTTACGGAATCAGAGACAGCCCCACTCGGAACTGGCTTTCGTTGCGCTGGTTGTAGCCCAGCAGCGTTTCGCCGTAGCCGTTGAAGTACTGCAGGTGCAGGTAGCCGTTCCAGTTCAGGAACGTGCGTTGCAGCGGCCAGGCGAAGTCCAGCTGGGTGGTGCGGCGGCGTTGGTCGCCCTGGCGGTACATGGCGGTGACGACCGCGCCGTTGTCCTGGGCCCAGCGCAGTTGCCAGTCGACGTGGCCGGCGTAGGCGGAGTAGTCGCTGTTTTCGTTGGCGACGGCGAAGTAGGCCTTGACCTTGGGGGCGAAGGTGAGGGTGCTGCCGCCGTCAAAGCGATAGTGGAAGCGCGGTTCGATGTAGCCGTCGTTCAGGGAGCGCGAGTCTTCGCCGTCCTTGCCGTTGGAGGCATGTTCGACGCCGACGTTCATGCCGATGCGCCAGTTCTGGTTTTCGGATTTCCAAACGTCGTCGGAGAGCCAGAAGACGCTGGGGTTGAAGGTGGTGTCGATGAAGGGCTTGGAGTCGCTTTCCAGGTCCCAGAGCGAGGTCTGGGTGTAGCCCAGGTAGAAGTCGTCGTGCCAGGTGTCTGCGCTGCCGCGCGGGCTGATGAGGCGGTATTTGGCGCTGATCTGGAAGCGGGCTGTGGTCAGGCCGCGGGTGCCGACGGCGAAGTAGACGGGCTTGTAGGCCGAGAAGGCGCTGCGGAATTTGTCGAAGGCGGCCTGTTCGACGGTCTGTTCGACGGCGGCGGCGGGGGCGGGGCCGGCTTCGGGCGAGGCGCCTGCCGCGGCGACGGCGGCGGGCGGGACGGGTTGGCCGCTGCGGGCGTCGACGACGGGGGTTTGGGCGGGCGTGGTGGCCAGGGTGCCGCTGTCGCGCCCAGTGGCGTCCAGCGCCATCATGGACGGTTGGCCTTCGATGGAGACGGCTTGCAGGCCGCGCGCGGTGGCGGGCACTTCGGCGGTCCAGGACATGCGGGCGAAGTTGTTGACGGGCACGCTGTAGTTGTCGCGGCCGCTTTTCAGTTTGGCCAGGCTGCGCACGATCTGGCCGTTGGGGCTGCGCCACTGGAGGACGAGTTCAGGCGGGGCCTGCCAGTCCACGCGCGAGCCCCCTTCGTTGAAGAACACGGCCTCGATGGTGACGGTTTCGCCGGGCGCCGCGGAGGGGCGGTCCAGCCGGTAAGACACGCCTGCCGCGGCGGAGCCGGCCGCGCCCAGGGCCAGGATGGCGGCGACGAGGCGGGAAGTGGGAGAGCGATGAAAGGGACGGCTGGAGGTCATTGAGGACGTGTATGGTTTTTGTGATGAGGCAATGTAGCACCGTCCCCGGCAACAGTTTGTAAGTCAGGCTAATTGGTTGTATGGGCTGTAAGCAATGCGAAAACCCCGCGCATTGTCGACAATGCGCGGGGTTTGGAGAAAGGTGTTGCGCGAAGGCACTGCGCGGCGGATCCGGCAGGCCTTGCGGCGCGGTGATCGACGGTTATTCGCCGAATTTGATGCCTTGGGCCAGCGGCAGGTTGCGCGAGTAGTTGATGGTGTTGGTGGCGCGGCGCATGTAGTTGCGCCAGGCGTCGGAACCGGACTCGCGGCCGCCGCCGGTTTCCTTTTCGCCGCCGAAGGCGCCGCCGATTTCGGCGCCGGAGGTGCCGATGTTGACGTTGGCGATGCCGCAGTCGGAGCCAGCGGCCGACAGGAAGGTCTCGGCTTCGCGCAGGTCGTTGGTGAAGATGGCGGACGACAGGCCTTGCGGCACGCCGTTCTGCATGGCGAGCGCGTCGTTGAAGTCCTTGTAGCGCATCACGTAGAGGATGGGCGCGAAGGTTTCATGGCAGACGACGTCGGTCTGGCCGGGCATTTCGGCGATGGCAGGGCGCACGTACCAGGCGTCGGGGTATTGGTCGGCCAGCACGCGTTCACCGCCGGTGACCTTGCCGCCTTGTTCGCGTGCGGCGGTCAGGGCGGCCTGCATGGCGTCGAAGGAGGCGCGGTCGATCAGGGGGCCGACAAGGTTGCCGCTGTCGAGCGGGTTGCCGATGGGGGCGCTGGCATAGGCCTTGTGCAGGCGCTGGACCAGTTCGTCGGCGATGCTTTCGTGGACGATCAGGCGGCGCGTGGTGGTGCAGCGCTGGCCGGCGGTGCCGATGGCGCCGAAGACGATGCCGCGCGCGGCCATGTCCAGGTCGGCGGTGGGGCCGACGATGATGGCGTTGTTGCCGCCCAGTTCCAGCAGGACGCGGCCGAAGCGCTGCGCGACCCGGGGCCCGACCTGGCGGCCCATGCGGGTGGAGCCGGTGGCGGACACCAGCGCGACGGTGTGCGAGTCGACCAAGGCTTCGCCGACTTCGCGGCCGCCGATCAGGACTTCGGACAGGCCGGCGGGGGCGTCGCCAAAGCGTTGCACGGCTTGCGCGAAGAGGGCCTGGCAGGCGAGGGCCGTGAGCGGCGTCTTTTCCGACGGCTTCCAGACGACGGCGTTGCCGCAAACCAGCGCCAGCGCGGCGTTCCAGGACCAGACGGCGACGGGGAAGTTGAAGGCGCTGATGACGCCGACGACGCCCAGCGGATGCCACGTTTCCATCATGCGGTGGCCGGGACGCTCCGAGGCGATGGTCAGGCCGTAGAGCTGGCGCGACAGGCCGACGGCGAAGTCGCAGATGTCGATCATTTCCTGCACTTCGCCTTCGCCCTCGGCGACGATCTTGCCGGCTTCCAGGCTGACCAGGCGGCCGAGTTCCTGCTTGTGCTGGCGCAGGGTTTCACCGAACAGGCGGATCAGCTCGCCGCGGCGGGGGGCGGGGACGTCGCGCCATGCCAGGCTGGCTTGGCGGGCGCGGGTGATGGCGGCGTGGGCCTGGGCCACCGTGTGCTCATGTACCTGCGCCAGCTCGGCGCCGTCGATCGGGCTGCGGGCGATCAGGGTGCCGCCGGTGAGCGCACTGGAACTGAGTCCGAGATTGCGCAGGATGTCTTGAGGAGTGTCCATGCCGGTTCCTTCGATGCCTTGCGAAGTCAGCGTCTTCGCTTAAGGGTTATGCCTAAGTGGCGATTCTGGAAAAAAATTTACTATACGAAACTATGACGTGAAATGCGAAATATTTTTGAGGTGCCCTGCACCTGAAGGTGAATTCGTGGCCGAACCGTTGCTCGTCGTTCAGGCAGTCAGAAAGACCTATCAGCGTGACGGGCATCCCCCGCATCTGGCGTTGGACGGCATCGATTGCCAGCTCGAACGCGGCGAGGTGATGGTGGTGGTGGGGCCGTCCGGCTCGGGCAAGAGCACCTTGCTGCGCACCTTGAACGGCCTGGAAAGCATCGACAGCGGCAGCATCCGCGTGAACGGCGTGTCGCTCACGGACCCGGCCACTGACGTCAACCGCTGGCGCACCGATGTGGGCATGGTGTTCCAGCACTTCAACCTGTTCCAGCACCGTACTGCGCTCGACAACGTGGCGCTACCCCAGCGCGTGGTGCGCGGGCGCAGCCGCGCCGACGCCGAGCGCTACGCCCGCGAGCTCCTGGGCCGCGTCGGTATGGCGGAATTTGGCGATCGCTATCCCAGCCAGCTCTCCGGGGGCCAGCAGCAGCGTGTGGCCATTGCGCGCGCGCTGGCGATGGACCCGCAACTGATGCTGTTCGACGAAGCCACGTCGGCGCTTGATCCCGAGACGGTGGGCGGCATTCTTGAATTGATGCGGGCCTTGGCGCGCGACGGCATGACGATGGCGGTCGTGACGCACGAAATGGGGTTCGCCCGCGACGTGGGCGACCGCGCGCTCTTCATGGATGCCGGCCGCATCGTGGAGATGGGCACGCCGGACGAAGTGTTCGGCCACCCCAAAGAGGCGCGCACCCGCGCTTTCCTGGAAAAGATTCTGTAGTCCCGCCGGTCCGGCTTATCCGGGCGCTGCCGGCGCGATGTGCCTTGCCCGGAACGATATGGGTCCAATCACCAAAGGGGTTAGAAATGCTGAAGATCAAACAATGGCTGGGCGTGGCCAGCGTCGCCCTGGCGGCCGCCACCGTGGCCCTGCCGGCACAGGCGGACGAACTTTCCGACATCATCAAGCGCGGTGAATTGCGCGTGGCGGTGCAGACTTCCGGGCCGCTCATGAGCTTCATGGACAAGTCCGGCAAGCGCACGGGGCTGGCTGTGGAAGTGGCCAAGCGCATGGCGGACGACCTGGGCGTGAAGCTGGTGCTGCAGGATTATGAATGGAAGGGCCTGTTGCCCGCGCTGCTGTCGGGCAAGGCCGACATGGTGGCCGCGGACATGACGCCCACGCCGCAGCGCGCCGCGCAGGTGCTGTTCTCGCTGCCCATGTTCTACGCCGACACGGTCGCCGTGGTGCCCAAGGATTCCCCGTACAAGAACTTCGCCGAACTGAACAAGTCCGGCGTCACCGTCGGCGCGCTGGGCGCCAGCACCTATGCCGAAGTCGGCAAGAAGATGCTGCCCTCGGCCACGCTGAAGGAGTTCTCGGGCGGCAGCGCCCCGGTCGGCCAGGCGCTGTCCAGCGGCCGGTTGGACGCGGGGATCATGTCGCTGTCCACCGCCAACCAGTTCCTCGTGGACTTCGGCAACCTGCGCGTGCTGGAAGGCGTCATGGTGCGCGAGCCGCTGGCATTCGCCGTCGGCCCCAACGCATTCCGCCTGAAGTTCTGGCTGGACAACTGGCAGACGCTGAAGACCGCCGACAACTCGCTGCCGGAGCTGGTGCAGTACTGGTACTCGACCGATTGGAAGAAAGACCACTGATCGGAGACGGGACCGCCCATGGACTGGCTGATCGATTTCTATAACTGGCGCATCGTCAGCCAGTACACGGGCCAATTCGCCGAAGGCCTGGCCAATACGCTGATCGCCGCGGGCGCAAGCCTCGTGCTGTCGGTGCTGGCCGGGGTGCCGCTGGCGCTTGCCCATATGTCGTCCCGCGGCGCGGTGTGGCGCCCGGTGGCGGCCTATGTGCAATTCGTGCGCTCCACGCCGCTGCTCGTGCAGATCTACCTGGTCTATTACGCGGTGCCGTACCTGGTGCCCGGCGCCAAGGGCTGGAGCGAGATGGTGCTGGGCATCATCGCCATGACCGTGCACCACGCGGCCTACATGAGCGAAATCATCCGCGTCGGCATCGAGTCCGTGCCGCGCGGCCAGATCGAAGGGGCCAAGGCCTGCGGCATGAACTACCACCAGCGCCTGCGCTACGTGGTGCTGCCCCAAGCCTTCGCCAATACGCTGCCGCCGCTGCTGGGCCAGACCGCCGTGCTGATCAAAGACACCTCGCTGCTGTCGCTGATCACGGTGTTTGAGCTGGTGGCCGCCGGCGTGCAGATGAACAGCGAACGCATCGTGCCCAACGAAGCCTTCCTGACCATCGCCGCAGGCTATCTGCTGATCTACTGCGTCATGCTGCTGCTGTCCAAGGGCGTGAGCCTGTGGCTGGCCGGCCCGGCCTGGAACGCGAGGTAACCATGCTGGAATCCTATCTCTCCACCGCCGGCGTCGTCTTGCCCTTTCTGCTCAAGGGCTTTTGGGAAACGCTGAAGATCTCCTTCGTGGCCATCATCGCGGGGTCGCTGCTGGGCTTTGTCATCGGCGTGATCCGCAGCTACCGCATTCGCGGCGTGCATCAGATCCTGGGTCTCTACATCCACATCCTGCGCGGCACGCCATTCCTGGTGCAGCTCTACATTTTCTACTTCGTGCTGCCCAGCTCCGGCATTGAGATGCTGCACTGGGATTCCGGCACGGCCGCCTTCGTGGCGCTGTCGGTCTACACGTCCTGCTACGTGGCGGAAATTGTCATGGGCGCCATCCAGGCCGTGCCGCGGGGCCAGGCCGAAGGCGCGATGACGCTGGGACTGCGACCGCTGCAGATCCTGTGGCTGGTCATCCTGCCGCAGGCCATGCGCCTGATCGTGCAACCCATGAGCGGCGTCTACGTCATGCTGATCAAAAGCACCGCCATCCTGTCGGTCGTCGGCATCACAGAGCTGACCCGCCAGGGCGAAGTCTTCATCATCACGTTCCCGGCGAAGTCGCTGTTCATCTACGGCATGATCGCCGCCATCTACTTCATCTACTGCTACCCGCTCCTGCGCCTGGCCAACTGGCTGGAAAAGCGCCTGACCGGGGGCCTGCAAGGCGCGGGCCTGCACTGAGCGGACACCATGGTCTCCGAGTACATCGATACCTACTACAAGCGCACGCTCGCCGACAGCGAAACCTACTATCCGCCGCTGGCGGGCCCGGCCAGCGCCGACGTCTGCGTGATCGGGGCGGGCCTGGCGGGCCTGTCCACCGCGCTGGAACTGGCCCGGCGCGGCCGCAACGTCACCCTGCTGGAAGCGCGGCGCATCGCCTGGGGCGCTTCGGGCCGCAACGGCGGCTCGGTGTCGCCGGCTTTTTCGGCCGGCGCCGATGCCATCCGCAAACACGTCGACGAAGACCACTACCGCCAGCTTTACCGGCTGTCGATGGAAGGCGTCGAGATCATCCGCAACAACATCCGCGATCTGCGCATTGCCGACGCCCACAAGGTGGACGGTCGCCTGCGCGTCGTGCGCTACGAGGCGACCGACGCGCTGCGCCAGTGGTGCGACAGCCAGCAGCGCGACTTCGGGCGCGACGTGCGGCTGCTCTCGCGCAGCGAGGTCCGCGAGCGGCTGGTGTCGGACGTCTACTTCCAGGGCATCGAAGACCCGTCGTCCTTTCACTTCCATCCGCTGAACTATGCGCGCGCGCTGGCCCGTGAGTGCGTCCGGCTGGGCGTGCGCATCCATGAAGACTCGCCGGTCGTGCACGCCACGCTCGACGGCGCGGTCAAGCACCTGAAGACTGAACAAGGGCAGGTCGATGCTGCCACCGTCGTGCTGGCCACCGGCGGCTACACCGGCGACGTCGTGCCCGCCTTGCGGCGCGCCATGCTGCCCATCGCCACCTACATCATGCTGACCGAACCGCTCGGCGACCGCGTCCGTGAAGCCATCCGCAGCACCGCCGCCATCGGCGACGACCGGCGCGCCGGCAACTATTACCGCGTCCTCGATGGCGGCCGCATCGGCTGGGGCAGTAGAATCACCACCCGTGTCGACGACCCGCCCGATCTGGCTGAGTCCCTGCGCCGCGAATTGCTTGGCGTCTACCCGCAATTGCAGGGGGTGCGCGTGGAGGCGGCGTGGTCGGGACGCATGGCCTACGCGCGGCACCTGATGCCGCAGATCGGCCTGCTGGGCCCCGGCGTCTGGTATTGCACGGCGTTCGGCGGCCACGGCATGAACACCACCTCCATAGGCGGACGCGTCGTGGCCGAGGGGATCACCGGCGACACGCAGCGCTACAAGCTCTTCGAACCGTTCGGGCTGGCCTGGAATGGCGGGAGCCTGGGCACGGCGGCGGTTCAACTGACTTATTGGTCTTACCAGGCGCGCGATTGGTGGCGTGAACGTCAATCGCGGGGCTGATTATTGCGGGCCTGATTATTCAGGCCCGACTACTGCGGGCATGACAGGGTGTAGAGAATGCAAGGCAACAAACAGAGCGCATTGGCACAACGGCTGCGAGCCTTGCGCCAGGCGCGCGCGTGGACCCTGAAGCAGGCGGCCGAGGCCACCGGCGTGTCCGCGTCGACCCTGTCAAAGATCGAGAACAGCCTGCTGTCCCCCACCTATGACAACCTGATCAAGATCGCCGCCGGCCTGGACCTGGACGTCGCCGAACTCTTCACCGCGTCCGACGCCCACATGGGCACCGGCCGCCGCAGCCTCAGCCGCCAGGGCGAAGGCCGCCAATACGAAACCCCGTATTACGACCACCGCCTGCTGTGCACCGCGCTGTCCCACAAGCGCATGATGCCATTCCACACGCGCGTCAAGGCCCGCTCCTTCGACGAGTTCCAGGACTGGAGCCGCCATGGGGGAGAGGAATTTGTCTATGTGCTGGAGGGAGAGGTGCAGCTCTATACCGAGTTCTATGAACCCGCGCGGTTAAAGGCGGGGGAGAGCTTCTATATAGACAGCCGCATGGGGCACCGGGTGATCAGCCTGAGCCCGGAGGATGCGATCGTGCTGTGGGTGTCCACGCATACGGACATTGGCGAGGAGTAGGGGGAGCCCGGCTAGAGGCGGCAAACTTTTTTCCGCAACAGGGTAAAATGCGCGGCCCGGACAGGTTCCGGGCGTCTTCACACCGCGCGGCAGTAGCTCAGCTGGATAGAGCACGGGCCTTCTAAGCCTGAGGTCGGGGGTTCGAGCCCCTCCTGCCGCGCCAGAATGGCTAGGAAAATCAAGCCATTGCGTGTCCTTGAAGTTCGTTAAGAAAGCAATCATTAGAATAAAAATGCTTGCGTTAGAACTTCACTCTGTCGCAGAGGCCTTCTTCACCAACCGTCTGTCGTAGTGTTTGTGTGTTGTCGCCGGGTTCGCATGAGCGGCGAAATCATACGCATCGTGGTCACGGTTTTGGATCTTTGTCGTGATCGCTGCGGGGCGCACATCCTGCAGGCTGAAGTAGAGCGCATGTTCCGTCAGGGTCGGCTCCGTTACGCCTTCGTCAAGCGTCCTAATCCACGCCAGTTGCGCGTCCTTCCAACTCGACGCCCAGCCATGCCGCGCCGAACAGCACAACCTTTCGGACCGCTTCGCCGGCCACAGGGGCGCTTGCCAGGTCTCGGATGAGCCGCGCCGCGGCCGCGCGCAGTCGTCAAAGTCAGGATCGGATGACATGAGGCGACCTATCAGCCGGTCAGCTTCTGGGATGCCTGTGTCTTGCGGCACGTCGGGTACAGGGGCGCTCGCCAGGGCAGCGCGGAATGCTTGTACCGAAATTTCGATGGCCAAATTTGGATGAACCTTGACGGCCTTCCCGATGGCGTCGAACAGGGCTTGATAATCGTATTGCGACAGCGCCGCCCGCTCATCGGCTACATGGGCGCGCAGCTTGGACAGCGCCTTGTGGGCTTCGTACATCAGGAGCGTCACGGAGTCTTCGCCTCCGTGCAGCCGATCCACTGGTAGAGCCGCGCGATGACGGTTTCCGGGCTTTGGTAGCCATGTTCGATCACTACGCTGAAGCGCCCATCGGTGTCGACGCGGCCGAATTCAAACGCGTGGTGCTTGCTCAGATCCGGCTGACCACTGGGGGCGGGGTGCGACGTTTCGAGCGTGCCCAGGGCTGCGCCCAAGAGATTACGGAGGGGAGGCGACCCTTGGCGTCCTTGATGAACGCCAGTTCCTCGGGGCGCATGGCTTCCTGTTTGGGGTCTGCCCAGCGCAGGCGCCGACGCGGCAGCGGGACCGGGGGCGTCCAGCCGGTGCGATCCCTCAAAATGAAGTCGATCCCGTTCATACGATCGCCCGCAGCAGCCAGCCCATGATCTGCGGGAAGAAGAAAAAGAACGCGGCCAGCGCCAGGCTGGCCGGCCATGCCCACAGCGGGATATCCGCGTCGTCGTTCCAGTTGCCCTTGCCCGCGTGGTCACGGGGCGCTATGAGGTCGCCAAGCCTGCGGGCTACTTGCTTGATGGTGATGGGAGGACGGTGGCACACCGGGGGCGCACCGGGGGCGCGCTTGCGCTGATGGTGTTCATGTCGGGTTCCAGGGATCTGCCGCGGCGTGGCGGCGGGAGAGGTGGTCGCCGAGGGGCGCCAGCACCAGCCGCGCGAACGCGAGCAGGCGCAGGCCCCAGGCGAGGGTTTCAGTTAAGGTCATGGGAATCTGCGCTGAGGCGCGCGGCTGTGTGGGAGTGCCGGTAACGTATTCCGGCGTCAGTTGGCTTCTGACCGTACCGTAGGCCTATCCGCGGCTTGCCAAGCCCAACCCTAAAGGCGCGGAGGCAATTTGCTTTATCACTCGTCTGCCAGCGAGTCGCATACACCTGGCCGGGTTGTTGCCGCAGGATAGGGCGCGGCTTTTCCAGCCCCTCTTCTGGTCCTTCAGCTTCGGAGAGCGGGCCGGTAGCCCGGGTAGATCCTGAAAGTCACTCTAAGCGCCGGGGATGTTGCGGCGCCGGTCCGCTCTCCGAAGCTGTCTCATGCTACCTCGGCAAGAAGAGTCGGAAAAACTGATGGTGTGCGAAGGGAAGTAGGTGGTACTGTGCTTTCGCACAGAGATCCTGCGGTAAGTGAGAAAGCGCCGCAGATCGTGCGAGGTTGGGCGTCTAGATGAAGGAGACCAATATGGCTTTCGGCATCACCAAACTATCTGCCGCCACCACTATCGCGGTCTTGTTCGGCGTCAGTCTTATTTATCTGTCGTTCACTACCGCAACGGTAGTTGATCCGCGCACGCTGAATGTCTTGGTTGCCATTACGGGGATGGTACTGGGATGGGGCATTGGGGTCGTAATTACCCCGTATTCCGCGAACGAAGAGTCTCGTTTTGCCGGTTACGCCAGAGCCTTCAGCGTGTTCGCTTCGGGCTATCTGGTCGGGAAGATAGACGCAGGCGTCTCCGCGCTGTTTAACCCTGACTTGTGGGCGAGTAATGCGTTCTTGGCGTTTCGCGTACTGCTCTTTGTGTGCTCGGTTCTTGTTGGGCTCTTGATCTCTTTTATGTACCGACAGTATGCGGGACAGCAGCTTGTGGGACGACCATAGGTCCGACCTCGGTGTACGGCTACTCGCTGATGTTGCTGCCGAAGTTACCTAAACAAACGCCTCCGTGTACTGTATGAACATACAGATGCCAAGGTTGTTTCAATTATGTAACATTGCATCCTCTACTGAAGACACGGCGATGCAATGGATCCGCAGCGGCAGAAAGAGGAATTTAACTATGCGTACATCTGCGCCCTCGCAGCGCGCGCCGGTGTAAACCGGGGCGATTTCCGCGTGGATAACGACAGCATCGATGTGACCTTCCAGGCTCAAGGGCACTTCGGCCCTGGGCGGCTGCGTAGTCCAATAATTCAGCTGCAGTTGAAGTGCTCTGCTCGGGATCTGATTGTCGACGACACCATTAGGTACCCGCTCCCAGTTAAGAACTACAACGACCTGCGCGGGGATGATGTAGTGGCGCCGCGCTACCTCGCTGTAATGCTGGTGCCCGACAACATCGACGACTGGATCGCTCACAACGATAGTCATTTGGCGCTTTATCATTCCTGCTACTGGCTGTCACTTCGAGACGCCGGACCGACTAACAATGAAGCTACGGTGACGGTGTCTATCCCGTTGGCTCAGCGCCTTACTCATGACACTCTTACAGAAATGCTGCAACGCGCGAGCGCGGGAGAGTCATTGTGACCATGAGCGCCAACGCGGATTTCCGCGCCATACGTGTCACGGCGGCACAACTGCGGACTTACCTAGAACTTAAGCAATGGTTTGAGGACGGCAAGATTAGAGGCGTCGCTACAATTTGGCATCGACAAAACGATCCAGATGCCGAGGTCGTACTTCCGTCCCCTATCGCTAAGGATCACGATCAACGCCTTAGAGAAGCCATCGCATCTATTGCGGCGGCTGAAAACCGAACCATTCGCCACGTCGAAGAGGACATCGGGCGCATTTTTGCAAATGTAGTCAGCGTGCGCGTGATTCACCCCGACACGCGAGACGGAACTATTCCCATCAATGATGGGGTCCTTCTGATCCAGAACGCGAAGGAACTACTGCTTTCTGCTGCGCTCGCCCTTCGCGCCAAGCGAAAGCAGTTCACGGGTAAGATCGCAGCGGATGCTCGGGCGTACATTGATGGTCTGCTCTTGGGACAGACGGAGATCGGCAGCTATGTGGTCAACGTGATTGCGCCTGTGATTGAAGAGCCGTCGGTCAATGATCAAACGGCCGACCCGGTCCCGCTTGCTCAGGCAGTCACACAAAGTCTGATCTCCGCACTCGACGCACTTGAAACGGCGAGCTTCGAGTTTGATGACAAGCAGAATTTGCGCGTGTTCGACGACGCGATTCTGGGCGGCGCAAGTGCCAACATGTGCGACGCCCTTTTGGGTCTTAGCGGAACAAATCGGAACCGCAGCTTTGAGATCAAAGTTGCTGCTCAGATGGGACTCCTCTTCGAAACTGAGCCCCGGACGTTTAAGTTCGATCCCGCCCAGTTAGGTATTCTTACCAAAGCGGCGTCCTACTACAAAGACGACTACATTCTTGAGAATCGCACACTCACAGGGTTCGTCAAAAATCTGAGCAGACCGCAGGGCGAAAAGCTTGGAACGGCAACCATACAATGCAGGGTCGACGACGTAGACAGACTCGTGAAGGTGGACCTTGAAGGCGACGACTATCACAATGCCGTGCGGGCCCATGACGAACAAACATACGTACGTGTCAGCGGGGATGTTCATATCCTAAGCCGTAGCGCTCGCCTATTGCGCCCACACAGTTTTGCCGTGCTAGACCAACCCGACCTGCTTTGAGCATGTCCCGAGTAGCTGGAGAACGAACTCAAGTTTTTTCGCCACATTACCGAACTATGTGCCGCGGACTTGAACCTTCGGCCCGTCCAGACCGGCCGTCACTACTATTAAGAACTCCGTGTCGACGACATTTCCAATGGCGTCCACACACTTCGCAAGCAAAACAAACTGTCCTGACGTTGAGTAATCTAGCGCGACCGAAAATCCCAGAGACGCATCTCGGCGTAGGGTTGACTGCATCAGCGGGGACAGCCCTTCTAGAACGGGCGTCACAGACATTTCTAGTTGGAATGCGTCGGCCCCCAGATTCACCAAATCAAAGCTCTGCGTCAGCACTTGTCCGTTACCAACAGACATTCGCTTACGCAATTCCAAAAAGGGCCGGTTTGCAATCCGGTACCGTTCCTGCTCGCCCTCGAGTGTCTTTAGCTGAGCTGCCACTCGTTCGCGGCTGACCGCCACTAACAGCTGCTGCTGCGCTACGGAATTGCGTAACTCTTCGGCCTGGAGCTGTAGAGCTCTAGTGCTCTGCTTGAGTTCCTCCCCTTGCTGAAAATAGCCAAGAATCAGCCAGAGAAGCGCTAACGGCCCAACCACGCCAGCAAGGAAGTCCCCCAGCTCGTTCGGCTTGATGTCCGCAAACTGATTCCATTGCCCCCAACCCAGCCAGGCAGCGGAAACCAGATAGGCCACTGTAATTGCAATCCCGAGCCGGGTCAGCCTTCTGTTCATCGCTCGTCCTCCAAGTGCCCGGATTCTAATTAGAGCGATTCATCTACGCAATTCAACAGCGCTTTTGCGCGCCCCTTGCTCGGGGCTTCCGTAACCGTCGTTTCCTGGCCCACGAGCCCACAAACCCTGGAGCAATGCCATGCTCGAAGGACTCGTACGCTTCATCGAAGAACTGATCGACGTCTTTAGCTTTATCGAGGCGAGTCGCAGCATCAGGCTTTTCACCTCTTGCTTGAACATGCAGAGGCATAGAACCGCAATCAGTCCGACCACGACTGGCCAAGACAGAAACAGCTTCAGGTATTCCAAAACAACTAGCGCCATGCTCCCTCCGTTTTGATGGCCGAGTGCCGATCATCATAAGGGCCTTGACCGCCCTCAGTTCCGCCAGCCTCCGGGGCGCTCGGATAAGGGGGTGAAGTAGGACATATAGCGTTAGAACTGATGGCTGCAAAGCTGCATATAAGCGTAGCCCATAACAGGGATTTGTTCTAACGCAGATTACAAAGACGCGCGTGAAATCAAGGCGTTAGATTGGTTTCCTACGGGCCTTCTAAGCCCGGGGTCGGGGGTTCGAGCCCCTCCTGCCGCGCCAGAATGGCCCAGTTAAATCAGCTGTTTGGCTGTTGTGTGAGTCGTCAACGAGGCAATCATCAGAATATAAGCGCCTCTGACGACGCCGCTAATCGCGGAGCGGGTAATGGCCATCGAGCCGACAGACTCCCACTGGCATATCTCGACAGATACCGTGAAGTGACCTCCCACGCCCGCCGTGCCTGTTCAAGCGGCTTTCGCGTGCCTTGGCCCTGCTCAGCCATGTTTGATCTCCGCCCGACCCCGCGAACGATTCGACTCGACCCGTCCCCTCTATCGACGTCTCATTGTCAGCCCAACCCAACACCGCCGCCGCACAAAAATATAGTGGATTAAATCAACTAATAAGCCTATAGTCGCTCCGTGGCCGCGGTTTCTTGCGGTCACAGCAACCGACCGATCAGGAGCAGGCATGACCCGGACTTATCACACGATTCTGTTTGACGTGCAGGACCATGTCGCCACGGTGACGTTGAACCGGCCCGAGAGTCGTAACGCGCTCAGCTCGCAGATGTGCGCGGAGCTGGTGCATGTCATGGAGGCGATTGCTGCCGATCCCGGCGTGCATGTGGCGCTGATCATGGGCAACGGTCCGGCCTTTTGCGCGGGCGCTGACCTCAAGGAGCGCAAGACCATGAACAGCCAGGAGATGACGGCGCGCCGCGTTCAGGGTTTTGCCGCCTATGCCGCCATTGAACGTCTGCCGCAGCCTGTGGTGGCGGTAGTCCACGGTCCGGCGTTTGGTTCGGGTTGCGAGATCGCGGGCGCCTGCGACTTTGTGTTGGCCTCCAGCGAGGCCGTGTTCTGCTACCCAGAAGTGGGTTGGGGAACGGTGGGCGCGACGCAGCGTTTGCCGCGTATTGCCGGCGCTCGCAAGGCCAAGGAGCTGTTGTTTACCGGCCGCCGGTTCGACGCCGCCGAGGCGCGCGAGATCGGGCTGGTCAACCATGTGTATGCGCCCGATGCGCTGCACCGGGAAGCGCTGGCGATGGCGGCTGCCATGTCCCGGGCCCAGCCGCTGACGATGCGGCTGACCAAACGCAGCATCGACCAGGGGCTTGCCACGACGCGCGAAGGCGCGATGGCCATCGAACTGCTGGCTATCGAGGAAAACCTGCGCGGCACGGATTGGCAAGGTGCGATTGCCGGCTTTGGCAAGGAGCCGCAGGCATGAAGACGATGACGCTGGCGGCCGTATTGGCGCAGACGGTGGCGGCGCGAGGCCAGCAAGAGGCCTTTGTCGCCCCGGGCGAACGTTTCAGCTGGGATGAACTGGCCGCCGGGGCGCGGCTGCGCGCGCAGGCGCTGTATGCGGCCGGTGTGCGCCGAGGCGACCATGTCGGCATCTTTCTCGGCAATGGCGGCGACTGGCTGCAGCTGTTTTACGCGTGCGCCCTGATAGGCGCGGTGACGGTGCCGGTCAATACGCGGTTCAAGACGGAAGAACTGGCGTTCTGCCTGCAACAGGCAGACGTCAAGCTGTTGCTGACGGCCGATACGTTTCTGGGCATCGACTTCCTGGATCTGCTGCAAACGGTGGAGCCAGCCCTGGCTGAACGCCTGCCAGGCGCGGCGCTGCCGAGGCTGGAGAAAGTGGTGGTGCTGGGTGATCGCAGTCTGCCGGGCACGACCGCCTGGGCAGACTTCATCGAAGGCGCAACCCGTGCGGATGCCGCCGGCTTTGATGCCGCGGTGCGCGCCGTCAGCAGCGACGATGTGCTGCTGATTCAATACACGTCGGGCACGACGTCCTTTCCGAAGGGCGTCATGCTCAGCCATGCCAATATGCTGGGCAACGCCGTGGCGGTGGCGCAGCGCATGGGCGTGCGGCCGGAAGATCGCTATTTCAGTATCCGGCCTTACTTCCACGTGGCGGGCACCACGCTGTCCATTCTGGTGAGTCTGGTGACGGGATGCTGCCTGCTGACCTTGCCGCGATTTGAAGTGGGCGACGCCTTGCGCATGCTGGACGAGGAGCGCTGCACGCTGACGTCGGGCAACGACACCATCTTCCTGATGCTGATGGGGCACCCCGATTTCGACCGGCAGCGGATCCATTTGCGAGGCGGCTGGGCCGCGGCGGGTCCCGAGGTGATGCAGAAGATCCGCGATGTCATGGGCGTGCCCTCGGTGTGCAACGCCTATGGGCAATCGGAGGCCTCGCCCAATATCGTCATGTCGGCCTGGGACGATGCGTTTTCGCTGCGCGCGCAGGGCTGGGCCCTGCCGCATCCCGGCATGGAAATCCGTTTGGTCGATCCGGCCACCGGCGCGGTGGTGGCGCCTGGCGGGCAAGGCGAGATCCAGGCGCGTGGCTGGAGCGTGATGAAGGGCTATTACAAGATGCCCGAGGCAACCGCTCGCGCACTGAGCGCGGATGGTTGGCTTAGCACCGGCGACCTGGGAGAAATGGATGCCGAGGGCCGCTTGCGCATGGTGGGCCGCTTGAAGGACATGTTCCGGGTCGGTGGCGAAAACGTGGCGCCCGCCGAGGTTGAAGAGGTCCTGCATGGTCATCCCGCCGTGCGCATGGCGCAGGTGGTGGGCGTGCCCGACGCGCGGCTGGGCGAAGTGCCGGCCGCCTTTGTACTGCTACGTGAAGACCAGCAGGCCGAGACCGCCGAGCTCATCGCCTGGTGCAAGAGCCGTTGCGCCAATTTCAAGGTGCCGCGCTATCTGGAAATCGTCGATACCTTTGAGAACATCGGCATGACCGGGAGCTCCAAGGTGCAGAAGAACAAGTTGCGCGCCCACGCGGTCAGTCTGTTCGGTCTGGGAGAAAAGCCATGACGCGCGACGTGGTGCTGTGCGAGTGTTTTGCCCGCGATGGCCTGCAGCACGAGCCGGATTTCATTGCGACCGGCGTCAAGACCGAATTGGTCGACGCGTTTGCGGCGCTGGGCTTCGAGCGGGTGGAGGCAACCTCGTATTCCAATCCGAAGGTGGTGCCGCAGTTTGCGGATGCCAGCGAGATGCTGGCCGCGCTGCCGCGACGTGACGGCGTCTGGTACAAGGCGACCTGCGCCAATGAGCGCGCGGTGCAGCGGGCGCTGGCCGATCTGGAGCAGGGGCAGGGCGCCAACGAGATCAGCTTGCTGGTATCTGCCAGCGAGTCGCATTCCGAGCGCAACCTGAAGCGCAGCCGCGCGGATCAATGGGACAACATCGCCGGCATGGCCGCGTTGGCCAGGGGCCGATTTCGCATGATCGGCACGATCTCGGTGGCGTTCGGATGCCCCTTCGAAGGCGCGGTTTCGGCGGATAGCGTGCTGCGCGACGCCGAGCGTTACGCCGCGCTGGGGGTGAACATCGTCACGCTGGGCGACACCACCGGCATGGCCACGCCGCAAACCGTGCGCCAGTTGTATGGCGCCCTGCAACGCGAATTCCCGCAGCTCACGCTGGTGGCCCATTTTCATGACACCCGCGCAACCGGTCTGGTGAATTACGTGGCGGCGCTGGACGCCGGCGTACGCTGGTTCGATTGCGCCGTGGGCGGCGTGGGGGGGCATCCGGCAAAGGTGAAGTATGGCGGGGGCCATACCGGCAATGTGGCGACCGAAGACCTGGTCAATCTGTTTGAATCCATGGGGGTGCGTACGGGCCTGGACCTGGACGCGCTGGCTGTCGTGTCACAGCGCTGCCGCGCGGTGCTGGGGCGCGACCTGCACAGCCGCGTGGCCGACAGCGGCTTTAATCCGCTGATCCGCGCGGGCGCTTGAGCGGCGTTTGTATATCATGCCCTCGTCACCGCAACCGCTCCAAGAGAACTCCATGGCAACTCGAAACAAGCTTTCCACGGGCCGAACCGCGCCCGCCGCGCTCAAGGAGCTGTTTTCCTATCGCTTGAACCGGCTGGCCTATGTGTCCAGCCGCATTGCGGCGGGCCTGAACGAAAGCCGCTATGGCGTGGGCCCGCGTGAGTGGCGGATCCTGGCCTTGTTGGGCGCCGCGCCCAATATGTCCTTGAACGCACTGGCTCGGGAAGCCAACATCGACAAAAGCCAGGCGAGCCGCACGGTGTCCGACCTGATCGACCGCGGCCTGATCGAGCGCTGCGCGGATGCCCAGGATGCGCGCGGGGTCAACCTGGACCTGACGCGCGCTGGAAAAAAGCTCTATCAAGAGATGTTTCCCGCTGCCGTTGAGCGTAACGAGGAGATGCTGGCCGTGCTGAGCGAAGACGAGCGCGAAGTACTGGAACGTGCCCTGGAAAAGATGACGACGCACATGCTGGACATGCTCAATGACTTGAAGGCCGAAGTGCCGGCCCGCCGCGGCCGCGGCGTCCAGCCGCGCTGAGACGATTGCCTGTCCAAGACAGGCTTTCTTTTATTCATAAAGTTGATTAAGTCAATTAAATAGAGGCAAAACCATGGCTGAATTGATTGTCGAGAACCAAGGCGCGGTGCGTCTGCTTCGGCTGAATCGCCCGGAGAAGCACAATGCGCTCAACACCGCCTTGACCGCCGGGTTGCTGGCCTCCCTGCGCGAAGCCGATCAGGATCCGGCGGTGCGCGCCATCGTGTTGACCGGCAATGGCAAGTCCTTTTGCGCGGGCGCGGATACGACGGAGTTCTCGGCGCTGACGCCCGAGCATCCCGAGGCCGTGCTGGCGCGCGCCAGCCTGACCACCGATCTGCATCTGGTCTTCTCGCGCATGTGCAAGCCTGTCATTGCCGCCGTGCATGGCAATGCGCTGGGCGGCGGCGCAGGACTTGCGCTGGCGTGCGACATGGTGGTGATGGCCGAGGACACGCGCTTTGGCTATCCCGAACTGCGTCACGGCATCGTGGCAGCCGTGGTGATGGCCAATCTGGTAAGGCAGCTGGGCCGCAAGCAGGCCTTCGAGCTGGTGGCCATGGCCGAGCCCATCGAAGGCCATCGGGCGGTGGCGTTGGGGTTGGCCAACCGGGCCGTGCCTGCCGCCGACGTCATGCCGCAGGCGCTGGCCTTTGCCGAGCGTCTTGCCGGGTGGGAAGCGGCGGCCATGGGCCTGACCAAGCGCGCGTTCCATCGGTGTGCGGACCTGGGGCTGGAAGACGCGCTGGGGGTGGGCCGCGATGCCAACGTCATCATGCGCGGTTTTCGTCAGGGGGCGTCGCGATGAAGCCGCTTGATGGCATCACCATCCTGGATTTGTCGCGGGTGCTGGCTTGCCCTTTTGCGTCGATGATCCTGGCCGAATTGGGCGCCACGGTGATCAAGGTCGAGCAGCCCGATGGCGGCGACGAGACACGCGGATTCGAACCCAAGGTGCACGGCGAGGACGGGGACGAGTCGGCCTATTACCTGGCCTTCAACCGCAGCAAGCAATCGATCACCGTCAATTTCCGCAAGCCCGAGGGCCAGGAGGTGATACGCCGGTTGGCGCAGGATGCCGATGTGGTGGTCGAGAATTTTCCGGTGGGCACCTTGGCGCGTTATGGCCTGGACAAGGCGCACATCGCGCCGGGAAACCCGGACTTGATCTATTTCTCTTGCACCGGCTTTGGGATGACCGGGCCGTACGCCCCGCGCAAGGGCTATGACACGGTGTTCCAGGCGATGGGCGGGATCATGAGTCTGACCGGCGAGCGCGATGGCGGACCGGTGAAGCCGGGATTGCCGGTGGCCGACCTGACCTCGGGCCTGTGGGCGGCGATTGGCATCTTGTCCGCCCTTGTCGGCCGCGAGCGTAGCGGGCGCGGGTGCCATATCGATTTCTCGATGCTGGACGGGCAGGTGGGTCTGTTGTCGCTGGCGGCGGCGCGCTATTTCGCCTTGGGAGAGGTGCCGCCGCGCATGGGCACGGAACATCCTGGCCGGGTGCCGTCGGCGGCATTTGAATGCCGCGATGGCAAATGGGTGCAGATCACCGGCAGTGATCAACACTGGAAGCCGCTGTGCGACCTTCTGGATCTGCTTCATTGGGGCGCGGATGCCGAATTGGCGCGCAATGCCGTGCGGGTAGCCCGCCGGGAGGAAGTCATGGCCGGTTTGCAGGCTGCCGTGGCCCGGCTGGATCGCGACGAGCTTTGCCGCCGTTGCGATGCCGCAGGCGTGCCGGCCGGGCCGATTCTGGATGTCGGCGAAATCCTGAATAACGAGCATGTCCGCGCGCGCGGCATGGTCTCGAGCTATGACCATCCCCGCATCGGCCGCTTTGGCGCGGTGCCGGTGCCCTTCAAGTTCGAGGGCTATGAAGATCCGCAGGTCGAACGTCCACCATTGCTGGGCGAGCATACCGACGAGGTATTGCGCGCAAGGCTGGGGCTGTCGGCCGAGGAAATCACGGCGTTAAGGCAGCTTGGCGCCATTTAGCAATACAAAAAAAGCATCCCGATGAGGATCAGGAGACAACGATGAAGACCTTGAAGCGATTGCTGTGCGGCCTGGCTGTCAGCATGATTTGCAGCGGTGCGAGCCTGGCGGCGGACGCCTACCCAGCCCAGCCGATCACGCTGGTCAATCCTTATGCCGCCGGCGGCCCGGCCGATGTGCTGGGACGCGCGCTGGCGCGCGAGTTGGAAAAACAGTTGGGAAAGCCGGTCATCGTGGAGAACAAGGCCGGGGGCGGGGCGGCGATCGGCGCAAATTTCGTGGCGCGGGCCAAGCCGGATGGCTATACCCTGCTGCTGGGGACGTCTGCCGCGCATGTCGTGACGCCTTTGATGCAGCGGACGGCTTACGACGGCATCAAGGATTTCGCCTTTGTGACCATCGTGGCCAACCAGCCCAATATGCTGGTCGTGCGTTCGTCCTTGCCGGTGTCCACCTTGCCGGAGCTGATCGCGCTGGCGCGCAAGGAACCGGGCAAGATCAACTACGCGTCGGCCGGTCCCGGCAGTTCTCCGCATCTGGGCGGCGAGCTGTTCCGTCAGCAGGCCAAGGTCGACATCATGCACATTCCCTATAGCGGCGCCGCGCCGGCCATCAATGATCTGGTGGGCGGGCAGGTAGATATGGCGGTCCTGAACCTGGCGGCCAGCGTGCAGTTCATCCGCAGCGGAAAACTGAAGGCCCTGGCGTATGCCAACCCCAAGCGTTCGGCGCTGTTTCCCGATGTGCCTACCTTGGCTGAAGCAGGGGTGAACGGCGCCGAGTCGGCGTCGTGGTACAGCCTGGCCGCGCCCAAGGGCACGCCGCAAGCGGTGCTTGAGAAATTGAACAAGGCCGTGCAGGCCGTGAACCAGTCGCCGGAGTATCGCAAGCTGATGGACGCCCAGGGTGTGGAGCTCTGGACCCTGACGCCGCAGGAAGCCACTCAATACGTGGAGAAAGACCAGCTTGCGATGCGCAAGCTGGTGGACAGTGCTGGCCTGACGAAGAAATAGGGCGCGCGCGGGGCGGCGGACTTGCGCTTCACCCCAGCGCGCTAAGCCGCCGTATCGCAACCAGCGTCTCTTGAACCAGGCGCTGCATCAACTCGGCGGCCGGCACCAAGTCGCCGATCAGTCCCGCGCTTTGACCGGCTTCGACCTTGCCCAGGTCGATATTGCCTTCCAGCGCGGCCTGCTTCAACGTGCTTTGCGCGAACAAGCCGTCCAGTGCTTCGTCGCTGCTGGTGCGTTCGGCGTCCAGGTACTGCTGGGCAAAAGCGTTGCGCAGCATGCGTACCGGAGAGCGGCCGCGGCCGACCAAGGTGGTGTCGCTGATGCCGGCGGCCATCACGGCCGCTTTGTAATCGGCGTGTACGCTCGCCTCGGGCGTCAGCAGGAAGCGCGTTCCCAGTTGCGCGCCAGCCGCGCCCAGGCACAGCGCCGCGGCGATTCCGGCGCCGTCCGCGATGCCGCCTGCGGCGACGACCGGCAGGTCCACGCGCTGCACCGTTGCACGCAGCAGCACCTGTGTGGTGATCTCGTCCGGGCCAGGGTGCCCGCCCGCTTCCAGGCCCACCGCGATCACGCCATCCACGCCAGCCGCTTGGGCTTTCTCGGCGTGGATGGGGCTGGCAATGACCTGCAGCCATTTCATCCCGGCATCGTGCACGCGGGCCAGATGCTCTCGCGGGCCGCCTTGCGAGGCAATGATGACCGGTGCGCCTTCGGCGATGGCGATGTCCAGGTGTTCGCGCGCGCGCTTGTTGTACAGCGGAATGTTGACCGCGTAGGGCGCGTCGGTCAGGGTGCGCAGCTTGCGCAGCGCAGCTTGCAACGCCTCCGGGTACATCGGGCCGGATGCCACCACGCCCAGGCCGCCGGCGGCCGACACGGCGGCAGCCAGTTCCGCGTTGGAAGACGCCCAGCTCATGCCGGCTTGAATGATGGGGTATCGGATACCCAGAAGGTGGGTCAGCGGGGTTTGCAAGGTCATGATGGCGTCTCGTCCGAAAGCAACCATTCTCGGACAAGTCGTTGAGTTAATCAACTAAATCGCAACGTCAACCCGTCAAATTCACCGTCGCCCCATGCCGAACCACGCGCTTGGCCAAATCCCCGCCCACCCAGTAAGCCAACTCTGCCGGATGCGCAATATCCCAAGCGACAAAATCCGCCATCTTGCCCGCCTCCAGCATCCCGCGCGTCGCTGACAAGCCCAACGCCCGGGCACCATTCGCCGTCACGCCAGCCAGCGCCTCCTCCGGCGTCATCCGGAATAACGTGCACGCCATGCTCAGCATCAGGCGCAGCGACAGCACGGGCGACGTCCCGGGATTCAGATCCGTCGAAATGGCGATGGGTACGCCGTGTTGGCGCAGCAGATCCAGCGGCGGCAGTTGTGTCTCGCGCAGAGCGTAAAAGGCCCCAGGCAACAGCACCGCCACCGTACCCGCTTTGGCCATCGCCCGCGCATCCGATTCGGTCAGGTACTCCAGATGATCCGCTGACAGCGCCCCATGGCGCGCCGCCAGGCTTGCGCCGTGCAGCGAAGACAGTTGCTCGGCATGCAGCTTGACGGGCAGGTTCAGCCGTGCCGCGGCCTGAAACACGCGCTCCACCTGAGCGGGCGTGAACGCCAGATGTTCGCAGAAGGCGTCGACGGCATCGACCAGGCCCTCGGCCGCCAGGGCGGGCAGCATACGCGCTGCAACGTCGTCGATGTAGTCGTCCGCGCGGCCTTGGAACTCGGGCGGCAGCGCGTGTGCGGCCAGACAGGTTGCCAGCACGGTCAGGGGCAGCGTCTGGCCCAGGCGCCGGGCCACGCGCAGCATCTTGCGTTCGTTTTCCAGATCGAGCCCGTAGCCGGATTTGATCTCCAGCGTGGTGACGCCATCGCGCAGCAGTTGCCGGGCGCGGCGGCGGGCGCTGGCGTAGAGCTCGTCTTCGGTGGCCGCGCGCGTGGCGCGTACGGTGCTGGCGATGCCGCCGCCCTGGGCGGCGATGGTGGCGTAGTCGACGCCTTGCAGGCGTTGCTCGAACTCCCGGCTGCGGTCGCCGCCGAACACCAGGTGAGTGTGGCAGTCGATGAGGCCCGGCGTGACCCACGCGCCGCCCAGGTCATGCACGTGCGCGGCGTCGACGTTTGGCAATTCGGCTTCGGGACCGATCCATTCGATGCGATCGGCGCGGGTCACGATGGCCGCGTGTTCGATGATGGAATACGCGCCACCCGCCATCGTGGCCGCGTGGCAGTGCCGCCAGACTTGTCTCATGCACTTCTCCTTCGAACTGTCGCCGGCGGCCGGAAGCATCCGGCCGCCACAGTCGGCATCACAGGCTGGGTAAAAGGCCCGGGGGCATCAGGCCGTTCATGACCTGCGCGGCGAGCAGCCCGCTGGCTGCCGCGATGTCGGGCGCGAAGAAGCGGTCTTCTTCGTAGTGGGGCACTTTGTCGCGCAGCGCGCGGCGCGCCTGTTCCAGTTGCGGAGAGGTCTTGAGCCCCTCGCGGAAATCCAGCCCCTGGCACGCGCCCAGCCATTCGATGGCCAGAATGTCGCGCACGTTGTCGGCCATGGCCCACAGACGCTTGCCCGCGTTGGGCGCCATCGAGACGTGGTCTTCCTGGTTGGCCGACGTGGGCATGCTGTCCACGCTGGCCGGATGCGCCAAGGCCTTGTTGTCGCTGGCCAGCGCCGCCGCCGTCACCTGGGCGATCATGAAGCCGGAGTTCACGCCGCCCTTGCGGACCAGGAACGGCGGCAATTGCGACATGTGCTTGTCCATCATCAGCGCGATGCGCCGTTCCGACAGGGCGCCGATCTCGGCCAGCGTCAGCGCCAGGTTGTCGGCGACCAGGGCGACGGGCTCTGCATGGAAGTTGCCGCCCGAGATGACGTCGCCCTGTTCGACGAACACGAGGGGGTTGTCGGAGACGGCGTTGGCTTCGATCTGGAGCACCTGGGCCGCGTGGCGGATCTGCGTGAGGCAGGCGCCCATGACCTGGGGCTGGCAACGCAGGGAGTAGGGGTCTTGCACCTTGCCGCAGTCGGCATGGGAATGGCCGACTTCGCTGTCCTCGCCCAGCAGGCTGCGGTAGACGGCAGCCACGTCGATCTGGCCGGTCTGGCCGCGCGCGGCGTGAATGCGGGCGTCGAAAGGTGTGCGCGAGCCCAGCATGGCTTCGACGCTGAGGCTGCCGCAAACAAGGCCGGCCGCCATCATGTCTTCGGCTTCGAACAGACCGCGCAGGGCAAACGCGGTGGACACCTGGGTGCCGTTCAGAAGCGCCAGTCCTTCCTTGGCGGCAAGCGTCAACGGCGTCAGGCCGGCGCGCGCCAGGGCGTCGCGCGCGGGCAGCCATTCGCCCTGATGGCGCGCCTGGCTTTCGCCCAGCAGCACCATCGACATGTGGGCAAGCGGGGCGAGGTCGCCCGAGGCGCCCACCGAACCCTTGAGAGGAATGTGGGGATAGACGCCTGTGTTGACCAAGGCAATCAGGCTGTCGATGACTTTGCGGCGCACACCGGAATAGCCGCGGGCCAGGCTGTTGATCTTCAGCACCATGATGAGGCGCACCATCGCGTCGTCCAGCGCCTCGCCCACGCCGGCGGCATGCGAACGCACCAGCGAAGTCTGCAAGGCCTGCAGGTCCTCGCGCGCGATCTTGGTGGAGGCCAACAGGCCAAAGCCGGTATTGATGCCGTAGACCGTGCGGCCTTCGGCGATGATGCGTTCAACCGTGGCCACGCTGGCGTCGATGCCCTGCGCGGCGCCGGGATCCAGCGTCAGGCGCACGGGCTGCCGGTAGGCGCGCCGCAGGTCGGCCAGCGTCAGGTGGCCCGGTTTCACATGCAATTCCATTTCCTCTTCTCCCACGCCGGTTGTCCGGCTGCTTGCGATCATTGTTGTGCGGTCAGTCGCGCTTGCCGGTCACCATGGGCAGGTTCAAGCCCTGCTCGCGAGCGCAATCGATGGCGATCTGGTAGCCGGCGTCCGCGTGCCGCATCACGCCCGTGGCCGGATCGTTGGTCAGCACCCGGGCGATACGCTCGGCGGCCGCGTCGGTGCCGTCGCACACGATCACCATGCCGGAATGCTGCGAGAAGCCCATGCCGACGCCGCCGCCGTGATGCAGCGAGACCCAGGTCGCGCCGCTGGCGGTATTGAGCAGCGCGTTGAGCAGCGGCCAATCGGACACCGCGTCCGAGCCGTCGCGCATGGACTCGGTTTCGCGGTTGGGGCTGGCGACGGAGCCGGAATCCAGGTGGTCCCGGCCAATTACGATGGGCGCCGACAGCTCGCCCGACCGGACCATCTCGTTGAATGCCAGGCCCAGCTTGGCGCGCGCGCCCAGGCCTACCCAGCAGATACGCGCGGGCAGCCCCTGGAAGCTGATGCGTTCGCGCGCCATGCTGAGCCAGCGGTGCAGGTGGGCGTCGTCGGGAATCAGTTCCTTGACCTTGGCGTCGGTCTTGTAGATGTCCTGGGGGTCGCCGGACAGCGCGGCCCAGCGGAACGGCCCCACGCCCCGGCAGAACAGCGGCCGGATGTAGGCCGGCACAAAGCCGGGAAAGTCGAATGCGTCGCCAACGCCTTCTTCCTTGGCCATCTGCCGGATGTTGTTGCCGTAGTCGAAGGTGGGGATGCCCTGCCGCTGGAATGCCAGCATGGCCTGCACATGCACGGCCATCGACTGCTTGGCGGCCTTGATGACCGCCGCGGGCTCGCGCTGCGCGCGATCGCGGTATTCCTGCCAGGCCCAGCCGGCGGGCAGGTAGCCGTTCAAGGGGTCGTGCGCGCTGGTCTGGTCGGTGACCATGTCGGGCCTGACGCCCCGGCGCACGAGCTCGGGCAGGATCTCGGCGGCGTTGCCGCAGAGCGCGACGGACACCGCTCGGCCTGCTTGCGTGTGTTTGGCGATGCGGGCCAGGGCGTCGTCCAGGTTGGCGGCCTGTTCGTCCACATAGCGCGTGCGCAGGCGGAAGTCGATCCGGCTTTGCTGGCATTCGATGTTGAGCGAGCACGCGCCCGCCAGCGTGGCCGCCAGGGGCTGCGCGCCGCCCATGCCGCCCAGGCCGGCGGTCAGGACCCAGCGCCCGGCGAGGTTGCCGCCGTAGTGCTGGCGGCCCGCTTCGACGAAGGTTTCGTACGTGCCCTGCACGATGCCCTGGCTGCCGATGTAGATCCAGCTGCCGGCGGTCATCTGGCCGTACATGGCCAGACCCTTGGCGTCCAGTTCGTTGAAGTGTTCCCACGTGGCCCAATGCGGAACAAGGTTCGAGTTGGCGATCAGCACGCGGGGCGCGTTGGCGTGCGTCTTGAAGACGCCCACCGGCTTGCCCGATTGCACCAGCAGCGTTTCGTCGTCGTTCAGGGCCGTAAGCGATTCGACGATCTTGTCGTAGCAATCCCAGTCGCGAGCCGCGCGGCCGATGCCGCCGTACACGACCAGCTCGTTCGGGTTCTCGGCCACGTCGGGGTCGAGGTTGTTCATGAGCATGCGCAAGGGCGCTTCGGTCAGCCAGCTCTTGGCCGTGAGCTGGCTGCCCCGCGGTGCGCGGATGAGGGCGTCGCGGAATCGGGTCGAAGGCTTCAAGTGTGTCTCCTGGATCGGGTCGAGGCGCGCGGTGATCCAGCGCCAAGGTGATCGAATCTTATGATGCCTATGGTTGTATAGACAAGAGTATATGACTTAATTTCGAATCAGGGATTACCCCAATGAAAAATGCCGAACCCCGTGGGGATTCGGCATTGGCGATAGCAGCAGGGGGCGCGCCGCAATGGCGCGGGCGTCACGTCGTGAACTTGCCTTCCAGGCGGTGGCGCGAGCCGGGGTGGATCAGCCGGGCCAGGGTCACCGCGCGGTCGCCGGACCAGGTGCGCCGGCTGATGAGCAGGCATGGCTCATCGCGTTCGATCTGCAGCAATTGGCACTCGCGCGGTTTGGCCAGGATTGCCTCGACCACGTGTTCGCCCGCGCTCAGAGGCGCCACGCGGGTCAGGTAGTCATAGGGCGTGCTTTGCGTGAAGTCTTGCTTCAGGTAGTCGGGCGCAAGGCGGACGTTGACGTAGCGGTCTTCCAGCTGGATCGGCACGTCGTCCTCGTAGTGGACGATGATCGAATGAAAGACCGGCTGCCCCGCACGGATTTCCAGCGCCTGGGCTTGTTCGGCGCCGGCCGGCTCTTCAGCCAGCCGCACCACGCGGCTGTGGTGCCGGTGGTTCCGCGCCGCGATCTCGTCGGCGATGTTGTTCACGGCAAACAGGGCCGAGCGCGCCTTGGGCTGCGCGACGAAGGTGCCGACGCCTTGCATCCGCACAAGCAGGCCTTCCGATGTCAATTCGCGCAGCGCGCGGTTGATCGTCATGCGGCTGAATCCCAGTTCCTCGACCAGTTCGGCTTCCGACGGCACGCGGTAATGCGCGGGCCAGGCGCCGCTGCGGATCTGCTGCGCAATCATCTGCTTGACCTGCGCGTACAGCGGAGCGGGCGGGGCGTTGGCTGGGACAGGCAATTTGGGGGGGGAATCAGCCACGGGGATCCTGGGTGTGTGACACGAAAAATTAAAATGCGGTCCTAGTATAGACAGGTACACATTGCCGGCGAACGGCCGGCAAAAGCCCATGGATGCGCGGGTTGGCTCGTCTCGGACGTGCGCGTCGCTGCATGAGAGCCGCGGCGCGCCAGCGTCTTTACGCTGTGACGACCCCGTTCTTCACGGCCAGGATGTGCGCCATGACGCTCACCGCGATCTCGGCGGGCGTCTTGCTGCCGATGTGCAGTCCGACCGGCGAGTGCAGCCGTTGAAGCGACGCTTCCGTTTCATCGAAGTGTTCCATGAACCTCTCGCGGCGGCTGGCGGCGTTGCGGCGTGAGCCGATGGCGCCCACATAGAAGGCTGGGCTGTGCAGCGCTTCCAGCAGGGCCATGTCGTCAAGCTTGGGGTCATGGCTGAGCGCCACGATGCAGGTTCGGGAATCGGGGGCGAGCGCGCGCACGGCGTCGTCGGGCATTTCGGTGGTGAAGGCCACGCCATCCACGGACCAGGTGCCCAAGTGCTCGATGCGCGGGTCGCACACGGTCACCGCGAAGTCATTGAACAGCGCCATGGTGGCGACGTACTCGGCCAGCGAGCCGGCGCCGATGAGGAGCAGCCGGTATTGGGGGCCCAGCGTGCTGGACAGCGTGACGCCATCGAAATGCAGGGCCTCGGGCGCCGATGCGTCGCCGAGCGTTACGGCCCCGGACGCGCAATCGACGGTCCGCTGCACGAGGCGGCCCGCCTCAAGCCGGCGGACCAGTGCGTCAAGCGCCGCGCCGTCGGGTTCGAATTCAAGCAGCAGCTCAAGCGTGCCGCCGCATGGCAGCCCGAAGCGGTGCGCCTCGTCGGCCGTGACGCCATAGCGCACGAGTTCGGGCGCCGACTGCGGAATGGCCCCGTCGCCGTAGGCCCGTGTGTAGCGGTGGATCAGGTCGTCCTCGATGCAGCCGCCGGAGACCGATCCGATGCAGCGGCCGTCCTCGCGCAGCACCATCATCGAGCCGACGGGCCGCGGCGACGACCCCCACGTCTTGACGACGGTGGCCAGCATGAGGCGATGACCTGTCACCTGCCAATCGCGCGCCGCGCGCAGCACGCGCACATCAACACTTTCCATCGGCGGGCTCCGGGCGGATAAGACATGCGGTCATGGCGGGCGGTCCTGTGCGGGGCGTAGTCGCGGGTTCCGCCATCATGCCACCTTGCGCACCGGCAGGCTGCGGATCCGCTTGCCGGTGGCGGCGAAGATGGCGTTGCACAGGGCGGGGGCCACGGGCGGCACCGGGGGCTCGCCCACGCCGCCCGGCGGCAATGCGTGATCGTCATTGACCAGGTGCGTGCGGATCACGCGCGGCGAGGCGTTATGGCGCAGGACTTCGTAGTCATGGAAGTTGCTTTGCTTCACGCGGCCTTTTTCGAAAGTGATTTCGCTGGTCAGCGCCAGGCCAAGGCCCATGATGGCGCCGCCTTCCATTTGCGCGCGGATGCGTTCGGGGTTGATCTGCGGGCCGCAGTCCATGGCCATGTCCACGGCGACGACTCGGACCTCGCCCTTGTCGTCCACCGCCACTTCGACGACCGTGGCCGTGTAGCTCATGAAGCTGTAGCAAAAGGCCAAACCCAGGCCATGTCCCTTGGGCAAGGTGCGGCCCCAGCCCGCGCCCTTGCACGCGGCCTCGATCACGCCGCGCAGGCGGCCGGTGTCGTACGGGTAGCGTTCAGGCGACTCGGTGTAGTTCCACGTGTCGGCCATCGTGCCCGGGTCGATCTGGCGGGCCGGGCCGATGAGGTCCAGCGCGAAGGCTTGCGGATCCTTGCCCGCGCGGTGCGCAAGCTCGTCGATGAAGCACTGGGCGGCGAAGGCATGGGGAATGTTGGCGACCGACCGGAACCAGCCGATGCGGGCGTGGGCGTCGACTTCGGCGGTCTCCACGCGCACGTTCGGAATGCGGTAGGGCATGTTGATCGCCGACATGGCCGATTCGAACATCTGCTGCCCCTTGGCGCCTTGCGCAAACAGCGACGCGATGGTGGGGGCGGCGCTGCGGTGCAGCCAGGATTGGACTTGTCCCTGCGCGTCCATGACGGCTTCCAGTCGCTCGACCGACACGGTGTGCAGATAGTCGTGATGAATATCGTCCTCGCGCGTCCAGACCAGCTTGACCGGCGTGCCGTCGGGCATGGCGCGGGCCACGATGGCGGCTTCGTCCACGAAGTCGGGCTTGGACTTGCGCCCGAAGCCGCCGCCCAGCAGCAACACGTTGACCTTGACGTTGGCGGGGTCCAGCTTCAGACGCGCAGCGACAGCGCTTTTAGCGGCGGCCGGATTCTGCACGGACGTCCAAACCTCGGCGCTGTTGCCCTTGATCTGCACGGTGGCGACCGGCGGTTCCATCGATGCGTGCGCCAGATGGGGCAAATAGTATTCCGCGGCCACGCGCTCGGCTTCGGGCGCCTTGGCCCAGGCATTGGCGGCGTCGCCCTGGTTGCGCATCGTCTTGCCGGGTGCGCGGGCCGCCGCCTGCAGCGTTTGCCGGTAGACGGCCGAGTCATAGCTGCCGTTCGGACCATCGTCCCATTCGATCTCCAACGCGTCGCGTCCCTGGCGGGCGGCCCAGGTGTTGCGCGCCACGACGGCCACGCCGCCCAGCGGCTGGAATGCGGGGGCGCCCTGCATGGGGGGAATCTCGACGACCTTCAGCACGCCGGGCACGGCCAGCGCCTTGGCGCTGTCGAAACGCCGCAGCCGGCCGCCCACGACGGGAGGCCGCGCCACGACCGCATAGACCATGCCGGTCAGGCGCATGTCCATGCCGTAGGTGGCTTGCCCTTTGCCGATGGCTTCGAGGTCCACGAGGCGAACCTGGTCCTTGCCGATGTACCGGAATGCGGACCGGTCCTTGAGCTTGAGCGCGTCGCTGGCCGGCACGGGCTGCTTGGCCGCGTCCGCCGCCAGATCGCCGTAGGACAGACGCCGGCCGGTGGGCGCATGCAGCACTTCATGCTGCTCTGCCTTGACCTCGGCAACGGGCACGGCCCAGCGTGCTGCTGCGGCGGCTTCCAGCATCTGGCGGGCCGCGGCGCCCACGCGACGCATCGGCATCAGGAAGTGCCGCATGCTGCGCGAGCCGTCCACGTTCTGATTGCCGTAGCGCGCTTCGTCGCCGGGCGCCTGCACGACCTTCACGCGTTCCCAGCGGGCTTCCATCTCGTCAGCCACCACCATCGGCAGGCTGGTGCGCACACCCGTGCCCATTTCCGCGCGGTGCGCCACGATGGTGACCGTGCCGTCGGCGGCGATGCTGACAAAGACCAGTGGGTCGTCCACGGTGCCGCCAGGCATGCTGTCGGCGCCATACGCCTTGGCGGCCGGCTCGGCGGCCACCGCGGTCGTGACCCACCCCTTGGCCGTGACGGCAAGCGTCAAGACGCCCAGGCTGCCCTGCAGGAAAGCGCGGCGCGAAAGTTGAGCGGCGGCGGTCATTGCTTGCCTCCTTGGGCGAGGCGGCTAGCGGCTTGTTGAATGGCGGCCAGGATGCGCGGGTAGGTGCCGCAGCGGCAGATGTTGCCGCTCATGGCGTCCGCGATCTCCTGTTCGGTGGGAGTGGGGTTGGCCTTCAGCAGGCTCACCGCCGTCATGATCTGGCCCGCCTGGCAGTAGCCGCATTGCGCGACGTTGTTGTCGACCCAGGCCGTCTGCACCGCGCGGCCGACCGGATCGGCATCCATGCCTTCAATGGTCGACAGCTGGCGGCCGGAAGCCACCGAGACGGGGGTAAGGCAGGCGCGCACGGGCGTGCCATCGATATGCACCGTACAGGCGCCGCACAGCGCCATGCCGCATCCGAACTTGGTGCCGGTCATGCCCAGCTCGTCGCGCAGAACCCATAGGATCGGCATGTCGTCCGGGACGTTGACGTCCTGGGTCTGGCCGTTGATTTGCAGTTGCGTCATGGGGGCAATTCCTGAGAGGCACGGCACAGTCGCCTTGCCTCGGGTGGGGGAATAACTTCTTGAGTCCGGAATTTTGCCGAAAAAATCCCGGTTTTATTCATTAGCCCTACTAATAGGTCTGTTAAGGACCGGTTATGCCTGTGCGGAAACCGGCCCCCTGGCGTCACTTGCCTGCTGGCGCCCGCAGATGCCGGTCCAGTGCCGCCGTAGCACGGCGAGCCATCTGCGGGTCAGCGCGAGAGGCCAAGATGTCGGCAAGCTGGCGCAACTGCGGCGCCGTCAGTCCGACGTTCATGCTGATCCGCACATGCGCCTGCAATTGCGACTCCACGCCTTCCATTGCGGCCAGCATGCTGACTGTGGCGATCTCGCGGCTTTGCCAGTCCAGGTTGTCGCGTTCGAAGATATCGCCAAAGAGGTGCGTGCGCAGGTATTCATTGGCCAGCGGGGCGAAGTCGAATAAGGGGCCCTGAACCGGACCGCCGGAAAGCTTGGTTTGATTGGCGGTGCCTGCTGCCAGCAACGCGGCGCCCTGGGGGATTGGGCGGATGGGCTCGGCGCCGGGCGCGTCCCGGACGCCACGCTGTTCGCGGGCCTGCAGCACTTTCATCAATTCGCTCAGCGCATTCAGGCTACGCGGAAAGCCGGCATAGGCGTAGAGCTGGATCAGGACCTCCTTGGCGTCGCTGACTGTCATGCCGGCATCCAGGCCCTGCTCGAGCGCGGCGTTGAGCCGGGGGATGTCGCCCGCTGCCGCAAACGCGGCAATGGGCACGATCGCCGCCTGCCGGGCCGAGAGCGAGGCGGGGGATTCTGCTAAGGACTGGGCGGTTGCGGTCACGTTGGGATTTCCTTGGGCGTGGACGGGCAGGTCAACGGCAGTGGCCAAACCAACGGCTGCAACCAGTGCGCCAGCGCGAAATCGCCGCGTGCTGCCATCAGCGGGCGGAGTATTGTTCATCGCTGACCTTCTCCATCCAGTTAACGTTCTTGCCGTCCGCTGACGCAGTGACGGCCAGGTGAGTCATTGCCGTACCAGGTGCTGCGCCGTGCCAGTGCTTGACGCCGGGCGGGCAGTCGATCACGTCGCCCGGACGGATGACTTGCACGGGTTTGTCCCATTCCTGGGTCAAGCCGACGCCCGAGGTCACCACAAGCCGCTGACCGGCGGGGTGCGTGTGCCATGCCGAGCGGGCGCCGGGCTCGAACGTGACGAGCGAGCCAGACGCGTTCAGATCCTTGTCGGCGGCCCAGACGGGGTCGATGCGCACGCGGCCGGTGAAGTAGTCGTTCGGGCCTGCAATGGAGGCCTGATCGCCAGCGCGCGTGATGTGCTGGGCGGCCGGCACACCGCTGCGCGGCGGTTCTGCGGCTTGGGCCGCCGCCGTCTGAACGAGCGCGGCGCACACCGCGAGTTTGCTCACTTGGTTCTGCATGTTCTATTGCCTTGGGTTGATTGAACGGCGCGCTTGGAAGCGCGCGCCGTGCCGGGCTTGGCAGGGGCGCCGACCCGCATTCGACGCCCACCCAATGCACTGTATGATCTGGCGAATTAGATGAGAAGACCGCAAAATCCGGATGCCCTGGTGCACAGGATTCACCAATGCCGAAAGAGAATCTCAATGACCTGCAGGCCTTCGTCGCGGTTGCGCAGGCGCGAAGCTTTACCCGCGCGGCAGCCCAGCTTGGCGTGTCGCGCTCGGCACTAAGCCACGCCATGCTTGCGCTCGAAGCGCGCCTGGACGTGCGCCTGCTTACCCGAACGACGCGCAGCGTTTCTCCCACCGAAGCGGGCGCCAGGCTGCTGAGCGTCCTGAGCCCCCGGCTAAGCGAAATACAGCAGGAACTGGAGTCGCTGACCGCAATGCGCGACAAGCCTGCGGGCACGGTGCGCATCACCGCGCATGACCATGCCATCGTGACGGCGCTGTGGCCGCGCCTGTTGCCGCTGTTGCGGCAGTATCCCGACGTGCAGATCGAATTCAGCGTGGACTACGCGATGACCGACATTGCCGCGCACCAGTTCGACGCTGGGGTGCGAGTGGGAAATCGCGTGGACAAGGACATGATCGCGGTGCGTATCGCACCCGACCTGCGCATGGCGGTGGCCGCGTCGCCGGGCTATCTGGCTGGCCGAACCTTGCCCGTCACGCCACAGGATCTGACCGGCCACCAGTGCGTCAATCTGCGGCTGCCCACGCACGGCGGGCTGTATGCGTGGGACTTTGAGAGGGATGGACGCGCACTGAGCGTTCGCGTGAGCGGGCAGACGGTTTTCAACAACACGTTCCTTATGCTGCAGGCGGCGCTCGATGGCATGGGTCTGGCCTATGTGCCTTACGACCTGGTTCAACCACACATTGAAGCGGGCCGGCTAGCGCCCGTATTGCAGGATTGGTGGCCAGTCTTTCCCGGGTATCACCTTTACTACGCAAACCGTCGTCAGCTTTCGCCGGCGTTGGCGCTGGTTATCGAGGCACTGCGCTACGACGCGTCCGGCCGGTAAAGCACGGCGCGCATGTCGGATGAAGCGCCCAACCGCCGTGACAGGTCGTCGGCGCGTTCCAGGATCATGGCCTCGAACGCCTTGGCATCGACAGTATTGAGCCGTGCCGAGGGGCCGGCAATGGTCAGCGCGCCGACGAAGCGGTCTTCCTGGCCGATGACCGGAACAGACCAGGACGACGTATACGGATCGCGCGCGCCGCACGAGAAGATCGGCAGGCGGACCTGATCGCGCCGTTCGCCTTGCGCCCAGATCGCAAAGACCTGGCCCGTGGATGATTTGTCGGGTGGCATCACGCTGCCGGCAATGACCTGGCTGTGCAGGCCTTCGTGCGGCTGGTGCCGGAAAAGGCACAGGCGCTGGCCCGGTTCTCCGCCTTCTACGTAATACGCCGCGCTTTCACCGGTGTCTGCCGACAGCCGCTCCAGCACCGGCATGACGACGGCCTCCAGGTCGAAGCCGCGCTCGTAGACCCGCGCCAGGAACAGCACGCGCGGGCCCAGCCCATAGCGGCCGTCGGGCTCGCGCACCACATAGCCGCAGCGCGCCAGCGAATTGAGCAGGCGAAAGATCGTCGTCTTGTGCAAGGGAAGGCGGGTTGCGAAATCGGCCAGCGACAGGTGCTCCGCGCCGGGACGAAAGCAGTCCAGCACGCTGAGCGCGCGTTCAACGGCCACGACGCCATCATTGCTCATGAATTCTCCAAGAGGTGCATTTTTGCTTGCTGATTGTACGTAATACAACGTCGTTTCGTAAATTTAAAATGCACCCAGTCTGTTGATTCGGGAGGCCGGGATGGCAAATTCGATGGTGGTGGTAACTGCCCATGTGGGCGATTTTGTCTGGCGCTGTGGTGGCGCGATGGCCCTGCACGCGCAGCGTGGCGTACAGGTGCATCTGGTCTGCCTGAGCTATGGCGAAAACGGAGAGTCCAACTCGGCGTGGAAAGGCGATACGCAGCGCGAGGCGGTCAAGGCCCAGCGTCACGCCGAAGCGCAAGCCGCCGCCCAGATCCTGGGCGTGAGCAGCGTGGATTTTCACGACCTGGGCGACTATCCGCTGCCCGACTCGCCGGACGCCGTGCGCCGCATCTCCGAGACGCTGCGCCGCACGAAGCCGGCGGTGGTGCTCACCCACCCCGAGCACGATCCTTCCAACCTCGATCACTGCCGCACGTTCGAAATGACGCTGCGCGGCCGCATGCAGGCGATGGCGCCGGGGCATGGCGCCGATTTCGTGGTGCCGCCGCAAGTGTTGTGCTTTGAGCCGCATCAGACCGAGTTGTGCGGCTTCAAGCCCAATGTGCTGCTGGACATCACGGAGGTGTGGGAGCGCAAGTGGCAAGCCATGCAGGCCATGCCGACGCAAAGCAACCTGTGGGCGTACTACGAGCGTGTCGCGCTGCAACGCGGCGCGCAGGCCGGGCGCCGGGGCAAAACGGCGGGCACGCGCTATGGCGAGGCCTATCAGAGCATTTTCCCGGCCGTGGTTTCGGCCTTGATGGAGTGACCCCATGCGCGACATCCACGAATCCGGCTTGACCAGCACATTGCTGGCGGACGCCGGCGCGCGCTATCTGCGTGCGGCGATCAAACCCCTGCGTGCGGGATGGACTTTGCGCGGCCGCGCGCTGACGGTGTCGGTCCCGGCGGGCGACAACCTGGCGATCCACGCGGCGCTCGCGCTTGCGCAACCCGGCGATGTGCTGGTGGTGGATGCGCAGGGCTACACCGAACGCGCGGTGATGGGCGGAATCATGTGTGCGCAGGCCGCCGCAAGCGGCATCGCCGGCGTGGTGATCGACGGGGCGGTGCGCGACGCGGCAGAGCTGCGCCAGGGCCTGCTGCCCGTGTTCGCCGCTGCGATATCGCCAGCGGGGCCCGCCAAGGCCGGCGGCGGCAGTGTGAACCGCCAGATCCAGTGCGGCGGTGTGCGCGTCGATCCGGGCGACTGGATCCTGGGCGATGACGACGGGTTGGTCGTGGTCGCCCCGGCGGAAATGGACGCGATGGTTGCGGCAGCCTTGACCAAAGCCGGCGCCGAAGCCCGCCGCATGGCCGCCATCGCGCGCGGCGAACTGCGGCCCGTGTGGCTTGACGACGCGCTGGCCAAGGCCACGCTGGACGTTGGGCCGTCGCTGCCTGCGTCCGAATAACAGCTATTCAATACAACAGGAGGAAGACAATGAACTTCAAGCACACGCTGGGCGCGATTGCCCTGATGGCGGGCCTTGCGCCCTTTGCCGCGGCCAACGCCGACTATCCCGAAAGGCCGATACGCATGATCGTGCCGTTCGCGGCAGGCGGCCCCGCGGACATGGTGGGACGCGAATTCGCCAAGCTGTTTGGCGAAAAGCTGGGGCAGCCCGTGGTGGTCGTGAATGCGGGCGGCGGTCACGGCGTGCCGGCGTTGAACCAGGTGCTGGGGGCCGAAGCGGACGGCTATACGCTGCTCATGCCTGCCTCGGGCAACATGACGGTGCCGTCCAAGGCCATGCAGGGCAAGAAGGTGCTGGAAGTGCTGGCGCCGATCAGCCTCTTGACCGAAAGCCCGCACGTCCTGGTGGTGAACGCGCAGTTGCCGGTGAATTCGGTGCCGGAACTCGTCGATTACGCGCGCGCCCATCCCGGCAAGGTCAATTTCGGGTCGGCAGGCGTGGGCGGCGTGGCGCATCTGGGCATGGAACTGTTCAAGAGCAAGGCCAAGGTGGACGTGGTGCACGTGCCGTACCGGGGCACCTCGCAAGTGCTGACCGACCTGGCCTCGGGTCAGGTTCAGGCGCTGTTCAGCAGCATGCCGTCGCTCAAGCCCATGATCGACAAGGGGTCGGTGAAGGCACTGGCGATGAGCGCGCCGAGCAAGGGCGCGGATACCGCGAAGCTGCCCCTGATTTCCCAGACCTTGCCGGGCGTGTCGTACACGACCTGGTACGCACTCTTTGCCAAGGCGGGCACGCCGCCCGAGGTGCTGGCCAAGTTGAACGCGGCGGTGGTTGACACGCTGAAGAATCCCGAGCTGAACCAGAAGTTCGAGTCGCAGGGCGTGGAGTTTGTCTCCAGCACGCCGCAGCAGCTTGCCGACACGGTGCGGCGCGACACCGCGCAGTGGACGGCGCTGATTGACGAAGCCGGCATCGAAATCGAATAGGCATCGCGTGGCGAAGCGGGGAGGGCGGTCACCTTACCCCGCTTTTGCTACGACTTAACACGTCTTTTCCGGCCAGGCTTTGCTATAAAAGCGCCTACAGCATTTCTGTAGGGCCGGGAAAATGTCGATTCTTACGATCAGCCGCTGCGGCGCGGCCTTGTTCTTCGTCGCGCTGGTGGCCGGTTGCTCGTCCACCAAGCCGACGGCAGAGGAAAAGGCCAGCGCGACCACTACGACGCCCGCTCGGGCCAGCAACGAGTGCAAGTCCAATCGCAAGCAGTGCCTGCACGAAGGCTCTTACGATGTCGGCGAGCGGGCATACGCGGAAGACGAGGCCAAGCGCCTGAACCTGGCCGAGTCCCAGCGCCTGCGCCGCCTGTTTGATAAGTAGTCCACCGTTAATGTCTTGCCCAACGCCGTAGAACCGTCATCGATGACCCGAAAACCGCTCGCCATCATCCAGATGGGCCGCCCGCCCGAAGACCTGCGGCAGGCGCAAGGCGAACAGTCCGACTGGATGCTGGCCGCGCTGGACGACCCGGACCTGCCGGTGCGCGTGTGCAAGCCCCACGATGATGAGGCGCTGCCCGCGTGGGACGAGCTGGCCGGGGCCGTGCTGACCGGATCCTGGTCCATGGTGACGGATCGCGAACCCTGGAGCGAACGCACTGCAGAATGGCTGCGCGGCGCGCATCGCGCGCAGCTGCCGTTGCTGGGCATCTGCTACGGCCATCAGTTGATGGCGCACGCGCTGGGCGGCGTGGTCGATTTCCATCCCCAAGGCCGCGAGATCGGCCAACATGCCATCGACTTCTGCGCGGACGTCGCCGGCGATGCGCTGTTTGGCGCGCTACCGCCGCGCTTTCTTGCCAATCTCACGCATGAGCAGAGCGTGCTGACGCCGCCGCCGGGCGCCGAGGTGCTGGCGCGCTCGCGGCACGATCCGCACCAGGTTCTGCGCTATGGACCGAACGCATGGTCCGTCCAGTTTCACCCCGAGTTCTCGTCCACCTTGATTTCGGCCTGCCTGGCGCGCCGGGCGCCGGTCTTCGAGGCAGAGGGCTACGACGTGGCGGCGATGGTCGCAGGGCTGGGACCCACGCACCATGCGCGCCAACTGCTGCGCATCTTTGCGCGGCGCTTCGCTTAGCCGAGATTTACATAGCCGCTTGGCATTTCGGCTTCAAGTTGCGGCTTCCTGCCTTCGTATCACACGCACATGACACGCCTGCCGGCGTGGCGCGCGCGTGCGCCGCTGTCGGCCGCGCGCCACAAAAGAGCGATTGATTTGCGGTTCTTTCCACCACATCCCTTGCGTCCCCAGAACTGACATATTGCGTCCCTAGAATTCGTTACTGCCATGCGCCGTGTGCATCACTGTGCCGCCCGCAACGCGGGTCTGGCTACCTGCGCATGTCTGTTCACATCAATGGGAATCTGTAATGAAAAAGACTCTGTTCGCCACCGCCATCTTCGCCGCGCTGTCCGGCATGGCGCAGGCGGAAACCTCGGTGACGCTGTATGGCCTGATCGATACGGGCGTGGGTTATCAGCGGATCAAGGGCGATGGCTTCCACGAATCCAAGGTCGGCATGAGCAATGGCGTTTCCAGCGGTTCGCGTTGGGGCCTGCGCGGTTCGGAAGATCTGGGCGACGGCCTCTCCGCCGTGTTCACGCTTGAAAGCGGCTTCAATTCGGCCAACGGCCAATCGGGCCAGAGCAGCCGCCTGTTCGGCCGCCAAGCCACCATCGGCCTGAAGAGCTCGTCCTGGGGCCTGTTGGAATTCGGCCGTCAGACCAACATCGCCTCCAAGTACCTGGGCGCGATCGATCCGTTCGGCGCCAGCTACGGCCAGGCCAACATCGGCAACGCGTTCAGCGCTGCCAACACCGTCCGTTACGACAACATGGTCCAGTACGCGACCCCGTCGTTCGGCGGCTTCCAGGCTGGTATCGGCTACTCGTTCAACGTCGCTGACACGACCGCGGCGCAGACGGGCTTCCGCACCGCCAACAACACCCGCGCCATCACGGCCGGCGTGCGCTACGTGAATGGCCCCCTGAACGTCGCCCTGACGTACGACCAGCTGAACCCCGCCAACCAGCTTGGCAACGATGCCACGCCCAAGTCGTGGAACGTCGGCGCCTCGTACGACTTCGAAGTCGTGAAGCTGGCGGCTGCCTTCGGCCAGACGCGTGACGGCTGGTTCACCGGCCAGAGCATCAATGCCTTCGGCAGCACCGAAACCATCGCCGATGGCTTCCGCTCGAACGTTGGCGTCGAAGACTTCAAGGCCAACTCGTACATGGTCGGCCTGACCGTGCCGCTCGGCGCCAGCTCCATCCTGGCCTCGTGGCAACGTGCCGATCCGGACAGCGATCTGCTGACCGGTGGCGATTCGGCCATGAACGTGTACAGCATCGGCTACACGTACAACCTGTCCAAGCGTACGAACGTGTACGCGCTGGGCTCCTACGCCACGGACTTCGCGTTCATCGACGGCGTCAAGAGCACGGTCGGCATGGTTGGTATCCGTCATCGCTTCTAAGCGGCAGACGTGATGAGCGGCGCGCCTGGCGCGCGCCGCTTGCGCCCTGCACCGCGGTTGCACTGAGCGGATTGGGCGTCTTACCCGGCCACAGACGCGAAAAAAGCGGCCACCTCCCTAGCTCCACTCTCAGTCCGCTCACCCGAACTTCGATCATGGCAAACCGAAGGCCCGCGCATTCTGGCGCGGGCTTTGCCATTTCTGGCTGACCACCGGCCAAGCCTTCGCACAATCCCATTTAGCGACCGCTGCCCAAAAGGGCCGCGTTGGCGTTGTAGTATTGCAAGCTCAGCCTAATCATCGGATAGCTATGCAAACGCACAACGCTCGGCTCGCGGAAATGACTTTGGCGTTGGCGCTGGCCCTGACCGCGACGGCCGCGCCTGCGCAGACCCAGGATGCCTCGGCGGCTGGCGCCAAGCCGGCTGAAGCGAAGCCTGCCGCATCGAAGCCTGCCGAAGCCAAACCAGCAGACGCCAAGCCAGCAGACGCTAAGCCAACAGAAGCCAAGCCAGCAGAAGCCAAGCCAGCAGAAGCCAAGCCCGCCGATGCCAAAGCGTCCGGCGACCCCGCCGCCGCGCAGGATCCGAATGGCGCGCCCGTGGACGCCGCGGTGGCGCCGCCGCCACCTCCGCCGCCGCTGCAGGTCCTGGACGGCAAGCTCCACGTCGCCATTCCCGCGGGTTTCACCGAAACCGAGTTTCCGTCCGATCCGGCCACGCCCGAGGTCTCGGGCAAGATCTACCTGAATCGCGCGACCATGCAGGCCATCATCGTGATCGATGTGCCGGTCGAACAGGCCGTTGGCGATGACGACGCCTTCACGCTGGGGGCGATGGCCGCAGGCTTCCAATCGCAGCAGCAGGCCGCGGTGCCCACGTTCAAGAAGACGGGCGACGGCGCGTTCAAGGTCGGCAGCATCGGCGTCTTTCAACTTGATGCAACCAGCAGGCTGTCCGGCCGTCCCGCCGAACTGACGGCGCTGTTCGCGGCGTCGGGCAAAAAGGTCGTGACCTTTTCGGTCTATACGTTGGCGCAAGAAAAAGCCCGGCATCCCGGGCTGGTCGAAGAACTGAAAAAGGGCATGACGGTAACGCCGTAATGGGCCCGACTGGCCAGAGCGCCCGTCGCTCCTGCGGGAATCAGTTCGGCTTCCAGAACACGTAATCGGCCTGGTATGCCACCTGCGTTTTCTGGCCCTTGGTGGCCGGCGAGCAGGTCGTTTGCGGCACGCCGCCGCCTGCGCGAACCAGCCGCTGAATGTACGTGACGCCGGTCAGCACGCCCACGCCTCCCGACGGATTGGCCAGCACGAGCTGGTCGTACAGCCGGTCCGGTCCGGCATATGCGCGCACGGTTTCCATCCCCGTCAGGGTCGAGCCGTCGGCGGCCCGCCAGCTTTCCGGCGGGCTCTTGTACGTGCCGCGCGGGCCCGATGATCCCGCCGGGCCCGCGCCCAGCGTGGCGCTCGCGCCCGCGATGACCCAGGCGTAGCGCGCGCCGTCGGTCTGGATCATCCGGCATTCGTAGGTGATGACGCCTTCGGCCGGCGCGCGCCATGCGACGCTGTTGTCTGCCGGTACCTGCATGATCTGCGGCACGTTGTCCTGGGCCGCCGCGGCGGAGGCGGCCAGGCTGGCCGCCAGGAACAGTCCGGCCAACGCCGGGCGAGGGTGAGTCGGAATGCGGTTCATCCATGCTCCTTCGGGCGGGCAGGGCGCCCGCGGTGGCAGTTGCGGGCGCGCTTGGCCCAAGGTCCGGCTGAGCCGGAATCGGGCCATTCTGCCACGATTCCCCGCCGGCGCTGGTCTCAATTGACTTGCAGCGTGTAGGCGGCTTTGCCGCGCAGCAGCGTCAACACCAGCGGCTGCGCGCCCGCGCCGCTCAGGAGGTCGCGCAGGTCCGCCAGCTTGCTGACGGGTCGCTGGTTCACGCCGATGACGATGTCGCCGCGCTGCAGGCGCGCGGCCACCGGGCCCCGGTCCGGATAGGTGGCGCTGACTGCCGCGCCGTCATTGCCCTGTACGCGCTGCGCGCGTCCCACTTCGGTGAACTCGACGCCGTTGAAGCGCGCGTCCAGCGAGCCGCCATGCAGGCGCTCGTTCTGTTCCGGTTCGATGCGCAGCACGACGTCCCGCTTCGCGCCCGCGCGCAACAGCCCCAAGCGCACCTGGCGGCCCACCGGCAGCAGGCCCTCGGCGTTGCGCAGCTGCGCGCTGGAACCGATGGCCTTGCCGTCGATCGACAGGATCTGATCGCGGGCCTGGATGCCGGCCTTCTGCGCGGGAGAACCATCGGCCACGCGGGCAACGGCCACGCCCGTCGATCCTGGCGCCAGGCCAAGCTGGCGCGCATTGCGCGGCGTGATGTCCAGCGTGTCCAGACCCAGTCCGCCGCGTTGCACCTGCCCGTGCTGCAGCAACTGCCGCATGACCTCGCCCGCCAGGTTGGACGGAATGGCAAAGCCGATGCCCACGTTGCCGCCCGACGGCGTGTAGATCATCGTGTTGATGCCCACCAGTTCGCCGTTCAGATTGACCAGCGCGCCGCCCGAGTTGCCCGGATTGATGGAGGCGTCGGTCTGGATGAAGTTCTGGTAGCCGGCGGCGCGCAGGCTGGACCGGTCCAGCGCGGACACGATGCCCGACGATGCGGATTGGCCCAGACCGTAGGGATCGCCGATGGCGACCACGAAGTCGCCCACGCGCAAATCGCTGGAATCGGACAGCGCCAGCGCCTGGAGGTTTTGCGCGGGGATGCGCAGCACCGCCAGATCCGTGTCCGGATCGCTGCCCACGACGGTGGCGTTGAAACTGCGGCCGTCCTGCAACGACACCCGGATGGTGGCGGCGCCGCGAATCACGTGGTGATTGGTCAGCACGTTGCCTTGGCTGGCGTCGACGATGACGCCCGATCCGACGTTCTGGCGCATGCCGCCGGGCGCGCGCACCGGGTTGGCCGCTTGTCCGTCGGATTGCGCCGAGATGTTCACGACTGCGGGCGTGACGCGCTCGAGCATGGGGGCCAGCGAGGGCAAGGGCTGTCCGTCGACGGCCAGAGGAAGCGCGGCGTGCGCCGGCGATGGCGGCGCGGCCAGCAGCAGGGCGCAGCAGGCCGTTGCAAGGAATGCGGGTAGGCGTCGCGCGCGGCGCGATGCGCTACGCGCGAAACAACGGGGTTCAAGAGGCGGCAAGGCCAGGCGGGGCATATCGATCCTTCCGGCAACGAGGCGGCAGAATCTGCCGTCCCCGCCGCACGCGTGTGACGACGCGCGCGGCTTGCGGCCGGCGCGCGAGCGGTCACGGATTGTCGCCGAACTTTGGCGCCCGGTCCGGCGTGCCCCGCGTGGTCAGAACCCGACGGCCTGGCCGTCGCGCCGCGAGTCGGACGCCGCGATGTAGCCGCCCTGCGGCAGGCGGCAGATGAGCTGCGCCGAGCCGAACTCCAGGCTGTCCGCCGGCGCGACCGCCACGTTGTGGCCACGCGCGCGCAGCGTATCGATCACGTCGGCCGGCAGGTGCGACTCCACGTTCACGACAGGGCCGTTCTCGACGCGGAAACGCGGCGCGTCGCTCATGGCCTGCGGGTTCTGGCCGAATGCCGCCAGACGCGTGACCATCTGCAGATGGCCCTGCGCCTGCATCGATCCGCCCATCACGCCGAACGACATGAGAGGTTGGCCGCGGCGCGTCACGAATGCCGGGATGATGGTGTGCATCGGCTTCTTGCGCGGCGCAACCTGGTTGGCGTGACCCGGCTTCAGCACGAAGTTCAGGCCGCGATTGTGCAGGCTGATGCCGGTGCCGGGCACGACCACGCCCGAGCCAAAACCGTGATAGTTGGACTGGATGAAGGACACCATCGTGCCGCTGGCGTCGGCGGCGGTCAGGTAGACCGTGCCGCCGGTGGCCGGCGTGCCGGCCGTGGGCACGCTGGCGCGGTCCATGGAAATCAGGCGGGCCCGTTCGGCCAGGTAGGCGCGGTCGAGCAGGGCGCGCGCGTCCGTGCGCATGTGGCGCGGATCGGCGACGTGGTGGTGCAGGTCCGCAAACGCCAGCTTCATGGCTTCGATGCTGACGTGGTAGTAGTCGGCGCTGTCGCGGCCCATGCCTTCCAGGTCGAATTGCTCGAGCATGCCCAGCGCCATCAGCGCCGAGATGCCCTGGCCATTGGGCGGGATCTCGTGCAGTTCGTAGTCGCGGAACGATTGCGAGATGGGCTTGACCCATTCCGGCCGGTGCTCGGCGAGGTCCACCGCACTGAGGGCGCCGCCCGTCTTGCTGGCGAAGTCCGCGATCTTGCGGGCCAGTTCGCCGCGGTAGAAGCTTTCACCGCCGGTCTCGGCGATGTCGCGCAGCGTCTTGGCCTGGTCCGGAAACCGCCACCATTCGCCGGCTTGCGGCGCGCGGCCTTGCGGCAGGAAGGCGTCGGCAAAGCCGGGTTCGGCGGCAAGCTTGGGCGCCTGGTTGGCCCATTGGCGCGCAATGGTCGGCGACACCGCGAAGCCCTCTTCGGCGTAGGCGATCGCCGGTTCAAACAGCTTGGCGAAGGGCAGCTTGCCGAAGCGGTCGGACAAGGCCTTCCAGCCGGCGACCTGGCCCGGCACGGTGACCGTGCCCCAGCCGGTGCCCGGCATCGCATCGCGGCCGTTGAAGTATTCGGGCGTCCACGCGGCCGGCGCGCAGCCGCTGGAATTCAAGCCGTGGAGCTGGCCGTCGTGCCAGACCAGGGCGAACATGTCGCCGCCGATCCCGTTCATCACGGGTTCGACGACGGTCAGGGCGATCGCGGTGGCAATGGCGCTGTCAACGGCATTGCCACCGGCCAGCAGCATGCGTAGTCCCGCCTGCGCAGCCAGTGGCTGGCTGGTCGCGACCGCGTTGGCGGCCAGGACCGGCATTTTTCGGGAAGCGTACGGAAAAGACCAATCGAAGGGGGAGGACATGGATGCTGGAACTCGTTGGAAAAATTACTGCGGGGTGATGCCGGCCTGGTCGATCAGCTGCTTGGTGCGCGGAATCTCGGCCTTGATGAAGGCGGCGAATTCCTCGCGGCTGCCGCCACGCGGCTCGGCGCCGGCTTCGGCGAGCTTACCGCGCAATGCGGGATCGGCAAGCACTTTGTTGACGGCGCGGTTGAGCTTGTCGAGGATCGGTGCGGGCGTGCCCTGCGGTGCGACAAGGCCGTACCACGGCGCGATGTCATAGCCCGAAAAACCCTGCTCGGCGATCGTGGGAATGTCCGGCGCCAGCGCCGAGCGCTGCGAGTTGGACATGCCCAGCGCCAGCAGCGCGCCGCTCTTGGCCTGGGGCAGGCCGGTCATGATGGTGTCGAAGTACATCGACACTTGGCCGCTCAGAAGGGCGGGGATGGCTTCGCCCGCGCCCTTGTAGGGCACGTGCAAGATGTCGATGCCGGCGACCGACTTGAGCATTTCGCCCGCCATGTGCGAGGTCGTGCCCGTGCCGAACGAGGCATAGGTCAGCTTGCCGGGGTTGGCGCGCGCATAGGCCACCATTTCGGGCAGCGTCTTGAAGGGTTGCTTGGGGTTGGCCAGCAGGATGTTCGGGGTGTAGGCCACCATCGAGACCAGCTCAAACGCGTCCGGATCGTAGGCCAGGCGCTTTTGCAGGAAGCGGTTGGTGACGACGGCGGCCGGGCCGCCCATCAGCAGCGTGTAGCCGTCCGCCGCGGACCGTGCGACCGACGCGCTGCCGATCGCGGCGGCGGCGCCGGGGCGGGCCTCGATGACGAAGGGCTGACCCAGCTCGGCGGACAGCGCCGCGCCAAGCTGGCGCGAGATCAGGTCCGTGGCGGAACCCGCCTGGAAGGGCACGACGATGCGCACGGGATGTTGCGGCCAGTCCGTGGCTTGCGCGCCGGCCTGCGCCGCGAAGGCCACGGCGGCAGCGCCTGCCAGCGCCCGGATGAGACGAAATTTCATGGATTCCCCTTGATCGCGTTATGGAAAGCGTATGGGCCGGGCGGGTCTCTTGCCCCTTCCGGCCGAGCGGGCGCGGCATGCCGCGTCCTGCCCTGGATTAAACGCAAGTGGCGCGGATCCGGCCATTAGGATTTGTATTCATGGATCATTGGATCCAGTTTGTGTTATTTTCGCCGTTATCTATCATGGCGGCTTTCCAAGCCCGGGGACGAAAGTGCTGCAATTCCAGAAGACAGCCATCAGCGCCGAAGACGAGGCGTACCTGCATTTGCAGCGTGAAATCCGCCTGGGCCACTATGCGCCCGGCCAGCGGCTGGTGCCGGACGTCGTGGCGGCTGAAATCGGCACCAGCCGCATGCCGGTGCGCGGCGCCCTGCGCCGCCTGGCCTCGGAGGGCCTGGTCGAGATCCGCGCCAACCGCGGCGCCGTGGTGCGCGGCCTGAACCAGCAGGAAATGCTGGAGGTCTTTGAAATGCGCTCGGTGCTCGAAGGGCTGGCGACGCGCAACGCCGTGGCCAACATGGGGCCCGAACACATCCGCCGGCTGGTCAACATGCTGGCGCAGCTGGACCAGGGCGCGAACGAAGACCTGGACTGGACCGCCGCCCACCGCGAATTCCACGAATACCTGTGCAGCTTCTGCAAGCAGCCGCGCCTGTTGAACCAGATCTCGGAACTGCACTCGGTCGTCGAGCCCTACATGCGCCTGTGGGCCGCCCAACCCGGCCGTGTGCTGCGCGTGCGCGAATCCCACCAGGAACTGATAGACGCCCTGCAAACCCGTGACGCGGCACGCTGCGAGGCCGCCATGCGCCAGCACGTCCTGAACACCGTCCCGGCGTTGCAGGCGTTCCTTGAACAGGCGGGCTGACCCGCGCCGCCGCGCCAGGTGTCCGACACCCGGCCGCCACTGCGCCGTCCGCGCCCGACAAACGGCTTCAATCCGCTGACCGCTCACCGGACAAGATTCCCGTTTCCTCGTCCCGCTCGCATATAGCCAGGAGTAATATGTGACGCGTCCGGCGGCGCGCGTCCGCAGGCACGAGCAAGCCGATTCACGCCTGGTCCTTCCCACCCCCTGTCGACAGCGGAGCCCCCTCCGTGCCTGCCCTCGGTGTCTGCAAGTCCTGGCGCGCAACCGGCCATAAAAAAGACACCGAGGAGAAGAGGAATTGGACAAGCAAGAGTCGGGCGGCTGGTATTTCGGCTGGAACATCGTTGGCGCCGCCACGGTACTCACGCTGTTTACGGTCGGCCTGCGCATGGGGATCGGGCCGTTCTTTCTGCCCATGGCCGAAGGCTTGGGTTTTTCGCGTAGCCTGCTGTCGGGCATCGTGGCCATCGGCATGCTGTGCTATGGCCTGGGCATGCCGCTCGCCGGCTATCTGGTCAGCATCCGCGGCACGCGCTTCGTGCTCCTGACCGGCACGGCCATCGTCGTCGCCGCCTCCATCTGGACCGTCTTCGCGCGAAGCCCCTTCGAATTCCTGCTCGCCTTCGGTGTCGCGCTGTCCATCGGCCTTGCCTTCACCAGCCCCGTCGCGCTGACGCCGGTGATCAGCCGCTGGTTCACGCGCCAGCGCGGCATGGCGCTCTTCTTCCTGTCCACGGGCTCAATGGCCGGCATTGCGCTGATGACCCCGACGCTCACCTACGCCATTTCGGCGGTGGGCTGGCAGGAAACGCTGTTGGGCTTTGCCGTGCTGTTTGCCGTCCTGACCATCCCCATCGCGCTTTTCGTGATGCGCGACGAGGCGCCCGAGCACACCGACCTGCTGCCTCACCAGATCATCGAGAAATCCAGTTCGGCCAAGCCGGCCGCCAAGGCGCCCGCGCCGCAGCTGGGCGAGGCGCTGCGCACGTTGCCGTTCTGGCAGGTTGCGCTGGGTCTGTTTGCCTGCGGGTTCAGCATGAACCTGCTGGGCACGCATGGCATGCCCATGCTGATGGATCACGGCTTTGACCCCACCACCAGTTCGCTGGGCATCGGTCTGATCGGCCTGGTCGCCATCTTCAGCACGCTGGTGCTGGGCCGCATGTCCGACCAGGTCGAGCGCCGCAACATTCTCGCCGCCATTTATCTGGTACGAGGCCTGGGATTCTTTGCGCTCGTCATGGTGGGTGCGCATTGGGAACTGTACCTGGCCGCCACCATTGGCGGCATCGTCTGGGCCGGCAGCATCGCGCTGTCCTCGGCCATTCTGGCCGACGTATATGGCATCCGGCTGGTTGGCGTGCTGTATGGGCTGACGTATCTGGGCCACCAGGTGGGCGGCATGATCAGCTCGTGGCTGGGCGGCTGGGCCTTCGAAACCTTCGGCACGCACTGGGTCGCATTCGGGTCGGCCGGGGTGCTGCTGTTGCTGGCGGCGCTGATTTCGCTGCGCCTGCCGCCGCGTGGCATCCTGCGGGCGCCGCCCGTGGCGGCCGCTGCCGGACGCTGAACCCGTCGCGCCGCGGCAACCGGCCAGGGATGCGGCGCATCCCTGGCGCGCGGGACGGCTAGCGGTCTTTCAGCAGCGACACCAGTTCGGGCACATAACGCTCGCCGCCGCCTTGCGTGACGGCCTGGTCGAACGTGTGCTGCACGGCGGCGCCGATCTCGCGCACGGCACCGGCTTCGGCAGCCATGGTGTTGTAGTACGAAAGGTCCTTCTGCGCATTCGACATGAAAAAGCGCAGCGACGACGGATCCTGTTCCAGCAGATACGGCTTGATGCGCTCCAGCGCCACGCCGCCGCCGCCGCCCTTTGCCAGGACCTCGGTGAAGACGGCCGGGTCGATGTCCGAACGCAGCGCGCACGCCGCGGCTTCGGACAGCAGCGCCACCACGCCCAACGACACATAGTTGTGCAGCAGCTTCATCCGGTGGCCCGCGCCCACCGGGCCGGCATGGGTGATGTTTTCGGCAAAGCAGGCCAGCAGCGGTTTGCATTCCTCGAACAGCGCGGCATCGCCGCCCACCAGCAGGTTCAGCCGGCCTTCGGCGGCTTCCTTGGGCGTGCGCGTCATGGGCGCGTCCAGGAAGCGCCCGCCGCTTTCGGTGACCGCCTGGGCGACCTTCACGGTGGACGAGGGGATGGCGGTCGAGCAGTCGATGATGACGGTGCCCGGACGCAGTCCCTCGAGCACGCCGCCCTGCGACAGCAGCACGGCTTCGACCTGCGGGCTGCCGGTAACGCACAGGATGATCACATCCGACTGCGCGGCAAGCTCGGCGCCGCTGGCCACGCTGACCGCACCAGCAGCCTTGAGCGAGTCCAGGGGCTGATTGCCCGGATGCTCAAGCACGGTCAGCGCGTGACCGTGCTTGACCAGGTTGCTTGCAATACCGTGGCCCATGAGGCCGATTCCAACCATGCCGACTTTTGCCATCTTCCACTGCTCCTGCCATGTAGGGTGATTGTTGTGCCGTAAATCTTACCCGCAGAAGCCGCAAGCGGGGCCAACGAGCACCCGCGGCGGCGGGTCGGGCGTCCGCGCGCCGATCACCGCGCTATGCCGGGGCGGGCGGGTCTGGAATACTTTCGAGGATCGTCCATCGGGACTCTTGCAGCGGCAGCCATGACAGACTCCATCCCCGCCGGTTTCACGCCCTGGTATCCCAGCAGCCAGTTCATGCGCCACCTGAACGATCTTGGCCCGTTCTACCGCCGCAAGGCCGACAACGTGCTGGGGCTGCGTGTCACCACGGCGCACGGCAACATGCACGGCATGGCGCACGGGGGATTCCTGGCAACGTTTGCCGACAGCGCGCTGGGGCTTGTCATCTCGGAAGACGCCCACGTCTCCGTCGTCACGGCGCAGATGTCCGTTGAATTCCTGAACGCCGTCAATCCGGGCGACTGGCTCGAGGCGCACGTGCAGATCGACAAGCAGGGCAAGCGTCTGATCTATGCGACCTGCCGCCTGCAGGTGGAAGGCCGCGCCATGCTCAAGGCCAGCGCCGTGTTCGCGGTCCGTCACGCCGCCGTGCCCGCCTCGGACGGCTAGCCACGGCGAGCCGCGCGGGTGATCAACGCGGGGGCAGGGGGGCGCTACAGATAAGGCGTGGCCAGCCAGATCACCTTGTTTCGCAGGCGCGTGGCAAAGGGCGCTTGCAGCAGGTCCTCAAGCGTCACGCGGTGCGCGTTGGCGACCAACGCATCGAAGCGCGCATCGAGCCACCGCGCCACGTCGCGGTCGTAGATCTCGGTGTCCAGCTCGAAATTCAACCGCAGGCTGCGCGGATCCAGATTCGACGAGCCGGCATACGTCCAGGCCCCGTCCACCGTCATCAGCTTTGAGTGGTCGAACGCGCCGCTCGAGCGCCAGACGCGGCAGCCCGTGCGCACCACCTGGTCAAGCTGCGCCGTCATCGCGTAATCGACCAGCCGCAGGTTGTTCTTGCCCGGGATCACGATGTCCACAATGATCCCGCGGCGCGCCGCCGTGGCCAGCGCGCCGATCAGCGTCTGGTCGGGCAGGAAGTAGGGCGACTGGATCCGCACGTGATGCCGCGCCACGGCCAGGGCGCCCAGCAGCATGTTGTGCGTGCTGCCCAGCGCACGGTCGGGCCCTGACGGCACGCAGCGGATCGGCACGCGGCCCGACGGCGGCATGAAGTCGGGATCGAACCACGGCTTGGCGGGCAGCGACTCGTGCGTCGTGAAATTCCAGTCATGCGCAAACACCGACATCAGTTGCGTCACGATCGGTCCTTCCACGCGGAAATGCGTATCGTGGTTGGTGGCGTCGCCCGCCAGCGCACTGACAAACGCCGCCCGAACATTCATGCCGCCCGTAAAGCCCACCCGGCCGTCCACCACCAGCACCTTGCGGTGGCTGCGCAGATTGGCATAGGGCATGCGCAGCACTCCCATCGGATTGGTCATGAACCGCGCCACCGGCACGCCCGCCCGCGACAGCATGCGCACGATCGGCGGACGGGAGTACTTGGACCCCACCGCATCGATCAACACCCGCACCTGTACGCCGCGCGCCTGCGCCTCGATCAGCGCCTGGGCCACTTCGCGCCCGATCGGATCGTTGTCGAAGATATAGCTCTGCATCGCCACCGTGTGGCGGGCCTCGCGAATGGCCTGCAGCATCGCAGGATACGTCTCGTCGCCACCGGCCAGCGGCCGCACCTCGTTGCCGGCCAGCAGCTGAAACCGGCTGACCCGGTCACCCAGCACCTTCAGCGACGCGAACTGCTCGCCCGAGATCGCCACCACATCGACCGGCGCAGTCTCGACCTGCTCGGCATCTTCCTGCATGGCGTCGTCGCGCTGCTGCGACACCCGCGTCTTGCGGATACGGTTGATCCCGGCGACGAAATAGAAGAGGGCTCCAAGGATCGGCGAGAACATCGCCACCCCCACCCAGCCGATGGCCGCCCGCACATCCTGCTTGGTCATCGCGGCATGCACCGCCGCGCCCGTGCCCGCCACGATGCTGATGGCAAAGGCAATATGAGGCCAGTATTCGATCAAAAATGCGTGTATGCGATCCATGGCGAGGGCGTGAGACGCGGCCTCCATTGGTTAACCAAGCGCAAGAATAGCAAGGCTGCCGCGGGTGGCAAACGTGTGGCTTCGGGGCGATTTCACACGCTTTAAAAAAACGTGCTAGAATTCGGCCTCTTCGTTGTTGAGCTTCTTTCGAAACACGTTTCAAAGACGCGCTGCGACGAAAGCGCTTCAGTAAATTCTGAATGTGCAAAGCAAGACCAGTGGTGGCTGTAGCTCAGTTGGTAGAGTCCCGGATTGTGATTCCGGTTGTCGTGGGTTCGAGTCCCATCAGCCACCCCAAGAATTCCCCATACATTACAGGCGCTTAGGCGCCTGTTTTGTTTTCTCGGGGAGATTCTGGGGAGAAATCGCCGTCTCCAAGCGCCTCATCTCCAATTCATTCTGATCACCGTCCAGCCATTTGGAATAGGTTTTCAAGAACATCTCCACGCTGTGTCCCAACTGCTTCGCGCAGAAGGCCGGCGTCATCCCAGCCATCAGCATCACCGTCGCGTACGTGTGCCGCATGTTGTATGGCCGTCTATAGCGAATCCCCAAAAGCTTCAGCGTTGGCGTCCAGAAACTGCGCCGAAATGCGCGCTCGTCTTCCCATTGCGCTGAGTACCGCGGATCATTGAACACTGCGGCACCGGTGATCTGAGTGTGCTGCCGTTGAGCTTGAATGGCGGCCATCGCGCGGCTGTTCAGAATGACCTGTCGCGCCACGGCCGTCTTCGTTCGATCCTTTTTCTCGCCGCGCACCAGAGCTTCTGCCACCAGCACCGAGCCGGATGCCAGGTCTATGTTCGGCCATTGCAGGCCGAACACTTCGGACGTCCGCAGGCCACTCCAGAACCAGAACTCGATCAGATTGTGGACTTGGCCAGGGAACCGTTGCCGCACGGCCTCAAGGATTTGTTCCATCTCCGATCGACTGAACGGGTCGGGCGGCTCGCGCTGGTACTTCGCGCGTGGAATATTGCTGGCGGGGTTCTCGGCCAGAACGCGATCCTTTACCGCCAGATCCAAGGCTTCTCGCACCACCGAAACATAGTTGTTGATGGTCTTGCCTGAGAGGTCCGGGCGGCCGGCGATGACGGTGAGAAAGTGACTGAGCTTGGCGGAACGCAGTGGGATGGTCCCCAGGCGCGCGCCGTGGTGGTCGCAGATCGAGTGCTTCCAAAATTTGATGGCACTGGCGTATCCGTCGCGTGTCGAAGACTCGATGCGCTGGGCCGCTAGCCAGGTGTCGAGCTGCCCGCCGACGGTGCCGGCGTCTTCCACTACCGCTTTCGGAAAGTACTCCGCCAGGCTGAACGTGCGATGGCGAATCTTCTCTCTGATTTCGATGGCCAGTCGGTGTGCGTATTTCACATTGGCCGGGGTGGGCAGCATCGGCAAGTCCAGGGTGAGCGTGTGACGCTCTAGCTTGCCGTTGTAGGTGAACGACAGCCGGATGGAGCGCTCCCGGATTTCTACCCCAGTTCCTTTTCGACCCATTTCTGATATCCCTTCATGGAAATGAAAATCCCGCCGTCAGGGGACTTGCGGTACTCGCGGCCCTCAAGCCACTTGCCGTCCTCGATCTTGCGCCGGATAGCTTTCTCGGTGAGGCCGGTGATCACTGCGGCCAATGCGACCGTTATGTACGGCGCCGGCGCGACCTGCGCGACCAGTGCGTGCCTGTCGGCGGTGCTCAGCATATCGCCTCCAAAATGAAGCCTGGGCTTACTAGGATGAATTATTAATGAGACATTGACGAGGTTTTTGCGTCATAAATGAGACGTTTCCTGAGATAGTGCCATTGCATCGGCGTAGGCCCGCATGGCACGCTGATCGTCTATCTGGTCGGCCCCGAGGGATTCGAGGCACTCGCGGAGCTGGGCGGCAAGGCGTTCGATCAGCTCAGCCATACACGGCGCCTCCGTCCCTGTGCTGCTTGGGGAGGCAGCCGTTGCATACCGGCGACTCAATTGCGACGGGCGTGCCATCGCGTATAGACGGTCGATCAGTCGATCGTGCCGGATAGCTCATGCGGGAATTTCCACCTCCCGCAGCGGCCGCGCTCGACCTGAAGCAGTCCGGCCTTCCGCTGGACATGGAACCACTCTTTCATGTCCATGTAGCCATTCGTCTTTGGCGGCTGGCTGTGGTGAGGATTGCCACACCGCCGATCTTTACGCGGGCACCCGTTCAGTTCATCGCAGTAAAGGCACGCTCCAAGAAGGACGGCGGCGGCTGGTCCGTGGAGGAATTCTGATGGGTGCGGAGATTGCGACCTTTATTCGCCGCATGGCATGCGGAGATTGTCGCGCGGTATGCATTGGGTGGTGGTGCGCATGACGGCAGAGCTGCGGAAATGGGAGTTCCGCGCCCCGATGCTGGTCGTAATGAACCGGCAGCAAGCCGCGCTGAAGCGGCGTTCGCAGGATGCGCCAACGCCCGCACGGTGCGGATGCTGTTTGGCAACACGATCGTTCGCTGCCTGAAGGGCAAGCCTTATGGGAAGAAATGCAAACAGTACGAGGTGGAGGATGAGTAGGCTGAAGGGCGGCGACCTGTTGTGGAAGTGGGCTGGCTGAACCTGGTCCGGCGCCACGGTGGGCAACATGGAGGCCTGTGTGTCCTTGGGGGGACGATCCCCGTCGAATCCTCTATGACCACGCCCAAGTGGTGGAGACCTTGCACGCCGCGCTGTCGTGGCATGAGCGCATGGTGATCAGCGCCGAGTCCCCGCAGAAGAATGCCAAGTTCGGTGGCTTGGACCCGAAGGGCCGCCGCAAGGCCGCGCGCGCGTGAATTGCCAACAATACCGGCGTGGCCGGCCGCAAGCCGGTCGCGATCCCACAGCCCGACAATCCCGAGCGGCGTGGGGTCCGCCCGGGTGAAGCAGGGGTCAACCGCTTTGCCGGATCGCCAGTCGGGACCTGCGTTACCCAGATCCGGATGGCCGAGCGGCCTCTAGCACTTCACCCACTGCCCCGCTTCATCGTCGGGCAATCTGCAACCCGCCCAAACGACCTGGCCCAGCACGCGTACCGGGTGCCCGTTTTCCAGCGAGATATCCGCATAGGCCGGATTGAACGAACGGGCGACCCAACGTCCGGTCAGCCGCTCTCTCGCCACGGTCTTCACGATCATCTTGCCGTCGTAATTGATGGCGTAGACGCCGCCAGCGGCGATGTCCTGCAGGGTCAGGCTTTCGTTGGGAACCACGAGAAGGGCGGCGCCGTCGCGGATGACGGGTTCCATGCTGTCGCCCTTGGCGTACACGACGCGGGCCTTTCCGTTGCCCGCACCCACCGACTTCAAAAACGATTTGCGGAACTGGATCATGCCAGTCTGCTCCTCGGTGTGGTTTTCGATGGGCTCGCCGGCCGCCAGGCGCACATCCGCCAGCTCGGGCACTTTTTCGAACTTGTCGTTGGCGGCCGGCGGTTCGCCCGCGCCCACGTTGGCGAATACGTCAGTTTCTGTGCTGAGCCGGACGCGGTGTTCGCGTTCGGCCTGGTACGTGGTTTTTCCGCCTTCCCAAGGGGCCGGGGGCATGCCCTCGATGCGCATGGGAAATTCGTCCCGCGCCATATAGGTGTCCACCAGCGAGTCGCTGCGCAGGACCATCGGGGCCTGCGGCGCCGCCGAGCCGTAGGCGACGTCGATCCCAAGCTTCAACTGCGCGATCGCCAGCGCGAGTGCGCCTTGCAGCTTGTTCAACTGTTCTGGAGACAGGGCGCGTACCTGGTCTTCGGGGATGCTGGGGAAGGGCCAGGGGGCTGGCGCGGGGACCGCGCCCAGGTCATCGTTGTCCGGCCGCTTTTGACCGCTGCCGTCGTACAGCCACTGCGCGTTGACATGCAGCAGCGGGGCGACCTTGATGCAGGTCGCCATGTCCATGCCGTTGGACCCGTTGAACCAATGCGTTGCGGCGCCCGATGAAGCGCCTGCGGCTTTCCACAGGTCTGTCTTGGTGAGGCGAGGCTCGCCCGCGTCCGCGCGGCGCGACGCCTCTTCGTTGAATGCCTGCGTGATTCGTTTTTGGAAGGACATCTTAGGATGCTAAACAAAAACCATCTTAGATGGCTTGCTTTTGATATCTTAGCATTCTAAGATTTATCCATGAAAACACAAAACGACGATTCTTCGCTTATCGATGCGTTGGGCGGCACCGGCAGGGTGGCAGCGCTCTGTGGTGTGACGGCTGGCGCGGTGTCGCAGTGGCGCGGCAATGGCATGCCGAAGGCGTGGAGAGAGTTCCTGCGTCTGGCCAGGCCCACGGTATTTGAGGCGTGGAACGCCCGCCGGCACAGGGTGAACGAGGAATCGCCGCCCCGAGCCCCGAGGACGGGGCCCTGAAATCTGCCGGGATGCTGGAGCACGCATGAATTACTACAGCCACAACATCGGCGACTACGCCCAGGCCACCATGCACTTGAGCCTGCTCGAAGACGCCATTTACAGCCGGCTCTTGCGGCGTTATTACGCCGAAGAGCAGCCAATCTTAGACAACTTGCAACAGGTATTCCGTTGGGTAGGCGCGCGGACCGACGAGGAAAAGGAGGCGACTTCGTTGGTCCTGGGCGAATTCTTCGACCTGCGGGACGGCTATTGGCACAACAAGCGGGCTGACGTCGAAATTGCCGCATATCACGTCAAGGCCGAAACCGCCAAGGCGAACGGCAAACGGGGAGGGCGGCCAAAGAAGAATGAGATGGCGGCCGGGAAACCGGCCGGTTTTGTCATGGGTTCCGATGAAAAACCGGACGCCGCCCCAGCGGCAACCGGATCGCAAGCCAACCAAGAACCAGTAACCAGGAACCAGGAAACAAGGATGAATCCCCCGGGCCCCCGTGGCGGCGCGGGATTCGATGCGTCGACGATCGAACTTCCGGATTGGCTCGAGCGTGACGACTGGGCCAGTTGGGTCGCTGACCGCAAGATCCGCCGAAAGCCGGTGACGCAAGAGGGGGCAAAGCGCCAGTTGCAGCAGCTCGCGGCTTACCGGGCGGAAGGTCATGCGCCCGGCGCCGTGATTGCGAACAGCATCGCTGGGGGCTATCAGGGTCTCTACCCGCCCCGCGCCGCGGCTCGGGCCGCCCCGTCATCAAGCCAGGCCAAACGCCTGTCGGACTGGACCGATGAACTGCGGGATGCGCTGGCGGCCGATAGCCGTCCGCGCGAGAAATTCATGGGAACGATCGATGCAACCTGCTGACATCCAGCCCACGTCCCTGGGCGCGTTGGTCGTGAGCGAGATGTGGCTCATGTATGGCGCGAAGTTCGCGCAGCAGTGGCAGGGACTGTCGGCGCGCGAGCTGAAAGATTCCTGGAATCAGAAGCTGGAGGGCCTGAATGAGGCGCAGGTGCGCCGCGGTCTGGTCGCCTGCCTGACCCAGGAATGGCCGCCGACCCTGCCGCAGTTCATCAAGCTTTGTTGTCCATGGACTGTGCCGGAAGTGGCGTTTCACGAGGCAGTGCGCGGCATGTCCGCCCGCAAGCGCGGCGAGACGGGCGTGTGGTCGCATCCGGCCGTGTACTGGACTGCGGTGGGTGTCAGCACGGTGGATCTGCTTGGCTGCACCTATGGCGCGATCAAGACGCGCTGGGAGAAAACCTTGAACGAAGAACTTGCAAAGGGCGCTTGGCCGGACATTCCGCCGCCACGCCTGGTGCTGCCGGCGCCTGGTCGCACCTTGGCAACGCGCGAGGAAGCGGAGGCGGCGCTCAGGAAGATGGGCGCGGACAACGTGCTGCGGCAGCGCGGACGTCCGCACCGAAGCTGGATCGAAAAATGGGAAGCGCGCATCGCGCGCGGCGATCACCCGAGCCGCGGCATTGCCGACATGCTCAGGCGCGCCAAGAGCGAAAGCGCGGAGGTGACCTATGACCTTCAGGGCAGGCCTTATGGGAAAGAATGCAAACAGTGCGAGGTGGATGATGAATAAATTGACGGGCGACGATTTGATGTGGAACTGGGCGCGATGGACCTGGTCCGGCGAAACCGTGGGCAACATGGCGGTCTATCTTTCCGAAGAGGAACACTACCGGCCCATCAATCTTCATCATGCGCAGGTCGTGCAAGACTTGCACGCCGCGCTGCCTTGGCACGAGCGGATGATCATCATCGCCGAGTATCCGCAGAAGAACGTGATGTTCGGTGAACTGAATAATCGCGAGCGCATTGCCAAGGCGCTCGACTGGATCGCCGACACCACCGGCGTGGCGCTCACCGAAATCGAATACAAGCTGTACCTCGGCCTGTTTCGTAGCCTGGTCGAAAGGAGGTTGGCATGAAGTACGCGCACGAGGTCATGGATTTGATGGCGTGCTATCCCGGCCGGTCGTTCCGCCTGATGGAGCTGGTCCGCCACGTATCGCACGGCCGCGACTTGTCGATCGCGGAAAAGACCCGTCTGCAACGCGGCATTCAGCGCGCCATGGATGCGCTGAAAGACACGGGCAGCGTGCTGATCCAGGAACCGCAGCAAGGCGGGCACGGACGCACCTATGCATGGCGTGTGACGGTAGCGTCACAAGAGCCCCTCCCATAGGTCACGCATTCGGTCACAATGGGGCCGGGGCATTGCGCCCAAAGGAAATGAAGCCTCGGCACACGCCGGGGCTTTTTCTTTTCAGGCGTGCACCCAGGTTTTTCGAGGTGTCCGCGCACGGCAGACAGCGTGTGACGCTACCGTCACAAGACCCCGCCCCTCCGGTCACGCAATCGATCACAATAGGTCCGGGACATTGCGCCCTGACGAATTGAAGCCCCGGCCCCGCCGGGGCTTTTTGCATTTATGGCTCCGGCGAAGCCGGGGCCTGCTGGTTTTCGGCGCGGCCATCGCGCGTGTTCCTCTTTGGTACGGATCTCTTGCATGAGCGTTCAGATAAGCATTACCGAGGCTGAGCTGGTCCACGACCTGATCACGTTCTTCGAGACACTGGTGGACTGCGACGTCGTTCGCGGCCTGCCCGGTCAGGTTCCCAGCCCGATGCGCGAATGCGTCGTCATTACACCGCTCGCGGCACAGGGACTCTCGTTGCCGACCGCGGTCTACGCCGATCCGGCCACCGCCACGGGGACGCTGTCCATCACCCAGGCCACGCAGTGGTCCGCTCGCATCGATAGCTATGGCGCGCGAGCCCACGATATGGCGCTGGCGCTGTCCATTGTCCTGTGCAGCGCCGTCGGCTGCGAGTTTCTTGGAACGCTGGGCCGGGCCCAGCCCCTGTCCGCGAGCGCGATGACGCAATTGCCCATCTCAAGCGCCGAAGGGCCGTTCTTCGAACGGTGGTCTTTCGACGCCTTTCTGCAGTTCAACCCCTTTATCACCGTGCCGCAGCAGTTCGCGGACCAACTCCACGTCGGCCTTATCGAAGTCGACACCACTTATCCTACGGGAGCTTAATGCTATGTCCATTCCCGCCAGTGAAATCGTCCAGGTCGTCCCGGGCGTGATCGCAGCAGGCGGATCGGCGCTCGACCTTAACGGCCTGATCCTGACCCACGATACGGCCGTACCCATCGGCGCCATCCAGAGTTTCGCGACCGCGCGCGATGTACAGCGCTTTTTCGGTCCGACCTCGACCGAGGCCAGCTTGGCCAACGTCTACTTCAATGGGTTCGACAACTCGACCCGCAAGCCGGGCAACCTGCTGTTCGCCCAGTACCCGGCAGCGGCGGTTTCCGCCTACCTGCGGGGTGGTTCCATGGCTACGTCGACGCTTGCCGACCTGCATACGCTGTCAGGCATCCTGACGGTGACCGTTGATGGTGTGGCCAAGACCTCCGGCAACATCGACCTGTCGACGGCAACGAGCTTCTCGAATGCCGCGGCGATCATCCAAGCGGCGTTCACGTCCCTGGACGCGACCTGCGCCTATGACGCGCAGCGCGCCGCGTTCGTGATCACCTCGGGCACCGAGGGCGCCACCAGCGCGATTTCCCATGGCAGCGGCACGATCGCGGCGGGCCTGAAGCTGACGCAGGCAACCGGAGCCGTGCTGTCGCAAGGCGCGGCGGCCGGCGTGCCGGCCGTGAACATGGGCCAGATCACCGACCTGGTCCAGAACTGGGCGGCATTCATGACGGCCTTCGAACCCGACACGGACGGCAAGGTGGCGTTCTCGGCGTGGACGAGCGCCCAGGGCGACCGCTACGCCTACGTCGGCTGGGATACAGACGTCACTGCGTCGCAGCAGGGCAATACGTCCAACTGGGCCGCCATCGTGAGCGCCAACGAATACTCGGGCTCCGTGCCGGTCTACCAGGACCCGCACCACGCGGCGTTCGTGTTGGGCGCCATCGCCTCGCTGGACTTCGCGCGCACGAACGGCCGGGCCACCCTGGCGTTCAAGGGCCAGGCCGGCCTGGCCTATTCCGTGACCGACGCCACGACGGCGCAGACGTTGATCGACAACGGCTACAACTTCTACGGCGACTACGCCACCAGCAACGACCGCTTCCGGTTTCTCTATCCGGGCCAGGTCAGCGGCAACTGGAAGTGGGTCGACACCTACGTCAATCAGATCTGGCTGAATGCCGCGTTCGAGCAGGCGCTGATGTCGTTGCTGACCCAGGTGAACGCCGTTCCCTACAACATCGACGGCTACACCATGATCGACGCGGCCTGCCTGGACCCCATCAACGCGGCGGTCAATTTCGGCGCCATCCGCGCGGGCGTCGCGCTGTCGAACCAGCAGAAATCCCAGGTCAACAGCATGGCCGGCGTGGACATTTCCGACACGCTCCAGACTCGCGGCTGGTATCTGCAGATCAAGGATGCGACGCCGCAAGTGCGCGAAGCGCGCGGCACGCCGCCCATGACGTTCTGGTACATGGACGGCGGTTCCGTCCAGAAAATCACCCTGGCCTCGTTGGCCATTCTCTAAGGATTCAACATGGCGACTTTGACCAGTGCCAATTCCGTTCTGATGCTTGCCGTCGGCGGGGTTTTTCCGGTTCCGCAGAAGATCGAGGGCTACGCGTCCGACACATCCTTCGCCTTCGCGGCGCACGAGCTTGCGCAGGTGAACATGGGCGTGGACGGCCGGCTGTCGGCCAGCTACGTGCCCAAGGCCACCGTCCAAACGATCACCTTGCAGCCCGACTCGGCGTCCATGCGCTTCTTCGAGATCTGGATGTCGGCGACCCGGACCGCTCGTGACGTCTTCTACGCCCACGGCACCCTCAGCATCCCGTCGATCGACCGGAAGTACACGCTGACCCGCGGCGTGCTGACGGTAGCGCCGGCGGCCCCGACTGCGGGCGCCATCCTCCAGTCCATGGCGTTCCAGATCACCTGGCAGAACGTCACCCCGGCGTTGGTGTGACATGGCGAGAAAGCAGATCGCCGTGACCATCGGCGCCGACGGGCGCGACAAGGGCAAGGTGTTCATCCTGACCGAACTCTCGGCCTACGAGGCCGAGGAGTGGGGCGGGCGCGCGTTGTTCGCGCTTATGAACGCCGGCGTGGAGATTCCGGACGACATCGCTCAGGCGGGTTTGGCGGGCGTGGCCGCCATGGGGTTGAACGCCATCGCCAAGCTGTCTTTCGATAGCGCCAAGCCCCTGCTCGACAAGATGATGGACTGCGTGCAGATCCAGCCGAGTCCGGACGTGACGCGGGGGCTCGTTCCCAGCGACATCGAGGAAGTGGCGACCCTGCTTACGCTGCGCAAGAAAATCCTGGGCATGCACCTGGATTTTTTCATGGCCGCCACCCCATCGACTTCGGGCTCCAGGTCCCCCGTGGCGGCCCGCGCCTGATCCATTACGCCAATGTGCCTCGCAACATTGGCGTGGTGATCTCCCGGCACCCGGGCCTGCTGCACGACCTGCAATCCGTCCTGGGTACCGAAGACCTGTACAACCTGCTTGAAGTGATTGCGGTGGACGCACACAACAGGCGTGTCCTAACCGAACCGAGGTAGTTGCATGGCCACTCTTATCGACGCCTTGGCCGTCACGCTGAACTGGAACGCCGGGGTTTTCTCTCAAAAGGCAGAGTCCGCCTGGCAGGCGTTTGCGCAAGCGGCCCGTGAACCGGGCCGTGCCTTCCGATCCATGGAGGCCGGCGCCAAAGGGGTAATCGCGATCCTGGGCAGGTTCCGCAGCGATGCACGCGCGCTGTGGAACTTTGCCGCTGCGGGTCCTGGCCTTGGCTTGCAAGATCACGTGCCGATCGAGGCGTCCCACGCCGTGGCGCTGACGCCGGGCGGCCTGGCCGTAACTGTGCCGTTGCCCGTCGATCAACCGGCGGTGCTTGCAAACGCGTTCATGCCGGCCGGTGAAGTCGCAACCCGTCCCAAGGAAGGTGACGGTATGCTCGCGGCGGCCTCAGGCGCGGCCGCATATCCTCACCGGCGCGGCGGGGCATGGGTAGCAAACCTGGCCCGGGATGGCGACGGGGCGGACCAGCCGGCTCCCCTGGGCACAGCAATCGCGAATCAGCGCGAAGACCGGTGGCAGGATGCACTGCTGGCGCTGGGTTCGTTGAAGATCCTGTCTTCGACGAAGGCGGTCGCAGGCGTCGCGTCCGCGCTTCAGGCGGTCTGCGCATCGCGTGCGCAAGCGGGTGTTGACCCGTTGTCGCCAGGCGCCGCGCCACCCCTGCACGGACGCGCGGTGGCGGCCATTGCCTTACACGCCTTGAGCCATGATGCGCAATCCGTCGGCTCGCCGGCGGTTTCGCGCGGGCAGACGTCCGGACGCGTTGCCCGTTCAACCGGGGCGGACACGCCGGAACCTGGTTCGAAGGGCGGTTTGGACATCGCGCATGACGCCGGTGAGTGGACGCCTACGCGGGCAGCCGATTTCAAGCGGGCATTTGGCGTGGATGTTTCCCAGTCGACGCCGGAGCAGCAGCTTGGCTTCGTTGACTGGGAGTCGCGGGGCGCGGCGCAACCCGCCGGCGATGCACAGGTGGGCGGTACGACGTCGCAGCCGATCGACGTGGCGTTGCGCCGCTTGCTGGGCGTCGAGCCGCCAGTGGTTGAAATGCGTGACGTGCGACAGCGGACTGCCGCCACCGCGCCCTTTTACCCGGCGCTGACCCGGGATGCGCGCGAGCAGGGCGGCGCGGCCGCAGTGGTAACGGCCATGGCGGCGCAGGCCGGCACGTCTCAAACGGCTGGCGCGACGACGCCGGCGCGAAACACGTCCGAAACCCATATCCACGGGGCCATCACGCTGGTGACGCAGGGGATGGACGGCGCGGCTATTGCGCGTGATCTCGCGGGCTTGGGACATAGCCAGCGTCTTGTCCAGCAAGGCAATACGGGGATTTTCTGATGCCATTCATTCCTTATCCCGATGTCCCGGCGGCACCGGGCGTGCCTGCGGTATTCCGGGCGGAGAACGATTCTTCGCGCCCCGCGCAGGAACGCTCTACGCTTGGGCGCCTGGTCGAATCGATTTTCGGGGTTCCCCAGTGGGGCCTCTATCGTTCGCTGCGGCGGCCCGCGCTCGTCTTCGACACGTTCTTGGGCATCACCTTCAAGCATGAAACCGAAGTAGCCCAAGCCAAAGTGGAGAAGGGCGAAGTCTCTCCTTTCAACAAGACCGAAAAAGCGTGGGAAGTGATCGTCAGGTTGGCGCATTCCGGTTACGAGGCCTCGCGCAGCGCCATGCTGGAAGATCTGGAACGCATGGTCCGCGGCACTGAGCTTTACTCGATCGTCACGCCCGAGATCACCTACCCCTCGGTCACGCTCGCGACCTACACCTACGAGCGGGGCGAGAAGAATGGGGCCAGCATGTTGGTGGTTGCGTTGACCCTCAAATTGGTTCGGGAGCTGCCCGATGCCAAGGGTTCGAAGACCCAGGAGCCCAGCGGCGCCGCGCAACAGAGCAACGGGCAGGTGCAGCCGACCAGCCAGGTCGCCCGGTCCGGTCGGCCTCAGAACGGCACAGGCGAGAGGGGGCGCGCGCAATGAAGTGGATTCCGCTACATCCGGTTCCGTCGCAGACGCTTAGCGTCGTGCTGTCTGGACAGAACTGTCAGATCTCCGTCTATCAGAAGTCGACGGGGCTCTACCTGGACCTCAAGGTCGACGACGCACCGGTCGTCACGGCGGTGTTGTGCCATGACCGGGTGCGACTCGTGCGGTCCGCCTATCTGGGCTTTGTCGGGGACCTGGCTTTCGAGGACACCCAAGGACAGGCCGACCCGCAATACGACAGCCTGGGATCGCGCTTTGTCCTGTCGTACCTGGAGCCGTTCGAGCCATGACATTCACCAAGCGCCGGATAGACGTGACCTTCAGCCTGGGTAAGGGCCGGTACGGAGACCAGCAGGGTCCGGACGTGACGCTCAGGGGCCATCGCGTGTCTGCGGAGATTCCGATGCACGCGTCGGGCGACCGGCCTCAACTACTTCTGACGGTGTACGGACTGGACCAGGAGACGATGAACAGGCTGACGACGATCGGGCCCGTCATGGAGGAGCGCCGGGGGTTGAACCTCGTTCGCGTGCATGCCGGCAGCGATGTGGAGGCGCCCTGCGTGGCCTACGAGGGCGAAATCGTCAATGCGTGGGCGGACTACGGCATGGCGCCCGACAGCGTATTGACCGTCATGGCGCAGGTCGCGGGCGCCAAGGAGGTGAAGCCCGCACACCCCAGGTCGTATCCGGGCGCCACGCCCGCTCAGGAAGTCATGCGGGAAATCGCCACAGCGATGGGCTACACCTTTGAAGGCCGCGGCGTGAACACCGTCCTGGCCAATCCCTATTTTTCCGGAACGGATATGGACCAATTACGCAGTTGCGCCCAGGCGGCCCGGATCAGCCACACGATCGATCGGGGCGTGCTTGCGATCTGGCCCGCTGACGGCTTCAGGCAAGGCGACCCCATTGCGGTGTCGCCCGAGACCGGGCTTATCGGGTATCCCGCCTTCACCGGCAGCGGCCTCGCCCTGAAGACGCTCTACAACCCGGATCTTGCGCTTGGTAAGCGAGTGCGGGTCTCCAGCGCCATTCACGCAGCCCAGGGCGAATGGACGATCGTGAGCCTGGCCCACCAGCTGGAAGCAGACGTGCCGCGGGGTGTCTGGCAGTCCGTGGCGGTATGTAAAAGGAATCTTGATGGCTGAGCAATTCGGATACGCGGGCCTCGCGCAAGCAGGTCAAGGCGACAGCGAGTTCGGCGCACTGCAGTTCCTGATCAACCAGGCGCTGGCGCGTATCGCCACGGCGACGCTCGTCAAGGTGGTGTCGGTGACGAATTCCGGTGGACGGTCGCCGGTGGGTTTCGTGGACGTGCAGCCGCTCGTGAACCAGCTCGATGGCGCCGGAAATGCGGTTCCGCATGGTGTGCTGCATCGCTTGCCCTACTTCCGCCTGCAGGGCGGATCGGATGCCATCATCCTGGACCCGAAAGCCGGAGATATCGGGATGGCGGCCTTCGCGAATCGGGACATCTCGCTGGTGAAAGCCTCGCGGGGGCAAAGCAATCCGGGGTCATGGCGCTCGCACGACATGGCGGACGGGTTGTATCTCGGCGGCCTGCTCAACGGAACACCGGTGCAATACGTGCAGTTCACGCAGACAGGCATCCACGTGGTGTCGCCATCGAAGGTGACCGTGACGGCGCCGGACATCGAGATGAACGCCAGCACGCAATGCGCGTTGAACGCGCCTCGGATCGTACTGAACGGGACGGTTCAACAAGGCGCCGGATCGTTCGGCGGTACGTCGACCTGGCAGGGCGACATGAATACGCAGGGCACTTTGCGCAACAACGGCAGGGACGTGGGCAGCACGCACACGCATCCCGGCGTGCAAAGCGGACCATCCAACACGGGGACGCCAAATTGAACACACTACTGCTAGACCGAAGCGCCTGGGACCTGGTTCTGGACGCGTCCGGAAACATCGCGATGGCATCCCACCCTTATGCCGTCGCGCAGGACGTGGCCAGCGCCATCAAATTGTTCCAGGGCGAACTGTTCTACAACACTGCGCTGGGCTTGCCGTACTGGGATGAGTTCCTGGGCCACCGGCCGCCGCTGGCGCTGGCCCGCGAGCATGTCCAACGGGCGGCCCTGACTGTCCCGGACGTGGTGCGCGCGGTGTGCACGCTGACTTCCATCACCGATCGTGCCCTGGCGGGCTACGTCGATATCACTTTGCAGGACGGAACGACGCAGTCCGTCAGCTTCTGAGGAAACCATGCCGAATATCTCTCAAGTGCCGCGCGTGCAATTCATGCCGGAAGGGCTGGTGCTGCCCGACGAATCCGCCATTCTGGCCGGTGTCCTGTCGGACATGGACGCCGCATTCGGCGGCGGACTGAATCTGGCGCTGGAATCGCCGCAGGGCCAGCTCGCCTCCAGTACGACCGCCATCATCGGCGACAAGAACAACGAATTCGCGGCGTACGTGAATCAGGTCGATCCGGCGTTCGCCGCGGACCGGATGCAGGACGCCATCGGGCGGATCTACTTTCTGGACCGCAAGCCTGGCACGCCTACCGCCGTCATTGCGACCTGCAATGGGCTGGCCGGCGTGACGATCCCGGTGGGCGCGCGGGCGCAGACGGTGGATGGAAGGCTTTACCTCTGCACCCGCGCGGGGACCATTCCACCCAGCGGCAGCATCGATCTTCCCTTTGCCTGCACGGTCGATGGGCCGGTGGATTGCGCGCCCGGCGCGTTGAACCAGATCTACCAAGCCATTCCCGGCTGGGATTCGGTGTCGAATGCCGACGCAGGCACGCCGGGCAGCGACGTGGAGAGCCGCGCGGAATTCGAAGCGCGCAGGCGTCAGTCGGTGGCGCTGAACGCCAGCGGCTCGCTGCCCGCGATCTACGCGAACGTGGCGAACGTAGAGGGCGTGATCGACGCCTATGTGACGGAGAATGACATGTCCGTGCCCAGGACAATCGGAGGGGTGACGCTGGGACCGCACTCGATCTGGGTGGCCGTTGCAGGTGGTCAGGCCGCGGATATCGCCGATGCGATCTGGCGCAAAAAAAGCAATGGCAGCGACTACAACGGCAACACGTCATACACGATCGAGGACAGGCAAGGGTATTCCTATCCCTACCCCTCGTACGTCGTGAAGTGGGAAACGCCGGCTGCGTTGCCCGTGCTGTTTGAGGTGAAGCTGGCAGACAACCCGGCACTGCCTTCGGACATCGTTGCCTTGACCCGGCAGGCGATCATCGACGCCTTCAGTGGCGCGGATGGCGGGCAACGGGCGCGCATCGGCTCCACCATCTATGCAAGCCGGTTTTACGCGGCCATCTCGGCCCTCAGTCCCTCGGTCTCCATCCTGTCGCTGCTGCTGGGGCCTGCGTCGCCGACGGCTGCCAGCCTGACGGTGCCCATCAACCGCCGGCCCACGGTCACTGCCGGCGATATTGCGGTGACGTTGCTATGAACGTCGTGCCCAAGCCGGGCCTGGCCTCCCGGACCCTCATCAGCCAGTACGCCAACAGCCCGACGCTCGTCCAGTTGATCAACAACATGGACGACTACATCAACCCGCAGACGGATTTCGATGCGTTCTACCGCTACGTCTGGAACGTGGAGACCGCGCAGGGGTTCGGGCTGGACATCTGGGGCAGGATTGTCGACGTCGGGCGGATGCTGACAGTTCCCGGAGACGTGACCTACCTGGGTTTTGACGAAGCCCTGGATGGGCAGCCGTTCAACCAGGCGCCGTTCTATACGGGAGAGCAGTCCACGCAGACGTACCGGCTTGCCGATGATGCCTACCGCAAGCTGATCCTGGTCAAGGCGCTGGCCAACATCTCGGATTGCACCTCGCCCAGCCTGAACCAGCTGCTGTCAAACCTCTTCGCCGGGCGCGGGCGGTGCTACGTGTCGGACACGGGACATATGGAGTTCCGCTATGTGTTCGAGTTTGCGCTGGCCCCCTACGAAATCGCCATCCTCACCCAATCCGGTGCCATTCCCAAACCGGCGGCGGTACATGCGCATGTCCTGCAGGTCGATCTTTCCACCACGTTCGGTTTCAACGAGGCGCTGATGCAGCCGTTTGGCTCGGGCGTCTATTTCACTTCTTCGGGGCTTATCAATGCAAGCTAGCAACGCACCTCTCAAATCGGCCGTCCCGTTTGCGGACAGCGGCAACAAGAATGCCATTCCGGTGGCCTCGCAGATCGGCGTAACGCCGGGCGCGGCGTCGTTTACAGACGGCTTTCCACCCTTGACCATGACGCCGCTGGCGGCGGGCGGCGTGCCGCCTTATGGGGCGGATTTCAATGGGATTTTGAATTTTCTCAGTGCGGCAGCGAGGTGGCAGCAGGCCGGGGGGGCGTATCCCTACGACGCCGCGTTCAGTACGGCCATCGGTGGGTATCCCCAGGGTGCGATGCTGAAAAAATCGCTGGGGGAGGGCTATTGGCTGAATCTGGCCGAGAACAACAGCACGGATCCGGATTCGGGTGGTGCGAACTGGATTGCCCTGCCGGCGGGAATCGCATCCACTGCCGAAGTAGAAGCGGGCACGGACGACACCAAGGCGGTGACGCCGAGAAAACTCCGGTTTGGCGTGACGATGTCCTTGGGCGTGAACGGCTACCTGGCGTTGCCGTCCTGGCTGGGCGGCGTGATTCTGCAGTGGGGACGCGGCACTATCAACATGAAGACGGCGACGGATGGCTATTACGTCGGATCGGCGTCGGTATCGTATCCGCTAGCCTTTCCCAACGCAGCCTGGGTCGTGATCCCACAAATCCAGAACTCGCCAAACGCTATGGATAGCCTAAGCGTCGCGAACTTTTCGAACACGTCGCTGGAGGTGGTCGGCAGCACGAGCGCCGAATCCGCGCAGTCGCCCCTGTTCTATTACATCGCGATAGGAAAGTGATATGACCGAAACCTTCTTTGCCACGTCATCGAACGCGCAACCCTACGATCCGGCGTTTCCGTATGTATTTGATGACGTTGCGCGCGCGTAACACGCATTTGCGCTACAGAGCCGCTACCTTGAGGCCGGGTCCTGGCCCGAATGCGGGCTGTCGATCCCGAAAGAGACGGCGCCGACGTACATGAGCGATGCTGCCCGGGATGAGAAATTCACCATCCAATCCGGCGAAATATTTCCGATCGTGGACGTACCGCCGCATCGCTCGCGTCGACCGGACCTACGTCGCGAACTGCCGTCATCACGTGGCCGCCTAAGGCGGTCTTTACTTTATCTGCGGGGACGCAATTGAACGTTCAAGATTTCGACGCCCTTGCCGCTAAGTTCGCCGGCGTGCTGGGCGCAGTTGTGTCCATGCGCTACCTGCAAGGATCTTGGCCCGCGCGGCTAAGCATGGCGGGCAGCGGCTCGTTGGTGGCCTATTATGCGGCGCCTTATCTCTCGCTGATGCTCGGCATCCCGGAGGGCTTGGCCGGATTCCTCACCGGGATGTTTGGCATGGCGATCGTCTCGCGCGCTTGGGAAGCCGTGCAGGCGTTGCCCGTGGGAGCCTTGTGGCAGGCCGCAATCGACCGAGTGCGCGGTAAGGGGGCGTGACATGTACAACAATGTCATCTTCGCGCGCTTCATGGGCTTGCCCGCCTGCTACGTGGCCGCTCAGACGGCCAAACATACATGGAGCCCAGAGTAATGAGCCAGTTTCAGCTTTCACAGCGCAGCTTGACGCGCTTGATCGGTGTGCATCCCGATCTGGTCGCCGTCGTGAAGCGGGCGATTCAGCGCACGGCTGTGGATTTCACGGTGGTGGAAGGCTTGCGTACGCTGGCGCAGCAGCGCGAATACGTCAGGAAAGGAGCCAGCCAAACCATGGCCAGCCACCACCTGCCGCAGGCCCATGGGTTGGGTCATGCCGTCGACTTGGCGCCGCTCGTGGGCGGTGCGATTCCCTGGAACAACTGGCAGGCGTTTGCCGACCTGGCCTCGGTGGTCAAGGCCTGCGCCGGCGAGCTAGGCGTCCCGGTGGAGTGGGGCGGGGACTGGAAATCGTTCAAGGACGGGCCGCACTTCCAGATCCCGCGCGATTGGAAGGGACGCGCATGACCGTCGCCGCCCTCAAGACATTGGCCGGCTGGAAGGGATACGCGGTCGCTGGCGTGGCTGGTGCGGCAGTATTGGGCGCCGCCGGCGCGGGCGTCGCCTGGTATGGGCACCTCCAGCGAGAAGCTGGCCGGGCTGAATGCCAGGAGGCCCACCGCGTGGCAGACTTACAAGAGTTCAAATCCGAAGCTGAGCGCCTGACCGGGCTGTCCGGCGACCTGCAGGCCCGCATCGATCAGCTTGCAGCCACGCGGCCCCAGGTCATCGAGAGGTATACCCATGAGATTGTTCAGCGTCCTTTGCCTGCTGACTGCGTGCGTGACCCTGGCAGGGTGCGCGCAACCAACGACGCCATCGACGCGGCCAACGCTGCCCGTCAACCTCAGCGCGCCGTGCCCGCCGATCGCGCGCGTTGATTCTCCATCCTGGGATGACTTGGCGCAGGCGCATGCCGCGCTGGCATTCCAGTACGCGGAGTGCGCAGCCCGCCACGAGGCAGTGATGAACGCATGGCGCCACCCCTAAGCTTCTGGCCGGTGCGTCTCACCGTGGCGCGTCCCCGAGGTTCGTGACCGTTCGCAACCTAGGGCATTCAACCAGAACGGCATTTCAGTTCCGCCGTCCGGTGCCGTTATCTGAATATAACGATGCCTTGTTGGAGCGCAAGTAGATGAACCACATGGAAAATTTGACCGGCGCCGATTGGGCGCTGTTTGGGCTGGCGCTTCTGTTGCTGGCCCCTCCCGTGGTGGTGCTCGTTTTTCTGAACGACGCCGACGCTGCTTCGTTTTTCACTTCCTCGGACGGACGGGCTTACTTTCTTTCCTATTGCTCGTTCTGGCTTGCCGCCATGGCGGGGTTGACCGCGGGCCGCGGGGTCGTCCGACATCAGCGGGGTACACCCAAAGCAGAGCTGGCCATCGCGTCGATTCAGGATTACATCGAAAGCGGCATGTTGCTGGTCAGTTCCGCCTGCGCGCTTGCGCTGACGGCGCATGATGACCTGCTGCCGCATCGCACCTTTTTGAATCTGCTGATTGCATACCCAATCGTGTATGCCGGCTATCTGCTGTTCCTGAAGACCTGGGAAAAGCGGCGCCTCAAAGGGAAAAAGGCCGTTTCATTGCCATCAGCCGGACTCCGCAATGGAAGGCGAGCATTCTTGGTTTTTGCTTCGGTCGTGGCTGTTCTGGTCTGGGTCATGGACCGCTCTTCCTTCCTGAGGCTGATTGGGTAAGTGCACGGTCAAAACAACAGCCAGACGATCACCGTGCCCCAGGTCGTGATCAGAATATGTCCGAAGGCCACTGTGCCGGAATAGCCGATGACCGCGACGGGGCTATCGGATTTTTCTTGCACCGCGGCAAGGCCGGCGGTCATGGTTTGCACGCCGGCCAATGCGCCCAACAATAAAAGCGGCTCAAGCTTCAACAAATATCGTCCCACCAGCAAGCCAACGAACAAGGGCACCAACGTCACGACGATGCCCGCCAGAAAGATCGTCAGTCCAACTTCTTTCAGCGCGTCGACGAAAAGAGGCCCTGCCTTCAATCCGATCATGGCGACGAAACCGGCCAGCCCGATCGACTTCATGAATTCCAGGGAAGCGTGGGATATTCGGCCGAATAACGGCTTGCCAGCATTGCGCCAGCCGACCAAAAGGCCCAGCACCAATGTTCCGACGCTGCTTCCGATGGCGATCGGCATGCCGCCGATGGGCAATACGAGCGAGGTGCCAATCACCGCGCCAAGAAAGACGCCGAAGCCCAGCGCGACGAAATCGGTGGAATCTGCTTCCTGCACCACGCTTCCCACAAGCGCCGCCACGCGCTCCACCGCCGTTTCCGGGCCAACGATGGTCAGGACATCGCCGCGTTGGAGCACGGTGCCGGGGCCAATCGGGATCTTTTCACTTCCGCGCCGGATATCTCGCAGGAATACGCCTCGCACTTCCTCGGCGCGATCAGCGATTTGAGCGACCGTTTTACCAACAAACTCTCGCTTGGACAGCACGACATCAAACATGGCGCTTGGAACGTCGAGCAGCTCTCGATCGGCTTGTTCGATGGCATTACGATCCAGCACTCTGAGAAGGACTTCGCTTTTGCCGGAGACGGCGATGACGTCGCCCGCGAGCAGGCGGGTTTCGGGTGTAGAGACAAGCAGACTGCCGTTACGTCTGATTCGCTCTATGAACAGCCGCTCCGGCGCGAAAAGCGACTCGGCCTGAGCAACCGATTTTCCGACGATCGCGTGATGGTCCTGGACCAGATACGCGCGCAGGTCGAATCGTCTCCATGCGGAGGTCACGCCGACTTTCTCGCGTTCGATGCCATAGACCTGTTCAAGCCTCGCGCCTTCCGCTTTCAAGTCAATGCGCAACAGCTTTGGTCCCAGGCTCGAGCAGAACCAGATGACGCCGAACGTACCGAAGATGTAGCACAGCGCGTCGGCCACGGCGATTTGGCTGATAAGGCGATTTTGTTCGTCGACGCTGATGGGCAGGTGCCGGATCGCTTCGCTGCCCGTTCCGATGACCGGAGATTCGGTCAGCCCGCCTGAGATGAGGCCCACCGCATAGCCGATCTCGAGCTTCAACAAGGTGGCAAGCACCCACGCAGTAGCCAACCCCGCAACCGGCACGACGACGCCCAGCACCGCCCATCGCCACCCGCCGTCCTTCATTCCTCGGAAGAAGCTTGGGCCCACGGAGTATCCGATTCCGAACATGAATAGCAGGAACAGCACCTGTTTTGCGGTATCGGATATCGGAACTTGAACGAAGTATCCGATCAGCAGCCCGGCCAGCAACGATCCCGTTACAGGTCCAAAGCCGACGCCGCGAATCTTGAATGCCCCCACCCAATAGCCGATCCCGATGGCAAGGAAAACCGCCAGTTCCGGGTTGCGCTGCAGCAAGTTGCTAAAGAAGTCCATGGCATTTGTCTCCCCGAAAGAGGAAGCTCCGGCGCTTCGAGCAGGTCCGGCTCCGAGCCGGCGCCGCGCTTTGATTTTGATTGTGCAGATCGCAGCGATTTGCGTCCCGATCAGTTTCAGACATGGGCCGTTGGGTATGTTGACCAATGTCAATTTCGTTGATGCGGGCTGCTCTACTCTGGCGCTGCACATCCGCGCTGCGCGGGCGTCGCATTAGATTTCCGAACCTGCATGACTCAGTGCTTTCCACCCAGGAACAGTCAAGGAGAGAATCATGAGTTGGTTTGTGGACACGCTTAAAGCCTATCCGGAAATCGCCATCTTCCTGGCGCTGGGCTTCGGCTACTGGATAGGCGGCAAAAGCTTCAAGGGCTTCAGTCTGGGCGCCGTGACCTCGACGCTGCTTGTCGCGATCGTCATCGGCATACTGGGCGTCAAGATATCCCCCAACGTGAAGTCGGTCTTCTTCCTGATGTTCCTGTTTGCGGTGGGATACGGGGTGGGCCCGCAATTCGTGCGCGGCATCGCCAAGGATGGACTACCCCAGGCGATTTTTGCCGTCGTCATGGCGCTGTTGTCCCTGGGCGCGGCCGTCGTTGCCGCGATCCTTGCAGGTTACGACCTGGGTTCCGCGGCAGGCCTGTTCGCGGGGTCGCAGACCATCTCCGCGTCCATGGGGCTGGCGACCGATGCGATCGGACGCCTTGGCCGCTCGCCCGAGGATACCCAGGCGTTGCTGGACTCCATGCCGATCGCCTACGCGGTCACGTACATCTTCGGCACCGTGGGTTCGGCGATCATCCTGGCACAGATCGGGCCGAAGCTTCTTGGCATCGACCTGGTGGCCGCCTGCAAGGCCTACGAGGTGAAACTGGGCGCCGGGCAGGGCGGGGCGGACGCGACCAATTGGTACGAGTTCGACGTCCGGGCCTATTCGGTGGCACAGAACAGCCCATTCATCGGCAGGACCGTCAGCGAGATCGAGGCCGGCGTGCAACCCGGATTCCGCGCGTTTGTCGAACGGATCCGGCGGGGCGGAAAGATCATCGAGGCAGATCCGGCAACGGTCATCGAGGCGGGGGACGTGGTCGCGATCGGCGGCAAGCGCAACCAGATGATCGAACGGCTTGGCCCCAGCGGGCGCGAAGTCGAGGACGCCGAGCTGCTCGACATCAAGACCGAGGGTGTCGATATCTACATCTCGAACAAGAGTGTGGATGGCAAGCCGCTGGAAGAACTGGCGCATTGGCCGGGAGCCCGTGGCGTGTTCCTGAAAAAGATCCGGCGCGGTCCGACCGAGACGGTGATACCCATCCTGCCAAAGACCCAGTTGTTCCGGGGCGACGTCATCACCGTCGTCGGCCGCACGCAGGACATCAATGCCACCGCCAAGAATCTCGGATACGTTGACCGGCCGACCACGGTGACGGATGTTGCGTTCATGTCCTTGGCCATCACGATCGGCGCGCTTGTCGGCGCCGTCGTGATCAACGTCAGCGGCATCCCGCTCACGCTCTCCACGGCGGGCGGTGCGCTGATTGCCGGCATCGTCTTCGGGTGGTTCCGCGCCATCCATCCCACGTTTGGCCGCATTCCCGAGCCCACGCTGTGGTTCATGAACTCCGTCGGGCTCAATGTTTTCATCGCCGTGGTGGGTATCTCGGCTGGGCCGGGCTTTGTCGCCGGGCTGCAGAAGTTGGGCATCAGCCTCTTCCTGTGGGGCATATTTGCGACCGCCGTTCCGCTCGTGCTGGGGATGCTGGTCGCCAAGTTCATTTTTCGCTTCGACCCGGCCCTGATTCTGGGCATCTGCGCCGGAGCGCGCACCACCACCGCGGCGCTCGGCATGGTCTGCGAGGCCGCGAAAAGCCAGGTTCCCGGCTTGGGATACACGGTGACCTACGCTGTCGGCAATACCCTGCTGACGATCTGGGGCATGGTGGTGATCATGATTCTTTCGTAACGACGCCCACGCGCCTCGGCTGGCTGTCTGCCGGGGCTTACGCCAGCCATCTGGGGACTGCCATGACATCCGAAACGAACGATCAGCACCAACTTGACCACCTGCTCTCGAACTCGGCCGCGCGCCTGGACCGGTGGCGCGACCTGAATGCCAAGGCGCAGGCCTGGGCCGCCGAGGTCCGGTGCGCCAGGACCGGCGCGGGCGCGGGACCCGTGCAGGAAGCGCTGGCGGACCTGCTCCCGATGGAGAGCTACTTCGCGTACCCGGGCGTGCGGTTGCTGCATGCGCTGGACGAGCGGATCGCGGACGGGGACGGCATGGGCGCGGCGCGTCTCATCCTGCGCATGAGCAACTCCCTGCTATCGGGCAGTTATCGCTACGACGAGAGCGAATGGCAGGCGACAGAGGAATTCTCCGGCGAAGGGCCCGACCGCACCCCGCCCGGTCTGGCGGGAAGCCACTCCAGCCGGCCGTACTTCGAGGCGCTGTTCGTGAGCCCGGCGCCCGCCGCCCGCGCAGCGGCGATCACCCGAGAAATCCGCGAGCTGCGGCGGCACGACGACCCCCTGATCTACGAGCCCGTCCTGGTCGGAAGCGTCGAAGATGCCTTGCTAGCCACGATTCTCAACGGCAAGCTGGAGGCCGTCGTCATCTATGACGGCATCCCCATCCCGTCCAAGCACGATGCCCCGCTGCTGCGGGATTTTCTGAGCGTCTACGAGCACCTGGACATGACGGTCGACGCGCCGCGCGAGATCGGGGTGCGGCTGGCCCACATGATCGCCCGCATCCGGCCTGAGCTCGACATTTACCTGCTCACCGATAGGAACGTGGAACAACTGGCGGGCGACCCCAGCGCCTCGGCGATCCGCCGCGTCTTCTATGAGGTCGAAGAGCCCATGGAGGTGCACCTGAACATCCTGGAGGGCGTGCGTGATCGGCAATCCACGCCCCACTTCGATAATCTCAAGCAGTATGCCGCCAAGCCGATCAGCACCTTTCACGCGTTGCCCATCGCGCGGGGCAAGTCGATCATCAAGTCAAACTGGATTCGCGACTTCGGCGAATTCTATGGGTTGAACCTCTTCCTGGCGGAGACGTCCGCCACGACAGGCGGCCTGGACAGCATGCTGGAGCCCACGGGCAACATCAAGGTCGCCCAGGAGAAGTTCGCGCGTGCGGTCGGCGCGGACCACGTGTTCTTCGTGACCAATGGCACGTCCACGTCGAACAAGATGGTCTACCAGGCGGTGACCAAACCGGGCGACATCGTGATCGTGGACCGCAACTGCCACAAGTCGCACCACTACGGGATGGTTCTGTCGGGCGCGCAGCCGCTCTATGTGGAAGCCTTTCCGATGACGGAGTATTCGATGTATGGCGCGGTTCCGCTGCGCACGGTCAAAGAGGCGCTGCTGGCGCTGAAGTCGGCGGGGCGCCTGGACAAGGTGGCCATGGTCACGCTGACGAACTGCACCTTCGACGGGCACATCTACAACACCCAGCGCGTCATGGCCGAGTGCCTGGCCATCAAGCCCGACCTGATTTTCCTGTGGGACGAGGCGTGGTTCGGTTTTGCCCGCTGGTCCCCATTCTTGCGCATGCGCACGGCGATGGGCGCCGCGGCCGCGCTGCAGGCATGGCGCGACGACCCCAAGGCGCTCGAGGCCTGGCAGGCACAGTGCCGCGAACTTGGCGAGGATCTGGACCCCCAGGACCCGCGGCTGCTGGATCGCGTTCTGGTTCCCGATCCGCGGGCCATGCGCGTACGCGTCTACGAGACGGATTCGGTGCACAAATCGATGTCGAGCCTAAGGCAGGGATCGATCATCGCCGTGCGCGATGAAGACTACGAGCACCATGTCTCGGCATTCCACGAAGCGGTCTTCATCCATGCATCGACCTCGCCCAATGCGCAGATTATTGCCTCGCTGGATGTGGCTCGCCGTCAGATGGAGCTGGAGGGCTACGAGCTCGTCATGCGCGCCATCGAGGTCGCCCTGGCCATCCGCCGCGAGGTCGCGAATCATCCCCTGATTTCGCGCTACTTCAGCGTGCTGGGGGCCGACAAGATGATCCCCGAGGAATTTCGCGCATCGGGCTTTGCCGACTATCTGGCGCCGGGCACGAACTGGCTGACCGCCGTGAAGTCGTTCAAGGAAGACGAGTTCTGCCTGGACCCGACCCGCCTGACGCTGGTGTGCGGCACGGCGGGATACGACGGCACCACGTTCAAGAACCTGCTGGCTTCCCGCTACAACATCCAACTCAACAAGACCTCGCGCAACAGCGTCTTGCTTCAGAGCAATATCAACAACACACGCAGTGACGTCGCGATGCTTATCAAGGTGCTGCTGGAGATCTCCGAGGAAATCGAATCAGGATTCAAGGAAAGCGGCGAAGCGGGCAGGGCAGAATTCGCCGAAAAAGTCAGGAGCCTGATGGAAGATGTGCCCAGCCTTCCCAACTTCAGCCGCTTTCATGACGGCTATCGAGATGACCCGCGCAGCCCCACGCAGGAAGGCAACATGCGAGACGCCTTCTTCGCGGCCTACAACGAAGCGGACTGCGAATATCTGCCGCTGTCCAGTCAAGACATTGACAAGCGCCTTGAGGCGGGCCCCCCGCTGGTGTCAGCGAATTTCGTCATCCCGTATCCGCCGGGCTTCCCGATCATGGTGCCAGGACAGATCATCGACGCGCACACCATTGAGTTCATGCGCAAGCTCGATGTCAAAGAGATTCATGGCTACAACGGGGCGCGCGGAATCAAGTTGATAAAGCCGTCGGTCTTCAAAGGCGCGGAGAGAAACAGAGCATGAGCAGATTCTTCGTGACGCTGTTCAAGACGCTTTTTGCAGGAAGGCGGCACATTGACGCTGCGTTCGGCCTTGCCCTGATCATGGCGGCCGGGTTGTTTCTTCAAGGGTGCACCGCGACGCCCGCCCGGCTATCGGCGGTGCCGCATGGATTGGTCGACAAGGTAGAAGTCCCCGGAATGCCTGGCGTGCGCTATCTGGTTGTGGCCGACTCGCCGAAAGTCGTTCAGGCAGCCTACGAGTCGTTGAAAAGGGAACAGGATTATCTTGCGAGGCAGGGGTATTCGGGCAAGCTGGGGCCAGCGGTATTCCTTGCGATTTCTGGTGGTGGCGACAACGGGGCGTTTGCTGCGGGGTTGTTGAACGCATGGACGGAAACAGGCACGAGACCGGAGTTCAAGCTTGTGACCGGCATCAGCACGGGTGCGCTGATTGCCCCTTTTGCTTTTGTCGGCAAGAAATATGATGCGACGCTGAAGGAAGTCTATACAACGACCTCGCCAGATGACGTGATGGTCAAGCGCAGCTTGCTCGGCGGCGTGTTGAGCGACGCAATGGCAGACAACCGCCCGCTCCTGGCCCTGACCCGAAAGCTCGTGACCCAGGAATTCCTCGAGGAGATCGCCGCTGAGCACGCCAAGGGGCGCATGCTGTTGATCGGCACCACTGATCTCGATACCGGCCGTGGCGTTATCTGGGATATGGGCAAGATTGCCACTTACGGGGGGCCTGCGGCATTGGACTTGTTCGTAAAGGTCATGGTCGCCTCGACGTCGATTCCGGGCGCTTTTCCTCCCATGATGATTGACGTGGAAGCCGGTGGACGACGCTACCAGGAGATGCACGTTGATGGCGGTGTCGTGGCGCAAGTCTTTGCCTATCCGGTGACCCTGCGCTTGGCTGAGGAGGCGACGCTGCGTGGCGCCAACCGCGAGCGGGAGCTCTATATCATCCGCAACGCGCGGCTGGACGCGGACTGGATTCAGGTGCAGCGCGCCACAATGAGCATTGCGGCGCGCGCGGTCGCGTCCATGATTCAAAGCCAGGGTATCGGCGATCTTTACCGCATCTACACGACGGCGCACCGCGATGGCGTCCAGTTCAACCTTGCGTTCATTCCATCGAGCTTTCGGGCGCCTCATCGAGAGGAGTTCGACACGGAGTACATGCGATCGCTGTACGACACCGCCTATGACATGGCGTTGAAGGGCTTCCCGTGGACCCATGTGCCGCCGGGTTTCGCCTTGCCGACCGTTGATTCACCCGGCAAATAGATCGCGGGCAGCGTCGCGCGTGTCAGGGCTTGGATCTCACGTCCGCAGATGCGGGCGCGGAGTACCAACGTTCCGGCGGCACGACCTTGGGCTGGTCGGGGTCTCCCTCGTAGGCAGGCGTCATGATTTGCACCTGGTACTCGTTGAAGACATCAATGATGTGGCGATGCAGCTCGGCGTAGCGTTTGCCGATCATTTCTGTGTCGCGCACATAGACGTTCAGCTCGTATGAAACCGAAAAATCTCCCAGTTTGGTCAGGAGAATGAAGGGGCTTGGATCTGAAAGCACGCCGGCGGTCCGCCCGGCGGCGGTGAGCATCATGGCCTCGACCTGCCGCCACGGCACCTCGTAGCCGATCCCGACCGTGGTGTGAAGAATCAAACCTTTGGTGCCGGCAAGGGAACTGTAATTCGTGACGTCGCTGTTCAGAATCTGGGAGTTCGGTATTGTCACCTCTTCGTTTTTATTCGTACGCAGATGCGTCACCTGAAGGCGGACGGCCACGACTTCGCCGACGACATCGCCCACCTTCACCCGATCCCCAACCTTGAAAACCCGCCGGTAGGTCATCAGGTAGCCCGCGATAAGGTTGGATATTGACGTTGAAGAGCCTAACGACAGCATGAGCCCGATGAAGATCGAGATGCCCTTGAAGGCTGCGGTTTGGGAGCCAGGAATGTAGGGGTATGCGACGACAACCGCAAACGCCAGGATCAGCACCCGGAGCAGCTTGTAGGTCGGCATGGCCCAATCCGGTTCGAACTGCGTGAAGACGACGCGCTTTTGCTCCACTGCGGCGAAGAATTTTCGGACCCGGCTTAGCGTAAAGCGGGTCAGGAAATAGATGATGATCAGAATCAGGACGTCGGGAATGATCTCGGCTGTGGACTTCCCAAGTCTGCGGGCAGCGCGGGTCGACAGGTTGAGCAAGTCGTTCGAAACGGAACGGGTCCAGGGAAAGAGCGCAAGCACGTATTGCAGGTATGCGTAGATCGACACGACGATGGTCATGATCCCGATCGCCAGGATCACGCCATGCAACGCTTTCCAGATCGTGTCCGACCGCACGACCTCGAACGACTGGATGTCCACGTCATGAACGCGACGCTTCAGAACCCTGGAGACGGCCTTGTCCAGCCATCGGTTGAGCAAGAGCAAGACCGCAATGCCTGCCGCCAGCAGGACGGTGGCGCCAGCCGCATGAAGGGCCGCCTTGATCAGGTAGTCCGTGCTGCGGGTCAGCCGGTATTCATCGATCGCCTGGCGAATGCGCGCCAGGTGCAAGGCCGCGAGGTTCTCGCGCGTGGTTTGCTCGAGCTGGGCGTCCGCATCGGTGACGACCATCAATGCCGTCTTGCCTGCCAGGATGACCGAGCCGGTTTCTATGGTGCCCACTTTCAGTCCGGCGCTCGCGAAGCCGGCATCGCCGGCCGCTTCCTCGATTCTTCGCCCAATGGTTTGCGCCCGTTTCTCGGCGGGAAACGATGACAGCCCACGGACCGTGAACAGAACCTGGCCGTCGATCACGACGGGGGCTGTCTCCAGCGTCAATTCAAGGGCAGGGGCCGTGGAACGCGCCTCGTCGCCAGCAGCCCCGAACGCGAGCAGCGGCGCCAACAACACGGCGGCCAGGATGAACGACTTGAGTCTGCGGGCCATTTGTGTCTCCCACGCTCACCGCATCGTTGAGTCATGCTTCACCGGCGAGCGTGCGCGCGAAGCTCCGCTTCGGACGATTTAACCAGCATGACGACCATCCGGACAGAATTGCGGATTAGGGCGGCGTCGATGTTGACTTCCATCATGAAAACGCCGGCAGCAATGGATGCCGTGGCCACGCGAGGCGCCAGCGAGACGGACGGCCCAAAGAATCGAAGATTTCTGATGGGATTGCTTGTGGACGCGTTCCTATACTTCGTCACTTGCGCGCAGTGCTACCCAGATTGCCGGGATGCGCGATTTTGCGTTCTTGCCATAACAGACGATGCCGTATTCCGAACAGTCGCAGCACTGGGGGCAGTACCACCCTCGGTTTATCCATGACGCGTTCTTTGGGACACGCGGGGTTGCGGTCCGGGCGACTGACGCGGACCCATTTCCCATCGGCGCCAAGGCCTACATCGTCGACGAGGACGAGTCATCGGAATGGGCAGTGCGACGGATTCTGGCCAATTTTTCCATCGAAGTCATACAGAGCCGGACAGTGCGTGATTTCCTGTCCATTTATTCCGAGGGCGAGTGCGACTGCCTGATCATGGACTTTGGAAAATTGACCGCATATAGAGCCGTCGAGCGCGATCTGGTCCAGGCAAACGCCGCCCTGCCGATGATTTTCATCAAGTCCGAGCCTGAATTCGGCGACGCCGTCGAAGCCATGCGGCGCGGTGCGGTGGACTTCTTTGCCAAGCCGCTCAATTCCAGCCGCCTTTCCCATGCCATTCACTTCGCGCTGCGCCTAAGCCGCAGCGCGCATCTGAACCGCGTCCGGGCAGACCAGGAAGAAGCGCGAAAGGCGCTGCTGACGCAGCGTGAGCTTGTGATCGTTCAAGGCGTGATTGCGGGGCATTCCAGCAAGGAAATCGCGGAGCATCTGCACATCTCCGTGCGAACCGTCGACAACCACAAGGCGCGTGTTTATTCCAAGCTGAATATCAATTCTTCGATTGCGTTGGCCCGGCTGTTCATCGGTCTGATAAAGCCTGGCACTGACTGGCAGTCGAGCGAGGGGCAACCCGATTATGTGCTGGCAAAAGGGTAGTTTTACTCTCCATTCCAGCCTCTTGTTCTTGAAATAATGTGTCGCCCAGTCTTCCGATACGTCAGTGCTGATCGTGGCCTGCAGCCTTGCGCGGTTCTGCGATGTAAATGCAAAGAGACATGGCGGAGCTTCAAGTTTGTCTGAGGCGCACGCGGTTATTGGGTCTCGCAGGCCGAGCGTTTTTGCGCTCGGCCTGTTGAGTGATATTTAACGCGCAGAGCGCATCGTTGATTAAGTGACAAGGACTGTTATGAATAAAAAAATAATCTCCCGATTCGCGTGCTTGGGAGTCGCTGTTGGACTGATCGCAGTCAAGCCAGGCCAAGCCATCGCTGCCGAAGACTTCAAACCGCCCGTGGGCAAAATCTCGCAACGCGCCGCGCCCGTCAAGGGCACGCCTGCGGCCTCCACGACGTCCACGGGCGGTCAGGAAATTGCCCGGTCCCGCGGCACGGCTATTGCTCCCGACAAGGGGCTGTCCATCACGTCGGGCGCAACGCTTAATTCCCAATTGATCCGCGTGCGTACCTCCGGCGGAACCGGCACCTTGAACTTCCGGTTGCTCGACACCAGCGGCAAGCCCGCCGAACTGCCCGCCGGCCTCGTGTTCGGATCCGACGGCTCGCTCTCGGGCGCCGCACCCTCCGTCGCCAGCCCCAAGACGCTGACTTACCTGATCCAGGTCGAAGACAGCGGTGGCGGCAAGGCCAGTCGGGCGGTGCAACTGACCATCAACCCGCCTTTGAATGTCGAAGGCGGTTCCATTCAAGCGACGGCGGGCGGCCGCATCAAGAGCCCCGTCAAGTTCATCAACGTCAGCGGCGGCACCGGCAACTACGCCGTGTCCTATTCAAACGCTGATGGCAGCGCCATGCGTATCCCGTCCGGCTTGGTGCTCGACGGCAGCGGCCGTGTCAGCGGCGCGGTGCCCAAGTCTCTGGAAAAAATGGCAGGCCTGACCGCCACCATCAGCGACGAAGGCGGCGCCCGCGTTTCCATCCCGGTGGACTTCAACCTGGCGCCCGCGCTCGAAATCTCGACCAACCCGATCGAACTCACGGCCGGCGCCACGATGCCGACGGCATTGCCGGTGGTGAACGCCACGGGCGGTAGCGGCGCGGTGCGCTACGCGCTTTTCGATAAGGACGGCACGACGCCTGCCCGACTTCCGGAAGGCCTGAAGTTTGACGAGGCCACCGGCACGCTGCGCGGTCTGGTGCCGCCCACTCCGCAAGAGGGCCGTTACGTGGTGCTTGCCCAAGACGCCGGTGGCGGCGAGGCAAGCGCCCGATTCGAATGGAAGATCAATCCCCAGCTTCAGATTTCATTCGAGTAAGCCGAAGTATTAAGTAAAAATAAAAACCCGCCTTCCGCATTCCGGAAGGTGGGTTTTTATTTTTTGGGGACGCATTGCGCTCTTGCGCGGCGGCGCCGCGACCTGGGTTTTCCTTTTATTGCCCAACCCCCTTTGGCCCGGCGCAGCGATTCAGTACGTAACATCTCTTTCCGTCTGAGCGGCTGATCCCATTTGACGATGGCGATATGCTTGGTGCTTCACTCGTATTTGCGGGAAAGCCATGAGCGCACCGATTGACGAACAGACTGCGGCTTTCAAGCCTGACCCTCGCATTTCGACCGGTAATCCCGGGATCGACGATATTCTGGGCGGCGGTTTGGATCCCAACAGGATGTATCTCTGCGAAGGACGGCCTGGAACTGGCAAGACCACCATGGGCATGCAGTTTCTGCTGGAGGGTGTCCGCCAGGGCGATCGCGCGCTGTATGTCGCGCTGTCCGAAAGTCCGGCCGAGCTCAACCTCGTCGCGCACCGCCATGGATGGTCATTGGATGGCGTCGAGATCCTGGAAATCGTGTCGGAAGACGTGCTGGACCCCGAGCGGGAGCTCACGGTCTTGCACCCCGCCGAGATGGAGCTGACCGAAACCACGCGGCTCATTCTGGACAAGGTGGAATCGCTGAATCCGTCGCGGGTCGTCGTTGACAGCCTTTCTGAACTTCGACTGCTGGCGCAGGGGTCGCTACGCTATCGCCGCCAGATCCTGGCAATGAAGCACTTTTTCGCGAATCGCCAATGCACCGTGATTCTGTTGGACGACCAGGCCGCCAAAGAGGACGATCTGCAGCTGCACTCCATCTCGCACGGCGTCATCGCCCTTGAGCAGGTGGCCGTCGATTTCGGTTCGCAGCGGCGGCGGCTGCGCATTCTAAAAATGCGCGGCGTGGACTTTCGGGGCGGTTATCACGACTTCACGATCAAGCGGGGAGGTCTGGAGGTCTATCCGCGGCTCGTCGCGGCCGAGCATCACAAGGAGTTTCACCCGACGCCCACCCCCAGCGGCAACGCGGAGCTGGACAGCCTGCTGGGCGGCGGGCTGGACCGTGGCACCAACGCCCTGTTGATTGGCGCGGCCGGCGTGGGCAAGTCCTCGTTGGCGGCGACGTACGCGGCATCCGCAACGCAGCGAGGCGAGCATGCGGCGATTTTTGCGTTTGACGAATCGCGGTCCACATTTTTTGCGCGTTCCCGCGCGCTTGGGATGGAACTGGATACCGCGCTGGATGCCGGATTGCTGAACTTCAAGCAAATCGACCCCGCCGAAATGTCTCCGGGCGAATTTACGGTGTTGGTGCGGCGCGCTGTCGAGCAGGGCGGGGCGCGTATCGTGATTTTCGACAGCCTGAACGGGTATATGAACGCCATGCCCGACGGACGGTTTCTGATTCTGCAGATGCACGAACTGCTCAGTTACCTTGGCCAGCAGGGAGTGACAACCGTGATGGTGCTTGCCGAGCATGGGCTGGTGGGCCCGATGGAAACGCCGCTGGACATCAGTTATCTCAGCGATACGGTCATCATGTTGCGCTATTTCGAATACGGCGGACGCGTCCGTCGTGCGATTTCGGTCGTCAAGAAACGCAGTGGCGCGCATGAACACGTGATGCGCGAATTCACCATGTCGTCGGCAGGTCTTACCCTGGGGCCGCCCTTGACCGCCTTCCATGGACTGTTTTCGGGCACCCCGCAGTACACGGGTGAAGACCTGCGACTATTGAGCGTACCCGATGCTTCGTCCTGATGATGCCGAAGCGCGTGTTCTGGTGTATGCCCCGATCGGTCGCGATGGCACGGCGGGCGCGCGGCTGCTGCAGCGTGCCGGCTTTTCGACCTACGTGTGCAAGGACGCGGAAGAGCTGCTGATGCAGGCGGAAACCGGCGCCCTGACGGCATGCATCACCGAGGAAGGGCTGTTCGGCAAGAATCTGGATCTGGTGAGCGAATGGCTGAGGGTGCAGCCGGCCTGGTCCGGGCTGCCGTTTGTCGTGCTGACCGGCAAGTCGCAGAGCGGACCCGTCGTGCGGTGGCGCAAGAAGATGACGGAGCTGCTGGGCAACGTGTCGCTGCTGGAGCGGCCGACCCAAAGCCTTGCCCTGACGACGATGGTGCAGACGGCGGCGCGCGCGAGGATGCGCCAGTATGAGATCCGTTCTTTGCTGTCGGCCGAGAAGCAGGCGGCCCAGGCGCTCGAGTCCATGGTGGCAAGCCGGACCCGGGAGCTGGAAATGGCCAATGCCGAACTTCAGCAACAGATGCTCGAGCGCAGCCGGATTGAAGAGTCGCTGCGCCAGGCCCAGAAGCTTGAGGCGCTGGGACAACTGACGGGGGGCGTGGCCCACGATTTCAATAACCTGCTGATGGTCATTTCAGGGGGGCTGCAAATGCTGCAGCGTCCCATCGACGATGCGCGGCGCACACGCCTGTATGCGTCGATGAGGCAGGCGGTGGACCGGGGCGCCTCGTTGTCGCGGCAGTTGCTGACGTTTGCCCGCCGCCAGGCCTTGCGCCCGCAGGTGGTGGACCTGAATACGGTCGTTCGCAACATGCTCGACATGCTGGAGCGCAGCTTGCGCGGCGACATCGTCGTTTCGCTGGCGTTGGCCGATGGCCTGTGGCCGGTGGAGGTCGATCCCGGCGAGCTTGAACTCGTCATCCTGAACCTGGCGGTCAATGCGCGCGATGCCATGGCCAACGGCGGTGTGATCGAAATCCGGACCGAGAACGTGGCTGCGCCGGGGCAGGGCGAGTTGACGGTCGACCACGTTGCGTTGCGCGTGACGGACACCGGCACGGGCATGACCGAAGAGGTGGCGGCGCGCGTGTTCGAGCCATTCTTCACCACCAAGGATGTCGGCAAGGGATCGGGCCTGGGGCTGCCGCAAGCGTATGGTTTTGCCAAGCAGTCGGGCGGCGCCATCGAGCTTTCCACACAGCCGGACATGGGCACCACCGTTTCGGTGTGTCTGCCTCGGTCGGCAAAACAAGCCGCCACGCGTGGCCGCCCGGCCGATGTGCGTGCGGTTCGGGAACGCGCCTCGATGTTGAATGTCTTGCTGGTTGAAGATGACGCCGAAGTCGCCGCACTGACGGCCAGCATGCTGCAGGAGCTGGGTTATGCGGTCACGCCCGCTTCCAGCGCCGCCGAGGCGTTGGAAGTGCTGAACGGCGATGGGCGCGTGGACGTCATGTTGACGGATGCCATGATGCCGGGTGGCAAGAACGGCATCCAATTGGCTCGGGAAGTGCGTATCCGGAACCCGGGACTGCCGGTGGCGCTGATGACCGGGTTCATGGGCGAGGAAGTTAAAAAGGCCGGGCAGGAAGGCATTCCGCTTCTGCCCAAGCCTTACCGGCTCGAGCAGCTGGCGGGCCTGTTGATCCGCTTGACTGGCGGGCGCGCGTCGGGGAGGCCGTAGGCGTTCTGGCGCGGGAATGGCAATTGCTGCGCGGGCCTTGCCACGCGCCAAGGAGACGCCATGATTGCAGAACGATTGCGTAGATTGCGCCGCATCGCGGCCTTTGCCGCCGAACGCTCGGGGGACTATGTGGAGTTGGTGGGGATCGAGTTGTCCCTGTACCGGTCGGCGCTGGTTGCGACCGTGATCAGCAGCGTGGCCCTCGTGTTTTGCGGTTTGGGCACGCTGGGTTTTGTCTCGGTGGCTGCCATTGTGAGCTTTTGGGATACCGAGCATCGCAAGCTGGCCGCGTGGCTGGTGGCCGGCGCCTGGCTGCTGATCACGCTGATTTCGCTGGCCATCTCGACACGGAGCGCGCCGAAAGCGTCGCCCTTCGCGGAACTGAGTCATCAGGTGCGCCTGGATACCGCTGCTGCACGGAGCCATTATGCCCAAGACGACCACACTGGCTGATAAAGAGGCCCTGCTGGCCAAGATGGAGCGCGACCGCCAGGCGCTCGATGTTCCCATGCCGCGACGCGTACCGCTGAACAGGGCCGGCGGAGCGTGGGCCCGCACGGCCGCGCTGGCCGCTGGTGCGACGCTGGGTTGGCCCCGCTTTTTGCGCCAGCCGCTGCGCGCCATGGCGGCGGTGGCCATGCGCGACCGGGTTGCCGAACTGATGGGCCGCATGCAGGTACGGCGCGTCAGCGATCCGATGTCGGATCCGGAATTGGCCCGGTTGGAGAAGATGATGGCGGACGTGCGCGCCGCTGCCGCCAGGTCGGCCGACGACGCGGAGATCGAGCGGCTTCGGGCGCTTCTGGATCTTCAGGTGGCGCGGCTGCGCAAATTGCGTGTGCAGCAAGGTCAGCCCGCCCAGCACGTCCAGCAGACTCACGTCATGCAGACCATTCCGCCCACTCCGCGAACCCGCCAGACCCCTCCCGTGCCGGCCGCGCCTGCGGGCCGGGACGTTTCATCGATTCCTTAGCGGAAGGCAAACGCGAGACGCGCCCGCGCTTGTTGCACGGGCGGACCGTCGCGGGTCCAAGCGAGCCCCGGACCCGCACCCCTTCATTGTCGGCGGCGACTCCGCGCGCGTTGCCGATGCTGTTTCCGCGCCCGGCTTGTCAGCGCGGACGCCAAGGCAAGCAGCTTTTCCTCGTCCAGTCGTTCAGCGTCGACCAGCTGTTCGTCGGCGCCTTTCACTGCAATCAGCAGTTCGTCCAGCTTCAGGTGCAGCGCCTCGCTGTCCTTGTTCTGGCTTTGCTGAATCAGGAAGACCATGAGAAACGTGATGATGGTGGTGCCGGTGTTGATGACAAGCTGCCACGTCTCGGAATAGCCGAAGGCGGGGCCTGAGAACGCCCACACGACCACCGCGATCAGCGCGATGCCGAACGCGACAGGCGATCCCGCTCTCTTGGTGACGTGCGATGCGAAGCGGTCAAAAAAGTGGGAGATCGGATTCACTTTTCCGGCCTTATGAGGCCGAGCTTTCGGCTCGCACTTTGCTCGCCGCCTTGCTGCATTTCTCTTCGGCATGGCGCTCCATCCCTACACGCACGGACCTGCGTGACGGAAAATCTGACAGCAAGCCTCATGCCCGAATGCTTGCGTTCCACGCGGCATGGCGCGTGCTAGGCTCACGGTGTTTTTCGCCCATCACATTGCAATGAAATCCCTACTGCAGTCTGAAATGTTCCTGCTGCTGGCCTGCGGGCTTGCGGTCGCGGGGCTCTTGGTTGAGCCGCATCTGGAAGGGCTAGGTCAAGCCGGCAGCCTTGTTGAAACGGTCGTGCTGATCGCCGCGATTCTTGCCGCGTCGCTCAGTGTTGCGCGGCATGCGGAACGAATCGCGCAGAAGCTGGGCGACCCATACGGCAGCATGATCCTGACCCTGTCGGCGGTGCTGGTCGAAGTGATCGTGCTGGTGATCGTGTCGGCCAAGGCGGGCTCGCCGACGCTGGTGCGCGACAGCATCTATTCGGCGGTGATGCTGGACATCAACGGGATCCTTGGCGTGGCCGCGCTGATCGGGGGCTTCAAGCACGGCGAGCAGGCCTACAACGACGATTCGGCGCGTACGTACAGCGTAATGATCCTGACCGCCGTCACGGTGTCGATGATCATCCCCGAGTTCGTTCCGCAGCCAAGCTGGCGGGCCTACAGCGCCTTCACGGTGGTGTCGATGCTGCTGATGTACGGCGTGTTCGTGCGCATGCAGACCGGGCCCCACAGCTATTTCTTCAGCTATAGCTATCCCGACAAGAAGACGCGAAAGCCCGCGCCGGCGGGCGCGCAGCCCAATTGGCGCCAGTCGGCCGCGGTGATGGCGATCGGCATTGTGGCGGTGGGTGCGCTGGCCGAGCTGATGTCGCATTCGCTGAACCGAGGCCTGAAAGGGATGGACGTGCCCGTCGGCCTGATCGCGCTGGTCGTGGCGGGCATCTCGGCGGCGCCCGAGATGTTGACGGCGTTTCGCGCGGCGCTGGCCAACCGCATGCAGTCGGTGGTCAATATTGCGCTGGGCGCGTCCCTGTCCACCGTGATCCTGACCGTGCCGGCGATGGAGGCGATGGCCTTGATCACCGGTCAGCGGATCAACATGGCGATGACGCCGCTGCAGACGCTGATGATGCTGGTCACGTTGGTTGTCGCGGCCATCAACCTGAACGACGGGCAGACGAACGCCATCGAGGGCCTTACGCACTTTGTGCTGTTTGGCGCGTTCCTGATGCTGCTGTCGCTGGGGTTATAGGGCAGAGTCCCCCAACCGCGACCATTCGCGGCAAGCGCCTGAATCGAATCGGGGCAATTGCGCGCCAGAGGCTGCGGGGAAGAGGAGCGCTAAGGCAGGCCCCCGAAGCCTGAGCCTCAGGGGCGTCGAGACATTTACTTCTTCAGACCCGCCAAGGCGTCGCGCAGCATGAGCTTGGGGTTTTCGTTGCATTGCTTGACCAGCATCGGCGTGCGGGTGCTGATGCCCTCTACGTCGACTACAGCCTCTTCGGGTTTGCCTTTGTTGTTCAGCGCTTCTGCATAGCTGACGACGACGGGACGGAAGCTCTCTTGGACGTCGAGGAAGTCCTGGCATTGCCACATGCCGAGAGGCTTTTTCGCATCAGCTGCCTGGCCGATGACCGAAAAGGTCAGCGAGCCAATGAGACCAATCATCAGTAGGTGCTTCTTCATGTTCGAGCTCCTGGGGTTGGCTTGCAGATGGAATGGCTTACAGGGAAAAGTGAGCCGGCAGGCTCACCGATTCACATTACTGAAATCGGATGGGCGTCGTCAACGCGGCCGGCATCCAAAGGCGGAGAGGGATCCGCTTATACCGGTGACACCGCAACGCCGGGCGACGTCATTGCAGCGCCGTGTCCAGCAGCATCATGAGCACGAATCCCAGCATGAGGCCGCAGGTCGCGGGAACCTCGTGGCCTTTTCGATGGGTCTCGGGAATGATTTCGTGGCTGATGACGAACAGCATGGCTCCAGCCGCAAAGCCCAATCCCCAGGGCAAGAGCGAGGCCGACCAGCCCACGATGGCAGCGCCAAGCACGGCGCCCAGCGGTTCCACCAGCCCCGACGCCATCCCGAAACCAACGGCGAATGCGCGCCGATAGCCCGCGGCGAGCAGGGCAATGGCCACCACCAGTCCCTCGGGAACGTCCTGGATCGAAATGCCCATGGCGAGCGAACCCGCCTGCACGGGATCGGCGCCGGCATAGCCGACGCCGATCGCCAGGCCTTCCGGAAAGTTGTGCAGCGTGATGACGAAGACAAACAGCCAGGTGCGGCGCAGGTTGCGTGCGGGCTTGCCTTCCTTGCCCTTGATGAAATGCTCGTGGGGCAGCACGCGGTCCAAGAGCAGCAGCGCCAGTGCCCCGAGCAGGATCGCCCCTGCGATGGTCAGACCCGCGCCCCAGGGGCCGCTCCCGAGTTGCCGGGCCGCGTCCAGGCCCGGCATGATCAACGAGAACGCGCAGGCGGCCAGCATGATGCCCGCGCCGAATCCCAGCAGGGTGTCCTGCACCCGCTCGGGCACGCGTTGCGAGAACGCGACCGGCAACGCGCCCAGCGCGGTCGCGCCCGCCGCGAGCAAGCCGCCCAACAAGGCGGCGCCAACAGCGGGATGGGCGGCGTCCAGGTATCGCCATAACGCGAACACGCCCAGCCCGCACGCGACGAGCAGACCCGTTCCCATCAAACCCCTCAGCATCGAGGTCCGCGGGTCCGGCAGCGCCTGGCCGGCTGGGGAGGTCTGGCGGGGCACTTAATACGGTCCCGAAAAGAGACCGCGCGCTGCCGCAAGACTTGCAAGCGCAGAGACCGTCAGCGGTGAATCCGCTTGTGTGCGGTGGCGTGGCCGATCCATGGATGCTCCCCAGTGTGAAGGCCGGCAGCGTCGTTCACGACGCTGCCGGCCGGATGTGGCGGTGGAGCCACAGCAATGCGCGTGCCCGAGGGGCCGGTACGGCCCATGAAAAGAGCGCCCGAAGGCGCTCCAGGGGACTGCGCGTGCGTTGCGCGTCAGGTGAGGCAGAACTGCGGCGTGCCGCTGGGGTCGACGCGCCGGATGCCCTTGAGAATCCACTTCGCGTGCCGCTCGGCTTCATGCTGGGCCGAAAACAGCTTGCCGCTCGGAATGGGCCAGACAGCTTGCTGGTCATCAAGGTCGCCGTCACGCCGGGTCGTGACGTCCAACCGGTATTTGCCGCTGGGCAACTCAATGACGTCGCAGTGGACTTTGAATCCATCTACGCAAATACCTTGTTCAGTATTCATCGTGCGCTCCAGAGAGTGGTGTGGATAGAAATCGTTGTGCCCCGGGATTTTCCAAAATCGGCTCCCCATGCGGTGCAACAAAGTGCAAGAATTCTCGACCAACCGCTCAGGGCTATTTGCACCTGCTGAATGGCCTCTCGGCCTAGCCAAATGAAGCGGGCCCTGGACGTAGTCCAGGGCCCGGCGTGGCGCGCAAAGCAGGGCGATGCTACCTGCGTATGCTCATGAAGGGGGATGAAGGCGTGCGGCTCACTGCCCGAGATTTGACGCCGTCTTTCCAGCCGGCTTTCCACATCTCGACGCGGCTGCGCCATTCATTGACGGATTCGCCGGTCTGCGCAGGCATGGCTGCGGTGCGAAGGTAGGGGCAATCCAATAGGGTCAACCCCTGGCGCGCGGCGTCTGCTCCCAGCTTCTGGATATCCACTTGCATGGCAACTCTCCCAAAAGATGCGAGCGCTTAGTTTGCCCAGCGCAAAACCGTCGTGCAACGCAGCGCGTGTAACTTCGCGTTTCTGTGTTACATCGCCGTAAAACCGCGCGTTGAGCCGCAAAAAAGTGCCGAGCCTTGTGGGCCGAATGCGCTCCATCCAAGCGAAAAGCAAGGTCACAGCGACGAGGCGAGGCCGTGCCAGCCACCAGGCTCCCCAACCAGAACCCGATGACCGCGTCGCTGCGACGCCCCAGAGTCCGCAACTAACGTTCCCGTGTTGCGCTCGTGTGCCACCAACGCAAACGCGCTAGGCGACGCCATCCGGGCACCCCTCCGGGCATGACGTTTGCTGAAGCTTGGTTGTTCGTCAGACGGCAACGCGCCGTCATCCGGCGACGCTATTCCTACTGGAGGTCCGAATGAAAAACCGTCTTTTGAAGGCAGGGCTTGGCGCTGCAATTGTCCTCAGCATGGGTTCGGTTGCGCTTGCGCAGACGCCCGCCGCCCCTGGCGGGCAGGTGCCCGCCGCAACGAACAAGCTGGACAGCGAGGCCCGTGGCTTTCTGACCGACGCGGCCGAGTCTGGCCATCTCGAGATTGCCGGCAGCAAGATGGCGCTGGAAAAGTCGCAGAACGCCGAGGTCAAGAAGTTCGCGCAGATGATGATCGACGATCACACCAAGGTGGGGCAGAAGCTGGAAGCGTTGGCCAAGAGCAAGGGCTTCGAGGCGCCCAAGGATCCGTCGATGATGCAGTCGGCCAAGCTCAAGGCGCTGGGCCTGCGCAAGGAAGGATTCGACAAGGCTTACGCCGACGAGATCGGCGTGGACGCGCACGAGGACGCCGTCAAGCTGTTCGAAAAGGCCTCGAAGGAAGTGAAGGATCCCGAGGTCAAGCAATTTGCGATCGAAACGCTGCCCAGTCTCCAGCAGCATCTGCAGGCCGCCAAGACGTTGCAGCAAAGCGTGTCCGCCAAGAAGTAGCGCACGCGCGTGCGCCGGCGCCAGAACCGGCGCCGGGCCGTTCAAGAGGGCCTGCCCGCCACTCGTTGCACCAGGGCTCACCGGCATGCGCCTTGCGGTACAGGGGCTGGGCAAGGCCCGCTTTTCAATCGATGCGCCACGACGGCGATGACGGACCCCGCGCACCCCTTGCGCGTGCAGGGCCGTAATTCGTACTATGCGCTGAAATGGGCGCCCTGGAGAGCCATCATGAAGCCAGCAGACGAGTCACCTTCGCGCGGCCGGCCCGCGCGGCGCGGGGCCAAGACCGGCCGCGGACCCTGGCTGATGCTCGCCTTCTGGATAGGCGCGGTTGCCGTCCTGTTCCTGGTCGGCGTATTGATCCGCGGGATGTAGCGGCGCCGGACTCACTGGCACAACCTGGACGCCACCATGGTGACGACGGTGCCATCCGGAAGTTTGTAGTGTCCATCGCCTTCCCAGGTCACGAGCTGGCCGTCGGGAAGGCAGCAGTAGGCGCGGGGCATTTCATCGCCCATTGGCTGCGAGGAATATCTGTCGATGCGGTAAGTGCTACCGTCGGCAGCAGCGGCAACGACTTCCATGACTCGCTTGTATGTTGGGTTTGACATTTCTGCCTCCTGTTCACACTGTCGGGCTATTGGTGCATGTCGACTATGCACGGTCAATACGCATCGCAGCATGGATGTCGAGTGAGCGGTCGGGTGTCATCACGCACCGCGCAAAGCTCGAGGCCGGACCCGATATGTACAAGACCTTCCACGACAAGGAGGATCAATGCATCAAGGTGGTGCTCACGCCATGACGCGTGACGCGCTTCAGGCCCCGGCCTGGGATGGGGGCTGTTGCGCGGCAGGCTGCACGGTGTCGCACAGGGCATCCAGTTCCCGCGTGACTTCGTGCCAGGACCAGCGGATCAGATCCACCGCCACCCGTTCGCCGGGCGTGAAGCCGCCGCCGCTGGCGGCTTCCTGCACCACCGCGTCCAGCTGGGCAAATTGCTGACTGGTGCAGCACAGGGGCGCGTCGGCGCCCCGTTTGCGAATGGCGCGGGCCAGGCCGTCGATCTGCCTTCTGATTGACGTCCCCCGTGGGCGGACGAGGCATCAACCCAGGTTGTGATACTTGCGCCCAATTTCCATCGTGGCGCGATAGAAGCCTTCCTTGCTGCCGCAGTCGTAGCGCACGCCCTCGTATTCGAAGCCGAAGACGTTATGGGCCTTGAGCAGGGCGGCGATGCCGTCGGTCAGCTGGATTTCGCCGCCCACGCCCGCCTGGGTGCTCTCTAGCAGCGCGAAGATTTCGGGCTCCAGGATGTAGCGCCCGACGACCGCCAGGTCGGTCGGCGCGTCTTCGGGCTTGGGCTTTTCCACGATGCCGGTCAGGCTCATGACGCCGTGCGCCTTGCGGCTGCCGGACACAATGCCGTATTGGTGGGTGTTGGCTTTGGGCACCTGCTGGATCGCCAGGACGCTGCCGTCGAACTCCCGGGCCACCTTCATCATTTCGCCAATGACAGGGGCATCCGCGTCTATCATGTCGTCCGCCAGCAGCACGGCAAACGGTTCGTTGCCTACAATGGTCGCCGCGCAGAGCACCGCATGGCCCAGCCCCAGGGCAGCCGGCTGGCGGGTGTACACGCATTTGACGTTGTCCGGAATGACGTTGCGGACGGTTTCCAGCAGGGCGTTCTTGTTTTTTGCTTCCAGGTCGTATTCCAGTTCTGGCACGCGGTCGAAATGATCCTCGATGGCGCGCTTGTTTCGGCCGGTGACGAAAATCAGTTCCGTGATGCCCGCGGCGACCGCTTCTTCGACGGCATACTGGATCAGCGGCCGGTCGACGATGGGAAGCATCTCCTTGGGCATGGCCTTGGTGGCAGGAAGAAACCGCGTGCCGAGGCCCGCGACGGGAAATACAGCTTTACGGATGGGTTGCATTGCTAAGGCCCTCTGTGCCCGGACGGCGCCAGGGATGGGCCGCCTACTGATCGCTGTTAGAGCAAATTTTGTGCCCGCGGGCCGGCGGCTGTAACAGAATTTTCAGGATGGCACGCCGTTTGCTGACGGGGCTTGAGCATGAATAGACACGCAGGTGGGGACATTGCATGACTTCTTTACCGGATTTTCCGTCCGAGGATCGCTATCGTCTGCTGGTAGGGGCTGTAATGGATTACGCCATCTACCTTCTGGACGCCAATGGCCGCGTCAGCAGCTGGAATCCGGGCGCTGAACGTTTCAAGGGCTATGGCGCGGACGAGATCATCGGGCAGCATTTCTCCGTTTTTTACACGCCGGAGGATCAGCAGGCCGAGGTGCCGCGGCGCGCGCTGGAGACGGCACGGCGCGAGGGGCGCTTCGAGGCCGAGGGCTGGCGCGTGCGCAAGGACGGCAGCAGGTTCTGGTGCAGCGTGGTGATCGACCCGGTCGTTGATGATCGCGGCGAACTGGTCGGCTTCGCGAAGATCACGCGCGACATCACCGAGCAAAAAGAGCGGCACGAGCAGCTCCAGGAAGCCCGCGATTCGATGCACCATGCCCAGCGCAACGAGGCCATTGGCCGGCTGACGGGCGGCGTGGCGCATGACTTCAACAATTTTCTGACGGCGATCCGGTTCTCCGCGGAATTCATCAAGCGCTATCCCGACTTGCCTGCTTCGCTGATGCGTTATGTGGGCATCATCATCGACACGACGGAAAAAGCCGCCCAGCTTACCCGCCAGCTGCTTGCCTACGCCAAGCGGCAGCCGCTGCAGCCGCACGCGTTCGACGTGCGCGACAGCCTGGCTTCCATGCGGCAGCTCTTCGAAACCACGGTGGGGTCGTCCGTTGCGGTCAGCTACGAGTTCGGGCCAGGCGACTGTACGATCTTCGCCGATCCCACCCAGCTTGAGTCGGCGTTGCTCAACCTGGTCATCAATGCGCGCGACGCGATGCCCTCGGGCGGCCAATTGAAGATATCGGCCCAGATCGTGCCCGACACCGCGACGCTGGGCGGCTTGGCAAAGCTCAATGGGCCGCAAGTGGCGCTATCGGTGCAGGATTCCGGCGCGGGGATCGAGCCGCAGGTGCTGGCGCATGTCTTCGAACCCTTTTTCACGACCAAGGGTCAGCATGAAAACTCCGGGTTGGGGCTGAGTCAGGTGCAAGGCTTTGTCCGGCAATCGGGTGGCGACGTTACCGTCGACAGCACGGTGGGCGCGGGCACGACGTTCACGCTTTACCTGCCGGCCGCGAAGGCGTCGGGCGCCACGGCCGGATCGCCCGTCTCCGGTGAGATGGCCAACGTGCCGGTGCGCCGCGAAGTGCTGCTCGTTGAAGACAACCGCATGGTCGGTGAAGTGGTATCGGCATGGCTGGAAGAGCTGGGACAACAGCTCACCTGGACCGTTGACGCCGAAAAAGCCCTGAAGGAACTTGAACAGCGCGATGGGGGGTTCGACCTGGCCATTCTTGATCTGGTGCTGCCCGGCATGAACGGCATGGATCTGGCCTATCGGATCCGGGAGCGCTGGCCCGGCATCCGGATCGTGCTGGCCAGTGGTTACAGCGAGGCGATGGCGGGCCCTCGGGCGCTGGGCTTTCCGGTCATGCAGAAGCCTTATTCGGTCGAAACCTTGATGCAGGTGCTGACCGAGGACGCGCATACGATGCCCTGAGCGCCGGGGGGCGCCAGGGGATTCAGGGGTCTCAATCGTCGCTACGGCTGGGCACACGGATTGCTGCGGATATCCGCCATAAGCGGATAGGAGTGAACATGCAACCCGAAAGCACGTCTTTGCGCCCGCATTACGCCATCGCGCGCGAACTGGGCGTCTCCGAGCAGCGCATGATTGCGCAGTACGCAATAGCCGGCGCGCGGGATTGTCTGGTCATCGGCACGGACCAGGCGGCCGAGGCGTTGATGGGTTTCTTCACGAAACACGGCGATGGCGCGGCGGATGTGCTGCCGCTGCGCGCGCTGCCCCCGGGGCCTGCACCGTGACTTGAGGCCGCCGCGCTTTTCGCGACCTGTATCATTGCCGATACCCTTCAGCCCGTCACCGCAGGCAAAAAATGTCCGATTCGCCGTCCGTTCCAAACAACAAGCCCGGCGTCGTCCGTAGTGACCTCAGCTTTCCTGTGGTCGGCCTGGGCGCCTCAGCCGGGGGGATCGACGCGCTTAAAACATTTTTTTCGAATCTGCCGGCCAAGCCCGGCATGGCTTTCGTCGTGGTGGTGCACCTGTCCGCGGATCACGAAAGCGTCCTCGACAGGATTTTGCAGTCCAGCACCGCCATCCCGGTCGCGCAGGTCACCAAGCCGGTCCCGATCCAGCGTGATCACATCTATGTGATACCCCCGGGCGCGACGCTGGCGATGAACGACGGGTATCTGCGCGTGACCGCCGCCACGCCCAGACCGGAAGGCCGCCACATCGCCATCGACACGTTTTTCCGGACGTTGGCCGACGTGCACACAACGCGAGCGGTCGGCATCGTCCTGTCCGGCGGCGGATCGGACGGGTCGGTCGGCCTTGCCCGTATCAAGGAGCAGGGCGGCGTGACGTTCGCGCAGTCGCCCCAGGACGCCGAACACGACACCATGCCGCGAAGCGCGATCGCAACCGGCGCGGTGGACATCGTGCTGCCGGTATCGATCATGCCGGATCGCCTCAGGAAAATCGCGGAGAACATGGGCAGCATCCACCTGCCCACGCTGACCGAGGAGGAAGCCGCGGGCGCGGCCGACGCCGAGCTGGCGGCGGATGAGTCCAAGCAGGATCGCAACACGTTGCGCGAGATCCTTGCCTTGCTGCGCGCCCGCACGGCGCACGACTTTCGTCACTACAAGAAGGCCACGGTGCTGCGCCGGATCGAGCGCCGCATGCAGATCACGGGCACCGCGACCCTGGCGGACTATGGAAAATTGCTGCAGGAACGCAGCGACGAAACCCCCAAGCTGCTATCCGACATGCTGATCGGCGTGACGCAGTTCTTCCGCGACAGGGACGCCTTCGCCAATCTGGATGAATTTGTACTGCCCAAGCTGTTCAAGGCACTCAGTCATGCGCCGGACTCCGCATTGCGCGCATGGGTGGCGGGTTGTTCGACCGGCGAAGAGGCGTATTCGCTCGCCATGCTGATGAGCGCGCGGGCTGCGGCGATGCCTCAGCCGCCCAGGATCCAGATCTTTGCCACCGACATCGACGAATCCGCGCTGACGGCGGGCCGGGCGGCGGCATATCCCATGGCCATCAAGGCCGATGTGCCCGAGGCAATGCTGCAAAGCTTTTTCAGCCGCAAGGACGACGAATACCGCATCAAGAAAGACGTGCGCGAGCGTGTCCTGTTTGCCGTGCACAACATCCTGCGCGACCCGCCTTTTTCGCGGCTGGATCTGGTCAGCTGCCGCAATCTGCTGATCTACCTGGATCGCGAGGTGCAACGCGATGTGCTGCGCATGTTCCATTTTGCGTTGAAGCCGGGCGGCTTCCTGTTTCTGGGCAGCTCCGAATCGGCCGATGCGTGCCCGCAGTTGTTCCAGGTGGTGGACAAGCGCTATCGCATTTACGCCGCGCGCGAGACCCCGGCGCAGCTGAGCGGCATGCCCGAACTGACGGACGGCGGTTTCAGTCACGTCCGGCCCATTCATGCCTCCACCGCCCCGGTGCGTGAGACCAAGGTGTCTTACGCCGCCGTGCACCAGCGCGCGCTTGAAATGTACGCGCCACCCAGCGTCATCGTCGATGCCAACAGCGACATCGTGCATATTTCGGACCGCGCTGGCCGTTTCCTGCGCCATCCGGGCGGCGAGCCTTCCCGGAATCTCCCGGCGTCGGTGCATCCCGAACTTCGCACCGAACTGCGCACGGCAATGTTCCAGGCGCTGCACTCGCGCAAGAGCGTTGAGGCGCGGCGGGTCAAGATGACCTTAGGCGACCGCCAGGCCTACATCAACATGGTGGTGCGGCCGTTCCGGCACGAGGAGTCCGCCAGCGACTACATGCTGGTGCTGTTCGACGAAGTCGAAGACATCATGAGCGCCGATGGCATCCAGGGCCCGACGAGCGGCTCTGCTGCCGTGCTGACCCAGCTGGAGGCAGAGCTGCAGCGCACCAAGGATCAGTTGCAAGCCACCATCGAGCAGGCCGAGACCTCGACGGAGGAATTGAAGGCCTCGAACGAGGAGCTCCAGGCCATCAACGAAGAGCTGCGTTCGACCACCGAAGAGTTGGAAACCGGCAAGGAAGAACTGCAGTCCGTCAACGAAGAGCTTATTACCGTCAATGCGGAACTCAAGACCAAGGTCGACGAAACCGCCAAGATCAATGACGACTTGCAGAACCTGATCGCGTCCACCGACATCGCCACGGTGTTCGTGGACCGCATGATGCGCATTCAATGGTTCACGCCGCGCGCCTCCGATATCTTCAACGTGATTCCCAGCGATGCCGGCCGTTCGGTGCTGGACATCACGCATCGGCTGGATTATCCGGACCTGGCCAAGGATGCCGCGGGCGTCTTCGAATCGCTGCGGCCGCTTGAGCGCGAGGTGCGCAGCGCCACCGACCGTTGGTATCTGGCGCGGCTGCTGCCCTACCGCAGTGCCGAACACCGCATCGAAGGCGCGGTCTTGACGTTCATCGACATCACCGACCGGCGCAAGGCGGAAGACCGGGTTCGTCTGGGCGAGGCGCACCTGAAGCTGATGACGGAAAGCGCCCGCGACTTCGGCATCATGACGCTGGATAACCAGGGCATCATCACCAACTGGAACATCGGCGCCGAGTTGATGTTCGGATACACCAGCGCCGAGGCCGAAGGCAAGTCGATATCCATCATCTTCACCGACGAGGACATTGCCGCCGGCAGGCCGGAATACGAACTCGATCGTGCCCGGCAGATCGGTTACGCGCCGGACGAGCGGTGGCACAAGCGCAAGGATGGCAGCCTGGTGTACTGCACCGGGGGCGTGAACCGCATGGACGACCCGGTCTACCAAGGGTTCGCGAAGATCGTGCGCGATGTGACGGAACTGAAGCTGCGCGATGCCGAGCAGGAATCGCGGCTGGATCGCGCGCGTGCCGACAGCATGCTCAAGGACGAATTCTTCGCGGTCGTGTCGCACGAACTCAAGCACCCGCTCAATCTGATTCAGCTCAATGCCGAGCTGCTGGCTCGCACGCCAGCCGTGCGTAACCTGGCACCGGCAGCGCGCGCCATCGATCTGATCCAGCGGTCCGTCAGGGGCCAGGCTCGCATCATCGACGATCTGCTGGACCTGTCGCGCGTGCGCACCGGAAAGCTGGCGCTGAACAAATCGATCATCGACGTCGCGGCCATCGCGAAGAATATCCTCGATGTGCTCAGGCCCGCCGCCGCCGCCGCCGGCGTCGATCTGCGCGCGGACTTCGATCCCGCCTTGGCGGTCTACCTGGATGCCGACCCCGTACGCATCGAGCAGGTGATCTGGAATCTGCTGAACAACGGGATCAAGTTCACACCGGAAGGAGGGCGGGTCGCGCTCAAGCTCGCCGTTGAAGACAACCGTTTGAGGCTGGACGTGGCCGATACTGGCCAGGGCATCGACCCGATGTTTGTCGGCCGGGTCTTCGACATGTTCAGCCAGGGTGACGTGCGTCAGAAGGCCGGCACCAGCCCTGGGCTGGGTATCGGATTGGCGGTCGTCAGCGAACTCGTTGGCGCCCATGGAGGCACGATCGAGGTGCACTCGGACGGCCTGGGCGCCGGCGCGCGGTTCACCGTGTGGCTGGACCTGGCCGGGGCGCGCGAAGAACAGGACGCGCCGCAAACGAATGGCGACATGCCGCTTGACGGGTTGAATGTCCTGCTGGTCGACGATTCCGAGGACGTCCTGCAGGTCATGCGAGAACTGCTGGATCTGGAAGGGGCCATCGTGACAGCCGTCTCCAGCGGCCGCGAGGCCTTGGAACGGCTGGATCACTCCCCATTCGATCTGCTGTTGTCGGACATCGGCATGCCCAACATGGACGGCTATGCGCTGATGCGGGCCATCCGCGAGCGGGAGGACGGCGTCGATCTGCCGTCCATCGCGCTTACCGGGTTCGGCGCCAAGGAAGACATGCGAGAAGCCGTCAGCGCCGGCTTTTCGGCGCACATCAGCAAACCGGTGTCGTTGGACGATCTGCTGGAAGTCGTGCGCAAGATTCGTCCCCGCAGTTGAACGTTGCCGGCGGCCACGCGCAGCGGCCGCCGCGCCTCCCGGAGCAAAGTTTCAATTAGTGCCAATTTTCCGCTTCTGGAAATAATTCTCCCGCGTGGCCGTAAAGCGTGTTTGCTCATGGGTTGGGCTGCGCAAAACAGGCCGCGGAAATTCGCATATTTGCGACCAACCGCCCGGGCGCGGCTGCGCCAAGGATTCGCTGCATGGCGTTGAAAATGCTGCCATGCGGTCGATTGACACCATCGAGAAAAGCTTGCGCTAAGCGCCGCCGCTACTTAAGCTGTCCCGAAACGCCGCGCCCCAGCACGTAACGTGCCAGCGCCGGCAAGCGGATTGCAGCGCAATGTCCGCCGAATGACCACGTAGCACTTTTTCAGCCAGTTTCCCCTTGTCCCGGACATAAAGGATCCTTGTGCGAAAGTCGATGGTCTTGTTCGTATCACGATGCGGCTGGCGCACGCCTGGCAAGCATCGGCCTTGCCCAGTTGGGCAGGTTCTTCCTGGATCGGATGTTTCCCGATCGGGCCCTCCTCCCTTTTCCGGCGCTTTATTCCCTTTGCGCCGCGTCGCGCCCGTAATCCACAACAAATACGCTGAACCGGCGCACCCGCCGCGCCATTGAGCTGTCCGAGCTGGGCCCTTTCCACCGGTGGGGGGAGAGGGAAGTGGGACCTTGAGTCCGACCGCCTGGGAGTAGGGGATGATGCAAGCGAGCAGCAATGTCCGTCGTGTCGTGTTGTATGCGTTGAGTGCGTGGACGATGGTGTTGGCGGGGTGTGGGGACCGGAACGATGCGGCTGCCGTCCCCCTGGCGCCAGTAAAGGTTTTCGTGATGACCGTGGGGAGCCAGCCGGTCGATCTGAACGTGGATCTGCCGGGCCGGATCGAACCCATCCGCACGGCCGAAGTGCGGGCGCGCGTGGATGGCATCGTTGAGAAGCTGCTGTACACCGAGGGCAGCGACGTAGAGGCTGGCGACCCGCTGTTCCAGATCGACCCGAGCGACTACAAGGCGCAGCTGGCGCAAGCCAATGCCATGCTGCAGCGCGCGCAGGCCGTGCAGAAGAATGCGCGCTCGGTCACCGAGCGGTTCCGTCCGCTGGTGCAGCGCCAGGCGGTCAGCGCACAGGAGTACGAGGCGGCTCTCGCCGCCCTGGGCCAGGCGCAGGCTAATGTCGCCGATGCGCAGGCCGCGGTCACGCTGGCGCAGTTGCGCCTGGACCGTTGCACGGTCAGGGCGCCCATCGCGGGGCGTGTGGGACGCGCGCTGGTCACCGAGGGGGCGCTGGTCAGCGCATCGGGCGCAACGCTGCTTGCGCAGGTCAACCAGCTTTCGCCGATCAGCGCCACGTTCACCAAATCCAACACCGCCATCATGGACCTGACCGACTACGCGCGCTCGGGCGCGCTGGCCACGGCGGGCAACACATTTCCGGTGCGTCTCATGCTGGCCAATGGCCGCGAGTTCGGCGAAACGGGCGTCGTCGACTTTGCGGACCTGAGCGTGGACCGGACGACCGGCGCTCAGACCATACGCGCCCGCTTTGACAACGCGAAGCGGGAATTGCTGCCGGGGCAGTTCGTGACCGGGCAGATCCTGGTGGGTGTGCGCAAGGAGGGCATCCTGATTCCCGCGCGGGCCGCGCGGTTGAATGGCGACACCGCCACTGTGTTTGTCATCGGGCCGGGCGACACGGCCGTGCCCAAACAGATCCAGGTCGGCGAGCAGGTCGCCGGCAACTGGCTGGTGCGTAGCGGTCTTGAACCCGGAGAGCGGGTGGTGGTGGACGGCTGGCACAGAATCAGGCCTGGCCAGCAGGTCGATCCTGTCGAACAGCAAGCTGCGAAACCCTGACGGAGTCGGCCATGGGCTCATTCTTCGTGTTGCGGCCGGTATTCGCCTGGGTAGTGGCGCTTTTCGTTCTGTTGTTCGGCCTGATCTCGGTGGTGCTGCTGCCCGTCGAGCAGTACCCGAACATCGCGCCGCCGTCGATCACCATCCAGGCGACCTTCCGGGGCGCCGATACCACGACCATCGATCGCACCGTCACCTCCATCATCGAGGAGGAAATGAACGGGGTCGACAACTTCCTGTACATGGCGTCGGTCAGCCGCGCCAACGGCACGGCGCAGATCACGGTGACGCTGGAGCCCGGCACGGACCTGGACGTGGCGCGCAGCCAGGTGCAGGACCGCCTGAGCCGGGTCGAGCCGCGGCTGCCGCAAGAGGTGCGCCAGTTGGGCGTGGCCGTGACCAAGGCGTCATCCGGCTTCCTGATGCTGCTGGCATTGCAATCCGAAAGCGGCAACGTCAGCGCCGTCGAGATGGGCAATTTCGCGTCCAACAACATCTTGAATGAGCTGCGCCGTATCCGTGGCGTGGGCGATGTGCAGCTGTTCGGCTCGTCGTACGCCATGCGGATCTGGCTGGACGAGCGCAAGCTGGCAAGTTTTCAGATGTCGGCCAGCGACGCGATGCGCGCGGTGCAGGAGCAGAACGCGCAGACGATCGGCGGTTCGCTGGGCGACCTGCCGCTGGCGCGCGGCGCGGACTTCAACGCGCAGATCGTGGCGCAGAGCCGTTTTTCCACGCCCGAGCAGTTCCGACAGGTCATCCTGCGCGTGAACAACGACGGCTCGCTCGTGCGGTTGGGCGACGTGGCGCGGGTGGAACTGGGCAACGAAAGCTACAACTTCCGCCTCAGCGTCAATGGCAAGGAGGCCGCCGGCATCGCCATCCAGCTGGCCAATGACGCGAACGCGCTGGATGTCGCGCGCCAGGTCCGCCAGCGCATGACGGAGCTGGAATCGGTCTTTCCGGCGGGCGTCGGCTGGACGGTGCCGTTCGACACCACGCCCTTCATCACGACCTCGATCAGTTCGGTGCTGGTCACCATGGTGGAGGCGCTGCTGCTGGTCACGGCGATGGTGTTCCTGTTCCTGCAAAGCTGGCGCAGCACGCTGATCCCGACACTGATCGTGCCGATTGCGCTGATCGGCACCTGCGCGGGCTTGTTCCTGTTTGGCGCGTCCATCAACCTGTTGTCGCTGTTTGGCATGGTGGTGGCGATCGGGGTGTTGAACGATGACGCGATCGTGGTGTCCGAGAACGTCGCCCGCATCATGCAGGACGAAAAGCTTTCCGCGCCTGAAGCCACACGCAAGGCGGTCGGCCAGGTGTGGGGGCCGATCTTCGCCAGCACACTGGTGCTGGTGGCGGTATTCGTGCCGATGGCGATGTTTCCGGGGTCCAGCGGCGCGATCTACCGCCAGTTCTCCATCACCCTGTCGGTCGCCATCGTCGTGTCCACCGTGCTGGCGCTGTCGCTGGGCGCCGCGTTGTGCGCAACGCTGCTCAAGCTGCCGGACGGCAAACCGCCGAAGGGACGGGTGTCCAAGGCCAAGCAATGGGTGTTCGACAAGTTCAACGCGGGCTTTGACGCCATGACGCGCCAGTACGTGCGGGCGGTCGAGCACATGCTGGTGCGGCCGCTGCGCTGGATGCTGATCTTCCTGGGCGTGTGCGGCCTGACGATCTTTCTGTTCTCGCGCTTGCCGGGCGGCTATCTGCCGCTGGAAGACCAGGGCTATTTCTTCGTGTCGTACACCGGCGCGCCCGGCACCACGGCCGACCAGACCGAGGTGGCCGTGCAACAGGCCGAAAGCCTGCTGCGTGAGCAGCCTGCCGTGCGCAACGTGGCGTCGGTGGTCGGGTTCAACTTCTTCGGCCAGGGGCAGACGGCTGCGCTGTCGTTTGTGGACCTGTACCCGTGGAGCGAGCGCACGGATCGCAGCAAGGCGGTCGATGCGCTGGTCGGGCGCAGCAACCTGGCCTTCCGGCAGATTCCCCAGGCAATGATCTTTGCGCTCAATCCGCCGCCGATCCCGTCAATGGGCAACGCGTCGGGCTTTTCCATGAAAGTGCAGGACCGCACGGCGCAGGGCGGCGCGGGCCTGGCCGCGACGGGCGCGGCGATGATCGCGGCCGCCGCCGCCAGTCCGCTGCTGACCGGCGTGCGGCTGGACGGCATGCCGCCGGGGCCGCGGCTGTATGTCGAGATCGACCGCGTGCATGCCCGTGCGCTGGGTTTGCAGGTGGCGCAGGTCAATCAGGCGCTGACGCTGGCGTTCGGCTCGAACTACGTCAACGACTTCCTGCACGATGGCTCGGTGCAGCGGGTGTTCATCCAGGCTGAGGCCGATCAGCGCATGCAGCCGCAGGACATCGCCGCCTTGCAGTTGCCGAACAATCGGGGCGAGATGGTGCCGTTCTCGGCGTTTTCGCGAATGCGCTGGATCGATGGTCCGCAGCAGCTGGAACGCTACAACGGCTTTCCCTCCATCACGATCTCGGGCGAAGCCGCCGCGGGCCGCTCCAGCGGCGTGGCGCTGGCCGAAATGGAGGCCATCGCCGCGCGGGTCCTGCCGCAAGGGATCATGTACGAGTGGACCGGGACCGCGTACGAGGAACAGCAAGCGGGCAACCAGGTGGCGTTGCTGCTGGCCCTGTCGCTGGTCGTGGTGTTTCTGCTGCTGTCCGCGCTGTACGAAAGCTGGTCCGTGCCGGTGTCGGTGCTGCTGATCCTGCCTTTCGGCATCCTGGGCGCCGCCGCATTCACGTTGGGGCGGGGCATGTCGGCGGACATTTACTTCAACATCGGGCTGGTGACCATCATCGGGCTGGCCGCCAAGAACGGCATCCTGATCGTGGAGTTCGCGCTGAAGGAGGAGCTTGAAGGCCGCGACCGCAAGGAAGCGGTGGTCGATGCGGCCCGCCAGCGCCTGCGTCCCATCATCATGACCAGCGTCACGTTCGTGTTGGGCATGCTGCCGCTGGTGCTGGCGACCGGTGCGGGCGCCGCCAGCCGGCAGGCGGTGGGCACCAGCGTGATGGGCAGCATGCTGACCGCCACGCTGTTCGGGGTGTTCTTCACGCCGCTTTTCTACATGGTGGCGCGGCGCTGGTCCGGTCCCCGGAAAACTGCGCCCAAGCCTGGCGAGAGCGGTCCGGCCAAGGCCGAAGAGCGGGGAGAGAACCCATGACCCCCGCCCGCCTTGCCGCCGCCGCGCTGCTTATCGGTGGGCTGTCCGCGTGCAATTTTGCGCCCGAGCACCGCCGGCCCGAAGTGGCCACGCCCGCCATGTTCCCGGGCGAGGTCCCTCCGGATGCCAAGGCGGCGCAGGACGTGACCTGGGAGCAGTTCTTTGGCGATGCGCAGCTCAAGCGCCTGATCGCCCGGTCGCTGGAGCTGAATCAGGACCTGGCAGCGGCCACGGCCCGGATCGAGCAGGCCCGGGCGTTCTACCGCATCGAGCGCGCCAATCAGCTGCCGCAACTGGACGCCGGCGCGGCGGCGTCGCGCAATCAGCAACCGCTGACCGTGCTGGACCCGGCGCTGGCCGGGTCACGGCAGACCGTGCAATTCAATCAGTTCAACGCGCAGGTGATGGTCTCGTCCTTCGAGCTGGACTTCTGGGGGCGGGTGCGCAATATGACCGCCTCGGCGTTGCAGCAGTACCTGGCGACGGTGGAAGGCAGGCGCGCGTTCCGCCTGTCGCTGATCGCAAACGTGGCCTCGACCTATTACGACGCCCAGGCGGGCGAAGAGGGCATCGCGCTGGCGCAGCGCACGGTGGAGACGCGCAGCTATGCGCTCCGCGTGGCCAAGGATCGCCTGGACGCCGGGGTCACGTCGCGCGTCGATTTCGAGCAGTCGGCCATCCTGCTGACCCAGGCGCAGACCCAGCTTGCCGAATGGCAGCGCGCCACGGCGGGGCATTGGAACCGGTTGTGGGTGCTGGTCGGCGAAGACCTGCAGCACGAGATGGCCCCCGGCCAGCCCATCGAGTCCGCGGGGCAGTTCGATGCGCTTAGCCCAGGATTGCCGTCTTCGCTGCTGGTGGTCAGGCCGGACATCCGGCAGGCGGAGAACCGCCTGCGCAGCGCCAATGCCAACATCGGCGCGGCGCGCGCGGCACTCTTTCCGCGCATTGCGCTGACCGGATCGCTGGGCTACGCGTCCACCGAGCTGTCGGATCTGTTCTCCTCACCCAGCCAGATCTGGAACATCGGCGCGGGGATCGGGTGGCCGATCTTCGACTACGGGCAGCGGCGGGCGGCGGTGGACCTGGCCACGGCGCAGCGCGACGAACTGGTCGCCAACTACCGCAAGACGGTGCAGACCGCGTTCAGCGAAGTGGCGACCGCGCTGGAAAACCGCAAGCGCTTTCAGGAACAGGTCACCGCGCAGGAGACGGCGATCCAGGCGCAGCGCCGGCTGGCTGAAACCGCCGAGTTGCGCTACATGAACGGCATCTCCATCTACCTGGAAGTCGTCGACGCAAGGCGCGGCTTGTTCAACGCGGAGCAGCAGATGCTGACGCTGCGGGCCTCGCAATTGCAGAACGGCGTGTCGCTGTACGTGGCGCTGGGTGGCGGGGACGAGCAGCCGGAAGTGGTCATGGCGGACGCGCCGCCCGCGGCGGGCCCCACGTCCACGCCCGTTCTGCCGGCGGGGACAGGTTCTTCCCCCTCGGGAGCCGCGCAGTGAACACCGGCAAGCCCACCGACGCCGTCCAGCGCCCGCGGTGGCGCCGGCTGCGCAAGGCCTTGTTCATTGCGGCCGGGGTGGCGTTGCTGATCGTCTTCACGCTAATGGGCGTGCGCCTGTACGACATCCAGCAGGGGCCGCCGCTGGCTGCGTGGCACACATATGTGCCGCAGGAACTGGACGCCGAGCGGCTGGACCGCAGCACCTGGGACGATTACCTGGCGCATGAGGATCAGCTTTTTGCGCTGGTCAGGCAGAACGTGGGCGACAAGCTGCTGCCCGAGGACAAGGTGGACAGCAACCGCTATTTCGCGGACGCGAAGGTGTACCCCGAGCATTTCGCGCATGACTGGAACCGGTCGTTCATGCTGCTGCCGGCGGGTGAGCCGCGGGGCGTGGCTGTGCTGCTGCATGGCCTGACGGATTCGCCCTACAGCCTGCGCCACGTCGCCGCCCATTACCAATCGGTCGGCTACGTGGCGATCGCCATCCGGATGCCGGGCCACGGCACGGTGCCCGGCGGGCTGACGGACGCGCATTGGGAAGACTGGGCGGCGGCCACGCGCCTGGCCGTGCGCGAAGCCCGCCGCCGCGTGCCGGCGCCCAAACCGCTGCACATGGTGGGCTTTTCCAACGGCGGTGCGTTGGCGCTGATGCACGCGCTGGATGCGCTGGACAATCCCAAGCTCGACAAGCCCGACCGCCTGGTGCTGATCTCGCCGATGGTCGGCATCACGTCGTTCGCGCGCTTCGCGGGCTTGGCGGGGCTGCCGGCCATCCTGCCCGCGTTTGCCAAGGCAGCATGGCTCAGCATCGTGCCGGAGTTCAATCCCTTCAAGTACAACTCTTTCCCGGTCCACGCGGCCCGCCAGTCGTTCGAGCTGACTCAGACGCTGCAGGACAGGCTGGTCGCGCAGCAGCGCGCGGGCGGCCTGGAACGGTTGCCGCCGATCATCACGTTCCACTCCGTGCTGGATTTCACCGTCAGCACGCGCGCGCTGATCAACGCGCTGTATGCGCGGCTGCCTGCCAACGGTAGCGATCTGGTGCTGTTCGACCTGAACCGGGCCACCAAGCTTGGGCCGCTGTTCCGGCGCGGTGTCGCCTGGCAACTGGCGGGCACGCTGCCCGGTGAAAAGCGCAACTATCGCCTGACGCTCGTCACCAACGCCAGCCCCACGTCAAGCGCCATGATCGAGCGCGTCATTGAGCCGAACGCCACCGCCGTCGTGGAACGGGCCATCGGCATGGACTATCCGCGCGAGGTCTATTCGCTGTCGCACGTGGCGCTGCCGTTCCCGACCGACGACGCGCTGTACGGCACGCATCCGGACAACATCGAAGAATTTGGCATCAGCCTGGGCGCCATGTCCATGCGCGGCGAAGTCGGCGCCTTCGTGATCGGCATGGACACGCTGACCCGGCTGACCTCCAATCCGTTCTATGCCTATCTGGTCAAGCGCGTTGATGGGGTGATACCACGATGACGTCCTTCGCAATGTCCGGCATCTTTGCCCTCCTGCTGCTCGGCCTGCTGTACCTGGCCAGCCCGATCTTCGTGCCGTTGGCGTTTGCGTTGTTCGTCATCTGCCTGGTTGCGCCGCTGCGCCAGTACCTGGGCCGCAGGATGCCGGCGCCGCTGGCCGCGATCCTGGCGCTGGTGGTCACGGTGGTCGTGTCGGTGGTGTTCCTGTCGCTGGCGGCCTGGGGCTTCAGCCTGGTCGCGCAGTGGGTCATGGCCAACGCCGCGCGCTTCCAGCGTCTGTTCACGCTGGAGACCGAAACGCTGCACCCGCACGGCGCGATGGCGATCCAGATGTTCCAGGACAGCTTCAACGTGTCATGGCTGGTGCGGGCGATCCAGGAGGTGGCGCTGCGGATCAACAGCATGCTGGGCATGATCTTCATCGCCTTTGTTTTCATTGCGCTGGGGCTGTTCGAGCTTGACGAGGCGCCGGCGCGGCTGATCCGCCTGCTGGGTGAGGCCCGGGCGCAGCGCTGGATGGCGATCGGGCGCGATGTCGCCGCCAAGTTGCGCTGGTACATGGTGATCCGCACGATCGCAAGCGTGCTGACGGGCGTGACGGTCTGGCTGTTTGCCATCTATGCCGGCCTGGAGTTGGCGACCGCCTGGGGCGGGCTCGCCTTCCTGCTCAATTACATCCCGTTCCTCGGGCCGCTGGTGGCTACGGTGTTTCCGGCGTTCTTCGCGTTCGTGCAGGTCGGATCGCTGCAGACCAGCATTGCGGTGCTCGTCGTCCTGAACTGCATCCAGATCGTCTATGGCTGTTATCTGGAACCCAGGCTTGCCGGCAGCGCGTTTGCGCTGTCGCCGCTGATGGTGATGTTTGCTGTTTTTTTCTGGGGGTTTGTGTGGGGCATTCCGGGCACGTTCATTGGCGTGCCCCTACTTATCGTGATGACCACCGTGTACGGCGCAGGCCGCAGTTCACGCGTTGCCCGCAGCTGAGCCGGCCGGTCCGGGCTCCGCCCGGCAAGTCGGCCGACCCGCTCTCGTCTTTGCTCATTATTGGAGGTGCATGATGGAAAGCAGTACTCCCAAGAAGCTTGGATTGCTTGCCTTGACCGGCATGGTGGTGGGGTCGATGATCGGCGCCGGGATCTTCTCGCTGCCCAGGACCTTTGGCGGGGCGACGGGCGTCGTCGGCGCGGTTATCGCGTGGATCATCGCGGGGGCGGGCATGTATACGCTGGCGCGCGTGTTTCAGGCGCTGGCCGAGCGCAAGCCCGAAATGGACGCGGGCGTCTTTGCGTACGCCAAGGCGGGCTTTGGCAACTATATGGGTTTTCTGTCCGCGTTTGGCTACTGGATCGGCAGCTGCATCGGCAACGTCTCGTACTGGGTGCTGATCAAGTCCACGCTCGGCGCCTTTTTTCCCGTTTTCGGCGACGGCAACACGGTCATCGCGATCGCGGTGGCGTCGGTGGGGATCTGGCTGTTTCACTTCATGATCCTGCGCGGGGTGCAGCAGGCGGCGTTCATCAACGCGGTCGTTACGGTCGCCAAGATCATTCCGATCGTGGTGTTCATCGTCGTGCTGTTCGTGGCGTTCAAGCTCGACCTGTTCCGCATCAACTTCTGGGGCGAGATGAGCGGCTACGGCCTGTTCGAGCAGGTGCGCAGAACCATGCTGGTGACCGTCTTCGTATTCCTGGGAATCGAGGGCGCAAGCGTGTATTCGCGATTCGCGTCCAAGCGCTCGGACGTGGGGGTGGCCACGCTGATCGGCTTTGTCACGGCGCTGCTGCTGATGGTGTTGGTGTCGCTGCTGCCCTATGCGGTCATGCAGCAGAGCGACATCGCCGGGCTGCGTCAGCCGTCGATGGCCGGCGTGCTGGAATCGGTGGTGGGGCCGTGGGGCGCGGTGTTCGTCAGCGTGGGCCTCTTGATCTCGGTGCTGGGCGCCTATCTGGCCTGGTCGCTGATCTGCGCGGAAGTGATGCACGCGGCGTCCAAGAACGAAGACATGCCGCGCGCGTTCGCCCGTGAGAACAAGAACGGCGTGCCGGTCGTGGCGCTGTGGGTGACCAACATCATCGTGCAGCTCTTCGTCATCAGCACGTACTGGTCGCGCGACGCCTTTGCGCTGATGCTGAGCCTGACCAGCGCGATGTCGTTGATCCCCTATCTGCTGGTCGCCGGATTCGGCTGGCAGCTTGCCAAGCGCGGCGAGACGTATGTCGACGGCAAGGACCGCAAGCGCGATCTGACGCTTGCCAGCATCGCCGCCATCTACACGGTGTTCATGATTCTCGCCGGCGGCTTGAAGTTCCTGCTGCTGTCGGCGCTGTTGTACGCGCCCGGATCCATTCTGTACTTCTGGGCCCGGCGCGAGCAGGGCAGGTCGTTCTTCACGGGTTGGGAGTTGGTCGTTTTCATCGTGGCATGCGTCGGAGCGCTGGCCGCCATTGTCGGCCTGATCTACGGCTGGATCGCCATTTAACGTCTGGGAGCTAGTCATGGCTGATACCGAGGAATTTGGAGTCCATTCAGAAGTCGGGCAATTGCGCACGGTGATGGTCTGCGCGCCGGGACGCGCCCACGAAAGATTGACGCCCTCCAATTGCGATGCGTTGCTGTTCGACGACGTCATGTGGGTCGACAACGCCAAGCGCGACCATTTCGACTTCATGACCAAGATGCGGGACCGCGGCGTGGACGTGCTGGAAATGCACAATCTGCTGGCCGAAACGGTCGCGATACCCGAAGCAAAGAAGTGGATCCTTGACAACCAGGTGGTGGCGAACCAGGTCGGGCTGGGATTGCTCGATGAGATCCGCAGCTACCTGGACGGGCTGGCGCCGCGCAAGCTGGCCGAGACGCTGATCGGGGGGCTGTCGACCGACGAGTTTCCCGAGTCGGTGGGCGGGGAACAGCTCATGCTGATCAAGGAGGCCGCGGGCGTCACGGAATACCTGCTGCCGCCGCTGCCCAACACGCTGTACACGCGCGACACGACCTGCTGGATCTACGGCGGCGTGACGCTCAATCCGCTTTACTGGCCCGCGCGGCACGAAGAGACGATCCTGACGTCGTCCATCTACAAGTTCCATCCGCGCTTTGCCGGCAAGGTGAATGTCTGGTGGGGCGACCCCACGGCCGACCACGGACTGGCCACGCTGGAAGGCGGCGACGTCATGCCGATTGGCAACCGCACGGTGATGATCGGCATGAGCGAACGCACGTCGCGCCAGGCAATCAGCCAGCTGGCGGCCACGCTCTTCGCCAAGAACGCGGCCGACCGGGTGATCGTGGCGGCCATGCCCAAGCTGCGGGCGGCCATGCACCTGGATACCGTGCTGACCTTCGCGGACCGTGACTGCGTGCTGATGTATCCCGACATCGTCAACAACGTCCAGGCGTTCTCGTACCGGCCGGGCAGCACCCCGGGCTCGCTGGAGCTGCACAAGGACAAGGGCTCGCTCGTGGACGTGATCGGCGAGGCGCTGGGCGTCAAGAAGATGCGCGTGGTCGAGACCGGCGGCAACGCCTATGTCCGCGAGCGCACGCAGTGGGACAGCGGCGCCAATCTGGTCTGCATCTCGCCCGGGGTGGTGCTGGCCTATGACCGGAACGTCTACACCAACACGCTGCTGCGCAAGGCGGGCATCGAGGTCATCACCTTCGTCGGCGCGGAACTGGGCCGGGGCCGCGGCGGCGGGCATTGCATGACGTGCCCGATCTCGCGGGATGCCGCTTAACGGGGGATCGGCGTGCGCGGCCGTTCCGGAGGGGGACGGCCGCGCGGGCGGGGCAAGCACTGGGTCTTTTTCAGGAGAAGATCGTGAGCGGGGAAACTGCCAAACTTTCTCGCATGGCGCTTGCCGCCATGGTAGTGGGTTCGATGGTGGGGGCGGGGATCTTTTCGCTGCCCAGCGTGTTTGCGCGCAATACCGGTCCGGTGGGCGGCATGGTGGCCTGGGCCATTGCCGGCACGGGCATGTTGACGCTGGCGATGGTCTTCCAGTTCCTGGCGCGCCGGCGTCCCGACCTGGACACGGGCATCTTCGCGTACGCCAAGGCGGGCTTCGGGCTGTATCTGGGGTTTCTGGCGGCGCTGGGCTACTGGACGGCCGCTTGCCTGGGCAACGTCAGCTACTTCGTCATCTTCAAGGGAACGCTGGGCGCCGTGCTGCCGTTCTTCGGTGATGGCGACACCGTGCCGGCCGTGCTGGTGTCTTCGGTGCTGTTGTGGTCTACCCATTTCCTGATCCTGCGCGGCATCCGTCAGGCCGCCGGGATGAACACGGTCGTCACCATCGCCAAGGTCGTCCCGATTGCGATCTTCATCGTCTTTGCCGCCTTTGCCGTGGACCTGGACGTGCTGCGCGCGAACATCGCCGAGGGGCTCAGCGGTGAAGGCAAGGGCAGTCTTTTCGAGCAGGTGCGCAACACGATGCTGGTCACGGTGTTCGTGTTCCTGGGGGTGGAAGGCGCCAGCGTTTATTCGCGCTACGCCAAGCGGCGCGAGGACGTGGCGGTTGCGACCATTGTGGGTTTTTTGCTGGTGCTGGCGCTGCTGGTGATGGTGACGATGCTGTCGTACGGCGTGCTGCCGCGCGCGGAGATCGCGGCGCTGCGCAACCCGTCCATGGCGGGCGTGTTGCGCGCGGTGGTCGGGCCGTGGGGCGGCATGCTGGTCAGCGTGGGGCTGATGGTGTCTGTGGCGGGCGCCTATCTGGCGTGGATCCTGCTGGCGGCCGAAGTGCTGCGCGCCGCGGCGGGCGCGGGCATCATGCCGTCGTTCCTGGGCCGCGAAAACCGCCACGGCGTGCCGGCAGCCGCGCTCTGGCTCAGCAACGGCATCGTGCAGCTCTTTCTGATCGTCACGCTCTTTACCGAAGACACCTTCGTGCTGCTCAAGAACATGGCCAGTTCGATGAGCCTGATGCCGTATTTCTTCGTGGCGGCGTTTGGGCTGATGCTGACCGTGCGCGGTGAAACCTACAACGGCTGGGGCGGGCGGCGCAAGATCGAGCTGGCGCTGGCGGCGGCCGCGACGGTCTATGCGGCCGGGCTGGTGTACGCGGGCGGCTTCCGGTATTTCGTCCTGTCGTGCGTCATCTATGCGCCTGGCACGATTCTCTTTCTGATCTCCCGCCGGGAGCAGCGCGGCAACATCTTTGCCCCGTATGAATGGCCGATCCTGATTCTGGTGCTGGTGTCGTGCGGCATCGGCGTGTGGGCGATCAGCACGGGCAACACGGCGTTCTAGGGACGCGCGAAGGAGCCGCACGGCAATGGTCAGCGAACTGGCAATCGTCCTCACCATCCTTTGCGCGGCTGTCGTGCTGTTTGTCATCGGGCGGCCCCGGTCCGATGCCGTGGCGCTGCTGGTCATGCTGCTGCTGCCATTCAGCGGCACGGTGACCTACCGCGAGGCGCTGGACGGATTCTCCAATCCCAACATCATCCTGATCGCCTGCCTGTTCGTCGTGGGCGAGGGGCTGGTGCGCACGGGTGTCGCGCAGGCCGTGGGCGACCTGCTGCTGCGGCATGGCGGCAAGAGCGAGAGATGGCTGGTGCTGCTGGTGATGGGGGCCGTCGGCTCGATGGGCGCGGTGATGAGCTCCACGGCCGTGGTCGCCATCTTCATTCCCATCGTCCTGCGGATCGCGCGCAAGTCCGGCATGGCCAGCCGCCGGATCCTGATGCCGATGGGCGCGGCGGCAGCCATGAGCGGCATGCTGACGCTGGTGGCGACCACGCCGAACCTGGTGCTCAACAGCGCGCTGGGCTATGCGGGCTACGCGGGCTTTCGCTTCTTTGACTTCACGCCGATCGGCATTGTCGTCCTGGCCGGTGGCATCGCCTACATGCTGTTTGCGCGCAATCTGATCGACGCGGGCCAGGGGGCGCGCGCCGCGAACCGGCCCAGCTTCGGCGACTGGGTCACCAAGTATTCCCTGCAGAACCGGGCCTGCCGCCTGCTGGTGCAGGACGACTCCGATCTGGCCGGTCGTCAGCTTGGCATGTGGGCGGGCGAACTGGGCAAGGCGGCGTTCGTCATCGCCATCGAGCGGCACTCGCGCTTCGCCCGGGCCGTGATGCGCCCCACGGCGGACGACGTGCTGGAAGCGGGCGACATCCTGTTGCTGGACATGGACGCCGAAGGTTTCGACATCGACGGATTCTGCGCCCGGCATCAGGTCAAGCGGCTGGCGATGTCCGGGGTGTACTTCACCGATCAGGCGCGCGACGTGGGCATGATGGAGGTCATCATCCCCTCGGAGTCGCGGCTGGAGGGCGCAAATGCCCGTGAATCCGTGGTGCTGGCCCGGCACGGGCTCTTTGTTGTCGGCCTGTGGCGCGGCAAGGAGGCCATGCGCGACCTGCCCAATGCAAAGATGCGCGTGGGTGACACGCTGCTGGTGGTCGGCCCGTGGGCAGGCATTTTCTCGCTGCAGGCCGAAGAGCACGATCTGGTCAGCCTGGCCATGCCGGTCGAAGCCGATTCGCTGGTGCCGGTGCCCAATCGCGCCCTTCACGCGCTGTTCTCGCTGGCGACGGTCGTGTTCCTGATGCTGACCGACTGGGTGCCCAACGTGATGGCGGGTCTGATCGGCGGCCTGATGATGGGCCTGTTCGGCTGTGTGACGCTGGACGTGGCGTACCGGTCGATCAACTGGCGCGCGCTGATCCTGATCGTGGGCATGCTGCCTTTTGCGCTGGCGCTCAAGCGCAGCGGCGGCGTCGATATGGCCGCGCAGTTCCTGCTGCACTATTCGGGCGACTGGGGCATCTACGGACAGCTGGCGCTGGTGTTCGTGGCGACCGTCACGTTGGGCGTGGTGGTGTCGGGCACGGCCACTGCCGTGCTGATGGGCCCGGTGGCGATCAGCATCGCCGAAAGCCTGCATGCTTCGCCCTACGCGTTTGCGATGACGGTGGCCATCGCGTCGTCCGCGGCGTTCATGTCGCCAGTGTCCACGCCTTCCAATGCGCTGGTCAGCGTGGCGGGGGGCTTTGGCTTTGCCGACTATCTGAAGATCGGAACGCCATTGACCTTGTTTTCCCTGGTGGTCAGCGTGTTGCTGATCCCGATCCTGTTTCCGTCCTGAAGGCGGATGACTCACCCAGAGGCGCGATCATGGTTGTCAGGACTGGTATTGCATTCACGGCGGCATTGCTGATTTTCGGGGCTGCGTCGGCGCATTCCCATTCCTTGCCCGCGGCCCAAGCGGCGCCGCCGCCGGGCGCGCAGGCCGCGGCCGATTCCCGGATCCTCTTCGAAAATGTCCGCATCTTCGACGGCGTGTCGGGCGAGCTGAGTCCGGCGAGCAGCGTGCTGGTCCACGGCAACGTCATCGAGAGGGTGTCGCGCGACAAGGTGTCGGCCGACGGCGCGCGGGTCATCGACGGCGGCGGGCGCACGCTCATGCCGGGGCTGATCGACATGCATTGGCACAGCATGTTCGTCGGCGTGCCGCTGGCCGTGGCGATGACCCAGGATCCGACCTACCTGAACATTGTCGCGGGCGTGGAGGCGGGGAAGACGCTGATGCGCGGCTTCACCACGGTGCGGGACCTGGGCGGCTCGGCGTTCAGCCTGAAGCAGGCGGTGGATCAGGGCGTGATCCCGGGCCCACGCATTTACCCGTCCGGCGCGATGATCAGCGTGACCAGCGGGCATGGCGATTTCCGTTCGATGGCGGACCTGCCGCGCACGCTAGGGGCGCCAGCGTCGCGGCACGATCTGGCCGGCGACAGCACCATCGCCGACAGCCCCGACGAAGTGCGCCTGCGCACGCGCGAGCAACTCATGCAGGGCGCGACGCAGATCAAGCTGACCGGCGGTGGAGGCGTGTCGTCGCCGCACAGCCCGCTGGACGTCGTGACGTTCACCGAGCCCGAGCTTCGCGCGGCGGTGGAGGCCGCGACGGATTGGGGCACCTACGTGGCGGTGCACGCCTACACGCCCACCGCCATCCAGCGGGCCATCAAGGCGGGCGTGCAGAGCATCGAGCACGGCAGCATGATGGATGAGGAAACGGCGCAGCTGATGGCCCGATCGGGCGTATGGCTTAGCACGCAGCCCTTTCCGGACGAACTGGCAGACGCCTTTCCCCGCGGCTCGGACCAATGGCAAAAAGCGCAGGAGGTCTTTGCCGGCACCGACCGGACCTATCAGTTGGCGATCAAGTACAAACTGAAGACGGCGTTCGGCACCGACATCCTTTTTTCCAGCCAGCTGGCGGCGCAGCAGGGCAGGATCCTCGCCAGCCTCACGCGGTGGTACACGCCGGCACAGACGCTCATGATGGCGACCGGCACGAACGCCGAATTGCTCAAGTTGTCGGGCAAGCGCAATCCTTACCGCGGCGACCTGGGCGTGGTGCGCGAGGGGGCGCTTGCCGATCTGCTGTTGGTCGATGGCAACCCCATTGAAGACATCTCGCTGATCGGTGACCCGGAAAAAAACTTCCTGGTCATCATGAAGGACGGGGTGCTCTACAAGGACACCGTGCCGGTACGCTGAGCGTTTCAGGCGGGCGGCGCGGGCATGATGCCCCACGGCGCGCGCCGTTATCAGCGCGGCGCGCCGCCGTCAGAAGGTGCCGACGGTCACCAGTTGGTCCGACGCGAACATGGCGGCCGGCGAGATGATGGGTTCTTCCCAGGGAATGCGCTTGCCGTAGCGTTCCTGCATCTTGGCCTGCACGGCGGGCGAGGCCAGATCGAAGCTTTTCAGCGGGGCCAGCGCGCCAATCTGCACGCCGAGGACGCGCTCGTAGATCTTCCAGACCAGTTCGGAGCAATAGATCTGGTCGTCCGACCAGGCGAACGCCAGATCGTAGGGCTTGCCCACATAGGCGGCGCCCGCCTTGGCCAGGCGGGTGCGCGCGTCGGGCGTGAGCTGCGATGCGTCGCGCAGCCGCTTGACGACGTAATGGCCGCGCTCGCCTTGCGCGATCCATTGGGAGAGGGGGGTGTAGCTGACGCGTGCCGCGGCCTCGAGGACGTAGGTCTGGCCTTGGCGCGTCACGATCATGCCCATGTGGCTATAGGGCGAATGCGTGGCCTGTTGGATGGCCAGGCTTTGCGCCGATCGCGATTGCTGGAAAACCATGTCGCCTGTCTGCAAGTCGGGCGTTGCGGCGGCGGCCATGGACAGCGCGCAAAGCGCTGCCCCGGCGGCCGCACAGACCTTTGCCGTCAGCCTCACGGGCGAGCCCGTCCTGTCGCAGGCGTCTGCTTTTTGGCGCGCGGTTTGGCCGCGGGCTTTTCTTCCTTGGGCGGCGTGTCGAACTCTTGTTTGTTGCGCTCGCCGCGGGGCGTGTTTTCGGGGTGGGGTTTGGGAAATGCCCAGGGCTTTGTTTTCTGATCCATTGCATGTACTCCTTGCACAGGCGGAACAGTAGCATTAGCCGTGGTCCCTGGGTAAGTGAGGGTTGACGTCAATATTCATCACATCGTGATATGCAGCGGAAAATGGTCACCCGCGCATCACGGCGTTTTGGGAATTTCCGCGACCCAGATGCGGTCGAACTGCTCTCGAACGCGGCGCGCCCAGTCGTCGATGGCACCTTGCACGTCGGCCGCCGTGGGCTTGCGGCTCTCGGGCAGGTTGCTGCCCGTGACGGCGCCCATCGAGGCGATCAGCAGCTGGTTGGTGGTGGCATCGCGTGCCGAGGCTTCGATCAACAGCCGCGCCGATTGATCGCGCAGGCCCGCGGCCTTGGCCGTCTGGCCCAGCACGTAGCCGATCGGCACGTACTCGCCCGGGCGCGGATCGCGATCGTTGCGGAAGGTGCCCGTGATGGCGGCCCGCAGCCGCACCGAGCGCGGCGCGGGCGCCGATATCAGCTGATAGCCGGCCTGCGAAAACTCGCGGCGCAAGGCGGCGTTCATGTAGTCCAGCACGCGTTGCCGCAGTTCGGCATTGTCGCGAAAGTCCAACTCGTCAGGCCGGTCGCCGGGAATGTAGGTCACATTCTCCATGAGCAGCTTTTTGTCGAACTGGCTGCCGATCGGCGGCCCTGGCCGGACCCAGATGCGGCCGCCGCTCCAGTTTGGGTCCTGCTGGAGCTGGCTCTGGGGTTCGCCAAGCGCGGTGGAATAGTCCTTGGCCTTGGGCAGATTGGTGCAGCCGGCCAGTCCGATGAGTGCGCAGCAGGCCGCGCGCAGTGCGAGGTTGGGCTTCATGGGGGCTTTCCTTTTCAGACAACGGCGTCCGCGGCGGCGGACACAAGACCGGCACGATTCATGCTGGCAATTATCTGCCCGAAACTCGCGCTGCCGCGGCTATTTTTTTGGCTGCGGGCGTCGGCTGCGTGCCTGGCCGCATCATCCTTCTGACCATGCGAAAACGCTGTCTTGCTGGCCGCGGCTAGCGCTACGATGAGCATGTGCACATAGAAGGAGACATCTATGGACACCGCCAACGAATGGTATGCCGCCGTCAAGGAATGGCAGCGGGCCCGCGATGAACTGACCGAAGCAATCGCCGCGATCCAGTGGCCCAGTCCCACGCCCGGCTGCCTTGAAAACTACGACCGCGCCTTTGCGCATGAAACCGAGGCCCGCGAACGCATGAACGCTGCCTACGCGCGATCCCGACGATAGCAGCGAGACGCATTGGCGGCGCCAATTGGGGCGCGAGGTTCTTGGCTCCATGAAATGCGGAGGGTGTGGCTCTTTCAGTGGGGCCACGCGCGCGGTATGTTGTCGCTTTCCTGACCTTTTCATCGCGCCGCCATCATGTACCTGCCGTCCGCCTTTCGCGAAGATTCGCTGGATATCCAGCACGAGTTCATCCGCGCCCACCCGCTGGGCGTCGTCTGCACCAGCGGCGACGGCGGGCTGATGGCCAATCACATTCCCTGTCTGCTTTATCCCGAAGGCTCGCATGGCGTCCTGCGCCTGCACGTGGCGCGCGCCAATCCGCAGCTTGCCGAGCTGGCGTCGGGACGCGAGTGCCTGGTGGCCTTCCACGGCGCGCAGGCCTATATCACGCCGTCCTGGTACGCGACCAAGGCGGAGACGCACAAGGTGGTGCCCACCTGGAATTTCGTGGCTGTCCACGTGTGGGGCACGCCTGTCATCCAGGACGATCCGGCGTGGCTGCGCGCCCAGCTGGAGGCCCTGACCGATAGCCAGGAGCGCGCCCGTGCCCAGCCGTGGCGCGTGGACGAGGCGCCCGCCGACTTCATCGCCGCGCAGATGCGCGCCATCATCGGCGTGGAAATCCCCATTGCGCGCATCGAAGGCAAGTGGAAGGTCAGTCAGAACCGCAACGCGGCCGATCGCGAGGGCGTGGCCGAGGGGCTGGTCAACGAACGCGGCGACGCGGTCATGGCCGGCCTGGTGGCGCGGCGCGGCGGCGGCGCCTGAAGGCGTCAGGACGCGCCGCGCCTGGCATGCGCGCCACGACCCGCGGTCAAGCACAGGATGGCGGCCAACTGCAATACGGCGGCGGCGGCCAGGAAACCCGGCAGCGCCAGCCCCGTCGGCTGCAACAGGGTCCGCAACGCCCCGAATGCGGCCGGCGCAAAGGCATAAGCGCCTTGCGACAGCGCCACGATCAGGGGCACCACCCGGGCCGCCTCCTCGCGCGCGAACTCCGCCTGCGCGATCAGGGGCGGCAGGGACGTGGCGTTGCCGATGCCCGACCCGAACAGCACCACGCCTGCCCACACCGCCCACACGTGTTCCCCGGCCAACATCAGCACCAGCGACCCGGCGATCTGCACGGCATAGGCCGCGCAGGCGATCCGGCGGCGGTCGGCCGCCGGAGGCATCAGCCAGCCGACGAGCGAGCGTCCGGCGATGGCGCTGGCGGTGGCAAGTCCCATTGCCAGCCCCGCCGTCTGCGCGCCCAGCAGCGGCGCCAGCAGCGACAGCAGGTGCGCGATCAGGCCGATCTGGGCGAACAGGCCGAGCGCCATGCCGGCGGCCAGCGTCACGAACGCGCGGTCGCGGCGCAGCGGGCCGGCGGCCGCCGGCGCGGTCTGCGTGGCTGTGGGCGGCTTGCC
>NZ_CADIJP010000005.1 GCF_902859725.1 Achromobacter mucicolens | reverse complement strand
CCCGGCACGCTGCCGCCTCCGCCGGCTGCCGGCGACGTCCCGCCGCCCCCGCCGCCTGCCGCGCCCCAGGCCAACTGAGCCGGACAGTCCTAGGCCATCACACTGGCCGCAAACTGGGGCAACCCTCCGCTTGAACACACCCCGACACGCTTCACGCGTGCCGGGGTGTTTGTTTTCCAGGCGGGCCAGGCCAAGCCAGGCCGGATTTCCCCGTTTTGACGCATCGGCCATGGCCGCGCCCCATAACAGGGCACCAGCATGGTGCATGGCCAGCGCCCGAAGGACGTTGCGGCGGGTTGCACGATGGCGCTGATACCTGGCACGGACATTGCTTGAAGGGATTTGAGCCGGTTTTACCTGCACAAGCCGGTCAGCCGGATGGGCCTCGCGCCGTCCGCTCTCTCGACTATCCGATCAGGACCTTCGCACCATGAATAAGACGTTGCTAGCCTTGCCCCTCGCGCTTGCCGCTTGTTTTGCAGGTGTGGCGCAAGCCGAACCCACCGACCTGGGTGGCGGCTTTTCGCTCAGCGGTAACGCCACCATAGTCAGCGATTACCGCTTCCGCGGCTATTCGCAGACCGACTTCCGTCCCGCCGTGCAGTTGGGCTTTGACCTGAACCACAGCTCGGGCTTCTATCTGGGCAACTGGAACTCGAATGTCTCCGACTTCGTGTTCACCGACGGCAATCTGGAAATGGATTTCTACGGCGGCTGGAAGGGTGACGTCGGCGGCGGGTTCACCCTGGATGCGGGCGTGCTGCATTACTACTATCCCGGCTCCAGCTCGCCCAAGGGCGGCAACTACAACAACACCGACCTGTACCTGGGCGCGTCCTACGGCAACTACAGCCTCAAGTATTCGTACACGCCCAGCGACTTTTTCAGCACGCCGGACAGCAAGGGAACCTGGTACCTGGATGGCACGGCCACGTTCGACCTGGGCGACGGTTGGGGACTGCTGGGCCACCTGGGCTACCAGAAGCTGAAGAACCAGACCAACATGGACGGCGACTCGATCGGCCATTACGTCGACTACAAGCTGGGCGTGACCAAGGACCTGAAGGGCTGGATCCTCGGCCTGGCCGCCGTCGGCGCCACCAAGGACAACTGGCTGCCCACCAAGTACGGCCATCCGTCCGGCCGCATCGGCGCCGTCTTCTCGGTGGCGCGCGCATTCTGATATCCGTGGCGGCGCCGTCAAAAGCGCCGGCCTTTTGGGGTTGCTCCGGAATGCCGCCTGGCCTGGCGGCATTCCGGAACAGCCCCTTTTTTTGCGCGTGCGATGTGCGGCGAGACGCCGGGCAGGGCGGGGTGGCTCCAGCCGCTCCGGCCCCGTCAAACCCGATTTCCGGGAATACGCGAAGTCCTTCTACAATCACGGGTTGCGTGCAATTCTGGACTGCGTGAGATGTCTGACGTTTTGAATATCGAATCCCTGGACCTGGAAGCCAGGGGGATCGCCCGCCGCGACGGGAAGGTCATTTTCGTGGAAGGCGCTTTGCCGGGCGAACGGGTCACCGCGGTCACGCTGCGCCGCAAGCCGTCCTACGAGACGGCTCGGGTGGACGAGGTGCTGCACCCCTCGTCGCAACGCGTGGTGCCCCGCTGCCCGCATTTCGGCGTCTGTGGCGGCTGTGCCATGCAGCATCTGGAACCCACCACGCAGGTGGCCATCAAGCAGCGCGCGCTCGAAGACACCTTCTGGCATGTCGGCAAGCTGCGCCCGGCACTGATCCTGCCGCCGCTGCAGGGCCCGACCTGGGGCTACCGCTACCGGGCGCGCCTGTCCGTGCGCGTGGTGCCCAAGAAGGGCGGGGTGCTCGTGGGCTTTCACGAACGCAAGAGCAGCTACGTGGCCGACATGCGCGAATGCCATGTGCTGCCCCGCCACGTCAGCGATCTGCTGATCCCGCTGCGCGAAATGATCGCCTCGATGTCCGCGCCGGACCGCATGCCGCAGATTGAAGTGGCGCTCGGCGAGGGCGTGACGGCGCTGGTGCTGCGGCATCTGCTGCCGCTGACCGACGGCGACATCGCGATCCTGCGCGCCTTTGCGGCCAAGCACGACGTGCAATGGTGGTTGCAGGCCAAGGGCCCGGACACGGTGCACCCGCTGGAGCGCGAGCACAACGACACGCTGTCCTACACCATGCCGGAATTCGGCCTGCGCATGCCTTACCGTCCGACCGACTTCACGCAGGTGAACCACGCCATCAACCGGGCGATGGTGTCGCGGGCGCTGAAGCTGCTGGAAGTGCAGCCCACCGACCGCGTGGCCGACCTGTTCTGTGGCCTGGGCAATTTCACGTTGCCGCTGGCCACGCAAGGCCGCGAGGCCGTTGGCGTGGAGGGCAGCAAGGCGCTGACCGATCGCGCGTTCGACGCGGCGTCGCGCCACGGCCTGGGCGATCGCACCAGCTTCGCCACCCTGAACCTCTTTGAGGTCGACGCCACCTGGCTGCGCAGCCTGGGCTACTTCGACCGCATGCTGATCGACCCGCCGCGCGAAGGCGCGCACGCGGTGTCGCAGGCGCTGTCCGACTTGTCGTACGAAGAACGTCCGCGCCGGATTGTCTACGTGTCCTGTAACCCGGCCACGCTGGCGCGGGACGCGGCCATCCTGGTTCACGAAGGCGGCTACGTGCTCAAGAGCGCGGGCGTGATCAACATGTTCCCGCACACCGGCCATGTGGAATCCATCGCCGTGTTCGAGACGCTTGACGCGCAGGGCGTGCTGGAAGCGAAAGCGCGCGCCCGTGAGCGTGCGGCCAACGCGGCCGCCGAAGCGGCGGCCGCCGAGCAAGCCAGGCTAGCCGCGGCGGCCGAAAAGGCGGCGGCCAAGCAGGCCGCCACCGAGGCGTACGAGGCGCGCGTCGCCGCCGAGGCGCAGTCGGGCCAGTAAGGCACGGCGGCGGGCAACGCCCCGCCGCCTGGCATCAGTGCGAGCAGCCCAGGTTCTCCAGGATGGGGCAATCAGGCCGCTCGTCCCCGTGGCAATGCTGCGCCAGATGCTTGAGCGTGGCCGCCATCTCGCGCAGGGACTCGGCCTTGCGCTCCAGCTCATCGACGTGCTCAAGCGCAATGCGCTTCACATCCGCGCTTGCCCGGCTGCGATCCTTCCAGAGCGCCAGCAATTCGTTCATCTGCTCCACCGAAAACCCCAGGTCGCGCGCGCGGCGCACGAAGCGCAGCGTGTGCAGATCCTGGTCGCTGTAGACGCGATAGCCCGAGTCCGTGCGCACCGCGGGTCCGATAAGGCCGATGCTCTCGTAGTACCGGATCATCTTGGCCGAAATGCCGGACTGCTTGGCGGCTTGTCCGATGTTCATGCTTGCCTCCAGCGGGGGCGGAAGGCCTTCAGACGCAGCGCATTGCCCAGGACGAATACGCTGGACAGCGCCATCGCGCCCGCCGCAAAGATGGGCGAGAGCGAGAGCCCGAAGGCCGGGTACAGGGCGCCCGCAGCCAGCGGGATCAGCGCCGCGTTGTAGGCAAATGCCCAAAACAGGTTCTGCCGGATGTTGGCGAGCGTCGCGCGGCTGAGCGCGATGGCGTTCGGCACGCCGTGCAGGTCATCGGCCATCAGCACCACGGACGCCGCCTCGATCGCCACATCCGTGCCCGTGCCGATCGCGATGCCGGTATCGGCCGCGGCCAGCGCGGGCGCGTCGTTGATGCCATCGCCCACGAACGCCACCTTGCGCCCACCCTCGCGCAGCGCCGCAATCGCCTGTACCTTGCCGTCGGGCAGGACCTCGGCGCGAACTTCGTCGATGCCAAGCTGGCGCGCAACCGCCTGTGCGGTGTGGCGGTTGTCGCCGGTAATCATGGCGGTCTTCAGGCCTTGCGCGTGCAGCGCGGCAATCGCGGACACCGCCGATGGCTTGACCGGATCCGTCACGGCCATCATGGCGGCGGCCTGACCGTCGATGGCGACGTAAATCGGCGTCTTGCCTTCGTTGCCCCAATCCGTGGCGCGTGCGCCGAACGCGCTGACATCGATGCCGCGTTCGGCCATCAGGCGCGCCGCGCCCGCCAGCACCTTGCGGTCGGCGACGGTGGCCTCCACGCCCGCGCCAGTGATCGCCCCAAAGCCTTCGGCGGGAAGCAGTTCCAGCTTGCGTTCGGCGGCTGCCGCCACGATGGCCAGCGCGATCGGATGCTCGGAGCGCGCCTGCACCGACGCCACCCACTGCAAGACCTGCTGAGCGTCATGGCCCCGCGCGGGTTCCAGTTCGGTCAGCGTGGGCTTGCCCAGCGTGAGGGTGCCGGTCTTGTCGAAGGCCACCACATCGACGTCGCGCAACGTCTGCAAGGCGTCGCCCTGGCGAAACAGGACGCCCATCTCGGCTGCGCGCCCCGTGCCGACCATGATGGACGTCGGCGTCGCCAGGCCCATGGCGCATGGGCAGGCGATGATCAGCACGGCGACCGCATTGACCAGCGCGTGCGAGAGCGCAGGCTCCGGTCCCAGGAAGAACCAGACCAGGAAGGTGAGCAGGGCGGCCGCCATGACCGCCGGGACGAACCAGGCGGTCACCTGGTCCACCATCGCCTGGATCGGCAGGCGCGCGCCCTGGGCTGCTTCGACCATGCGGATGATCCGGGCCAGCATGGTGTCCGCACCCGTGTGCGTGACGCGCAAGGTGAAACTGCCCGAGGTGTTCAGCGTGCCGCCCGTTGCCTGCATTCCGGGGTGCTTTTCGACCGGCACGGGCTCGCCCGTCAACATGGACTCGTCGACGTAGGAATTGCCTTCGACGATGTCGCCGTCCAGCGGGATCTTCTCGCCGGGCCGCACCATCACGATGTCGCCGGTGCGCACGCGTTCGATCGCAATATCCTGCGTCTGGCCGTCGCGCAGCACGCGCGCGGTGCGCGGCTGCAGGCCGATCAGCCGCTTGATGGCCGCGCCGGTCTTACCCTTGGCGCGCGCTTCGAGCATGCGGCCCAGGAGAATGAGCGTGACGATGACAGCGGCCGCCTCGAAGTACACGTTGCGGGCGGCTTGCGGCAGCAGGCCCGGCGCAAAGGTGGCGACGACCGAATAGCCCCACGCGGCGCCGGCGCCCAGCGCCACCAGCGAATTCATTTCGGGCGCGCGGCGCCACAGGGCGAACAGCCCCTTGGTGAAAAACTGCCTGCCTGGCCACACCAGCACGGCGGTGGTCAGCACGAATTGAAGCAGCCAGCTGTTCTGCTGGCCGATCGTGTCGAGCACCCAATGGTGCATGGCGGGAACCAGGTGCGATCCCATCTCCAGCGCGAACACCGGCAGCGTCAGCGCGAGCGCCACGACGAACGCCTGCTGCAGCCGGTGCGCCTCGGCGTCGCGGGCCTGCGACTGTCGCTCGGCGTGGTCGTCCTGGGCGGCGATGGGGTGGGCCTCGTAACCCATCTTCTCCACGGCGGCGACCAGCGCCTGCGGCTGGGCAGCAGCAGGGTCGAATGAGACCCGCGCGCGCTCGGTGGCGAGGTTGACTTGCGCCTGCGCAACCCCGGGGACATTCGTCAGGGCTTTTTCCACGCGCTTGACGCAAGATGCGCAGGTCATGCCTTCAATGGCAAGTTCCAATTCGGAAATGGGGGGTGGGTTTGCTGCGCGCATGGCTGTCTCTGTTTGAATGGGAGCACCCAGTTTCATCCTTCCCATCATGGGAAGGTCAAGCGCCATTCTACGCTTGACCTTGCCATAATGGGAACGTTTAACCTGCCCGTTATGGTGGCCGTGCGCCACCTTTGAACCTTCCGGAGAAAAACCATGACCATCGCTTTCCAAGTGCCTGACATGACCTGCGGCCATTGCGTCAAGACAATCACCAGCGCCGTCAACCAAGCCGTCCCTGGCGCCGTTGTGGCCGTCGACCTGCCCGCGCATCGCGTAACGATCACGGGAACCGACCAGGCCGACAAGGTCGAGGCGGCCATCCGCGATGCCGGGTACGAACCCGCGCGAATCTGACGCTGCCCATCGCGGATCTGTGATAGTTTTCGTATTTCTTTAGAGATGCAATCATTGTCTATAACTATCAATCAATTGAATTAATTAAATTGGATTGTTTGATAGCCCGGATTTATGATTCTTCTCATGGCGGATCGAAACCGCCAATTTATTTAGCTACCAAGGAGAAATTCGAATGCTGCAAAACCGCGAAGGCCAACGTGTTCCCAATGTGACGTTCCCCGTTCGTGAGGACAACACGTGGAAGAAGGTCACGACCGACGACCTGTTCAAGAACAAGACGGTCGTGGTCTTCTCGCTTCCCGGCGCGTTCACGCCGACCTGCTCGTCCACCCACCTGCCGCGGTACAACGAACTGGCCCCCGCGTTCTTTGCCGCTGGCGTGGACAGCATCGTCTGCGTGTCGGTCAACGACACCTTCGTCATGAACGAATGGGCCAAGGATCAGGAATCGGCCAACATCACGCTGCTGCCCGACGGCAACGGCGCCTTCACCGAAGGCATGGGCATGCTGGTCGACAAGAGCGACCTGGGCTTTGGCAAGCGCAGCTGGCGCTATTCCATGCTGGTCAAGGACGGTGTCGTCGAAAAGATGTTCATCGAGCCGGAAAAGGAAGGCGACCCGTTTGAAGTCTCGGACGCCGACACGATGCTGGCTCACGTCGCGCCGTCGGCCAAGAAGCCGGACCAGGTGGTCGTGTTCTCCAAGCCGGGCTGCCCGTTCTGCGTCGAAGCCAAGGCGCTGCTGGACAGCAAGGGCTACGCCCCGATCGAGATCCCCCTCGAAAACAAGGTCCGCGGCCGTGTGATCGGCGCAGTGTCGGGCAAGGGCACGGCGCCCCAGGTGTTCATCAACGGCGCCCTCATCGGCGGCCTGGAAGACCTGAAGGCGCACTTCGCCTGATCACCTGGCGATGGGGCCGGGCAGGGGGCGTGCCCCCCTCCCGCCGCAAAGCGCGGCGCACGTCGCCGCGCTTTGCTCGATACTGAAAAACTTGCATCACAGGGGGTTCCGAATCATGAAGACGCTGCACACCGACATTGCCGTCATCGGCGCCGGCACCGCAGGCCTGGCTGCCTATCGCGCCGCCAAGGCAGCGGGCAAGCGCGCGCTGCTCATCGAAGGCGGCCCTTACGGCACGACCTGCGCCCGCGTTGGCTGCATGCCGTCCAAGCTCTTGATCGCCGCCGCCGAGGCTGCGCATGCGGCGGCGCACACGGAAGCTTTCGGTGTGCATGTCGGCGGAGAGATCACGGTTCACGGCGCCGAGGTCATGGACCGCGTCAAGCGCGAGCGCGACCGTTTCGTGGGCTTCGTGGTCGATGGCGTCGAGAACATTCCCGCCGAGGACAAGGTTCGCGGCTACGCGAAGTTCGTGTCCGACACGGTGCTGCGTGTGGACGACCATACCGAAATCCAGGCCTCGCGCGTGGTGATCGCCACCGGCTCGCGCCCGTCGGTGCCGCCGCCGTTTCGCGCACTGGGTGACCGGCTCGTCGTCAACGATGACGTGTTTGCGTGGGACGATCTGCCGAACCGCGTCGCGGTCTTCGGGCCCGGCGTGATCGGGCTGGAACTGGGGCAGGCGCTCGCCCGTCTTGGGGTGGAAGTTCGGGTCTTCGGCATGAGCGGCAGCCTGGGCGGCATCAGCGATCCGCAGGTGCGCCAGACCGCGCGCAAGATCTTCCAACGCGAGTTCTACCTGGATACGGACGCCCGCGTCCTGGAAACGACCCGCGTCGGCGACGAGGTCGAAGTGCGTTACGTGGCGCTGGACAACAGCGAGCGCACCGAGCGCTTCGACTACGCGCTGGTCGCCACGGGCCGCCGTCCCAACGTCGACGGCTTGGGACTGGAGAACACGTCGCTGGCGCTGAATGCGCAGGGCGTGCCGCAGTTCGACCGGTTGACGATGCAGGCCGGTAGCTCGCCGATCTTCATCGCGGGCGACGCCAACGCCGACGCGCCGTTGCTGCACGAGGCCGCCGACGAGGGCCGCATCGCCGGCGAAAACGCGGCGCGCTTTCCCGACGTGCGCCAGGGCCTGCGGCGTGCGCCGCTGGGCGTGGTGTTCTCGGATCCGCAGATCGCGCTGGTCGGTGCGGGCCATGCGAAGCTGGTGCCGGGCACGTTCGTCATCGGCGCGGTCGATTTCAGCGACCAGGGCCGTTCGCGCGTGATGCTCAAGAACCGCGGCATGCTGCACGTGTATGCCGACATCGAAACGGGCCGCTTCCTGGGCGCCGAAATGATCGGCCCCAGCGCGGAACACATCGGCCACCTGCTTGCGTGGGCCGTGCAGCAAGAGCTCACGGTGGCGCGCATGCTGGAAATGCCGTTCTACCATCCCGTGATCGAGGAAGGCCTTCGCACCGCGCTGCGCGATGCGGCCTCGAAGCTGGCGCTGGCGCAGGAAGCCTTGCGCGATGCCGACGTCGAAACGGTCTGAGCCGCCGCAAGCCCGCAAGTACAAAGGGCCGCGCCATGAAGGCGCGGCCCTTTTGCCGTCTGCGCGATCGCACCGCCGCAAGCGGACGGCGCGTCAGTCGTCCGATTGCTTCTTGGGAACGGGGAACGGGTTCTCGCGGTATTGCAACGTGAAGCCAGCCCGCTCGTCCTGCGCCAGTTCGCGCGCCAGGTACGGCATGGCCTGTTTCAGCGCGTCGTGCAGCGTCCAGGGCGGATTGATGAGGAACATGCCGCTGCCGTGCAGGCCATAGCCGTCGATGGTCGCCTTCTTGACCGTCAGCGTGGCGTGCAGCCAGCTCTTGACCTTCAGGTTCTCGAAGTGGCGCGCCATTTCGCTGGCCTCGCGCCGTTGCACCAGCGGATACCAGATGGCATACGTGCCCGTGGCAAAGCGCTTGATGCACTCCTTGACCGTGACGAGCGTGCGGCGGTAGTCGTGCTTGTCCTCATACGAGGGATCGATCAGCACCATGCCGCGCCGGGTGGGCGGGGGCAGCAGCGCCTTGACGCCTTCGAAGCCATCGTCGCCATAGATGGTGGTCTGGCGCTGCGCTGCACGGCCCTGATGCTCCAGGTTGCCGACCAGCGTGTCGATTTCGGTGGGGTGCATCTCGAACAGGCGCAGTCGGTCGGACGGACGCAGCGCGTCCAGCGCCAGCCAGGGCGAGCCCGGGTAACGGCGCAGCCGGCCGTTGGTGTTGTAGTCGCGGATGCGCGCGACGTAATCGGCCAGCAGCGGCGGCAGGTCCTGGGCTTCCCACAGGCGGCCGATGCCGTCCGCAAACTCGGACGTCTTGGCGGCCCAGTCGCTGTCCAGGCTGTAAAGGCCGGCGCCGGCGTGGGTGTCGATGACCCAATACGGAGCGTCTTTCTTGTTGAAGTAGTCCAGGGTGTGGACCAGGATGGCGTGCTTGAGCACGTCGGCGTGGTTGCCGGCGTGAAAGGCGTGGCGGTAGCTGAACACGGGGCTGTCTGCCTCAGGCGGCGGGCCGGATGGCGGCCAGCTCGTCGGTGAAAATGCCGTCGATGCCCCAGTCGAGCAGCAGGCGCGCGCGCTCGGGGTCATTGACGGTCCAGGCCGCGATGCGGTAGCCGGCGGCGTGCACGGCGTCGATCAGTTCGCGGGTGGCGTCCTTCTGGTTGATGTTCAGGGCGACGCACTGGTACTTGGCAAGCCGTTCACGCCAGTCGGCCGGCACCTTTTCCACCAGCAGCGCGCGCGGCAGTTCGGGCGCGGCCTCAAGGGCGGCTTGCAAGGCTTCCTCGGCGAACGAGGACAGCAGCGGCGCCGTATCGGCGCCTTGCCACCATTGGCGGGCCGCCAGGGCGACGGCGCGGCCGGTCTCGGCCTCGCGGCCCGGGCAGGGCTTGATCTCGACGTTGCTGGCAATGCCATTGGCCAGCGTGTAGCGCGCGACGGCGGCAAAGGTGGGCAGCGGTTCGCCCGCGTAGGCGGGCGAATGCCAGCTGCCGAAGTCCAGCTGGGCCAGCTCGGCGAACGTCTTGGCGGCCGCGGGGCCGGTGCCGTTGGAGGTGCGGTCGACGTCGTCGTCGTGCATCAGCACCGGGACGTTGTCACTGCTGAGCTTCACGTCGTATTCGAACATGGTGAAGCCGTTTTCGGCGCCCACGCGCATGGCGGCCAGCGTGTTCTCCGGAGCCAGGCGGCCGCCGCCGCGGTGCGCGATGTAACGGGAGTAGGGCCAGGAGGGAAGGGTTGCGGTCATTTCGGTGCTGCTTCGGGGTTCTTTTGGGACAGGTTGCAAGGATACCTTGTCTTGGCCCGCACCTACTTCAGCGGCGCCTTGTCCTCGGATACGTCCATGATCATGCGCGTGGCCAGATACAGGCGCGGCACGATGCTGCCGATCAGGACATATTCGGCGTCATTCGAATGCGCGCCGAAGCCGCTCAGCCCCATCCCCTCGATGACGGGGCCGCGGGCCTTGAGCGCCGCAAAGGCGGCGTCCGTGCCGCCGCCGCTGGCCCGGTCCACCACTTTCAGCGGCAGGTCCAGCTCCTGGTAGATCTTCACACCGTGCTGGGCAAGCGCGCGCGATGCGGCCGTCGCTTCCAGCGGCGGCCGGCGGACTTCGAATTTGACGCTGACCTTGGACTCGGGCAGCAGCTTTTTCTGGATCCGTTCCTCCAGCGTGCGCGCCAGCGCGTCGAAATCCGACACGCGCAGGGCGCGGGCGTCGCCCTGCGCGGTGGCCAGACCGGGAATGACGTTGCGGTTGGTGCCAGCCTGGGCGACCGTCCAGTTCAGTTTCAGTCCCTCGTCCGGCTTGGACAGGTCGTCCAGCTGCAGCAGCTGATGGGATAGCTCATAGAGCGCATTGACGCCGCCTTCTGGCCGCGCGCCCGCATGCGAGGTCTTGCCTTGCACCTTCAGGTACGCCGCCCCGATGCCGCTGGTGGCCAGCGTCAGGCGCGGCTCCATGCCGCCTCCCTCGAACGAAAAGACGGCATCCTGATCGGCGCCCAGACGGGTGATGGTGCTGCGAGCCCCCGGCGAGCTGATCTCCTCGTCCCCGTTGATCAGCACGGTCAGGGTGCCGTAGTCGGAAAATTTCAATGTCTTGAGCAGGGCGATGGTGTGCAGGATGGCCGCCACGCCGTGCTTGTCGTCGGCGATGCCCAGGCCGTAGGCCTTGTCGCCATCGATCCGGAAGGGCTGATCCTTCAGCATTCCGTTGCGGTACACGGTATCCATATGGGCGATCAGCATGATCTTCTTGCTGCCGCTGCCCTTGAACTGGGCGTGGACCATCGGACCGACTTTGTCAGGCGTGTCGTCCAGCCGGAAGACATCCGTCGGCGCGACGATCTCCACGGTGCCGCCCAGCGCCTGGAGCCGGTCACGGATCAGTCCGGCGATGCGTTCGACGCCCTCGACGTCCTTGCTGCCCGACTCGATGTTCACCAGTTCGCGCATCGTGTCGAGCACCGCCTGCTGCTGGCCCTTGGCCGCGTCCAGTATCTCGGCGACCGGAGCGGCCTGCGCGGCCTGGGCGCAGCCCAGGAACGCCAGGGCGACGCAGGATTTCAGAAAAGGCAGGCGGGAAGGCATGAACGGCATCGTGAGTGACCCTTTTAGCGCGCGGGTGGGAGACCGGCCTTGCTCCGGCCTGGCAGATGGGTGCCCGACTGGCGGGACAGCCCCAGCCCACGATACGAGCGCCGGGCGGGGCAGGTAATGGGGGTTTCCCGGGTTGACGGGGGCGAGATGGGCGGGGACGGAACAGCCGCTGGCATGGCCGTCGCGGGGCGGGAGAACCGCGGGCCTCCTTAATGAATGAGAAATGGTAAAATCCGCCCGCTGATCCCGGTAATAACCGGTATGGGAATAGGGGCGAATCCACTTCGCCTTTTTTTATGCGTTTTCGTGCGGCCCCGGGCATCCATCCCGGAGCGCGGCAACAGGGATTCCATGTTCGAATTTATTCGCAGCCATCGGCGCTGGATGCAGTTCATCCTGCTGATCTTGATCGTGCCTTCCTTCTTCCTGGTCGGGATTCAAGGCTATGACAGCTTCATGAACCGGGAGCCCGAGCTCGCGACGGTGGCTGGCCAGCCGATTTCCCGCGCCGAGTTCGACCAGGCGCACCGCAACCAGCTCGACCAGTTCCGCCAGCGTCTGGGCACGCAGTTCGACCCGGCCGTGATCGACACGCCCGCGTTGCGTGAAGGCCTGCTGAACCAGCTCATCAACCAGCGCCTGCTTGCCAATGTGGCCGCCGACAACCGTTTCTCGGTGTCCGACGAGACCCTGCGCAACACGATCGCCGCCATCCCCGAAGTCCAGGACAACGGCCGTTTCTCGCCCGAGCGCTATCGCCAGGTGCTGGCCGCGCAGGGCATGTCGCCGACCTCGTTCGAAGCCGGCCTGCGCCGTGACCTGGCCATCGCCCGGGTGCTCGAGCCCGTGGGCCAATCGGCCCGCGCGCCGGCCGAAGTGGTGGCCGCGCTCGAATCGGCGCTGACGCAGACGCGCACGGTGCAGTTGCGCAATTTCTCGGCAGCCGACTTCCGTTCGCAGGTCACCGTCACCCCGGCCGACATCCAGGCCTGGTACGACGCCAACAAGCAGCAGCTGCAGGTGCCGGAACAGGTGCAGGTCCAATACCTGGTGCTGGACGAAGCGGCCGCCACGCAAGGCGTGCAGGTCAAGGACGAAGACCTGGCTGCTTATTACGAACAGAACAAGAACCGCTTTGGCCAGCCCGAGCGCCGCCGCGCCAGCCACATCTTCATCGAATTGCCGTCCGGCGGCTCCGAAGATGCCCGCAAGGCCGCGCGCGCCAAGGCCGAAGACATCGCCAAGCAAGCTGCCGCCGACCCCAGCAAGTTCGCTGAGCTGGCCGCCAAGAATTCGCAGGATTCGGGCTCGGCCGCCAAGGGCGGCGACCTGGGTTGGATCGCGCCGGGTTCGCAGGCGGGCCCGTTGGACAAGGCCATCTTCGGCCTTGCCGCCAATCAGGTCTCCGGCGTGGTCGAAAGCCCGTTTGGCCTGCACATCCTTAAGGTCACGGAAATCAGCCCGGCTGCCATCAAGCCGCTGGCCGAGGTCAAGGACCAGATCACCGCCGAAGTCCGCAAGCAGATCGCCGCGCAACGCTTCTCGGAAATGGCCAGCCAGTTGAACAAGCAGGTCTACGACCAGCGCGACAGCCTGCAACCGGCTGCCGACGCCGTGGGTCTCAAGCTGCGCACCGCCTCCGGCGTGACCCGCGAAGGCCTGCTGCCCGCCGCGAAGGCCGGCCCGGGTTCCGCCGCCGACAGCCCGGACGCCGCGCTGCTGGACAACCCGCGCGTGCGCCAGGTGCTGTTCTCGCCCGACGTGCTGCGTGAAAAGCAGAACTCCGGCGTGATCGAGCTTGCGCCCGACACGATGCTGGCCGTGCGTGTCGCCGCTGTCGAGCCGGCACACGTGCCGCCGCTGGACAAGGTCAGCGACGTCATCCGCGCCAAGCTGCTGGACGAGCGCTCGGCCGAAGCCGCCAAGAAGGCAGGCGAGGCTGCCCTGGCCGCCAACAAGGCCAATCCTGCCGCGGCGCCGGAAGGCTTTGGTCCCGCCGTCACGGTGTCGCGCCAGAATCCGCAGGATCTGTCGCGCCCGGTGCTGGATGCCGTGATGCGCCTGCCGTCGGCCGCGCTGCCGGCCTTCACGGGCGTGCAGTCCGGCGTGGACTACACGCTGGTGCGTCTGGAAAAGGTGGAAGCGGGCCAGACCGAAGCCGCCGACAAGGAGCGCCTGGCGCAGCAGTTGTCGGGCGCCTGGGGCCAGGCCGAAAACGAAGCCATGATCCGCATGCTGCGCGAGCAGTACAAGGTGAATGTGCTGCCGGCCGCCGCCGACGTCATTCGCGGCGATCAGGCCCAGGCCGCGGGCTGATCGCGGCAGGCAACGCTCAGTTCAACAGGGGCCGCAGCGTCGGCCACACGTTGTCCAGCAATTGAGGCTGGGCATCCTCGTTCGGATGGATGCCGTCAGCCTGGAACATCGCCCGGTTCGTTGCGATACCTTCCATCAGGAAGGGCACGAGCCGGGCGTTTTCGTCTTTGGCGACCTTGCTGAATACCGCGGCAAAGCGTTGCGCGTAATCCCGGCCATAGTTCGGCGGGATCTGCATCCCGACGATCAGCACGTCGGCATCGGCCTTGCGGGCCGCCTGAGCCATCGTTCGCAGGTTCTGCTCGGTCATGTTCAGGGGCAGGCCGCGCAGCGCGTCATTGGCGCCCAGTTCCAGCACGACGACGGCGGGGGCGTGCTGGCGCAGCAGCGCGGGCAGGCGGGCAACGCCGCCGCTGGTCGTGTCGCCACTGATGCTGGCATTGACGACCTTGAACTTCGGGTATTGTTCGGAAACCCTTTCGGACAGCAGGGGCACCCAGCCGGTGCCGCGCTTGATGCCATACTCGGCGGACAGGCTGTCGCCCACCACCAGTACGGTGCGCGGCGAGGAACCCTGGGCCGCGGCGGCGGTCTGAGCGTGGGCGGGCGCCGCCGCGGCGGTCGCAAAGGCAGTCACGAGAAGCAGACGGGAAAATAGGCGCATGGATAGCAATAACTCAATCGTGGTGAAAGGGCTGGGCAAGCGGGTGGCCGATGCCGGCGGGTCGCTTTCTATCCTGGAAGGAATCGATTTTACGGTCGCCGCGGGCAGTGCCGTGGCCATCACCGGCAGTTCCGGTTCGGGCAAGTCGACTCTGCTGGGACTGCTGGCCGGCCTGGATGTTCCCAGTGCGGGCAGCGTACACCTTGCGGGGCAGGACCTGTTTGCCTTGGACGAGGACGGCCGCGCGCGCCTGCGGGCCAATCATGTGGGCTTCGTGTTCCAGTCGTTCCAGCTGCTGCCCAATCTGACCGCCCTGGAAAACGTGATGCTGCCGCTTGAACTGGCGGGCCAATCGGCGCGCGAGGCCGCGCAGGCCATGCTGGAGCGCGTCGGGCTGGGCGCGCGCCTGCACCACTACCCGCGCACGCTGTCGGGCGGCGAGCAGCAACGGGTGTCGCTGGCCCGGGCCTTCGTGGTGCAGCCAGACCTGCTGTTTGCCGACGAACCCACCGGCAGCCTGGATGCCGCCACTGGCGTGACGGTCATCGACCTGATGTTCGACCTGCACCGCGAACAAGGCACGACGCTCGTGCTGGTCACGCATGACCCGCAACTGGCGGCGCGCTGCGGGCGGCAACTGGTGCTGGCGGCCGGCCGCATGGTGCCGGCCGATTAAGGCGCTAGGCTAGTTCGCGGATCGGCACCACCGGATCGACATCCGCGTCGTAGTCCACGCCGTCGATCTCAAAGCCGAACAGCCGCAGGAAGTCGCGCTTGTAGCCGGCAAAATCGGTCAGCGTATAGAGGCTGGCCGTGTCGACCTGATCCCACAGCGCCTGCACTCGCGCCTGCACCTTCGGATCCAGTTCCTTGTAGTCGGCGCGCAACCGGCCCTCGTCGTCCAGGATGGGGGAAGCGCCGCACAGGCTGTCGCGATACAGTCCATACACCTGTTCGATGCAGCCTTCGTGCGTGCCGTCTTCCTTCATGACCTTAAAGAGCAGCGACAGGTACAGCGGCATCATCGGGATCGCCGAACTGGCCTGCGTCACCACGGCCTTGAGCACCGACACGCGGGCATCGCCGCCGCGCGCGGCCAGCTTGGCGCGGATGTCCAGCACGCGCTGGTCCAGGTCTTTCTTGGCCGCGCCGATGGACCCGTTCCAATAGACGTCGTGCGTGATCTTTTCGCCAAGATAGGTAAAGGCGGTGGTGGTGGCGCCTTCGGCCAGCACACCGGCTTGCAGCAGCGCATCGATCCACATCTGCCAGTCTTCCCCGCCCATCACGGCGACGGTGGCGTCGATCTCGTCTTGCGAGGCCGGCTCCAGCACGCCGTCCTTGATGAGTTCCTTGTCGGTGTCCAGGCCGCGCAAGGTCACGGATTTGCCGATGGGCTTGAGCGTGGAGGTGTGGACCTGACCCGTCTTCGGGTGCGTGCGGCGCGGCGCGGCCAGGCTGTAGATGACCTGGTCGACCTGGCCCATGTCCGCCTTGATGGCGTCGATGGTGCGCTGCTTGATCTCATCGGAAAACGCGTCGCCGTTGATGCTCTTGGCGTACAGCCCCTCGGCCTGCGCGAACTTGTGGAACGCGGCGCTGTTGTACCAGCCTGGCGTGCCTGCCTTGCCGGCGTCGCCCGGTCGCTCAAAAAATACGCCCAGCGTCTGCGCACCACAGGCGAAAGCCGCGCTGATGCGCGCGGCCAGGCCGTATCCCGTCGACGCGCCCAGGACCAGCACGCGCTTCGGTCCCCCGGGCACCGGTCCTTGCGCCTTCACGTAGTCGATCTGTTGCTTCACGTTGGCTTCGCAGCCGGCAGGATGGGTGGTGACGCAGATGAAACCGCGCACGCGGGGCTTGATGATCATGGGAGCCTCTTGTTGGGGATACGCCAGGGGCAGATGCCGGATCGGGCATCAGGCGAAGCGCATTGTACGGGAGGCGGCCGGCCGGTGATGGGTGGGCGCCGCTCGCTCAGCGCCGGGCCGTCGTGCCGGCGGCCGCCTGGGCCAGCGCGGCGCCCAGCGCGCGGCTGCGCCGCCATTCGATCATGCCGATGCCCATGCCGCTGGCGCAGATGATCGCAATGCCCAGCCAGGTGAGCGGGTCGGGAAAATGCCCCCACACCAGCCAGCCGACCGACGTGGCGCTGATGATCTGCAGGTAGATGAACGGCGCCAGCGTGGAGGCCGGGGCGCGGCGGTAAGCGGCAATCTGGAAAAGGTGGCCCACGCAGCCGGTGACGCCCGTCGAGATCAGCACCATCCAGTCGAACGCCGACAAGGCCTGGAGCACGGGCAGGGCGGGCGGAAGGATGAAGGGCAGGGCGAGCGTCAGGCAGATCGTGCCCACGGCGCCGCTCCAGATCAGCGAGGTGAACGGATCGTCGCCGGCCACGCGGCGCGTGGCGATGAATTGCGCGGTGAAGCAACAGGCGGTCAGCAGGCCGAAGATCGTGCCGACCGGGTGCAGGCCGCCGCCTGGGCGGATGACGATCAGGACGCCGACGAAGGCGATGCCAGCGGCGACGAAGCGCGACATGCGCGCCGGTTCCTTCAGGATCCAGGGCGCCAGCGACAGCACGAGCAGCGGCGCCAGGAAATTGATCGAGGTGGCTTCGGCCTGGGGGATGTAGCTGAGTGTCGTGAAGAACATCAGCGTGGCCAGGAACATCGAGCCGCCGCGGATGAGCTGTTCGCGCGGTTTGGTGCTGCGCAGCACCCGCACGCCGCGCGCGGGCAGCACCAGCGCCAGGACGAGCACCAGATGGATGGCGTAACGGACCCACGACAGCACCAGCAAGGGCACGCCCGCGTTCATGACCCATTTTCCGCTCGCGTCCAGGCACGACAGGGTCCACATCGACAGCACGAGCAGCAGCACGCCGATCATCGGGCCGCGCGCGGTGGACGCGCCGGAGCGCGGGCGACCGTTATCGGCCGGGGACATGGCGGGTACTCCTTTCAGCGTACACAGGGCATGGCGCCTTTGGGGCGATGAGCGGCTGACATGATACGCTCATCCCGCCGGGGGAAAAGGCCAATGATAGAACTACGCAACGTCGAAACTTTTTTTTGGGTCGCCACACTGGGCAGCTTTCGGGCCGCATCGGACAAGCTCAACACCACGCAGCCCGCCGTCTCGCAGCGCATTGCTTCGCTCGAGGCGGATCTAGGCGTCAAGCTGTTCGAGCGCGACGCGCGCGGGGTCAAACTGACCGCCAAGGGGCACGAACTCCTGTCGCATGCCGAACGCATGCTGCAGGTGCGGCGCGACATGTTCGAGGCTGCGCGCGAGCAGAACGTCATGTCCGGCACGGTGCGCATCGGTGTCGCCGAGACCATTGTGCAGACCTGGCTGCCCGCGCTCATCGAACTGATCCATGCGACCTATCCGGCGCTCGTGCTGGAGATCGAAGTGGACACCACGCACGTGCTGCGTTCGCACCTGATGTCGCGCCAGATCGATCTGGCCTTTTTGATGGGGCCGGTGCTGGAAGCGCGCGTGGAGAACCTGCCGCTCTGCACGTATCCGCTGGCGTGGGTGGCCAGCCCGCTGCTTGATCTGGGGCCGGAGCCCCTGACGCTGGCCACGATCGGCAAGCTGCCGATCATCACGTATCCCTCCAACAGCTCGCCTTACCGCGTGGTACGCGACATGCTGACCCGGGCGGGCGTGACCGCACCGCGCATGTACGGCAGCGCTTCAATGTCCATGGTGGTCCGCATGACGCAGGACGCGATCGGCACCAGCGTCATCGCGCCTGTGTTCCTGGGCAAGGAACTGGCCCGCGGCGAGTTGCGGATTCTGCAGGTGCAGGCCGACCCGCTGCCTGAACTGAGCTTTACCGCCACATGGGTGCAGGGCCCGGACAGCCATGCGGTGCGCGTCATCGCGCAGATGGCGCAAAAGGTCGCCGCGCAGGCCTGAGCGGGCAAAACAGCCGTAGGTGTTTTCCCGAGCCAGCGGCGTTGCGGGCTGCCCCGGGACGTGCCCGCCAGGCACTGTTCCACACCTGCTTGATGGCCGCAAAGCCGCGCCAATACGTCGTTTGCGGCGAATGGCGTTGCCCGGCATCGCGAGACCCAAGAAAAATTTATACCCCCACATCGGAACATACGATTGGACGCTTGCCGCCCCTGGCGATGCAATGGCGCTCATAACGACGTAGGGCCTGGATATCCCCATCCTTGACCACCGATTCCTACCGGCGCGCGACCAGGACAACGGGATCCCGCGCGCGACAGACGATCCCGCCAGCCAGGAGTTTTTCCATGAAGAAGTCTCTTGTTTTTGCCGCCGTCGCCGCCAGCTTGCTGGCCGGCGCCGTCCAGGCCCAGGACCTGCCCAAGACCCATCTGAAGATCGTGGGTGGCCTGTCGAACCTCACCGCCTACAACGACTACGAAAAGCCGTTCTGGACCAAGACCATTCCCGAGCAGTCCAAGGGGCAGGTCACGGCGGAGATCAAGGGCTTCAATGAAATGGGCTTGAAGGGGCCCGAGCTGCTGCGCCTGATGTCGCAGGGCGTGATCGAATTCGGCACCGCCACGCTGTCGTATTTCGCCAGCGACAATCCGATCAACGAGGCCATCGACCTGGCTGGCCTGGCGCCTGACGTCAAGACCGCTCGCGCCGTCACCCAGGCTTTCGAACCCGTCTACGCCAAGCTCTACGGCGAAGGCAACAACGTCAAGCTGCTGGGCATTTCCACCTATCCGGCGCAAGTGCTGTTCTGCAATGCCGAGATCAAGGGCCTGGCGGACATCAAGGGCAAGAAGGTCCGCACCAGCAGCCGCACCACGGCCGAGTTCGTCGAGGCGCTGGGCGGCTCGAGCGTGACGATGGCCTTCGGCGAAGTCGTCCCCGCGCTGCAGAACAAGGTTGTCGATTGCGCCATCACGGGTTCGCTGTCGGGTTACTCGGCCAAGTGGTACGAAGTGTCCACGCACCTGGTTGCGCTGCCGATCAACTGGAACCAGCAGATTCACGCCGTCAACCAGAAGGCCTGGGACAAGCTGGATCCGAAGGTGCGCACGTTCCTGCAAGCCCAGATCACGACGTTGGTCGACAACATCTGGGATGCCGCCGCCCGCCAGACGCAGGAAGGCTATGACTGCAACACCGGTGCGGCCGCATGCCCGTTCCCGGTCAAGGGCAAGATGGTCCTGGTGCAGCCGTCCGAGGCCGATCAGGCGCTGCTCAAGAAGGTGGCGCAAGAGGCCGTCCTGCCCAAGTGGGCCGCCCGCTGCTCGGCGCAGTGCGTGAAGGACTGGAACGCCACCGTCGGCAAGACGCTGAACCTGACCGCAAGCAAGTAAGCGCCAGAAGGCGCCGGCCCCTGGGGCCGGCGCCAATTCCGGCCTGTGCGGCGCGCGGCAACCGTGACCCGGCATTCGGGTCGGCGGTGGCCGCCCGCGACGCCGGGTCGAGCCACCAGAGGTTCCTTTCATGACACAAACCGAACACTTCCGCCTGCTCGGCGGCCTGTTGCGGCGCGCCGAGAGCTTTTCCCGCGCAGCCGTCTGGGCCGGCGGCGCCCTGACGGTGGCTAGCGTGCTGCTGATCTCCTTCGACGTGCTGGCCCGCAAATTCCTGGGCTTCACGACCGGGGGCGCCGACGAATTGTCCAGCTACGCTTTTGCCATCAGCACATCGTGGGCTCTGGCCTTTGCCACGCTGCAACGCGCGAACGTGCGCGTCGACGTGCTTTACCAATTTTTGCCGGTACGCCTGTCGGCGGTGCTGGACTGGATCTCCATGGTGGCGCTGGCCGTCTTCATGGTGTTCCTCACTTATTACGCCTACGACGTGGTGGTGACCTCGTGGACCCAGAAGTCGGCAGCCAACACGCCGCTCGCCACGCCGCTTTGGATACCGCAAGGCCTGTGGTTGCTGGGCCTGGGCTGGATGTGCATCACGGTCGCGCTGATGCTGGCGCGCGCGTCGGCCGCGCTGGTCACGGGCGACATCGAACTGGTCAAGCAGATCTGCGGCGTGCGTTCCGCCCAGGAAGAGGCTGACGAAGAAGCCGCCGCTGGCGAGCGCATGGTGAAGGGAGAAGCCGCATGATTGCCACCGCCTTGACACTGCTGCTGGTCCTGATCGGCCTGTCGATCCCCGTGGGCGCAGCCCTGGGGGTGCTGGGCCTGATCCTGGACCCGATGTTCTCGATGCTGCCGCTGACGCGGGCCATCGGCGAGATTTCGTGGAGTTCGAACAACGAGTTCCTGCTGGTCGCGATTCCGCTTTTCATCATGCTGGGCGAGGTGCTGCTGCGCGCGGGCTTTGCCGAACGCATGTACAGCGCGATGAGCCTGTGGCTGTCGTGGCTGCCGGGCGGGTTGATGCACGCCAACATTGGCGCCTCGACGCTGTTCTCGGCGACCTCCGGCTCCAGCGTGGCAACGGCCGCCACCGTGGGCACCGTTGCCATTCCGCAGATCCGCAAGTACGGCTACAACGAACCGCTGTTCCTGGGCAGCCTTGCCGCGGGCGGCACCCTGGGCATCCTGATCCCGCCGTCGATCAACCTGGTCATTTATGGCGTGCTGACCAATTCGTCGGTGCCCAAGCTGTACCTGGCCGGCATCATTCCGGGCTTCGCCATGGCGGCGCTCTTCATGCTGACGGTCGTGATCGCCTGCGTGGCCAAGCCCTCGTGGGGCGGCAAGAAAATCCGCGCGACCTGGGGCGAGCGTATCGCCAGCCTGGTGCACCTGGCCCCGCCGCTTGGCATCTTCTTCCTGGTGGTCGGATCGATCTACGCCGGCCTGGCGACGCCAACCGAGGCGGCCGCGCTGGGCGTGCTGGGCGCATTCATCCTGGCGGCGTGGTACCGGCGTCTGACGTGGTCGATGCTGCGCGAGGTGCTGGAGGGCACGATGCGGTCCACGGCCATGATCATGCTGATCGTCATCGCCGCTAGCTTCCTGAACTTCATCATGTCCGCCACGGGTTTGACCGACGCGCTGACCAAGTCCATCACCGGACTGGGCCTGTCGCCGGGCTGGATGCTGCTGATCGTGGTGATCTTCTACCTGGTGCTGGGCTGCTTCATGGAAACGCTGTCCATGATGATCACGACCATCCCCATCGTGGCGCCCATCATGATCGGCCTGGGCTATGACCCGATCTGGCTCGGCATCGTCATCATCGTGCTGGTGGAAGCGGCGCTCATCACGCCGCCCGTCGGGTTGAACCTGTTCGTGGTGCAAAGCCTGCGCAAGAGCGGCTCCATGAGCGCGGTCATTGTCGGCAGCCTGCCGTTCGTGGGCGCCATGTTCGTGATGTTGGCGCTGCTGGCCTTCTGGCCGGACATCGCCCTGTGGCTGCCGCGCGCCTTCGGTTGATGCGCCCTTGATACCGGCGCGGCCCCGCGGCCGCGCCATTCCCCATCCCCCTTATTCGCAGGACTGATATGAAAGCCGTATTCCAGATCGACGACGCCAATCCCCGCCAGGTGGAAGTGACCTTCAACAGCGTGATCGTGGCCGGTTGGGCCGGGCGAGACATGGCCGCCATCGAGCATCACATCGAAGAGCTGGCCGCCATCGGCGTGCCGCGGCCCAGCAGCGTCCCGCTGTACTACCGCATCGCGGAGAACCAACTCACGCAGGCATCGAACGTGCAGGCGCTGGGCGAGGAATCGTCGGGCGAAGTCGAGACCTTTGTGTTCGCCGTCGATGGCGAAATGTACGTCAGCATCGCGTCCGACCACACCGACCGCAAGCTGGAGACCGTCAGCGTGGCGATGTCCAAGCAGGTCTGCGTCAAGCCTGTGGGCGCGCAAGCGTGGCGGCTGGCGGACGTGGCAGGGCACTGGGACGAACTCATCATCCGTGCCTACATCGTGGAAAACGGCGAGCAGGTGCTGTACCAGGAAGGCCCGCTGTCCACGCTGCGCACGCCCCAGGATCTGATTGCCGGCTACACGGGCGGCGGCGCCGTCCTGCCGGAAGGCGCGGGCATGACCTGCGGCACCGTGGCCGCCATTGGCGGCATCCGCCCGGCCGCCGACTTCACGATGGAGCTGCACGATCCGCGCCTGAACCGCACGCTGCGCCACCGCTATCATGTCGAGTCGCTGCCCGTGGTGGCCTGACCGCCAGCTTGCCGGGCATTGAACCCGGGCGCATTCCCTGCGAAGGCGCCCGTCCGAACACTTACGCCGCCAGGCGGCATTAGGACAATGATGGTTTCGACCTTGAATGATCTGACCACGGCCCTGCGCGAGGGCCGCAGCACCTCCGTCGCGTTGACCGAAGCCGCACTGGCGCGCGCGCAGGATCCGGCGGGCGAGGGCGCCCGCGCGTTCACCAAGCTTTATGCCGAGTCCGCGCTGGCGCAGGCGCGCGCGTCCGACACGCTGCGCGCGGCCGGCATCGTGCGGTCCGCAATCGAGGGGCTGCCCATCAGCATCAAGGACCTGTTCGACGTCCAGGGCGAAACCACGATGGCCGGTTCCGTGGCGCGCGAAGGGGAGCCCGCCGCCGAAGAGAGCGCCGAGGTCGTGCAGCGCCTGATCGCAGCCGGCGCCGTCATCATTGGCCGCACCAACATGACCGAGTTCGCGTACTCGGGCCTGGGTATCAATCCGCACTACGGCACGCCGCTCAATCCGTATGACCGCGCCACCGGCCGCATTCCGGGCGGCTCCTCGTCCGGGGCTGCCGTGTCGGTTGCCGACGGCATGGCCGTTGCCGGGATCGGATCGGACACGGGCGGTTCCGTGCGCATCCCCGCCGCGCTGTGCGGCCTGACCGGCTTCAAGCCCAGCGCGTGGCGCGTGTCCATGCAAGGCGTGCTGCCGTTGTCGGCAAACCTGGACTCCATCGGTCCCATCGCCGCCAGCGTCCGTTGCTGCGCTGAGCTGGACGCCATTTTGTCGGGCGATGCGGGGCCGTTGCCGCAGGCGTTGCCGGTGCGCGGCCTGCGCCTGGCCATCCCGACGACGTTGGCGCTGGATGCCATGGACAAGCACGTGTCGGACACCTTTGCGACGGCCGTGCAACGCCTGGAAGCGGCCGGGGCGCTGATCGACCGGATCGAGATTCCGGAGTTCGCCGCGCTGGCTTCCATCAACAGCAAGGGCGGCTTCACTGCCGCCGAGGCCTGGGCCTGGCACCAGGACCTGATCGCGCGTGCGGGCAAGCGTTACGATCCGCGCGTGGTGTCGCGGATCATGCGCGGGCAGGACATGTCCGCGGCCGATTACATCGCGCTGCTTGATGCGCGCGAGGCCTGGGTCGCGGCGGTGGACCACCGCATCGCCGGCTACGACGCGCTCATCATGCCCACGACGCCCATCGTGGCGCCGCCGGTGGCGGACCTGCAGGCCTCCGACGAGGCCTATTACGCTGCCAATGGTCTCATCCTGCGCAATCCCACCCTCATCAACTTCCTGGATGGCTGCGCGCTGTCCCTGCCGTGCCACGCACCGGGCACCGCGCCCGTGGGCCTGATGATCGCGGCCAGCAATGGCGCGGACCGCCGTGTGCTGGGCATCGGCTTGTCCGTGGAAGACCTGTTCGCCGGCCGCTGACCGGCAATCTTTTCGCAACGAGAGAATGCATGCCTGACGTAGATAACGTTAGAACCAGCCTGGCGCTTGCCCGCCAGGCGCGGCTGGATGCCCGCAGCGGACGCCTGACGGGCCCCACGGCGAATCTGGCGCCCGGACACGTGCAGGCCAACCTGGCGATCCTGCCGCGCGCCCTGGCGGCGGACTTTCTGCATTTTTGCCAGCGCAACCCCAAGCCGTGCCCCTTGCTGGCCATGTCCGAGCCCGGCGACCCGGCGTTGCCGGAGCTGGGCGCGGACATCGACATCCGCACCGATATTCCGCGATACCGGGTCTGGAAGGACGGCGAGCTGGTGGCCGAGCCGACGGACGTGCGCGACCTGTGGCGCGACGATCTCGTGTCATTTCTCATCGGCTGCTCGTTCTCGTTCGAAGAGGCGATGCTGGACAACGGCTTGCCTGTGCGCCACATCGAACAGGGCAGCAATGTGCCCATGTACCGCACCAACATCGCGACGCAGCCCGCAGGCGTATTCGGCGGTCCGCTGGTGGTGTCGATGCGGCCCTTGAAGGCCGCCGACGCCATTCGCGCCATTCAGGTCACGTCGCGGTTTCCGTCGGTGCATGGCGCGCCCGTGCACATCGGCGACCCGGCGCTGATCGGCATCGCGGATATCGGCAGCCCCGATTACGGCGATCCCGTCGAGATCCGGCCGGGCGAGATGCCGGTCTTTTGGGCCTGCGGCGTGACGCCGCAGTCCGTGGTGGCGGCGGTGCGCCCCGAGTTCTGCATCACGCATGCGCCCGGGCACATGCTGGTCACCGACCTGATCAACAGCCGCATGGCGGTGTTCTGATCCGAGCCGGTCGCAGGCGTCTGCGACCGGCCGTCCGCCACCGGCCGTCCCCCCTCAGCGCGTGAGCATCAAGGCTTTGACGCGCTGGTCGTAATCGGGCGGAAACGTCCAGAACCGCATTCCTTGCTGCGTATAGCCCTCTTGCAGGCCGCGTTCGGCCGGGGCCTTGTGCCACAGAAACTGCATCAGGACGTCGCTGCTGACCCAGGCGTTGCCGAACCAGAAACTGTGCTCACGCCGGTTCAGGTCCGGAATGGCCCGGGGATCCACCCAGATCATGTCGAAGTTCAACTGCTGCGAGGCGGCGTTGATGAACTGGACCTGCTCCTCGGTCAGGTCGTCGGCGCTGGGCCGGCCTGCGCGGGACGCGCGCTGGTGGCGCGCCGCAAAGCGCAGGGCGCGGTCGTCCAGGTTGGCGCCCAGGCTGACGCGTTCGGTCAGGTCGATGTATTGGCGCAGGTCGGTGACGAAGCGGTACGTGTCTTCATCCGGGGCCGCGAAATAGATCTGTCCCAGTCGCAAGCGTGCCCGCAGCGCCTCGCGGGTCTCGCCGTTCTTCGGCTGGGCCAGCGTCGCGAGTCCTTCACTGGCAATGCGCGCACCGGCGCTGAAGGCAAGCACGTTGATGTGCTCGGCGTTCGTGTTGCGCGCAAGCAGCTCGATCAGACGGGCAAACGCGGGCACGGACTGCCGCGCCGCGCGCACGTCGGTGGCATAGGCAAGCAGGCTGGCCGCCGAAGGCCACAGAAACACCAGCACCACGGCCTGCCGCCCCGTGAAGTGATGGAACTGGGCGGCCTGCGCGGTGCCGCGCCATACGGCGTTGTTGAAGCCATGCACGTAGATGATCAGGTCGCGGTGCCGGCTGACCGCCAAGGCGTCGTTGATGAGCGCGAAATAAGCCTGCGCCTCGGGCGAGCTTTCCGCGTCGCTTTGCGGGCCTAGCGCAACCAGCTCTTCCATGCGCTCCAGGCTGAGCACGGGCCGGCCGCGCTGGCTGCCCGACGTGGACAACTGGCGCAACTGATCCCAGTCCAATGTGCCGTCGCCGATCTGCACCTTGGCCACGCCCAGGCGCAGCGTGTCGCTGGGAAAGATCGAATAAAAGGGTTGGCGCGATTCGAGAAAAACGGCGCGGTTGGTGGCGTACAGCAGGGGAATGGCGGTGGTGTCGGCCGCGGCCTTGTGCGCGAACGGATCGACCTGACCGGTCGTGAATTTGACCGGCGTGGGCATCAGCTGCACCGGCGATGAACAGGCCGCCAGCAGCACGCTGACCGTCACCGCCATGGCCGTCCATGCCGTCCGCCGCAGGCGGTCAAGCGGGACAAGCGCGCAGGCATCGAGAAGACTCATACGGCGGGCCCGGTTCATGGTGAGGAAGCGGCGCCGCGGAGTATGGCGATGAACGCGCGGGGCCGGGGACATTCCACGGAAAACGGCAAGGCACGCGTGGGATTGTCGCCGTGGTCCAGGCGGCGATCAAGGGGGAGGGGGGTGTCTGACAACCTTGGGCGCCATCTTGGACGGAAGACGGCGTTACATGGGTATCAGACACCCGGGGTTTAGAAAATGTGCCTGAACCCCACCGCTGCGCCAAGCTGGTTGCTCTTGCCTGCGATTTCGCCGCTGGCGGCGTCGCTGACCTTGTTCCAGTCGACGGTGCCGTACAGTTGGGACCGCTTGGACAGCGAGTATTCAGCCACGGCGACCAGCGCGTAGCGTTTGCCCTTGTCGCCTTCCACGACCACGTTCTCGCTGCGGTCGTAGTAGGCCGCGCCCGTGATGGCCCAGCGCGGGGTGGCTTGCCAGGTCACGCCGGCGAAGTAGCCGTTGTCCTTGCGGTCCAGGCTGGCGGTGGTGGTGCCGCCCATGACGCCATTGACCCAACCGGTTTCGTCACGGCCGTTGAAGTAACCCGCGAAGACCTTGGCCGATTCGAATTGGTAGGACGCGTTCAGGTTCCAGGCGCGCTGGCGTTCGTCGGAATCGGTGGCGGCGTAGGTTTGCTGCCAGGCCGCGCCCAGGCCGAGCTGGCCGATCGTGTAGCGCAGGCTGGCGCCGTACTGCTGGCCGGCCTTGCGGTCGTCCCAGTCTTCGCCGTTGGCCCACGACGCCACGACGGACAGGTTGCCGAACGTGTTGGCGTACTTGGTCATGTTGTTGGTGCGCACGCGCGACATGGCGGCGGGCAGCCAGGCGTTCTGCTCGTAGTTGCCGACGGTCAGCGGGTCGAAGTAGTCGGCAAGCAGGTCGAACATGGGCGTGTTCTGCAGGCCCAGCGTCAGCGTGCCGATGCTGCCGCCGTCCAGGCCAACGTACGCCAGGCGGCTGAACGCCTTGGACGGATCGGAACCATTGCCGTTCTGCAGATTGATGCCGTTCTCCAGGCGGAAGAAGGCGCGGTTGCCATTGCCCAGGTCTTCCGAGCCGCGCAGGCCCCAACGGCTGTTGGAGATGGCGCCGTTTTCCATGCTGATGCGGCTGCCGTCTTGCCCAACGGAGCCGGAGCTGGTGCTCAGGTAGCGGATGCTGACGTCGGCGATGCCGTACAGGGTGACGCTGGTTTCAGCGTTGGCCGCGCCGGTGGCCAGGCCGAGGCCGGCTGCCGCCAGCGAGAGGGTGATGCGTTTCATGTTGGACTCCTCCAGGTGTAGCTGATTTATGGTTGCGCCGCGCTTGTGGCGTGGCTTGCCGCGCCCGGCGATTTTCCGGACGCCTGGCCGCTGCACCGACGCCGTGAATGGGCGCGGGTCCGGAGCAGCAGCCAGCTTTGCAGGGTTGCGTCCTGCCGGTGCCGCACAGGAACGCCTGGGGATTCTAAGAAAGTTGACGTGCGCGGAATATCGAAAAGATTCGGCGTTTTCCCGGGTTTACAGGCCGGCAAGCGCGCACCGCCTGAATAACGGACGGACGGAAAAGAAAAACCCCGTTCACGGAACGGGGTTTTTGTGGCGTTGGCGCGACGTTACAGCGTCATGTGCAGCGGCAACCAGGTGGCGATGCCAGGGGCCACATAAAGCAGCAGCACGGCCACGATCATCAGGATGAACATCGGCAGCGAGGCGCGCGCGATGTAGGGCAGTTCACGCCCGCTCATGCCGGACAGCACGAACAGGTTGAACCCCACTGGCGGCGTGATCTGCGCCATTTCCACCACGAACACGATGAAAATGCCGAACCAGATCAGGTCGATGCCGGCGGCTTGCACCGTCGGCAGCAGCACGCCCATGGTCAGCACCACGATCGAGATGCCGTCCAGGAAGCAACCCAGGATGATGAAGAACACCATCAGCGCCATGATGAGGCCGAACTGCGACAGACCAAGTCCGCCAATCCATTCCGCCAACGCGCGCGGCAGGCCGATGTAGCCCATCGCCAGCGTGAGGAACTGGGCGCCCGCCAGGATCAGCGCGATCATGCAATACAGGCGGGTGGCGCCCAGGAGCGACTGCTTGAACGTGGAGCCGTTAAGCGATCCCTGCAGCGCCGACAGGATCAGCGCGCCCACCACACCCACTGCCGCCGCTTCCGTGGCCGTCGCGATGCCGGTGTAGATCGAGCCCAGCACCGCGCCGATCAGCAGCAGCACCGGAATCAGATGGCGCGAGCGTGACAGCTTCTGCATGAACGTCAGGCCCGGATCCGCCGCCGGCACTTCGCCGGGATTGCGGATCGCCCACCAGGCGATGTAGCCGCTGAACAGCAGCGCGAGCAGGATGCCCGGAATGATGCCGGCGATGAACAGCTTGGCGATGGACACGTCCGCCGCCACGCCGTACACGATCATGATGATCGAGGGCGGGATCAGCAGACCGAGCGTGCCGGCGCCTGACAGCGTGCCGAGAATCTTATCCTCGGGGTAGCCGCGGCGGGTCAGCTCGGGGATGGTCATCTTGCCCACCGTCGCGCACGTGGCGGCCGACGAGCCCGACACGGCCGCGAAAATCGCGCAGCCGATCACGTTCGTGTGCAAGAGGCGCCCCGGCAACCGGTTCAGCCAGGGCGCAAGCCCCTTGAACAGGTCTTCGGAAAGCCGTGTGCGAAACAGGATTTCACCCATCCACAGAAAGAGCGGCAGGGCGGTCAACGTCCAGCTGGACGAGGCGCCCCAGATCGTGACGGCCATGGCGTCGCCGGCCGGGCGGCTGGAGAAGATCTCCATGCCGATCCAGGCGGTGCCCGCCAGGGTCAGGCCGACCCAGACCCCGCATCCAAGCAGGACGAAGATCGAGACGACCAATAAGGTGATGACGAGAAGTTCATTCATGGGTTTGCTGCGAGGTTGCGGCGGCGACGCCGCGCGAACGGCGGACCAGTTCGTCGACGAGTGCGATGAAGAACAGGATCGTGCCCACGGCCATGGTCGTTTGCGGGATCCAGAGCGGCGTGGCGTCGTTCGACGTGGAAATGTCGTTGAACAGCCAGGAGTCGTAGGTGAGCTTGACGCTGAAGAAGGCGAAGGCGGCGGCCAGCAGGCAACCCACGGCCAAGGCGAAGATGTCCAGCCGGCGGCTGCCAGCGGGATTCAGCGAATTGAGCAGCAGCGTCACACGGATGTGCTCGCCGTGCTTGAACGTGCTGGCCAGCGCAAGAAAGCCCGCGGCGGCCATGAAATAGCCGGCATAGGCGTCAGTGCCGGGAATGTTGAAGCTGAGCTGGCGGGCGATGATCGCCGCCAGCACCGAGACGAGTACACCTATCGTGCACAGGCCGGCCAGAAGGCCGGCCGCGCCGTACAGGTTATCTAGAAAACGGCGCATGGCGATATCACTGCTTCTTGTAGGCGTCGATCATGGCCTGGCCGTCCGCGCCAGCCTTCTTGAGCCAGTCGTCCAGCATGCGCTTGCCGATCACGCTCAGGCCTTCCTTGAGCTCAACCGTGGGCTGGATGGTTTCCATGCCGTTCTTGGCCAGTTCGGCCTGATACCACTTGTTCTTTTCCTGCGACAGCTTCCAGCCGCGCTCTTCGGCTTGCGCGGCAGCCTTCTTGAGCGCTTCCTGCGTGGCGGGGTCCAACGCGTCAAACGCCTTCTTGTTGACGATGATGGCGTTCTTGGGCAACCAGGCCTGCGTGTCGTAGAACTTCTTGATGTACTCGTACGTCTTGGTGTCGTAGCCGGTGGACGCCGACGACATGTACGAATCGATCACGCCCGTGGCCAGTGCCTGCGCCAGTTCGGCCTGCTGCACGGTGACGGGCTGCGCGCCGACCAGTTCGGCGATCTTGGCCGTGACCGGGCTGTAGGCGCGCCACTTCAGGCCCTTCATGTCGCTGATTTGCTTGATGTCCTTGTTGGCGAAGATGCCTTGGGGCGGCCATGCCACGGCGTACAGCAAGGTCATGCCTTGCGAGGCCAGCTTCTTTTCCAGGAACGGCTTCTGGGCCTGGTACAGCTTGAAGGATGCGTCGTAGCCGGTGGCCAGGAAGGGCAGGCCGTCCAGTTCGTAGATCGGGTCTTCGTTGGCGAAGTTGGTCAGCAGGATTTCGCCGATCTGGGCCTGGTTGCCTTGCACCGCGCGCTTGATTTCCGGCGCCTTGTACAGCGAGGCATTGTTGTGCAGCGTGATCTTGAGCTTGCCTTGCGACAGCGAGTCGACGTCCTTGATGAAGGTCGTCAGGTTCTCGACGTGGAAGTTGCTCGCCGGGTAGGCGCTGGGGAGGTCCCACTTGGTCTGGGCCTGTGCGCCCGCGCTGAATGCCAGGACGATGCTGCCGGTGAGCAGCGAGATTTTCTTGTACATGGTGGTCCTTCTTTGCGAATGGTGAAGTCGGGTCTGACCCGATAGGCATTGCGAAAAAAAGCATGCGCGGCGCGGCATCGCGCCGCCCGAGCGCCGTGCCATTCTATGTTGCTGTGCGGTAACAAAGCGCGGTAAATCGGCGTTTTACGGGTAATTCCTAGGAAGGGAATGTTGTTCATTGGTTGAAGGTTCAATGACGCCGCGAGGTCCACGCCTGGTGCGGCGCGCAGACCGGCTGTCAGCGCGTTTTTCTTCTAAGATTGCGGGATCGATGACGCGCCGAAGAGGGTCGTGTGAATTTCGTTTTTCGCCGTGATGAATTGCTGGTCGAGGTGTCGTCCAGCGTGTTGCCGGATTCGGCGTTGTGTGAACGCATCGGGCTTGGCGCCTCGGCCTTGCAGCCGGTCTGGATGCAGGCGGGGTCGCCGTATCGCACGGTCTGTGTTGACCCCGGCCTCGAAGCGCCCGAGGGTTACGCCTTCAAGAAACTGCGCTCGCTGTTCGGCGTGTTCGACGACGAAGGCATGGCGCTGGCCGGCCGCGCCTATCAAATCGCCGAATGGGCGAGAACCCACCGGTTCTGTGGCGCTTGCGGCACGCCTGCCGAACGTGTTGCGCACGAATTCTGCCTGCGCTGCCCGGCGTGCGGCCTGTCCGCATACCCGCGCATCTCGCCGGCGATGATGGTGCTGATCCGCAAAGGCGACAGCATTCTGCTGGCGCGTCACGCCAACGCGCCGACTGCCCGCTACACCGCGCTGGCCGGCTTCGTCGAGCCCGGCGAAAGCATCGAGCAGACTGTCCATCGCGAGGTCTTCGAAGAGGTCGGGCTGAAAGTCGGCAACCTGCAGTACTTCGGCAGCCAGCCGTGGCCGTTTCCGCATTCGCTGATGGTCGCGTTCACCGCGGACTACGTCTCTGGCGACATCCGGGTCCAGGAAGACGAAATTGCAGACGCGCGCTGGTTCGGGCCGGGCGACGCCATGCCCGAGATCGCGGCGCGCATTTCGATTGCCGGCTGGATGATCCGGGCCAATCTGCCCATGGGGTGGAACGCGCCCTGACGGCTTTACCGCGGCCTTAATCGCTAGGGGTATTCCCTCGAAACGAGGGATTTTTTGCCGTCCGCTGCCATTTTTTATTGATGAAATATAGATAAATTATTAGTATTTCATCCAATTAATCTTCGCTTGCGCCCTTATGAGCCCCACCTTGATAGCGTCGTCGGCACATCTTGCCGGCGGCAGCGCGCCCGACCTGTCCGAAGTGGAATTCGGGCTCATGATTGCCAGCCACGCCTTCGACCGCTGGACGGTGCGATGCATGGCTGCGGCGGGTCTGCCCGACCTGACGCCCACCGACGTGATGGTGTTCCACCATGTCTACCATCGTGAGCGTCCGAAGAAGCTGGCCGATATCTGCTTCACGCTCAATGTCGAAGACACCCATATCGTCAGCTATGCGCTCAAAAAGCTGGAACGTCTTGGCGTGGTGCGCGGCGAGCGCAGCAGCAAGGAAGTCTTCTACAGCGTCACCCCCGACGGCGCGGCGATCCTGAAGCGCTACGGCGAAATCCGCGAGCAATGCCTGACCGCCGGCCTGGACGGCCCGGGCGGGGGCGGTCTTGAATTCAGCCGGCAACTGGCGCACACGCTGCGCGCGCTTTCCGGCCTGTATGACCAGGCGGCCAGGGCCGCGACCTCTCTCTGAATCCAACATCCGGGGCAGGGCCCCGATCCATCCGCAACCCGACCGCGGCCGAACGCGCTGCGGCGGTCTCTTGTTTTCGAGGATACCTATGAAGTGGCAATTCTGGATTGACCGTGGGGGCACCTTCACCGACATCGTGGCGCGACGCCCCGATGGCACGACCACCACGGCGAAGATGCTGTCGGAAAACCCCGAGCAATACCGCGATGCGGCCGTTGCCGGCATCCGCAAGCTGCTGGGCATCGCACCCGGACAGCCCGTACCCACCGATCAGGTCGAGTGCGTGAAGATGGGCACCACGGTGGCCACCAATGCGCTGCTCGAGCGCAAGGGCGAGCGCACCTTGCTCGTCACGACGCGTGGATTCCGCGATGCCTTGCGCATCGCCTACCAGAACCGCCCGCGGCTCTTTGACCGCAACGTGCTGCTGCCCGAGATGCTGTACGAATCGGTCGTCGAGGCGGACGAGCGCGTGGCGGCCGACGGCGAGGTGATTCGTCCGCTGGACGAAGCCAGCCTGCGCCAGGACATGCAGGCTGCGTACGACAGCGGCATCCGCGCCGTCGCCATTGTGTTCATGCACGCTTGGCACGCCACCGCCCACGAGCAGCAGGCCGCGCGCATCGCCGCCGAGATCGGCTTCACGCAGGTGTCCGTATCGCACGAGGTCAGCCCGCTGATCAAGTTCGTCTCGCGCGGCGACACGACCGTGGTGGACGCGTATCTGTCGCCCATCCTGAAGCGCTACGTGGACCAGGTGGCCGGCGAACTGCCCGGCATCCGCCTCATGTTCATGCAGTCCAGCGGCGGCCTGACCGATGCCCACCGTTTCCGCGGCAAGGACGCGATCTTGTCCGGTCCGGCCGGCGGCATCGTGGGCATGGTTCGGACCAGCGAAATCGCTGGCTTTCCGAAGGTGATCGGCTTTGACATGGGCGGCACGTCCACCGATGTGTCGCACTACGCAGGCGAGTTCGAACGCGAGTTCGAAACCCAGGTGGCCGGCGTGCGCATGCGCGCGCCCATGATGAGCATTCACACGGTCGCGGCCGGCGGCGGCTCCATCCTGCATTTTGACGGCGCGCGACTGCGCGTCGGGCCCGATTCCGCGGGCGCCAATCCTGGCCCGGCGTGCTATCGCCGCGGCGGCCCGCTGGCCGTCACGGACTGCAACGTGCTGCTGGGCAAGATTCAACCCGAATTCTTCCCGAACGTGTTTGGCCCCGAGGCAAACGAGCCTCTGGATCGCGACGCCGTGGTCGAACGCTTTTCCGCCATGGCCGCTGAAGTGCTTGCGGCCACCGGCCGCGAGATGTCGCCGGAGCAGCTGGCCGAGGGCTTTTTGCAGATCGCGGTGGGCAACATGGCCGAAGCCATCAAGCGCATCTCGGTGCAGCGCGGCCACGACGTGACCGAATACGCGCTGACCGTGTTTGGCGGCGCGGGCGGGCAGCATGCCTGCCTGGTGGCGGACGCGCTGGGCATGACGACCGTCTTTGCCCACCCGCTGGGCGGCGTGCTGTCGGCCTATGGCATGGGCTTGGCGGATCAGACGGACATGCGCCAGAAGACCGTCGAAAAGGTGCTGGACGCGTCCCTGATGGGCGAGCTGAAAGCGGAACTGGATGTCCTGGCCGACCAGGCGGTTGGCGAACTGCGCCGCCAGCATGTGGCCGAGGCTGACATCTCCGTGCAGCGCCGCCTGCACCTGAAGTATCGCGGCACCGACACCGCGCTGGAAGTGGCGTTCTCGGATCTGGCGCAGGCGCGCAGCGACTTCGAGGCGGCCTATCGCCAGCGCTATTCGTTCCTGATGCCCAACCGCGAGCTGGTGGTCGAGACCATTTCGGTCGAGGCCACGGGCGGCGGCGAGCGCGTGGGCGAAGCGGCCACGTCGCGCACCCGCATGGGCGCGCTGGCGGCTCGCCGCGTGGTCAGCATGTACAGCGCGGGCGCCTGGCGCGATACGCCGCTGTACGTGCGTGAAGACATGGCTGGTGGCGACGTGGTCGCGGGACCGGCCATCATTTCCGAGCCCAACCAGACCACGATCGTGGAACCGGGCTGGCAGGCGGAGCTGACGTCGCAGGACCACTTCGTGATCCGCCGCGTCGAGGCGCGTCCCGAGCAGCGCAAGGTCGGCACGCAAGCCGACCCCGTCATGCTTGAAGTGTTCAACAACCTGTTCATGTCGATCGCCGAACAGATGGGCTACCGCCTGCAGAACACGGCGTACTCGGTCAACATCAAGGAGCGTCTGGACTTCTCCTGCGCCATCTTCGACGCGCAGGCGCGCTTGATCGCCAACGCGCCGCACATGCCCGTGCATCTGGGTTCCATGGGCGAATCGGTGCGCACGGTCATGAACGCCAACGCCGGCAAGATGCAGCCGGGCGACGCGTACGTGGTGAACGACCCGTACCACGGCGGCACGCACCTGCCTGATGTCACGGTGATCACGCCGGTGTTCGACAAGGCGGGGCGCGAGATCCTGTTCTATGTGGGATCGCGCGGCCACCATGCCGATATCGGCGGGACCACGCCGGGCTCCATGCCGCCGGACTCCAAGACGGTCGAAGACGAAGGCGTGCTGTTCACGAACTTCCAGCTCGTCAAGAACGGCGAGTTCCGCGAAGAGGCCGCGCGCGAGATCCTGGGGTCGGGCCGCTGGCCGGCGCGCAATCCGGACCAGAACATCGCCGACATGCACGCGCAGATCGCCGCCAACGAAAAGGGCGTGCAAGAGCTGCTGCGCATGTGCGACCACTTCGGCCTGGAGGTTGTTCGCGCCTACATGGGCCACGTGCAGGACAACGCCGAAGAGGCGGTGCGTCGCGTGATCTCGGTGCTCAAGGACGGCAGCTACGAGTACCCGCTGGACAACGGCGCGGTCATCCGCGTGGCGGTGCGTGTGGATACCGAGGCGCGCAGCGCCGTGGTGGATTTCACGGGCACGTCGCCGCAGTTGGACAACAACTTCAACGCGCCCGGTGCGATTGCCGTGGCCGCGGTGCTGTATGTGTTCCGCACGATGGTCAATGACGACATCCCGCTGAACGACGGCTGCCTCGTGCCGCTGACCATCATCCTGCCCGAAGGGTCGATGCTGCGCCCGAACCCGCCCGCTTCGGTGGTCGCGGGCAATGTGGAGACCTCCATGTGCATCGTCAACGCACTGTACGGGGCGTTGGGGGTGCTGGCCGCCAGCCAGGGCACGATGAACAACTTCACGTTCGGCAATGCGCGTCATCAGTACTACGAGACCATTTCGGGCGGCACTGGCGCCGGTCCGGTCCGTATCGACGCGGCCGGTCCGCACGACGAGGGCTTTGCTGGTACATCGGTGGTGCAGGCGCACATGACCAACTCGCGCCTGACCGATCCGGAAGTGCTGGAGTTCCGATTCCCGGTGCGTCTGGAGTCCTACGAGATCCGCAAGGGCTCGGGCGGCGCGGGCCGGTATCCGGGCGGTGACGGCGGCGTGCGCCGCATCCGCTTCCTGGAAGACATGACCGCGGCCATCCTGTCGAACAACCGGCGTTACGCGCCGTTCGGCCTGGCTGGCGGCCAGCCGGGCGCCATGGGCCGCAATACGGTTGAACGCGCGGACGGCACCATCGAGGAACTCGGTCCCCAGGACAGCGCGCAGCTGCGGCCGGGCGATGTGTTCGTCGTGGAAACGCCGGGAGGCGGCGGCTACGGCGCGCAGTAATGCCCGCCGCGATGTCCGGTCCCGTTCATTCGGGATCGGACATCACGTCCAGCGCGATATCCGCGCGCGCATGGCGGTCGTAAACACGCAGGACGACGGCCTCATCGGTGATTTCGAACATCGCCGTGGCCAGCGTGTTCTCATCGTCGGGGTCGTCCTTTGCCGTGCGCAGGATCGGCAGCTGGCCCTGGGTATCGAGCAGGGCGGCAAGCATGTCGGCGTGGGTCGATTCCGGCAACCACCCATCCACCAGGCCTTCGATCCGGTTCTGCCGCGCCCGCGACGAGTCGGTGACGAGCTGCGCCTGGCCTCGCGTGGCGGCGTGCACCATGTGATTGGCATGGCCGTAGCGCCGGCCGACTTCCTGGATGGACACCGATCCCGGCGTCACCTCGGCGCTGAGCATACGCGCATCGCCGGCCGCGCCCAACAGATGATGAAATCCGCCAGCATGGGGCTGCTCGCGCAATAGCGTGACGGCCTCGTCGACCGTCGTGCAGTCCAGCACGGCCCGCGCCAGGAACATTCGGGGTACGCCCGCATGCCGCTGCCGGGTACGCAGGTTGTTGATGGTTTGCACGAGGCCCGCGCGGTTGGCGGCAAACGTGTGACCGGGCAGCGAGCCCGGGTAATAGAAGCTCAGATAGCCGGGCGCATCGTCCAGCGCGACATCCACCAGATGGCAGCGGCCATACAGAAACGGATCGCCGTCCTCGTTGTGGCCGATCCAGCGCGATCCGTCTGCCGCCCGCATGGCGACCGACGTGCACCCATCCGTGGTGCTGTGCAGCAGATCGCCCCGGCAATGCCATAGCAGCACGTCGCTGACCGGCATGCGCAAGCCTTCAGCCAGACCTTCAAGTTCTTCCCATAGCTGCGGCAGGGCAGCCTGCGCCTGTTGGGCCAGATCATCGACGAAGGGGTGGCCGCGCCACGGGCGCAGGGCGCTCCAGGTGCCGCTCTGGTCCAGATAGGTCCCCATGATGGGGCGGGCCAGCTTGCCAAGCGCCAGGCCGACCTGGCGGCGGTTTCCAGCGATGCGCACATATTTGTAGGCCATCGAAAACCTCCGGATGTCTCGCGGATTGTAAGGGGTCCGCCACCCGCCGGGGCGTGGATTGTTGCGTTAAGATCGTCGGTAAGTTGCGTTGGCGATCCCGGCGCGACCCAGGAATCATGCCCTTACAACAAGCCCGGGGTGCCCTGCGCTCCCCAAGAGGAGAGTTTCATGATCAAACGTAAAGTCGCCGCCGCAATGGTGGGCCTGTCGCTGACCCTGTTCGGCGCCGCTTCCGCCGTGCAGGCCCAGGGCAAGGAATTGGTGGTGGCCACCGATACCGCTTTCGTGCCGTTCGAATTCAAGCAGGGCAACACTTACGTCGGGTTCGACGTGGACCTGTGGGCGGCCATCGCGAAGGAACTCAACCTCAAGTACAAGCTGCAGCCGATGGACTTCGCCGGCATCATTCCCGGCTTGCAAACGAAGAACATCGATGCCGCGCTGGCCGGTATCACGATACGCGACGATCGCAAGAAGGTCATCGATTTCTCGGATCCCTACTACGAAAGCGGCCTGGCCATCCTGGTCGGCGAAAAGAACACCGACATCAAGGACGCCAAGTCCCTGGCCGGCAAGACCGTTGCGGTCAAGACCGGCACGGCGACGGTGGACTTCCTGAAGGCGCAGGTGCCCGACGCCAAGCTCAAGCTGTTCCCGAACATCGACAACGCCTATCTCGAACTGGCAACCGGCCGCGTCGACGCCGCCGTGCACGATACGCCCAACGTCCAGTACTACGCCAATACCGCGGGCAAGGGCCGCGTGAAGGTGGTCGGCTCGGTCAAGAGCGGCGACTTCTACGGCATTGCGTTCCCCAAGGGCAGCGAATTGGTGCCCGAGGTCAACAAGGCGCTCGCCACGCTGAAGGCCAACGGCGAGTACGACAAGATCTACACCAAGTGGTTCGGCAAGAAGCCCTGACCGGCTGGGCAAGCGGCATTTTCTAAGGACGCGCCGCCTGAACCGCGGTCAAGGGCGCGGCGACAGCCGCCACCCTTGCCGCGGGCGCGTCCGCCATGATGTGGGCGCGCCCGCGCGCGCCATTGGGGGAAGATCGTGGAGTTTGACTGGGCTGTCATCGAGGACGCGTTACCCAATCTGCTGACGGGTACGCTCATGACCATCAAGATCACCTTCTGGGGCCTGGCGGGCGGTTTCCTGCTCGGCGCGCTTTCGGGCGTGACGCGGGCCTACGGGAACGCGGTGCTCTCGGGCATCACGCAGGTGTATGTCGCGGTCATCCGCGGCACGCCGATCGTGGTGCAGGTCATGTTCATCTACTTTGCGCTGCCGCTGTTGGCGGACATCCGGGTAGACGCCGAATTCGCGGCGATCGCCACCCTCATCATCAACTCGGGGGCGTACATCTCGGAAATCGTGCGCGGATCGCTGCTGTCGGTCCACAAGGGGCTGAAGGAAGCAGGGCAGGCAATGGGCCTGCCCTTTTACAAGATCCTGCTGCACATCATCGGGCCGGTCGCCTTTCGGCGCATGATTCCGCCGCTGGGCAACCAGTGCATCATCAGCCTGAAGGATTCCTCGCTGTTCATCGTGATCGGCGTGGCGGAGCTGACCCGGCAAGGGCAGGAAATCATGGCCAGCAACTTTCGGGCGGTCGAAATCTGGTCCGCGGTGGCGATCATCTACCTGATCCTCACGGGCCTGATGGCGTTGACCCTGCATCTGGTCGAAAAGAGGATGCGCATCATATGAGCATGGTTGAATTTCATAACGTCACCAAGCGCTTTGGCGACTCGACGGTGCTGAACGACATCTCGCTCAACATCGATGCCGGGGAGGTCGTGGTGGTGGTCGGGCCGTCCGGGTCGGGCAAGTCCACTTTCCTGCGCTGCATCAATGTGCTGGAGACGATCAACGACGGCGATCTGCTGGTGGACGGTCTGAGCGTCAAGGGCGATGCGGCGACGGTGCGCGAGATCCGGCGCGAAGCCGGCATGGTGTTCCAGCAGTTCAATCTGTTCCCGCAGATGACGGCGCTGGAAAACGTCATGTTCGGACCGGTCCACACCCGCGGCCAAAGCCGGGCCGAGGCGCGCGAGCTGGCCGAGAGCCTGCTGGCCAAGGTGGGCCTGGCCGAACGCATGAAGCACTATCCAGCCGAACTATCGGGCGGGCAGCAGCAGCGCGTGGCCATCGCCCGCGCGCTGGCCATCATGCCCAAGCTGATGCTGTTCGATGAGCCCACGTCCGCGCTCGACCCCGAGCTGCGCCACGAGGTGCTCAAGGTCATGCGCGATCTGGCCGAGGAGGGCATGACGATGGTGGTCGTGACGCACGAGATGGAATTCGCGCGCAAGGTCGGCAGCCGGCTGATCTTCATCGATGCGGGCAAAATCGCCCATGACGGGCCGCCGGAAGAACTGCTGAGCAATCCGCCCAGCCAGCGTCTGAAGGACTTCCTGCAGCACGTGACCTGAAAAGAAAAAAGCGTCCGGTTTATAGCCGGACGCTTTTTGCTTGGGGCCTCGCCTCAACCCTTCACGCGGACGATCTTCTGCACTTGCGGCACGTGCCGGATGGCGCGAATGACCTGCGCCAGGTGCTTGCGGCTGTCGACCTGGATGGTCAGGTGCAGCGACACGGTGGCGACGGCGTCGTCGTGCATCGTGACATGCACGATGTTGGCATCGGCCGCGGTGACTTCCGCCGCCAGCCGGCCCAGCACGCCGCGTTCGTTGCGGGTGACGATGTCCAGGCGCGTGGCCAGGTGCTTGGCCGTTTGCGCATCCCAACCCACGTTGATCCAGCGCTCGGGTTCGCGCAGGCGCTGGCGCAACGCGACGGGGCAATCTGCCGTGTGCACCACCAGCCCATGACCCATGCGCATCCCGGCCACGATCGGGTCGCCGGGCAGCGGGCCGCAGCAAGGCGCAAGTTGCACCGCCTGGCCTTCGTTGCCCTGGATCAGGATGGGGGCGCTGCGCGCCGAGGTCAGTTCGTCCACCGCCGCCGCCGTGGTGGCGACCAGTTGATGTTCCGGCGCGAAACGGCGGGCAACCACCGCGGCCAGCCGCTTGCCCAGGCCGATGTCGGCCAGGATTTCCTCGCGCGAGCTGGCGCCGGTGCTGCGCGCCAGCTTTTGCCAGCCGGGGTCGTCGGTGGCGGGCAGCGGCATGTGCAGTTCCTGCATGGCCTGGGCCAGCAACCGCTCGCCGAAGGCCACGGACTCTTCGTACTTGACCGTGCGCAGGTAGTGGCGGATTTCCGAGCGTGCGCGGCCCGTGCGCACATAGTTCAGCCATTGCGCATTGGGACGCGAGGCCGGCGACGTGACGATCTCGACGGTGTCGCCGCTGCTTAGTTCAGTGCGCAGCGGAACGAATTCGCCGTTGACCTTGGCCGCCACGGCTTGGTTGCCGATGTCGGTGTGGATGGCGTAGGCAAAGTCGACGGGCGTGGCGCCGCGGGGCAGGGAAATGATCTTGCCGCGGGGCGTGAACACGTACACCGCGTCCGGGAACAGGTCGACCTTGACGTGCTCGAGGAATTCGCCGGAATCGCCGGTCTGGCTCTGGATGTCCAGCAGCGACTGCAGCCACTGGTGCGTGCGCTTTTGCAGGTCATTGAGCGTCAGGTCCGCGCCCTTGTACAGCCAGTGGGACGCCACGCCTTCCTCGGCGACATGGTGCATGTCGCGCGTGCGGAACTGGAATTCCACCGGGGTGCCGTAGGGGCCTACCAGCGTGGTGTGCAGGGACTGGTAGCCGTTCACCTTGGGGATGGCGATGTAGTCCTTGAACTTGCCGGGCACCGGGCGGAACAGCTGATGCAGCGTGCCCAGCGCCAGGTAGCACTCGGGCAGCGTATGGACCACGATGCGGAACCCGTAGATGTCCAGCACGTCCGAGAAAGACTTCTTCTGGTCGACCATCTTGCGGTAGATGCCGAACAGGGTTTTTTCGCGGCCGCTGACCTCGGCTTCGATGCCGGCGGCGGGCAGGGCGGCGCGCACGGAATCGGCGATCTTGGTGATGACCTCGCGGCGATTGCCGCGCGCCGCCAGGACCGCCTTGTACAGGACCTGGTAGCGATTCGGGTACATCGCGGCAAAGCACAGGTCCTGCAGCTCGCGGAACAGCAGGTTCAGGCCAAGGCGATGCGCGATGGGCGCATAGATATCCAGCGTTTCGCGCGCGATGCGGCGGCGCTTTTCGGGATTGACCGCGTCCAGCGTGCGCATGTTGTGCAGGCGGTCGGCCAGTTTGATGAGGATGACGCGCACGTCGCGCGCCATCGCCAACAGCATTTTCCGGAAGCTCTCGGCCTGTTGCTCGGCCTTGGTGGCGAAATCCAGGCGATCAAGCTTGGACAGGCCATCGACCAGTTCGGCGACTTCCGGCCCGAATTTCTCGGCAAGCTCGTGCTTGGCGATGCCCTGGTCTTCCATTACGTCATGCAGCAGGGCGGCAGACAGCGCGTTGACGTCGAGCTTCCAGCCTGCGCAGATTTCGGTGACGGCGATGGGATGAGAGATGTAGGGCGAACCGCTGGCGCGGAATTGCCCAAGATGCGCCTGGTCCGCGAAGCGATAAGCTTCGCGCACGCGCTCAACATCGTTCTTGTCGAGATAGCTGCCGATGATTTCGGTCAGCGGCGCCAGCGAGGCGACCGGAGATCCGGTCACGTCCGCCGCTTCTTGCGCGGCGACGGACTGTGGCGTAGGGGAATTCTTGTCTTTCTTGCCCGTGCGGCGCCCAAGACGGGAGCCGGCACGCAGTGCGGCAAGCAGACCAGATGAAGCGTACTTCAGCCCGGGAAAAGCCATGCTTGCAGCCCCCCGGAGAGTGTCAGGTGGGAACTTTACGCAGCATTTCAACGCCGGTGAGGCCGCCAGCGATTTCGCGCAAGGCAGTGACCGTGGGCTTGTCTTTGCTGTCCAGGCGCGGGGCGTGGCCTTGCGCCAATTCACGGGCGCGGTACGTCGCGGCCAGCGTGAGCTTGAAACGGTTGGGGATTTGATTCAGACAGTCTTCGACAGTGATGCGAGCCATTAGGACACCTGGTGCTGATGGATGATGGAGAGAATGCGTTCGGCTCAGTGTTCGGCCGGGATGCCAAGTTGCGCAAACAACTGAGCGTGGCGGGCGGCCTGAGACGAAAAGCGCAGCCGTGCGGCGCTGACGATTTGGGTCAGCTCCGACAGGGCTACGCTAAATTCTTGATTAATAATAACATATTCGCATTCAGGCGCGTGGGCGATTTCGCCGCCCGCCGCCATGAGCCGGCGGGCGATCACGTGCGGCTCATCCTGGCCGCGCGCCTTCAGGCGGCTTTCGAGCTCGTCGATGGACGGCGGCAGCACGAAAATGCCGATCGCGCGGGGAAAACGCTGCTTTACCTGGCGCGCGCCTTGCCAGTCGATTTCCAGAAGCACGTCGCGTCCCTGGGCGGTGGCCTCGTCGATGCGGTCGCGCGGCGTGCCGTAGAAATTGCCGTGGACCTCTGCCCATTCCAGCAGGTTCTGGCCTTCACGCATGCGCTTGAAATCGTCCAGCGACACAAACCGGTATTCGCGGCCGTCTTCCTCGCCGGGGCGGGGAGCGCGCGTGGTGCAGGAGATGGAGAGCAGGATGGAGGGGTCTTGGGCAAGCAGGGCCTTTACGAGGCTGGATTTGCCGGCGCCGCTGGGCGCGACGACCATGAAGACGTTTCCGGGAGTGGCGTGCATGAATGAATGTGACCGGCGTGTGATGCTGAGACTCGAAGAATAGCAAATCGCGCGGGTGGCCGCGCGCGCCGGAATGTTGAAAGTGTGTTGCGCTTGGAACCTTCGCTTGCAGCATCCGTAAAGCGATTCGGGTAGGATTTCGCGCATTCATAAGACGGAGAATCCGATGAACACGAACGAGATCGATCCGCCCCGCGTCGCCCTGGTCACGGGCGCCGGTACCGGCATAGGCCGCGCAGTCGCGCTGGAATTCCTGGCGCAGGGTTACCGGGTCGTGCTGGCTGGCCGCCGGCGCGAGCCGCTGGAGGCCACCCGCACGGCGGCGGGCGAGGACGGGCTGCGGGCGCTGGTCGTGCCCACGGACGTGTCCGACGAGCAGGCGGTCCGCGATCTCTTCGACACCGCCCAGCGCGAATACGGCCGCCTGGACGTGCTGTTCAATAACGCGGGGCGGGGCGCTCCGGCCGTGCCGATCGAGGAATTGCCGGTTGCCGTGTGGCGCGAGGTCGTGGACACCAACCTGACCGGCATGTTCCTGTGCGCGCAGGCGGCAATCCGCATCATGAAGGCGCAGCATCCGCGCGGCGGTCGCATCATCAATAACGGATCGATTTCGTCGCATGCGCCCCGGCCGTTCTCCATCGCCTATACCGCGACCAAGCATGCGGTGACGGGGCTGACCAAGTCGATTTCCCTGGATTGCCGCCCGTACAACATCGCGTGCGGCCAGATCGACATCGGCAACGCCGCCACTGAAATGACCGAGCGCATGGCCGCCGGCATCCTGCAGGCGGACGGCAGCACCAAGGTGGAACCGCGCATGGACGTCGCTCACGTGGCGCAGGCGGTCGCCGCGATGGCCCGTCTGCCGCTGGATGCCAATGTGCAGTTCATGACGCTCATGGCCACCAACATGCCCTTCGTGGGCCGGGGCTGAACCGGCTGGGCGGCACGCTTGGCCAGGACGGCCAGCCACGAGAACGCCGGCATGCGCATGCCGGCGTTTTTTTTGATCTCCCCCGGCGCCGGTCAGACGCCGTCCAACGGCCCCGCGCTTAGCGCGACGCTTGGGCCAGCAACTGCTTGGGCGGGGTATCCAGGTAGGCGCGGGCGCCCAGGTAGCGCTTGGACCAGTAGGCGGTCTTCATGTCGTCGACCCGGACTTTCGTGCCGCGGCGCGGCGCGTGGACGAACTTGTTCTGGCCAATATAGATGCCGACGTGGGACGTCACGCCGCGTCCGCGGGTGGCAAAGAACACCAGGTCGCCGGGGCGCAATTCCTTCTTGGCCGAGACGGTCTTGCCTTCGCTGCGCTGGGCGCGCGCGGTGCGGGGCAGCTCCAGGCCGGCGATTTCACGGAAAACGTACAGGACGAGTCCGCTGCAATCGAAGCCGTCGGCATCATCGCCGCCCCAGCTGTAGGGCGTGCCGATCGCCTCCAGGCCGGCCTGCACGACGCGTTCGCGCAGCGTCAGGACCGTGGGCTCTTGCGCCAAGCGCAGGCCGCTGAGGGTGGGGCGGGCTTGTTCGGCGGCCAGCGAGGCGTGGGCGGCGCCGGGAATCCAGGACAGCGTCAGGGCCAGGAGGGGCGCTGACAGAAAAGCGGGAGTGCGGAATTGGGTAAAGCGAAACTTTCGCGTGGGCGGCGTCATTACGTCACTTCAAAAAATCGGAGTGGGCGGCATGGCTTTGCCTTGATAGGCAAGCCGGCGGAAAGGGGAGCGGTTTACAGGCGGAACGCAAGAAACGCCTCATGATTATAGTGTAATAATGTTTCATTACATTTGTAGTGCAATGCAGCATAATCCGCCGCCCGCTGTTACCGCACGCCCACCGCGCGACGTAACAGCGCCGTTAGTTCCGGCTCGTGCGCGGCTGCGCGGCGACGATGCGGCCGCCAATAACGCCGCATGACATTTCAATGTCCATCGCCTCGGGCATAATCGACCGCATCGGCCCGCCGGCGTTGCCGCCGCGCGCGGCCGAGGATGCAGGCAAGACAAATAAGAAGGCGGAGTAAAGCTCAATGATGAACGCAGTGCACCCTTTGTCCTCCATGAACCGGCCCGAGGCCTTGCCCTTCGAACCCTTCCAGGACGCCGTGTCCGCCGTCGACCGGCTGGTTGAAATCTATGCGCGCAATACCGCATTCCTGCGTACCGCGTTCCGCGAGGTCCTGAAGGGCACCGGCAACGGCAGCGCGCGGTTCCGCGCCTACTATCCGGCCATCCGCATCGTGGTGGAAACCTACGATCCCATCGATACCCGGCTTTCATATGGCCACGTGGCCGAACCGGGTTATTACCAGACCACTGTCACCCAGCCGGCGCTATTTCGTGATTACCTGATCGAGCAGGTCGGCCAGTTGTTGCAGAATCATCGGGTCGCGGTCGAAGTGGGCGAGTCCGATTCGCCGATTCCGCTGCATTTCGCCTTTCCCGAGGGCGCCTACGTAGAGGGCGAGCACCTCGAGGCGCTCAAGCGTCCGCTGCGCGACGTGTTCGACGTGCCGGACCTGGCGGTCACGGACGATGCCATCGTCAACGGCTCGTGGCGCGGCAAGGACGGCGAGCCCAAGCCGCTCGCGCCTTTCACCGCGCAGCGCGTGGACTATTCGCTGCACCGGTTGCAGCACTACACCTCCACCGCGCCGACGCATTTCCAGAATTTCGTGCTGTTCACCAACTACCAGTTCTACGTGGATGAGTTCTGCGCCCGGGCACGCGCCCTGATGGCCAGCGGCAACGAAGACTATGAAATGCTGGTCGAGCCCGGCAACCGCATCACGCGGCGCGGCGAAAGCGGTCCTGGCGACGAAGTCCAGCCGGTGCGCCTGCCGCAGATGCCCGCCTATCACCTGGTGCGCGGCGATCATTCCGGCATCACGCTGGTCAATATCGGTGTGGGGCCGTCCAACGCCAAGACGATCACCGACCACATCGCCGTGCTGCGCCCGCACGCCTGGCTGATGCTGGGCCATTGTGCGGGCCTGCGGGATTCCCAGCGGTTGGGCGACTATGTTCTGGCGCACGGCTACGTCCGGGAAGACCATGTCCTGGACGACGATCTGCCCACCTGGGTGCCGGTCCCGGCGCTGGCGGAGGTGCAGGTGGCGCTGGAGCAGGCGGTGGAAGAGGTGGCCGGGCTGTCCGGGTGGGACTTGAAGCGCATCATGCGCACGGGCACCGTCGCCACAATCGACAACCGCAACTGGGAGTTGCGCGACCACGTCGATCTGGTGGAACGCTTTGCGCAGTCGCGCGCGATTGCGCTGGACATGGAATCGGCCACCATCGCGGCCAACGGCTTTCGTTTCCGGGTGCCTTACGGCACCTTGCTGTGCGTGTCCGACAAGCCTTTGCACGGCGAACTGAAATTGCCGGGCATGGCCAGCGCCTTCTACCGGCGTCAGGTCAACCAGCATCTGGAGATTGGCATCCGGGCGCTGGAGCGCCTGCGCGACATGCCGCCCGAACGGCTGCATTCGCGCAAGTTGCGCACGTTCATGGAAACAGCGTTTCAATGAAGGGGCCGCTGCCGCAAGGCTGAACGGCTGATCCGTCCCCCGCAGCCCGCGATTTTTCATGTCGGGGCCGATTGCGCTATTCTCGCGCGTTGCCCGGTAATCCCAGGGCGTTCGCGCGGCGTTGCGCGAGCGCCATCCAGACGTGAAGGAACGCATTTTGGCTCCATCGGAACACGATGACCGCCGCTCCGGCGGCACGCGCAACGCGCAGGCGGGCAGGCCGTCCGAATTGCGGCGCACGCTGTCCGCGCGCCACCTGACCATGATCGCGGTGGGCGGGTCGATCGGCACCGGCCTGTTCGTCGCGTCGGGTGCGACCATCGCCAAGGCCGGGCCCGGCGGCGCGCTGCTGGGCTACGTGCTGATCGGCATCATGGTGTATTTCCTGATGACCAGCCTGGGCGAACTGGCGGCCGCCATGCCCGTGTCGGGCTCGTTTTCAACCTACGGCGCGCGCTATGTCGAGGATGGGTTTGGCTTCGCGTTGGGGTGGAACTATTGGTACAACTGGGCGGTGACCGTCGCGGTCGACCTGGTGGCGGCGCAGCTCGTCATGGCGTACTGGTTTCCCGACGTGCCCGGCTTTTACTGGAGCGCGTTGTTCCTGGCGATCACATTCGGACTGAACGCCATGTCCGCCCGCGGCTTTGGCGAAGCGGAATTCTGGTTCGCGCTCATCAAGGTGATCGCCGTGCTGGCCTTTGTCACGATGGGCGTGATGATGCTGCTGGGCATCATCCGTGGCGGCGAGATGGGCGGCCTGGCCAATTGGACGGTGGGTGACGCGCCGTTCGCCGGCGGCTTCGCCGCGCTGATCGGCGTGGCCATGGTGGTGGGGTTTTCCTTCCAGGGCACCGAACTGATCGGCATCGCCGCGGGCGAATCGAAGGATCCGGCGCGCAATCTGCCGCGCGCGGTGCGCCAGGTGTTCTGGCGCATTTTGCTGTTCTACGTGGCGGCCATCCTGGTCATCGGCCTGCTGATTCCCTATACCGATCCGCACCTGCTGCGCAACGACGTCGAGGACATCAGCGTCAGCCCGTTCGCGCTGATCTTCGAGCGCGCCGGCTTGTTGGGGGCCGCGTCCGTCATGAACGCCGTGGTGCTGACCTCGGTGCTGTCCGCGGGCAATTCCGGCATGTACGCGGCCACGCGCATGCTCTACAGCCTGGCCCGGGAAGGCAAGGCGCCGCGCATCTTTGGCCGCATTTCGCGCAGCGGCGTGCCGCTGTGGGCGCTGCTGGCCACCACCGTCGTGGCGGCGCTGTGCTTTTTCACCTTCATCTTCAGCCCCAACGCCGTCTATATCTGGCTGCTCAATACCTCGGGGATGACGGGATTCATCGCGTGGCTGGGCATCGCCATCAGCCACTACCGTTTCCGCCGCGGCTACGTGAAGCAGGGCAACAGCCTCGCGGATCTGCCTTATGTGTCCCCGTTCTTTCCCTTCGGACCGATTTTCGCGTTCGTGCTGTGCCTGATCATCACGCTGGGGCAGAACTACCAGGCGTTCCTGCAGGACAGGATCGATTGGGGCGGCGTCGTCGCCACCTACATCGGCATTCCGCTTTTCCTGCTGATCTGGGCCGGCTACCGGCTGACGCGCGGTTCGCGGTTCGTCAATTACCGCGACATGCGCTTTCCGGACGCTCGCGCCCGCAGCCAATACCTGGATTCGGCGCTGCGGGGCGAACCGGCGATCGGCGAGAGCCGGTAAAGCGGGGGGGCGGGGCGCCCCTTACTCGATATTCTGCGCCTGCTCGCGCATCTGCTCGATCAGCAGCTTCAGGTCCATGGCGGCGCGGGTGACTTCCATGCTGCCTGCCTTGGAGCCCAGCGTATTGGCCTCGCGGTTCATTTCCTGGAACAGGAAGTCCAGGCGCTTGCCCGCGCTGCCGGCGCTCTTCTTGCCGGCCGCCGCCTTGCCGCCGCCGTCCGAGAGCAGATGACGCAGTTCTTCCAGGTGCGAACGCAGGCGTGACAGTTCCTCGGCCACGTCGATGCGCAGGGCAAAGAGGTTGGCCTCCTGGGACAGGCGCTCAGACAGTTCGGCGCCGGAAATATGCGTGAATCCGCCGGGGAACGCGGATTCCACGCTTTCACGCAATTTGGCGGCCTGCCGGTCGCGGTGGTCGGCCAGCAGTTGCGGCAGATGCGCCTGCACGATGTCCACCACGCGCGCGACGCCGTCGGCGCATTCGCGCATCATGCCGGCCAGGCGCTCACCCTCGCGCTCGCGGCCTTCCTGAAGCTGGGTCAGCGCTTGCTGGGCGGCCTGCAAGCAGGCGGCGCCCCAGATCTGCGGATCCAGCGCATCGTTGCCGCGCTGGCCAGGCCAGTTGAAGAGTTCGGCAAGCCGGGGAGAGGCGATGTCCGGGATGATGCGGCGGGCGGCCTGCAGCTGTTCGGCCAGGCTGTCGAGCCAGGCGGGATCCAGCTTGGACAGATCGGTATTGGCGGCACGGGTAAAGGACACGCGAATTTCGACCTTGCCGCGCGCAAGATTGGCCGTCAGCAGCTCGCGCAGCGGCGTTTCCACGTGGCGCAGCTCGTCGGGCAGGCGGAAATACAGGTCGAGAAAACGGCTGTTCACGCTGCGCAGTTCTATGGCGAGAGTGCCTTGTTCTAAGTCTGCTCGGGCGTTGCCGAAGGCGGTCATGCTGCGGATCATGGTGTGCGAGTCCTGGTAATTCCTGGAGTGGGAGCCGGTTGCGCCGGGGCCCGCGGCGCCCAGGGTCTGAGCTGCGGGTCTGTGTTTTCAACCGGATACATCGCGGCAGGATACTCCAAGCGCGATTGTCCCGGCGCGCCTGCCCGTACAATGCCGCGAATCGAAGCCAAGTCTGGAGCCCGTTGTGACCACCATCCCCACCATTGCCCGGCCGTCGGGCCGCGCCGCCGACCAACTGCGTCCGTTCAGCCTGGAGCGCGGGTTCACGCGTTACGCCGAAGGCTCCGTGCTGGTGAAGGCGGGCGACACCCACGTGCTGTGTACGGCAAGCGTCCTGGACAAGGTACCGCCTTTTCTGAAGGGCAAGGGCGAAGGCTGGGTAACGGCTGAATACGGCATGTTGCCGCGGGCCACGCACACGCGCGGCGACCGCGAGGCCGCGCGCGGCAAGCAAAGCGGCCGCACGCAGGAGATCCAGCGCCTCATCGGACGCAGTCTGCGTGCCGTGTTCGACATGAAGGCGCTGGGCGAACGCACCCTGCACCTGGACTGCGATGTGCTGCAGGCCGACGGCGGCACGCGCTGCGCCAGCATTACCGGGGCCTGGGTGGCGGCCGCCGACGCGGTGGCGCTGCTGATGAAGCGCGGCGACCTGGCCGCCAGCCCGATCCGCGACGCGGTGGCCGCGGTGTCCGTGGGCCTGGTGCGCGGGCAGGTGGTGCTGGACCTGGACTACCTGGAAGACTCGGCTTGCGACGCTGACGTCAACGTCATCATGACGGGCAGCGGAGCCTTCGTGGAAGTGCAGGGCACCGGTGAAGGCGCGACGTTCACGCGCGCGGAGCTGGACACGATGCTGGTGCTGGCGGAAAACGGCATCGCCAATCTGGTGAAGGCGCAGCGCGCCGCGCTGGCGTAAGCCACGCGCCTTGTGCGCCGTGCGAACACGGTGTCGCATGCGAACACGGTGTCTGACACCCTTGTGAGACAGCCGGCAATTGACGGTTGTGCCCGCAGGGTGTCAGACACCTTGCAGCGCCTCCCACAACGCAAAAAGCCGCAGATGCGGCTTTTTTGCATTTGTGTTCGCGAGCGGTCGCGAATTACCGCGGCAGCAGCGTCTCAACCTTGCCCAGCTTCTCCAGCCCCCAGATCGTCGCGATCAGGCCGCGCAGTTCCTGCTCTGTCGCCGCGTCGGCGTAGCGGCCCAGGCTGAGCGTCTTGTCCTCGATTTCGGGGCGGCTCAGCGTGTTGCCGGGATCGCCCTTCGGTTCGTCCACGCGGCCATGCAGCACGCGGCCGTCGCGGGTGTAGACCGTGACCTTGCCGATCCAACGTTGCGGGTAGGCGCCGTCGACTTCCGGGTCGAGGGCCATTTCGACCTTGCCGCGGAAGGCGGCCACGCCGGGGTCGTCGAGGGCCGCGTCGAACTCCGCGAGCCCGGCGCGGCCCTGGCGCGCGATCAGCGCCAGCACCGTGCCCATCGAAAACTTGGACTGGTGCACCGTCTGCGGATTGACGACGGGGCCCAGCACGTCGATGGCGCCCTGGTGGACATGCGCCACGACGCGCTCGACGTCGGCCTCGGTGAGGTGGTTGTCGCGCAGCGCCTGTTGCAGCGCGTCCGCCGCCGGATGGGTATGCCGGCACGAGGCATGGAACTTGAATGAGGTCTCGGCCAGCGCCCAGCGCTGTCCCAGACGGTCGCACAGGCGGCTGGGATCGGCGTCCGTGGACATGCCGGCCGCCATGCCCTGCGGGCCTTCCAGGATGTGGCGGGCGCCCGTGAAGCCTTCGCGCGCCAGGTAGGCCGCGGTGATGCCGTCGGCGGCGGCCTTGGCGGTGTGCAACTGCTTGGAGTCGGCGGCGTCGCGTAGGAATTCCCACAGGCCCGCGGCTTGCGTGCCCGCCGAGCCCAGCGCGTGCAGCATCTGTTCGGGGGACAGGCCCAGCAGCCGGCCCGTGGTGACGGCGGCAGCCAGGGTGCCCGCCGTGCCGGTGGTGTGGAAGATCTTGTAGTGCGAGCGCCCGAGGAACTCGCCCACGCGAATGCCGACCTCATAGCCGGCGACGGCGGCGGTAAGCAGATCGCGCCCCGACGACCCCAGCGCCTGCGCGACGGCCAGCGCGGGAGGGAACACCACGGCGGCGGGGTGAAAGACCGAGCCGTTGTGCACGTCGTCCTGTTCGACCACATGCGCGGCCGCCGCGTTGACCATGGCGGCAAATAGCGGCGTGGTACGCCGGCGGGTGATCAGGACTTCGCTGGGGCCATCGGCCGGACCCATTGCGGCGGCATAGCGGTCGATCGCCTGGACCGCACGGGCCGACGCGCCGGCAAGGATCGACGCCAGGCAATCAAGGAGCAGGTCTTCGGCGCGGCGCAGCACCGGGGCAGGGATGTCTTCGTAGCGCAGGTTGGCGGCAAAGGCGGCGAGTTCGGCGCTCAGGTGCGGGGTGTCTTTGTCTGCGGTCATGTCGGAAGTTGGCATGTCAGAAGGAGCGGGGCAGGCCCAGGATGTGTTCGGCGACGTACGACAGGATCAGGTTGGTCGAAATGGGGGCCACCTGATAGAGGCGCGTCTCGCGGAACTTGCGCTCGACGTCGTATTCGGTGGCAAAGCCAAAGCCGCCGTGGAACTGCAGGCAGGCGTTGGCCGCTTCCCAGGACGCGTCGGCGGCCAGCAGCTTGGCCATGTTGGCCTGGGCGCCGCAGGGTTCGTGGGCGTCGAACAGCCGGCAGGCTTCATAGCGCATCAGGCTGGCTGCTTCGACGTTGATGTGCGCCCGCGCGATGGGGAACTGCACGCCCTGGTTCTGGCCGATCGGGCGGCCGAAAACCATGCGTTCCTTGGCGTACGCGGTGACCTTGTCGACGAACCAGTAGCCGTCGCCGATGCATTCGGCGGCGATCAGGGTGCGTTCGGCGTTCAGGCCGTCCAGGATGTACTTGAAGCCCTTGCCCTCTTCGCCGATCAGGTTTTCTTCCGGGATTTCCAGGTTGTCGAAGAAGAGCTCGTTGGTCTCGTGGTTGACCATGTTGGGGATCGGGCGGATCGACATGCCGTGCTTGACCGCATGGTGCAGGTCAACGAGGAAGATCGACATGCCCTCGGACTTGCGCGTGACCTGATCGAGCGGCGTGGTGCGCGCCAGGAGGATCATCAGGTCCGAGTGCTGCACGCGAGAGATCCAGACCTTCTGGCCATTGATGACATAGCGGTCGCCGCGCTTGACGGCGGTGGTCTTGATCTTGGTGGTGTCGGTGCCGGTGGTGGGCTCGGTGACGCCCATCGACTGCAGCCGCAGTTCGCCGGCGGCGATGCGGGGCAGGTATTCGCGCTTCTGGGCCTCGGATCCGTGGCGCAGAAGCGTGCCCATGTTGTACATCTGGCCGTGGCACGCGCCGGAGTTGCCGCCGCTTCGGTTGATCTCTTCCATGATGACCGAGGCTTCGGTCAGGCCCAGCCCGGAGCCGCCGTATTCCTGGGGGATCAGGGCGGCCAGCCAGCCGGCTTCGGTGAGGGCGCGCACGAAGTCCTCGGGGTAGCCGCGTTCTTCGTCGACCTTGCGGAAATACTCGGAGGGAAACTGCGCGCAGAGGTCGCGGACGGCTTCGCGGATGTCCTGGTAGGCGTGGGAGGCTTGGAGCATGTGACTGGCTTTTCTGATTGAAGGAATGGTTCGGGACAGGATCGAATGTGCCGCAAGGCCGCGCATGTGCCAATTCACAAATCATTAATACAGGGTTCCTGATCGCAAAAGCGCCGCTTCATGACGGCAGTGCGACACGCCCCATCCAAGGTTGTGTCAAGAAATTGCCAAACTGGGTGTCCATAATCCGTTGCACTGCCGCACGGGCGGCCACGCAACACACGGATGGATATGCGAAAAAATCTGCGGGTAACGACGGCGCTGTCGGCCATTCTTGCCTTGTTCGTTGTGCTGTTCGCGCTTGCCGCGGCAGCGGGCATCACGGTCCTGCGCGACAATCGCGCGGATATCGAGGCCCTGGGGCGGGGCAGCATCGAAAGGGCGAGCGATCTGGCCGACATGACCAGCCGTCTGTTCCAGGCGCGCGCGGCGCTCACGGACGCCAAGACGGCGATGGAAGGCGGGCTGGAAGATGCCCGCAACGCGTCGCTGGCCCAGGCCGATGGACTGCTGAAGCAGGCCGCTGCCAGTCTGGCGCGCCTGCGCGCCAACCCGGACGACAGCGCTCAGGGCGCGCCGCTGTTTGCCCAGGTGCTGACGGCGTATGCAGCCTTTGCCGACCAGACGCTCTTGCCGATGCGCACCGCGATCCAGGGGTGGAACGGCATCGAGGTCAATCGCCTGACGGACAAGGCGCTGCCGGCCAGCGGGGCTGCGTATGTGAAGCAAGCCGAGGCCTACCAGGCCTACGCCCGCGAACAGGGGCAGGAGGCGGTGGCCGGCGCAAGCCGCACGCTTGAACGGGTGATCGTGGTGGCGGCGGTCGTGCTGGGTTTCGTCCTGGTGCTGGCAGTGCTGATCCGGCTGGGATTCCGACGCAGCATCGTGCGGCCGCTGAACGAGGCGGGGGCGCACTTTGACCGCATCGCGGACGGCGACCTGACGGGCGTGATCACGCAACGCGGCGACAACGAAATCGGGGTCCTGTATTCGGCCATGCGCCGCATGCAGACGGGGCTGTCGGCCGCCGTGGCGTCGGTCCGCCTGGGCGTGGAAGAGATCCACACCGGCTCGGGCGAGATCGCGGCGGGCGGCGCCGATATGTCGGACCGCGCGGCGCGCCAGGCTGGCTCGCTGCAGGAAGCGGCGGCCAACATGACCCAGCTGGCCCATACCGTTCAGATGACCGCCGGCAACGCGGACCTGGCGAGCCGCCAGGCGGCAAGCGCCACGCAACTGGCGCAGCGCGGCGGCCAGGCCGTCGATGAAGTGGTGCACAGCATGCAGGGCATCGCCGATAGCGCGCGGCGCATCGGGGAGATCGTGGGCGTGGTGGACAGCATTGCGTTCCAGACGAATATCCTTGCGCTCAACGCGGCCGTGGAAGCGGCGCGCGCGGGCGAGCAGGGCAAGGGGTTTGCCGTGGTGGCGGGCGAAGTGCGGTCGCTGGCCCAACGCAGCGCTCAGGCGGCGCGCGAGATCAAGGGCCTGATCGAGGACTCGGCCGCGCGCGTGGATGCAGGCGTGCGTCATGTGAATCTGGCGGGCGACACCATGCGCGACATGGTGTCCTCGGTCGATCGTGTGACGCAGATCGTGACCGAGATCTCCAACGCCACCGCCGAACAGGCAGCCGGCATTGCGTCGGTCAACCACGCCGTGGCCGATATCGAGCGTGCCACGCAGGAAACGGCCGCCATGGTCGAGCAGACGGCGGCTGCCGCGGCGGCGCTGGAATCCCAGGCGCAAGGACTGCGCCGGGCCGTGGCCAAATTCCAGATCGCGCAGGGCGCGCAGGCCGCGGCGCGCGAGGCCTCAGCCGGTGAGTTGCGGCAGGGCGGCGCCGGTGTAGCGCTCGGCCACGAGCGACAGATTCCCGTGCTTGACCTTGTGCTTGACATGGGCGGCCGCCGAGGCGATGTCCTCAGGGCGGATGCGCTCGCATAACGAGGGCGTGACGGTCAGGGCGCCCACGCCCAGCGTCACGAACGGAAAGAAGCGCGGCACGCCGTAACGGTCTTCGGCCTCGATGCCGCCGTTGCGGCGGCCCTGTTCGTCATACAGGGCCACGGCCTCCTCGTTGAATTCGGCAATGATGCGCTCGATGCGCGCCATCCAGTCGGGGCTGCGCAGCAGCACCACGAAGTCGTCGCCGCCCACGTGTCCCACGAAATCGCGCTGCGGATCGCAGTGCCGCTTGATGACGTCGGCGGTCAGCATGATCATGTCGTCGCCGCGCCAATAGCCGTAGACGTCGTTGAAGGGCTTGAAGTTGTTCAGGTCGCCGTAGCAGATGGTGAAGTCGGCGGCGTCTTCGAGCAGCGTGGCGATGTGCCGGCTGATGGGGATGTTGCCGGGCAGGGACGTCAGCGGATTGGCGTAGCGCGCCGCCTCGATCCGCATCTCGGTCACCGAGCGCACCAGCGTTTCGCCGGTGGCCAGGCCGTCGTAGCGGCCGTCGCGCGTGATGATGAGCCCGTCCATCAGGTAGCGCTGGTCTTCGGAAATCAACACGTGGCTCAGTTGGTCGATGGACACGTTTACATCCACCAGCACCGGCTCGGCATTCATGAAGGTCGAGCAGGCGTCGCGGCCGAAGAGCTCGCGCGTGTAGCGCTGGGCGTAGTGTTCCGAGAAGTCGCGCCGGTTGATGATGCCGACCGGCCGGTTGTCGGCGTCGATCACGGCCACGGCGTGCAGATTCTTGTGTTCGATGAAAAGACGATGCACGTCATCGTTGGTGTGCTTGGTCAGCAGCGCGGCTGGCGCTTCGACGCGCAGGCTGACGGCGGTGCCGCCGGCGGCGCGTTGCGACACGGGCGCCGAGGTGCGCGAACGCAGCGAATCCCGCAGCGGCGGCGTCAGTTCGGTCAGCAGGATTTCCTCGGGCATGCCCAGGAACCAGCCCTGCGCGTAGCGGATATCCAGCTCACGCACGACGGCCAGGTCTTCGGCGGTTTCGATGCCTTCGGCGATGACCGACGTGCCAAGATGCTGGGCCACCTTCAGGATGGCACGCACCATGTTCTGCTTGCGCTCGTCGTGGCCGATGCCGTCAAAGAAGTAACGGTCGATCTTGACCAGCTCGGGCTGGGTTTCCGCCCAGAGCTGCAGGTTGGAATTGCCGACGCCGTAATCGTCCAGCGCGATGCGCATGCCGGCTTCGCGCAGGCACGCAAACGCGTTGTGCAGGTCGGCCATGCGGTCGGACAGGGGATCCTGTTCGGTAAGTTCGACAACGATACTGGCGGGCTCGAGCGCGCAATCCTTGAGCAGCCGGCCGGGCATGTCGTGGCCCCAGAGGGTCCAGTAATGGAGCAGGGCGGAGCCGGACAGGTTCAGGAACAGCTTGCCGGCGGCGTCGTTCTGTTCGAACCCCCGCGCGCCCGCGCGAAAACTGGCCAGCTCAAGTTGCGGGTGCAAGCCTTGACGGCGCGCCTCGGCGAACAGGGCATCGGGATAGTGCAGGGGCGTGTCGGCGGGACCGCGGATCAGGCTCTCGTGCCCATAGATCCGGCTGTGGGACAGGTCGATCACCGGCTGGAAGCGCGGACGCAACAATCTTTCGCGCAGGATGCCAGCCAGGCTGGCGTGGGCGGGCGCGCCGCCGGAAGTCCGATGGTGAGCGCGGGGCGCCGCAGGCCGTGGCAAAGCGTGAATGGAGTTCATCGCCGGGGCATTGAGAAACGATCAGTGACAAGATGGGTCATATTGACAACAAAATATGTCTGCGTTGTTGCGCCGAATCGTTGACGTGCCATCTTCGGGCGCTGTTACAGAAGTGTCAACAAGCAATGCACCCGGGCGTGGTACCCGCGCCATCATCGTGGAATGCACGCCCGCCGCAGGCCCGCCCCTATACAATCCGCCCTATGACATCCCCCAAGATTCCCGACTCCCTGCGCCGCGTCGTCCTGGCGTCCAACAATGCCGGCAAGCTGCGCGAGTTCTCCGCCTTGTTCGCGCCGCTGGGCATTGAGCTGGTGCCCCAGGGCGAACTGGGCGTGCCGGAAGCCGAAGAGCCGCACGTCACCTTCGTCGAAAACGCGCTGGCCAAGGCGCGCCACGCCAGCCGCTTGACCGGGCTGCCCGCGCTGGCGGACGACTCGGGTCTGTGCGTGGCCTCGCTGGATGGCGCTCCCGGTGTGTATTCGGCCCGCTATGCCAAGATGCACGGCGGCGAAAAGTCCGATGCGGCCAACAATGCGTTGCTGGTGCGCAACCTGGCATCGGTCGAGGACCGCAGCGCCTGGTACGTGGCGGTCCTGGCGCTGGTGCGTTCCGAGAACGATCCCCGCCCGCTCATCGGCGAGGGCCTGTGGCATGGCGAGATCATCGATGTGCCCGAAGGCGCCAACGGTTTCGGCTACGATCCGCACTTCTACCTGCCCGACATGGCGCTGACCGCCGCGTCGCTGGATCCCGACGAGAAGAACCGGGTCAGCCACCGCGCCCGGGCGCTGCGCGAGCTGCTCAGCAAGCTGGGCAACGCTTGAACACGGCGCCGGCAAGGCGCCAGGAATTTTTCGCATGTCCATCACCATTCCCATCCGCAACGACATGGGCGCGCCTAAGTCGCGCCTCGTCGTGCCCGCCGGCGCCACCCTGACCAGCCTGCCGCCGCTGTCCGTATACGTCCACGTGCCCTGGTGCGTGCGCAAATGCCCTTACTGTGATTTCAACTCGCATGCCGCGCCTGGCGAAATTCCCGAGCGCGCCTATCTGGACGCGCTGCGCAGCGACCTGGAGCAGTCGTTGCCGTCCATCTGGGGCCGGCAGGTGATTTCCGTCTTCATCGGCGGCGGCACGCCCAGTCTGCTGTCGGCCGCTGGTCTGGACGAGCTGCTGGCGATGTTGCGGGCGTACCTGAACCTGTGGCCCGACGCCGAGATCACGATGGAGGCCAATCCGGGCACGGCCGAGGCCGGCCGTTTCCGGGACTACGCGGCCAGCGGGGTCACACGCTTTTCGTTGGGCATTCAGAGCTTTGACGACGCCCAGTTGAAAAAGCTGGGCCGCATCCACGATGCCGCGCAGGCCCGCGCGGCGATCGACATGGCGCAGCGGGCGGCGCCCCGCGTCAACCTGGACGTGATGTTTGCCTTGCCCGGCCAGACGCTAGAGGCCTGTACGGCCGATCTGCGCGAGGCCATATCGTTCGGCACCGAGCATTTGTCGCTGTACCACCTGACAATGGAACCGAATACGGTCTTCGCGAAGTTTCCGCCCGAGGACCTGCCCGACGATGACACCAGCGCCGCCATGCAGGAGGCGGTGGAGGCCGAGCTGGCCGCGGCGGGGCTGGCGCGCTACGAGGTCTCGGCTTACGCCAAGCCCGGCGCCCGGAGCCGCCACAACATGAATTACTGGGAGTTCGGCGACTACCTGGGCATCGGCCCGGGCGCGCACGGCAAGCTGTCGTTCCATGACCGCATCGTGCGCGAGGCGCGTCTGAAGAACCCCGATTCCTGGATGCAGGCCGCGATGGCCCGCGATGGCAGCCACCTGGCCGAAAGCCGCCAGGTCGGTCCGGACGAGCTGCCGTTCGAGTTCATGCTCAATGCCTTGCGCCTGAAAGACGGCGTGGCGGCGACGGCGTTCAACGAACGCACCGGTTTGTCGCTGGCCGTCATTGCGCACCAATTGGAGGCAGCCTCGAAACGGGGCTTGCTGGACGCCGATCCAACCCGCCTGCGGGCAACCCCGCTGGGCTGGCGCTTCCTCAATGACCTTCAGGAAATGTTCCTGTAAGGTGCAAGCACCAAGATGGGGCGATCATGCCCCACCTTTTGCACCATAGTGGTGCTACATTTCCTCAAGTCCAGCCTGCCTCCCCCCGGGAATACCGGGGTTAAACCTGGCACGCTTATTGCTTCCCTCTTTTATGCCAGTCGACGGGCAAAGCCCTCGACCCTTTTATCTAATGGAGATGACATGGCAAGCCCGAAAGACGTCCTGAAACAGATCGCCGATAACGAAGTGAAATTCGTGGATTTCCGCTTTACCGATACGGTTGGCCGTGAGCACCACGTTTCCGTGCCCACCACTGCTATCGATGAAGACAAGCTGGAAAGCGGGCAGGCTTTCGACGGTTCGTCGATTCCGGGCTGGAAGGGCATCGAAGCCTCCGACATGCTCCTCATCCCCGACTGCTCCACCGCCAACCTGGATCCGTTCCGCGAAGAGCCGACCCTGATCCTGTCGTGCGACGTGGTCGAACCGTCGGACCTGAAGGGCTATGACCGTGACCCGCGCTCGCTGGCCAAGCGCGCTGAAGCCTACCTGAAGTCCTCCGGCCTGGGCGACACCGCCTACTTCGGTCCGGAACCCGAATTCTTCGTGTTCGACGGCGTGACCTGGAACACCGACATGTCGGGCACGTTCGTCAAGATCAAGTCCGAAGAAGCGCCGTGGTCCACCGGCCTGGAATTCGAAGGCGGCAACACCGGCCACCGTCCGGGCGTGAAGGGCGGCTACTTCCCCGTTCCGCCGGTCGATTCGTTCCAGGACATGCGTTCGGAAATGTGCCTGCTGATGGAACAGATGGGTGTGCCGGTCGAAGTGCACCACCATGAAGTGGCGGCGCCCGGCCAGCTCGAAATCGGCACCAAGTTCAGCACGCTGGTCCAGCGCGCCGACTGGACGCAGATCGTCAAGTACATCGTGCACAACGTGGCCCACGCCTACGGCAAGACCGCCACGTTCATGCCCAAGCCCATCGTTGGCGACAACGGCTCCGGCATGCACGTCCACCAGTCCATCTGGAAGGACGGCCAGAACCTGTTCGCGGGCAACGGCTACGCCGGCCTGTCCGAATTCGCCCTGTACTACATCGGCGGCATCATCAAGCACGCCCGTGCCCTGAACGCCATCACCAACCCCGGCACGAACTCGTACAAGCGTCTGGTCCCGCACTTCGAAGCGCCCGTGAAGCTGGCTTACTCGGCCCGCAACCGCTCGGCTTCGATCCGCATTCCGTACGTTGGCAACCCGAAGGGCCGCCGCATCGAAACGCGCTTCCCGGATCCCCTGGCCAACCCGTACCTGGCTTTCTCGGCCCTGATGATGGCCGGCCTGGACGGCGTCCAGAACAAGATCCACCCGGGCGATCCGGCCGACAAGAACCTGTACGACCTGCCGCCGGAGGAAGACGCGAAGATCCCGACCGTCTGCGCCTCGCTGGAAGAAGCGCTGGAAGCCCTGGACAAGGATCGCGAGTTCCTGACCCGTGGCGGCGTGTTCAGCAATGACATGCTCAACGCCTACATCGACCTGAAGATGGCCGATGTGACGCGCCTGCGCATGACGACGCACCCGGTCGAATTCGACATGTACTACAGCCTCTGATGTCTTGAGGCCGTGGCTGGGGGGAGCGCGATGATGTAGGCAGAAACCAGGGCCCACACCACGCGCACCACCAGGTAGCCGCCCGATGAATTGCCCGCCCGGCGCCGCGCCGGCGGGCAGGGCGTCGGGCCGGCTCGCCCGTCGCGGACGCGTTCCGCTTTCCCCTGTCCATTCGGGTACGTTGAAAATGAATGTTGAAGCTCTCGATCTGCTAGCCACGTCAGTTTTCCTGGTCAACGAGCGCGGCCACATCGAATACGCCAACGCAGCCGCCGAGGATCTTTTCGGCCGTTCGCGCAAGCAACTTGGCGGGCACTCAGCCGCCACCCTGTACGACAACCCTGAGAACATCCAGTCATCGATCGACCGCGCCGCGGGCGGCAGGTACGCCGACGTGAGGCAGCTGGCCTCGTTGCGCCGCGCCACCGAATCCGTGGAAGTCTCGGTGACCACCGTGGGACTGACCGGCCAGCGCTGGCCGGTACTGATCGAAACGCGCGAAATCGAGCAACGCGTGCTGGCCGACCGCAACCACCGGCTGGTTGACGAGATCGAAGCCCACCGCGAATTGCTGCGCAACCTGGCGCATGAAGTCAAGAATCCCCTGGGCGGACTGCGCGGCGCCGCGCAGTTGCTGGAGGCCGAGCTGCCCAGCGCGGCCCTGGCCGAGTACACCCAGGTCATCATTTCCGAAGCCGACCGCCTGCAGGCGCTGGTGGACCGCCTGAGCGGTCCGCAACGTGTGCCGCTCAATGCGCGCCCGGTGAACATCCATGAAATCTGCGAGCGTGTCTGCGCGCTGATCCAGGCCGAGTTCCGCAACGACGTCACGATCCAGCGCGACTACGACGCCTCGGTGCCGGACCTGAAGGGCGACGCCGCCCGCCTGATGCAGGCCGTGCTCAACGTTGCGCGCAATGCGGCGCAGGAACTTGTGGCGCGTCCGCAAGGTCCGCAGACCGAACCCGGCGTGGTGACGCTGCGCACGCGTGTCGCGCGGCAAGTCATGCTGGCGCACCGTCAGCACCGCCTGGCGCTGGTGCTGTCCATCATCGACAACGGTCCTGGCGTGCCGGAACACATCCGCGACCGCATCTTCCACCCGCTGGTCACGGCCAGGGCGGGCGGCACCGGCCTGGGCCTGAGCCTGGCGCAGGACTTCGTGCAACAGCACGGCGGCATCATCGAATTTGAATCCCGACCGGGGCGCACCGAGTTTCGCCTGGTCCTCCCGATGGAGCCCGCAAACTGATGAAACCCGTATGGATCGTCGACGACGACCAGGCCATCCGCTGGGTCCTCGAAAAGGCCCTGGCCCGCGCTGGCGTCCCCACCCGCAGTTTTTCCCAATCGGCCGACGTGCTGGAGGCGCTTTCGCATGAAACGCCCGTGGCGCTCGTGTCAGACATCCGCATGCCCGGCGGCAACGGCCTGGAGCTGTTGCGCCAACTGAAAGAGCGCCATCCCGGCCTGCCGGTCATCGTGATGACGGCGTTCGCCGACCTGGACAGCACCGTGTCCGCGTTCCAGGGCGGCGCGTTCGATTACCTGGCCAAGCCGTTCGACGTGAACGAGGCCGTCGCGCTGATCCAGCGCGCCATGCAGGAATCGGCGCAGCCCGAAAGCCCCGAGGGGCAGGGCGAGGCGTCGCAGAACAACGAACGCTGGATGATGACGCAATCGTCGTCCACCGCCATGCAGGAAGTCTTTCGTGCGATCGGCCGGCTGGCCCAATCCAAGGTCACGGTCCTGATCACCGGCGAGTCCGGCACGGGCAAGGAACTGGTGGCCCGGGCGCTGCACGGTCACGGCGTGCGTGCCAGCGGACCGTTCGTGGCGCTGAACGCCGCGGCCATCCCGCGCGACCTGCTGGAAGCCGAACTCTTCGGCCACGAGCGCGGCGCCTTCACCGGCGCCAACAATCTGCGGCGCGGCCGCTTCGAAGAGGCGCACGGCGGCACCCTGTTCCTGGACGAAATCGGCGACATGCCGATCGAACTGCAGACGCGCCTGTTGCGTGTGCTGGCCGAGGGCAGCTTCTATCGCGTCGGCGGGGCGCAACCCGTGCGCGTGGACGTGCGCATCGTGGCCGCCACGCACCAGCCGCTGGAGCAGCGGGTCGAGCAGGGGTTGTTCCGCGAAGACCTGTTTCACCGCCTGAACGTGATCCGGCTGCGGCTGCCGCCGCTACGCGAGCGCGTCGAGGACATTCCCGCGCTGGCCCAGCACTTCCTGACCGCCAGCGCGCGCACGCTGGGCGTGCCCGTCAAGCGGTTGACGCCCGAGGCGCTGGCCGTGCTGACCAAGTTCGACTTTCCCGGCAACGTGCGCCAATTGGAGAACTTCTGCCATTGGCTGACGGTGATGGCGCCGGGTCAGACGGTGGACCGTGTCGACCTGCCGCCCGAGATCCGGGCCATGGAACACCAGCCGCCGCCGGGCGTGGCGCCCTTGCGGGCCGCGCCGCCCGTCGCGGGGGTGGGCACCGTGGTGCAAGCCGGCGCGCACGCCGAGCAAGCCGCAGGCGACGCCGCGCCGCGCAATTGGCAGGATTCGCTGCTGCGCGACGCACAGTACCGGCTGGAGCGCGGCGAACCGGCCGTCATGGCGACGCTGACCCGCCAGTTCGAGAAGATCCTCTTGCAAAGCGCGCTGGACGCCAGCCGCGGGCGTCGGGTGGAAGCCGCCTCCCGTCTGGGGATCGGCCGCAACACCATCACGCGCAAGCTGCGCGAGTTGGGTATCGAAGACGAATAGGCGTGCGATGGGCCGGTCCGGTGGATCGGTCTATAGCCCGAGCAGGCTCTCGCACAGACGCGGGGACTTCAGCTTCTGCAGCCACCACTTCATGGCTTCGCCCGGCGGCTCCGCCCGCCAGGCGTAAGCCACGTGTTCCGTCAGGGACATGCCTTCATCCGTCTCACACACCACCAGCAGACCCTGCGCCAGGTAGGGCGCGGCCAGCGTCAGCGGCAGATAGCCGCAGCCCAGGCCGCGCACCTGCGCCTCGATCTTGGCCTGCATCGACGGCATCACCAGCGTCGGCTGATCCGACAGAATGCCGCGCGACTGCACGGGCAGGTTGCGTGAGGTGTCGGCAATAACGACCGCGCAGTAGCGCGTGATGTCGGCGCGGCTAAGCGGCTGGGGCAGGGCGGCCAGCGGATGGTTCGCCGCCACGCAGAATCCGAATTGCATCACGCCTATCGCCTGCGAGCGATAGGGACCCGTCGGCTCGCCCGCCGCGCCCGCACCGATCACCAGGTCCGCGCGCCCTGAGGTCAGCGCGTCCCAGTTGCCGCTCAAGACTTCGGTAGAGAAGCGCAGCGTCGTGGCGCTGCCCACCGCATGGAATTCATCGATCAGGTCATAGATGGGCCGCCACGGCAGCACCGCGCTGACCGCAATGCGCAGCTGCACCTCCCACCCCGTTGCGATGCGCTTGACCCGGCTGGCCAGTTCGTCCAGCGACTGCAGCAGATGCCGGCCGTCCTTGAGCAGCGCCTCGCCTGCCGGCGTCAGCAGAGCCCGATGCCCCGAGCGGTCAAACAGCAGCACGTCCAGGCCATCTTCGAGCTTGCGGATGGAATACGTGACGGCGGAGGGCACCTTACCCAGTTCGCGCGCGGCCTTGGCGAAGCTGCCGTGGCGCGCGATGGCATCGACGAGGACGAGGAGTTCGGGCGTGATGGGCTGCATGGAATGGCGCCAAAAGTGTGGATTCAAATAATTTGAACGAAGTCATCAAAATATAGCGCCAAAACCCGTGGCCCGGGCGCGCAGAATATCACTCATGCCGGGGTTGCAGCTAAACGGCAAGGCGGAAAGCCCAGCCAGGACGCAGCCCTAACCATTCATATTATTGAAACAGGAGTTCACCATGCTTACGATCCGCCGCGCTGCTGAACGGGGTCACGCCAACCACGGATGGCTCGATTCGTTCCATACCTTCTCCTTTGCCAACTACTACGATCCGGCTCACATGGGCTTTGGCGCGCTGCGCGTCATCAATGACGACCGCATCGCCGCGGGCCGCGGCTTCGGCACGCATGGCCACCGGGACATGGAGATCATCACGTATGTGCTGGATGGCGCGATCGCTCACAAGGACAGCATGGGCAGCGGCTCGGAAATTCAGCCCGGCAACGTCCAGCGCATGAGCGCCGGCCGCGGCGTGATGCACTCGGAGTTCAATCCCCGCCCCGATGCCGAAACGCACATGCTGCAGATCTGGATCGAGCCCAACGTGACTGGCATTGCGCCGGAGTACGAAGAGCGCGCCTTCAGCGATGCGCAAAAGCGTGGCCGTCTGCAGGCGCTGGTGTCGGGCGACGGCATCGACGGATCGATGAAGATCCATCAGGACGCGCGTCTGTACGCTGGCCTGTTCGATGGCGACGAGTCGGCCTCGCTGCCGCTGGCCGCCGGCCGCCGCGCCTGGGTCCATGTGGCCCGTGGCAGCGTGACCGTCAACGGCGCCGCGCTCAATGCCGGTGACGCCGTGGCGATCACGGACACCGGCAGCGTCGAGCTGTCGGGCGGCAAGGACGCTGAAGTGCTGGTGTTCGACCTGGCCTGACGTCAACCGCCGGGCGGATCCCGGAATCCGCCTGGCTCATCCAATTACCCCCCATTACCTGCACCGAGGCCATTAAGATGGCCCCAGGCCAATCCATTGCGGAGCATTGCACCATGTCGACCCTGTCCCAAGCCGGCGAAAGCCAGATCGAAACCGTCGTGGTGCCGCGCACCAGCGACCTGGGCGGATTCTCCGTCCGCCGCGCCATCCCTTCCATGCAGCGCCGCAGCGTTGGCCCGTTCGTTTTCCTGGACCAGATGGGGCCGGCGGACTTCGACATCGGCGCCGGCATCGACGTGCGGCCGCATCCGCATATCGGGCTGTCCACCGTCACCTACCTGTACGAAGGCTCCATGGTCCACCGCGACGGGGCAGGCAACACGCAAACCATCCTGCCCGGTGAGGTGAACTGGATGACCGCCGGGCGGGGGATCGTCCACTCCGAACGCTCCTCGCCGGAAAGCCGCCTCGCGCCGCAGCGGCTCTCGGGGCTGCAGATCTGGGTTGGCCTGCCCAAGGCGCACGAAGAAACCGATCCGGGTTTCGTGCATTACGGCCTGGATGCGCAGCCGGTGGTCGAAGGCGAGGGCGTGCGCGCCCAGGTCGTCGCCGGTTCGATGTTCGGCAAGACCTCGTCGGTCAAGACGCTGTCGCCCCTGTTCTACGGCGACCTGCAACTTCAGCCGGGGGCCACGACGGTGCTGCCGGCCGAGCACGAAGAACGCGCGGCCTATCTGGCCAGCGGCACGGTGGAAATCGACGGCCAGGAGTACGACAGCGGTCGCCTGGTGGTGTTTGCCCCGGGCAAGCCGGTGCAGATCCGCGCCAAGACCGCCGCCCGCTTCGCGCTGCTGGGCGGCGAACCGCTCGACGGTCCGCGCTTCGTGTGGTGGAACTTCGTGTCCAGCAGCAAGGACCGGATCGAACAGGCCAAGCAGGATTGGCAACGCACGCGCTTCGATCAGATCGTGCCCGGCGACGAGACCGAATACATTCCGCTGCCGGAACCGCGCAACTGAGCGGGGCGGGATGACAATGCGTGATGGGCGGCGTAATGCCGCCCCATGATTGTGTAACTTTTATCGTTTATTTTTAAGGGTTACACTGTCGCCGGAGATCACCATGAACACCAGCCACGCACCCGAATTCCGACAACTGGGCGACCACGTCGCCCTGGACATGATCAACACCGTCGAGCAGAGCAGCGCCGGCCCCGTCGACCGATGGCAGTCGGACGCGGACGTCGCGGGCTGGCTGTCGCTCGCGGGTGTCGCCGCCGCGCAGGGCGCCGCGCCGTCCGGTTTGCTGGAAAGCGCGCGCGGCCTGCGCGAAACCGTCCGAGAGCTGGTCGCCCAGCGCAAGGCGCACGCACCGCTGGTGCTTTCCGCATTGAATCGCGCGCTGGCGGCGGGCGGCAGTCATCTCGAGCTTGCGCCGGCAGACGATGGCAGCCTGGTGGTGTCGCGCCGTTATCCCTCGCAGACGGCGGCGCAATGGCTGCTGCCGGTGGCAGAGGCGGCAGCCGATCTGCTGGCGCATGGCGACTTCGGCCTGGTGCGCAAATGCGAAAGCGATGCGTGCTCGCTCTGGTTCTACGACCGAACGCGCTCGCACAAGCGGCGCTGGTGCAGCATGGCGTTGTGCGGCAACCGGCACAAGGTGGCGGCGTTCCGGCAGCGCGAGGCGGCGGACGCCAGCGCCAAGGCGAAATGACAACGATCGATGGTTTCCAGCCCGGCTCATGCCGGGCTTTTTCATGGCGGCGCCAAATTATCCTTACGTAACCAGTAAAACTAATATTGACAGGTTACTCAAAATGCGTAGACTGTGCCGTGAAGCTTCGAAACCCCATCGTCATTTCTTGCCCGAATAGCGGAGATCCTCATGAACGCCCAGCCCGACCACACCGTCCATTACCGCCATGCGCAAGCCGACGGCCTGCGCTTTTTCTATCGCGAAGCCGGCGACCCGCAAGCGCCCGTACTCCTGCTGCTGCATGGCTTTCCCACGTCGTCGCATCAGTTCCGCAATGTCATCCCGCAGCTGGCCGCGCACTTTCGCGTCATCGCGCCCGATCTGCCCGGCTTCGGCTTCACCGAAGTCCCGGCCGAGCGCGGGTACCGCTACACCTTCGACAACCTGGCCAGATCGCTGGAAGCGTTTGTGGACGAACTGGGGCTGACCCGCTACGCCATGTATTTCTTCGACTACGGCGCGCCAACCGGATTGCGGCTTGCGGTGGCGCACCCCGAGCGCGTGACCGGCCTCGTTTCGCAGAACGGGAACGCGTATCTCGACGGCCTGGGCGACGCGTGGGCGCCCATCCGCGCCTACTGGAACGACCCGTCGCCCGCAAACCGCCAGACCATTCACGACGCCATTCTGAACTTCGAAGGCACCAAGTGGCAGTACGTGCACGGCGTGGCGGATCCGGACAGCGTCGCGCCCGAAGGCTATACGCTGGACGCGGCCCTGCTTGAACGGCCGGGCAACAAGGACATCCAGCTCGATCTGTTTCTGGACTATGCGAACAACCTGACGCAATACCCCACGTTCCAGGCGTTCTTCCGTCAGGCCCAGGTGCCGACGCTGGCAATCTGGGGGCGCAACGATCCGTTCTTCATTCCGCCGGGCGCCGAGGCCTATCGTCGCGACAATCCGGATGCCGTGGTTGAACTGCTGGACACCGGCCACTTCGCGCTGGAAACTCACGGCCGGTACATCGCCCAGCGCATCATCGATGTGTTGGGGCGCTGACCGGCAAGGGCGGCGCCGTCTGGCGATAAGATGCGCTACCCGTGCATCAACAACAAACGGGAGGGAGACATCATGCGTTGCAATACCCATAATGCGCTGCGCGGATTGGCCGCGCTGGCGTTGATCCAATGCGCCATGCCGGCGCACGCCGCCGGCTATCCGGCCAAGCCCATCACTTTCATCGTGCCGTATACCGCCGGCGGGACGACCGATCTGGTCGCGCGCACGGCGGGACAGAAGGTGGCCGAGAAACTCGGGCAGCCCGTCATCGTCGAGAACCGTCCTGGGGCGGGCGGCAACATCGGGATGGATGCCGTTGCCAAGGCGGCGCCGGACGGCTACGTCATCGGCTTTGGCGCGATCTCGACGAATGCGCTCAATCCCTTCGTGTACCCGAAGATGCCGTTCGATCCGACCAAGGATTTCACGGGAATCAGCATGCTGGGCGCCTCGTCCGTGGTACTGGAGGTGGGGCCGTCCGTGAAGGTGGACAGCGTCAAGGATCTGGTGGCCTACGCCAAGGCAAATCCCAACACGTCGTACGGCACGCCCGGCACGGGCACGTCCATGCACCTTGCAGGGGTGATGTTCGACCAGGTGACCGGGGCTGGCATGCAGCACGTGCCCTACAAGGGCAGCGCCCAGGCCTTGAACGATCTGCTGGGCGGGCACCTGCCCGTGATGTTCGACAACCTGCCCGCGTCGCTGCCGCATATCAATGCGGGCAAGATCCGCGCGCTGGCGGTGACGGGCAGCAAGCGTGCGCCGGCGTTGCCAAACGTGCCGACGCTGGCCGAGCTGGGCTATTCGGGGGCGGTGGTGGATCCGTGGTTTGCGGTGTATGGGCCGGCCGGCATGTCGCCCGAGGTGACGCGCGCGTTGAGCGAAGCGTTCCAGGCGGCGCTCGCCATGCCGGACGTCAAGGACAAGCTGGAGAAGGCCGGCTTCATGCCCTATGGCTCGACCCCGCAGGAAGTCGAGCGTCTGACGCAAAGCCAGCACGAGGCCTTCAAGGCCTTGTCGCAGAAGGTGAAGCTGTCGGCGGATTGATCCGCCAGACGCGGCCCCGGCGCGGCTGGCGCCGGGATCACCGCTAGCGGCCGCGCGCCAGCGCCTGTTCGCGCTGCTCTTCAAGCGCCTCGCGGCGGATGAAGTCGCGCACGAAGGCGTCGGCCGGGTGATGGTGCAGGTTGTAGGGCGTGTCCCACTGAGCGATGCGGCCCTTCGCCATCACCCCGATGCGGTCGGCGATGGCGAAGGCTTCGGCCTGGTTGTGGGTGACCAGGATGGCGGTATGGCCCGTGGTCTTCAGGATCTCGCGCACCTCGAAGGCCAGGCGCTCGCGCGTGTCCACGTCCAGGTTCGAGAACGGTTCGTCCAGCAGCAGCAGGTCAGGCGACGGCGCCAGCGCGCGCGCCAACGCCACGCGTTGCTGCTGGCCGCCAGAGATCTCGTGGGGATAGCTGCTGGCGGCATGCGCCAGGCCGACGAGTTCCAGCATTTCCTCGACGCGGCGGGCGCGATCCTGCCGCGACAGCTTGCGCAATCCGAACGCCACGTTCAGGCCAACGGTCAGATGGGGAAAGAGCGCGTAGTCCTGGAACATCATGCCCACGCGGCGCAGTTCGGGCGCAACCTGTTCGGTGGGCGATGAGATGACCGTGCCGTCCAGCAGGATTCGGCCGGCGCGCACCGGCTCGAAGCCGGCAATGGCGCGCAGCACGGTGGTCTTGCCGCAGCCGGATTCGCCCAGCAGGCAGCCGATGTGGCCGGCGGGCAGGCCCAGCGACAAGTCCTGCACGATCGGCTTGACGCCCGCGGGCGTCTCGTAGGCGAGGGAGATATGGTCGATTTCTAACAGATCGGGCACGATGTTCAATGTCCCATTTTCAGATTGGTGCGCGCCAGCAGGATGACCGGCAGCAGGCCGGCCAGGACGATGGCCAGCGCGGCCACGGCGCCTTCTTCGTACGTGCCGCGCGCGGCTTCCGCGTACAGCCACGTGGCGAGGGTGTCGAAATTCATGGGGCGCAGCAGCAGGGTGGCGGGCAATTCTTTCATGGCATCCACGAACACCAGCAGCGCGCTGGCAGCCAGCGCCGGACGCAGCAGGGGCAAATGGACGCGGCGCAGGGTGCCGGCCGACGTTTCGCCCAGGAGGCGCGAGGCCTGCTCGAGCGACGGCGGGATGCGCGCCAGCCCGGCTTCCACCGCCCCGGTCGAAATCGCCAGGAAGCGGATGGCATAGGCGCAGACCAGCGCGCCCATCGAGCCCATCAGGAACAGGCCCGTGCCGCCGAAGACGCGCGCCACGGCGGTGTCGATCCAAACGAACGGGGTGAGAAGGCCAATGGCCAGCACGGTGCCGGGCACCGCGTAGCCCAGGCTGGCGACGCGGGCGCACGCGCGGCCCGGGTTGAACCCGGCGCTTTCGCGCAGGCTGCGGCCCGCCCACGCAACGATCAGGCCGCACAGCAGGGTGACGACCGTGGCGCTGGACGCGACGATGAGGGTGTTGGTCAGGCCGCCGATCAACTGGTCCGAGACGCCGCCCACCAGATGCAGGCGCTTGTAGGTTTCCACGACCAGATACAGCGCCGGCGCGGCGAAGCCCACCAGCACCGGAATCCAGCCCAGCACGGCCGCCACCGCGGCAGCGGCGCCGCGCAGCCGGCGCGGCTGCATCGGACGCATGCGCTGCGTGTTGGCATAGCGCTGCCGCTTGCGGCCGTGGCGTTCCAGCAGGATCAGCCCGATGACGATCGCCAGCATGGTCAGCGCAATCTGCGCCGCGCCGGCCAGGTCCGAACGGGTCACCCAGGTGGTGTAGACGGAGACGGTCAGCGTTTGCACGCCGAGAAATTCGGAGGCCCCGATATCGTTCAGCGTTTCGAGCAGCGCCAGGCTCACGCCCACCACGATCGCGGGACGGGCAAGGGGCAGGGCGACGCGGCAGAACACCGCCACGCGGCCCGCGCCCAACGTGCGGGCCGCTTCAAGCAGGCCGGCCGCCTGCGTCATGAACATGACGCGGGTGCTCAGGTAGACGTAGGGATACAGCACGAAGCCCAGCACGAAGATAGCGCCGTAGATGGAGCGCAAATCGGGCAGGCGAAACTCGCGCGGGCTGTCGTAGCCCAGCAGGGCGCGGATCGCCGACTGGATGGGGCCGATGGGATGCAGCAAGTCCAGGTACGCGAACGCGATGATGTAGGTCGGCACGGCCAGGGGCAGCAACAGCGCCCAGGTCAGCATCCGGCGCGTCGGAAATTCGTAAGCGGTCACCAGCCAGGCGGCCCCGGTGCCCAGCAACGTCACGACGATACCCACGCCGGCCAGCAGCATCACCGTGTTTGCCAGCGCCTGCGGCAGCACATAGGTGGCCAGGTGCTGCCAGTGCCCGAGGCTGCCGCCCAGCGCCCACCAGCCCAGCGTCAAGACCGGCGCAAGCACCGCCAACGCGATCAGGCCGGCGCCAACCAGCCAGCCGGTTCCGCGTTCAGACCAGCGCAGCCGCAGCGGCCTGGGCAAGGATTCTGTATACATGCTTCAAAGTCGGTTGCATCAAAGGCAAGGCCTGTTCCCCCCCAAAAAAGCGGGAACAGGCCCTACGCGCGGCCCCGGTTCAGGGGCACGCGCGTGTTGTTGCCGTGTTCACGCGCTGCACGCCGGCAGCGCGGTGCGGCAGCTTATCAGTTATCGAAGCCGACCTTGTCCACCAGTTCGCTGGCTTGCTTGCGATGCTTGGCGATCTCGGTCAGGGGCAGGGGATCGACCTTCAGTTCACCGAAGCTTGCGATCACCGGGTCCAGCTTCACGCCCTTGCGGACGGGGTACTCATAATTGGCCTGTGCGTACATGGCCTGGGCGGGTTCGGACACCAGGAAGTCCAGCAGCTTGACGGCGTTGGCCTTGTTGGGGGCGTGCGCCGCGACCGCCGCGCCGCTGACGTTCACGTGCGTGCCGCCGCTCTTGGCATTGGCGAACGTCGGGCGGATGACCTTGATGGCGTCGCCCCACTTGCGGGCGTCGGTGCCGGGCTCGGCGTTCTTCATGTGGCCAACGTAGTAGGCGTTGGCCAGGCCGATGTCGCAGATGCCGCCCAGGATGTCGCGCGCCACGTCGCGGTCGCCGCCAGCGGCCTTGCGGGCCAGGTTGGCCTTGACGCCGCGCAGCCACTTTTCGGTGGCTTCGGCGCCGTCATGCGCGATCATGGAGGCAACCAGCGCGGTGTTGTAGGGGTGCTGGCCCGAGCGGATGCAGACCTTGCCCTTCCACTTGGGGTCGGCCAAGTCTTCGTAGCGGAAGGCTTCGAGCTTCAGGTCCTTTTCCACGTACAGCACGCGGTCGCGCAACGACAGGGCATACCATTTGCCATCGGCGCCGCGCAGGTTGGCGGGAATGACCGAATTGAGGGTGTCGGACTTGACGGCTTGCGTCACGCCGCCGTCCACCAGGTCGAGCAGGTTGCCGATGTCCACGGTCATCAGCACGTCGGCGGGCGACTTGGCGCCTTCGGCCTTCACGCGCTCGAGCAGGCCGTCCTTGACGAAGACGGTGTTCACCTTGATGCCGCTTTCCTTGGTGAAGGCATCCAGCAGCGGCTGGATCAGCTTGGGTTCCCGGGTGGTGTACAGGCTGACTTCCTCGGCGGCGTTGGCCGACACGGTGAAGGCGGCGGCGCCAGCCAGCGCGAGCGCGCGCAGCAGCGAATTCAATTGGGGACGATTGATCATGAGGGGAACTCCAGCTAGGGCCGAAACGAATTTTTTGCCGCGCGCCTGCCGCGCTCAGGGCGCCGCCGCCACGCAAAGCAGTCTGCTAACGAAAATGATTATCAAAAGAGAGAGCGACAATAACAGGAAGCATTGCGCCGTTCAACTGCTCGTAAGCCGTCCCTGCAAGACGTTGATCCCCGTCAACTTGGAATAAGGGTATTACGGAATAATGAGAGCAGTTATCAACGAGACCTTGTAGAATAGGGACAACCCTAATGCCGACCGCGGCCTTTTTTTGCGGCTCGGAATGACCTTCGCGGCGCAGCCGGGCCCCGTCCGACCACCGTCCGCCCTTACTGAATACGACATGGCTGCTTTCAACACAGAGCGCGTACTTAGCGTGCACCACTGGAACGACACCCTGTTTTCCTTCACCACGACGCGTGACGCGGCCTTGCGGTTCCACAATGGCCACTTCGTGATGATCGGCCTCGAAGTCGAAGGCAAGCCGCTGCTGCGGGCCTACAGCATCGCCAGCGCCAACTACGAAGAAAACCTCGAATTCCTCAGCATCAAGGTGCAGAACGGCCCGCTCACCTCGCGCCTGCAGCACCTGAAAGAGGGCGACACCATCCTCGTCAGCCGCAAGCCCGTCGGCACGCTGGTCGTCGACGACCTCAAGCCCGGCAAGCACCTGTTCCTGTTTGGCACCGGCACCGGCCTGGCGCCCTTCATGAGCATCATCAAGGACCCGGACGTCTACGAACGCTTCGACAAGGTCATTCTGGTGCACGGCGTGCGCTGGGTCAGCGAGCTTGCCTACGCCGACTACATCGAGAACGAACTGCCGAACAACGAATTCTTCGGCGATATCGTGCGCGACAAGCTGGTGTACTACCCCACCGTCACGCGCGAGCCTTTCCGCAATCAAGGTCGCATCACCGAACTGCTTGAAAACGGCAAGCTCTGCGCCGACATCGGCATTCCGCAGATCAACCCCGAAACCGATCGCGCCATGATCTGCGGCAGCCCGCACATGTTGGCCGACATCAGCGCCATGCTCGACAGCCGCGGCTTTACGGTGTCGCCGGGCGTGGGCCAGCCGGGCGACTACGTCGTCGAACGCGCCTTCGTGGACAAATAAGCCAGACGGCTTTTCGTTCACGGCTTCAACGAAAAACCCATCGCACATCGCGATGGGTTTTTCGTTTTGGCGTGAAACGGCAACGCCGCGCCTGGCGTGTATCACTCGGGCTGGATGCCCGCCTTCTTGATGATTTCGCCCCACTTCTTGGACTCGGCCTGCTGGAACGTCGCCAGTTCCTCGGGCGACGAGCTGGCGGCGTCCGTGCCGGTCTGCGCATAGAACTGTTGGGCGGCCTTGGCCTTGGTGGCATTGACCAGCAGTTCGTTCAGGCGCTTGACCACGTCGGGCGGCGTACCGGCCGGCGCGTAGGCGGCGAACCAGTAGCCCATCTCGTATCCGGGCACGCCGGCTTCAGAGATGGTGGGCACGTCGGGCGCCAGCGGCGAGCGGGCCTTGCCCGTGACGCCCAGTGCGCGAAGCTTGCCGGACTTGACCTGTGGCAGACCCGTGGCCGTGTCGGTGATCATCATGTCGATTTGGCCGCCCAGCAGGTCGGTAACTGCGAGCGGGTTGCTCTTGTACGGCACGTGCAGCAGTTGCACATTCGCCATTTGCTGCAACAGCTCGCCGGCGATGCGGCTGCTGGAGCTGCCGCTGCCAAAGCTCAGCTTGCCCGGCGACTGCTTGGCCTGCGCCAGGAAATCGCCCACGGTCTTGGCGGGCGAATTGGGGTTGACCACCATGATCTGCCCGCCCTTGCCCAGCAGCGTGAGGGGCGCGAAATCCTTGACGGGATCGTAAGTCAGCGACTTGTACAGGTGCTCGTTGGCCGCGTGCGTGGTGTTGGTGGTTATGAGAACGGTGTAGCCATCGGGCGTGGCACGGGCGCCGGCGGCCGCGCCGATCATGGCGCTGGCGCCGGGCTTGTTCTCGATCACGACCGCCTGGCCGGTCTGCTCGGTGACGCCCTGACCGATGGCCCGGCCGATCTGGTCGGTCGCGCTGCCAGCCGCGAACGGCACGATGAAAGTGATGGGCTTGGCGGGAAATTGCGCCAGGGCCGAAAAGGGCAGGGCGGCGGCCAGCAGCAGGGCCAGCCGGCCCTTGGTAGCGATGCGCATGTATGTCTCCTGTGGTGTTTTTTTATCGGAACTGAAATCAGGCGGCCGCGGGACGGTCGCCGGGTATGTCTGGCAGCCGGCTCGCCAGCTCGGGGCTGACCTCCACCGTCATGTCCAGCAATCTGAATGACAGGCTCTTGCCATGGGTGTCCAGGTTCAGCGCGTCGTTGACGCCGCCATCCAGCACACCCTCCAGCACGAAGTTCATGGCATTGAGCATCGGCAGCGCATAACGCGTCACGCGTTTCGGGTGACGGTAGGCGAACCATTGCGCCACGCGCGATTCAGTCACTTGCGCGGTCAGCACGTCAAAGCATTCGGGGTCCCAGGCGATGAGGCTCAGGTTCGAGATATCGCCCTTGTCCCCGGAGCGGCTGTGAGCCAGCCGATACAGCGGCACGGCGAGCAGGGTCTGGTTCATGGCGCGATCTCCTCCAGGAAGGTCCAGCCGCTCTTTACGGCCTCGCGGGGAATGGTGCAGGACATCATGTTCAGGCGCGGGCGCAGGGCGGTGCGCACGCCGCCGCCGCCCGCCGGTCCGCAGGTATAAAGCGCGGTCACTTCGCGCAGCACGCGTTCGGCTTGTGCGCGGTCGGCGTTTTCAGTGGCCAGCCGCAGCCGCACGTCGCGGGCATGGCTGTCGGCAAGCGCGCGGCGCATCTCGCCGGCGTCGTCGCCCAGGATGCTGATGGCGCCAATCAGGTCCGCCCGCAGCTTGAAATCCGCGCCCAGGCGCTTCTGGACGATGTCGGCCGCCAACCGGGCGCGCGCCTCGGCCTGCACGCCTGCATACGAGATTTCCGCTTCGGCCAGCCAGCCGCCGCGATAGCAGACGTTCACCTTCAATTCCGCCGGCCGCGCGTGGCCGGTAATGCCGTGAACCGCGACCCGATTGCCGCCCAGCTCGACCACGTGCGCCTGGCTCAGGTCAGCCACCACGTCGGGCGTCAGGTAGCGCGCCGGGTCGTGCACTTCATAAAGCAGTTGTTCCTTCACCGTGCGCGCATCGACCGCGCCGCCCGTGCCGTCGGCCTTGCCGATCACGAACTCGCCGTCGGCATGGATCTCCGCGATCGGGAAACCGGCCGCGTGCACGTCGGGAACCTCTTTCAGGCCCGGGACGCAGAAGTAGCCGCCGGTCACCTGAAGGCCGCATTCCAGCATGTGGCCCGCCATGGTGGCGCGGCCCAGACGCGGCCAGTCGGCCGGATCCCAGCCAAAATGCGCCAGTGCCGGGCCGAGCGTCAGCGAAGGGTCCGCCACGCGGCCGGCCACCACGATCTGCGCGCCGGCGGCCAGCGCCTCGGCGATCTCGGTGGCGCCCAGGTAAGCGGTGGCGCTCACGATGTCCAGGCCGTCCAGCGCCGCACCCAGGCGTTGCGCCAGCAGGTCGCGGTGTTCGGCGCCATTGAGCGCATCGCCGTGCACCACCGCGATACGTGGCACGGGCAGGCCCTGTTCGTGCGCCAGTTCGGCGATGCGCCGTGCCGCGGCCGGCGGATTGGCCGCACCGAAATTGCTGACGATGTTGATGCCGTGGCGCAGGCAATCGGCCAGGATCGGCCCCACCAGCTCGTCCAGCAGCGGTTCATAGCCGCGGTTCGGGTCGTCGTTGCGAGCCAGCTGCGCCAGCGCCAGCGTGCGTTCGGCCAGCGTCTCGAAGATCAGCGTGCCGCCGCCTTGGGCGGCCAGGGTGCGGACCACGGCCGCGGCGCCATCGCTGCGGTCGCCGGAAAATCCGGAGGCGCAGCCGATGAGCAAGGGAGTTTGAGACATGAGCAGTCCAGGCGCGTTCAGGGTTGGGACGACTATAGGCAAGGCGCGATCATCCGTAAAATAGAAAAATCGGATCGATTAATACAAGAAACCCATGAATCTATCGTCCCGCCAGTTGCGCGCTTTCGTGGCCCTGGCCGATGAACGGCACTTCACGCGCGCCGCGCAGCGCTGCCACCTGACGCAGCCCGCGTTCAGCGCGCTGATCCGGTCGCTGGAAGACGCCGTCGGCGTGCGACTCTTTGACCGCAACACGCGGCACGTGGAGCTGACTGCCGAAGGCCGTGTGCTGGATGCGACCGCGCGCCGCCTGTTGGCGGACATGGACCTGGCAATGGGAGACCTGCGCGACTTGGCGGACCGGCGCCGGGGCAGGGTGACGCTGGCCGCGCTGCCGTCGCTGGCGGCGGGTTGGCTGCCCGATCTGCTGGCGCGGTTCCAGCTGGATCACCCGGGCATCGTGCTGGATCTGCGCGACGCCTTGCTCGATCCGTGCCTGGACATGGTGCAAAGCGGCGTCGCCGATTTTGCCGTGGCCTCGCGGCGGCCGGACATGACGGATCTGGACAGCGAATTCCTGCACGCGGACCGCTACTTTCTGGTGTGCCGCGCAGACCATCCCTTGGCCGGCCAGCCGCGCGTGCGTCTGCGCGACGTGCTGCGCCATCCCATCATCCAGCTTGCGCGCGGCAGCAGTGTGCGCAAACATCTGGACGAAGCGTTGGGCGCCGAAGCGCCGTTGCCGGTTTTCGAGGTCGAACACCTGGCGACCGTCACGGGCCTGGTGCGCGCAGGACTTGGCGTATCGGTCGTGCCCGCCATGACGCTTTTTCATTTCCGCAGCGACGATCTGCGTATCGTGCCGCTGGCGGGCCGCGCATTGACGCGGCCGCTTTACCTTGTGCGCCGCAAGGGCCGCAGCCTGTCGGTGGCGGCGCAGGCGCTAGCCGACTTGCTGATCGCGCATCGGGGCGATATCGGCGGCGCCGGGCATCCGCCGGGTGCGCAGGATCAGACCTAGGCCATCTTTACGGCAATCCGCCACTTTCGCAAACGTCTATTGCTGATTAAACTTCGATAGTTGTAGCTTCTATCCGTCACCAGAAGGATTCCGCCCATGAGCAAGCAAATCATTCATACCGACAGCGCGCCTGCCGCCGTTGGCCCTTACTCGCAAGCGGTTGCCGTCAGCGGCACCAAGACTGTCTACCTCTCGGGCCAGATCGGCCTGGAGCCCGGCACCGGCGACCTGGTCTCTGAAAACTTCGACGCGCAGGTGCGTCAGGCGTTTGCCAACATGCAGGAAGTCATCAAGGCTGCAGGCGGCACGCTGGACAACGTGGTCAAGCTCACGCTGTTCCTGACCGACCTGGGCAAGTTCACGGCGGCCAACGCCATCATGGCCGAAATCATCCCGCAGCCGTTCCCGGCGCGTTCGACGATCGGCGTGGCCAGCCTGCCCAAGGGGGCCCAGTTCGAAGTCGAAGCGATCATGGTCCTGTAAGGCGCGCCCGGACGTTTCATACCAGGGGTTCGTTCCTACATGCCGGCCGCAGCCGTGGCCTCCAAACGTACCGGCGCCGACAAGAACGGCGCCGGCAAAGCGATGACGGATACGGAGCGCAAGCTTCGTAACCTGGGCTTGGTGCTGCCCGAGGATTTCGTGCTGCACCTGCCGCTGCGCTACGAAGACGAAACTCGCGTCATCCCGATCAGTTCGCTGCGCCCGGGCTTTGCCGGCCAGGTCGAAGGCGAGATCACCAAATCCGAGGTCCTGTACCGGCCGCGGCGCCAACTGACCGCCACCTTGGCGGACGACAGCGGCGAACTGCAATTGCGCTGGCTGAACTTCTACCCCAGCCAACAGAAACAAGTCACGGTCGGCAAGCGGCTGCGCGCCCGTGGCGAAGTGCGCGGCGGGTTGTTCGGACGCGAGATGGTGCATCCGCGGCTGACCAACGCCGATTCGCCCCTTCCGACAGCCCTGACGCCCGTCTACCCCACCACTGAAGGATTGCCGCAGCCTGCGTTGCGGCGCGCCATTGCACAGGCGCTCAATACCGCGGACCTGTCCGACACGCTGCCCGACGAGGCGCGCGCCCGCTACGACCTGCCGCCCTTCGAGCCCGCCATCCGTGCGTTGCACACGCCTGCGCAGGGCGAATCCGAACAGGCCTTGCTGGATCGCGTGCACCCGGCGTGGCGGCGGATCAAGTTCGACGAACTGCTGGCGCAGCAGCTGTCGCTTGCCGCCGCCCGCGCGGCGCGCCGCATCAAGGAAGCCGAGTCGCTGCCGGCGCAGAACGGGGCAGGGGGGCTGGTCGCCCGGTTGTACGAAACGCTGCCGTTCAAGCTGACCGGCGCGCAGCAGCGCGTCGTGCAGGAGATCTCGGCGGACCTTGCCAAGCCGTATCCCATGCACCGCCTGTTGCAGGGCGACGTGGGTAGCGGCAAGACCGTCGTGGCCGCCATCGCGGCCGCGCAGGCCATTGCAGGCGGCGCGCAGGTGGCGCTGATGGCGCCCACGGAAATTCTGGCCGAGCAGCACTTTCGCAAACTGGTGTCCTGGCTGCAGCCGCTGGGCGTGAATGTCGCGTGGCTGAGCGGCAGCCTTTCGGCCAAGGCCCGCCGGGAAGCCGCCGCTGCGGCGGCCGACGGCAGCGTCCAGCTTGTCGTCGGCACGCAGGCGCTGATCCAGGACCATGTCGAATTCCACCGGTTGGGCCTGTCCATCGTCGACGAGCAGCATCGCTTCGGCGTCGGCCAGCGCCTTGCCCTCACGCGCAAGGGCGAGACCGTGCGCGGCCGCATCGTGCCGCATCAGCTCAACATGAGCGCCACGCCCATTCCCCGCACGCTGGCCATGACGTTCTTCGCGGATCTTGACGTGTCCGTGATTGACGAGCTGCCGCCCGGACGCAGTCCCGTGGTGACCAAGCTGGTCTCCGACGCGCGCCGGGAAGAGGTCATTGCCCATATCGCGCAGGCGGCGCGCGGCGGCCAGCAGGCCTATTGGGTCTGTCCGCTGGTCGAGGAAAGCGAGGCCCTTGAACTGCAGACCGCCGTCGACACCTACGAGGGGATGCGCGCCGATCTGCCGGACCTGCGGATCGGACTGGTACACGGCCGCCTGCCGCAAGCCGAGAAGGCGTCGGTGATGCAGGCATTCCGCGACGGCGAGATCGATCTGCTGGTCGCCACGACCGTCATCGAAGTCGGGGTCGACGTGCCCAATGCATCGTTGATGGTGATCGAACACGCCGAGCGATTCGGCCTTGCCCAGCTGCATCAGCTGCGCGGGCGGGTGGGGCGCGGCACGGCCGAGTCCGTTTGCGTATTGCTCTATCAGACGCCGCTGTCCCAGGTTGCGCGAGAACGCCTGCGCGCCATGTTCGAGACCTCCGACGGCTTTGAGATCGCGCGGCGCGACCTTGAACAGCGCGGTCCCGGCGAATTTCTGGGAACGCGCCAATCCGGCATGGCGCTCCTGCGCTTTGCGGATCTGGAAACCGACGCCGCGATTGCCGAAGACGCGCGCGATGCCGCCGTGTGGCTGCGCGCCGAGCATCCAGACGCCGTCCAGGCGCATCTGGCCCGCTGGATGCGCGGCCGCGAAGACTTCCTGCGGACCTGACATGCGGCCCGACATTCACCTTGAATCCTCTACCGCCGGCCTCGGAGCCGGCGCATAACCCCGGGGGCGTAGTCCACCATGACTCTCACCGAACTGAAGTACATCGTCGCCGTCGCCCGCGAGCGGCACTTTGGCCGCGCGGCCGAGGCCTGTTTCGTCAGCCAGCCGACGCTGTCCGTGGCCATCCGCAAGCTGGAAGACGAATTGGGCGTGACCCTGTTCGAGCGCGGCGGCTCCGAGGTCGGGGTGACGCCCATCGGCCAGCGCATCGTCGCGCAGGCGCAGAAGGTGCTGGAAGAAAGCGCCAGCATCAAGGAGATCGCCCGGCAAGGCCACGACCCGTTGGCCGGCCCGCTGCGCGTTGGCGTCATCCACACCATCGGTCCGTACCTGCTGCCCAAGCTGGTGCCCGTGCAGATCGGCCGCACGCCGCAGATGCCGCTGCTGCTGCAGGAGAACTTCACGGTGCGGCTGGTGGAACTGCTGCGCCAGGGTGAAATCGATTGCGCCATCATGGCCTTGCCGTTGCCTGAAGCCGGCCTGGTCATGCAGCCGCTCTACGACGAGCCCTTCGTCGTGGCGGTGCCCAACGACCATGAACTGGCCAAGCGCAAGGCCATCGACGCCCAGGATCTGAAGCAGCAGACCATGCTGCTCTTGGGCAGCGGCCATTGCTTCCGCGATCAGGTGCTTGAAGTCTGTCCCGAGCTGTCGCGCTTCTCGGCGGCCAGCGACGGCATCCAGCGCACCTTTGAAGGCTCCTCACTCGAAACCATCCGCCACATGGTCGCGGCCGGGATCGGCGTCACCGTGCTGCCCGTCACTGCCGTGCCCGAGAACCCGCCCTCCAACAGCTTGTTGCGCTACCTGCCGTTCGAAGGTCATGTGCCCGAACGCCGCGTGGTGCTTGCCTGGCGGCGCAGCTTCCCGCGTCTGGCGGCGATCGAAGCGCTGGCGCAGGCCGTCTATGAATGCGACCTGCCGGGCGTGAAGATGCTGGCCGGCGAAGCGGCCGCGGTGCAGGATTGAGCGGCGGCGGCCGCCAGTGCGCGGCACGTCTTCGCGCCGCGTCAATCGGTCGCAGGCCATATTGAGAACGGCTCTGCCGCAACAACCGTTCTGTCGTGTTTGCAGTGGTATTCTTATTTCCGCCTTTTTCCATAGGAGCTAGCAATGGCCAAGTCCACCAAGAAGACCTCGAGCGTTCCGCGCATCAACATCGGTATTTCGGACAAGGACCGCGCCGCGGTTGCCGGTGAACTGTCCAAGTTGCTGGCCGATTCGTACACGCTGTACCTGATGACGCACAACTTCCACTGGAACGTCACGGGGCCCATGTTCAACACGCTGCACCAGATGTTCATGACGCAGTACACCGAAGAATGGACCGCGCTGGACAGCATCGCGGAGCGCATCCGTGCGCTGGGTCACTACGCGCCGGGCACGTACCGCGAATACGCCAAGCTGTCCTCGATCGCCGAGCCGGACTCGGTGCCGGACGCGCTGGAAATGGTGCGCCTGCTGGTCGACGGCAACGAATCGGTCGCCAAGACTGCGCGCGCCGCCTTTGAAAAGGCCGACGCCGCCAACGACCAGCCCACGGCCGACCTGTTGACGCAGCGTCTGGACGTGCATGAGAAGAACGCGTGGATGCTGCGCAGCCTGCTGCAGTAACCCGATGGCCGTCTTCCCGTCAGGGAGGCGGCCGGCGCGATACGCGCCAACATATTGGCCGCCCTGATCGGACGGCCATTTTTTTGCTCACGCGGTTTGCGTCAGAAGTCGTACAGCGGCACGGGCGGAATGCGCTTGGGCGGCGGGGGAATCCGCCATGAGGCCCGGCGTCGAAGCGCCCCGAGCAGCTTCAGGCCCTGCGGCCAGTCGGCGAGCCCGCTTTCGGCATTGATATGGCCCGCGCCAGCCAGCACGACGACGCGGCTGCCCCAGTCCGCGGCGAACGCATGCGCGCGTTCCAGCGTGCAATAGGGGTCGTTGTCGCTGGCCACGACCACGCTTTGAAAGGAAAGCGGCTGGCGCGCGATGGGCGCGAAGCCGCGCAGGCAGGCCGGGGTGTCCGGGCGTTCGACGTCGGCGGGGGCAACCAGCATCGCGCCGGCGACCTTGGCGCGCAGCGGCACCGGCAGCGAAGCGCTGATCACGCAGCCAAGGCTGTGGGCCACGAGCAGGACCGGACTGCGGGCTTCGTCCACCTCGGCCGTCAGACGGGATATCCAATCGGCCGCGCAGGGGTTTTCCCAGTCGTGCTGCTCGATCCGCCGGGCGTTTGGCAACAGGGCCTGCCACCGGGATTGCCAGTGATCGGGACCGGAGTTTTTCCAGCCCGGGACGATTATCGGTTGGAGTCTCATGCGGCACATGATGCCGCCGCGCACTAGTAACTCAAACGAATTAATGGTCTTTTGCATATACGGCGTTTGGAATAAGCCGAGGTGCCCCGCAGCATGCCGCAGTGCATCACAAAACCGCGGAAAACCCTGCGCAAACCCGGCCAAAAGCCGCGATATTTCAGTGTATGCTTGCCGTGCAAATGCACCCGCCAACGGGTATGACATCTACGTTATCCGGCCGTCAGCCCGTTGATGGATCAACGATTACAAGTCATTCGAGGAGTCCACTCATGAAGCCAGTATTCCGTCTGACCCCGGTCATCGCAGCCCTGGGCGTCGCCGCTGGTTTGACGTTTGGCGCGGCCGCGCACGCGCAGACCATCAAGATCGGCGTCGTCGGCCCCACCACCGGTGCGGTCACGCAGTATGGCGATATGGTCCGTGAAGGGGTCGATACCGCGGTCGAGCGCATCAACGCCGCCGGCGGCGTCAACGGCAAGAAGCTGGAAACCGTGGTGATCGACGACGGTTGCGAACCCAAGCAGGGTCCCAACGCCGCCAACCGGGTCGTCAACAGCAAGATCGGGTTCGTCGTGGGCCACGTGTGCTCGGGCGCCACCATTGCCGCCGCCGACATCTACAACAACGAAGGCGTGGTCATGGTCACCCCGTCGGCCACGTCGCCGGCCCTGACCGACGGCAAGAACTACGAGTTCATCTTCCGCACCATCGGCCGTGACGACCAGCAGGGCCCCGCCGCCGCCAAGTTCATCCTGGACAAGATCAAGCCCAAGAAGGTCGCCGTGCTGCACGACAAGCAGTCGTATGGCCAGGGCATCGCCACCGCGGTCAAGAACGACCTGGAAAAGGGCGGCGTGACCGTCGCCGTGTTTGAAGGCATCAACGCCGGCGATAGCGACTACTCGGCGGTCATCACCAAGCTCAAGAGTCAGGGCGTGGACTTCGTCTATTACGGCGGCTACCACCCCGAAATGGGCCTGCTGCTGCGCCAAGCGGCCGAGCAGGGCGTGAAGGCCAAGTGGATGGGTCCGGAAGGCACGGGCAACCCGGACATCAACGCCATCGCGGGCGACGCCGTCGAGGGCATGCTGCTGACGCTGCCGGCCGACTTCACGCAGAACGCGGCCAACGCCGACATCGTCAAGGCGTTCCAGGCGAAAAAGCGCAATCCCAGCGGCGCATTCCAGATGACGGCGTACGCCGCCACGCAAGTCATCGCGGATGGCATCAAGGGCGCGGGTTCCGACGATCCGACCAAGGTCGCCAAGTACCTGCATGCCAATTCCTTCGATACGCCGATCGGCAAGGTGTCGTGGAACAAGCAGGGTGACCTGACGAACTTTGAGTTCGACGTGTTCACCTGGCACAAAGACGGCTCCAAGACCGTCTACAAGTAAAGCGCAGTGCGGCGGGCCGCTACCGGCCCGCTGTCACGCGAACGGCACGTGTCGCGTGTGGGGCATCAGGCTGCACGCATCAGGCGCCGCAAAAAAGAACCGGGCCGCAAGCGATCAGCTTGCGGCCCGGTTTGTTATTGCGCCTTACGGGCAGGGGCAGACGCCCCGCCGCTTACAGGCCCTGGACGCGGCGGCCGGTGTCAGCCTCGAACCAGTGCAGCGCGTGGCGGCCGTCCGGGCCCACGTTGACCTGCATGCCGACCTTGGCGGACGACTCGGACAACTGGCGCGTCGTGCAGCGCACGACCAGCGTGCTCTTGCCGCAGCGGCAGTGAACGAGCTGTTCCGAGCCCAGCGTCTCGACCATTTCGACTTCGGCGGGAATGCCCTGCGTGTTCAGCAGCATGTGCTCGGGGCGCATGCCCATGATGACCTTGCGGCCGCGAACCTGCGAAGGCACCTGCAGCGGCGAGATCTCGAGCTGGTTGCCGTCGGCGGTCTGCACGGTGCCGTCGCCGGACACCTGGACTTCCATGAGGTTCATGGGCGGCGAGCCGATGAAGCCGGCCACGAACGTCGAAGCGGGCTTCTCGAAGACTTCCATCGGGGTGCCGATCTGCTCGGGCACGCCCTGATACATGACGATCATGCGGTGCGCCAGCGTCATGGCCTCGACCTGATCGTGCGTCACGTACAGGCTGGTGGTGCCCAGGCGGCGGTGCAGCTTCATGATCTCAAGGCGCATCGCCACGCGCAGCTTGGCGTCCAGGTTGGACAGCGGCTCGTCGAACAGGAACACCTTGGGTTCGCGCACGATGGCGCGGCCCATGGCCACGCGCTGGCGCTGGCCGCCCGAGAGGGCGCGCGGACGGCGGTCCAAGAGGTGCCCCAGTTCCAGGATCTGCGCGGCGGCGTCGACGCGCTTCTTGATTTCGTCCTTGGAGAACTTGCGGATCTTCAAGCCGTAGGCCATGTTCTCGAACACGGTCATGTGCGGGTAGAGCGCGTAGTTCTGGAACACCATCGCGATGTCGCGCTCGGCGGGTTCCAGCGTGTTGACGACCTTGTCGTCAATGACGATGTCGCCGCTGGTCACGGTTTCCAGGCCGGCGACCATGCGCATCAGCGTGGACTTGCCGCAGCCCGAGGGGCCGACGATGACGATGAATTCGCCGTCTTTGACATCCATGTCGATGCCATGGATGACCGGCACGTTGCCGGCGTAGGTTTTCTTGACGTTGCGGAAGCTGAGAGTAGCCATGAGTTATTCGTGTTCAGAGTCGTGTTCGGGTGGGCGCGGGTGGGGCGGCGTTACTTCTCAGTGTCGACCAGACCCTTGACGAACCATTTCTGCATCAGGATGACGACCAGCGCCGGCGGGATCATCGCGAGCATGGCGGTGGCCATGGTGATGTTCCATTCGGTCACGCTGTCGCCGCCGCTGATCATCCGCTTGATGCCGATGACGACGGGATACATGTCTTCCTGCGTGGTGACCAGCAGCGGCCACAGGTATTGGTTCCAGCCGTAGATGAACTGGATCACGAACAGTGCGGCGATGCTGGTCTTGGACAGGGGCAGCAGCACGTCGCGGAAAAACCGCACGGGCCCCGCGCCGTCGATCCGGGCAGCCTCGATGAGCTCGTCCGGCACCGTCAGGAAGAACTGGCGGAACAGGAACGTTGCCGTGGCCGACGCGATCAGCGGCAAGGTCAGGCCCGCATAGCTGTTGAGCAGGCCCAGATCGGCCACGACCTTGTAGGTGGGCGCGATGCGGACTTCGACCGGCAGCATGAGCGTGACGAAGATCATCCAGAAAAAGAACATGCGGCCGGGGAAGCGGAAGTACACGACCGCGAATGCCGACAGCAGCGAGATCGCGATCTTGCCGATCGAGATTGCCAGCGCCATGATCAGGCTCACGTACATCATGCGGCCGACGGGCGCGCCGGACGACCCGCCCGACGAGCCGCCGAAGAGGGCCTTCATGTAGTTGTCCACGAAGTGCGGACCGGGAATCAGGGACATCGGCGCCTGAGCGACTTCCTGCGCGGTCTGGGTGGACGCGACGAAAGTGACGTAGAGCGGAAATGCCACCATCGCCACGCCGCAGAGCAGAATGACGTGGGCCAGAATATCCAGCCAGGGACGGCGTTCAACCATTGTTATCAGCCTCGAACAAAATCAATACTGCACTTTGCGGTCGACGTAGCGGAACTGCACGACCGTCAAGGCAATCACAATGAACATCAGGACGACGGACTGGGCGGCGGACGAACCGAGGTCCAGGCCGCGGAAGCCGTCGCTGTACACCTTGTAGACCAGGATCGAGGTCGACGTGCCGGGCCCGCCCTGCGTCGTCGTGTCGATCACGGCGAAGGTGTCGAAGAATGCATAGATGATGTTGACCACCAGCAGGAAGAACGTGGTGGGCGACAGCAGCGGGAAGACGATGGTCCAGAAGCGGCGCGCGGGGCTGGCGCCGTCGATGGCGGCGGCTTCGATCAGCGAGCGCGGGATCGATTGCAGGCCGGCCAGGAAGAACAGGAAGTTGTACGACACCTGCTTCCAGACCGCGGCGACGATCACCAGGACCATGGCCTGGTTGCCGTCAAGGCGCGGGTTCCAGTCCACGCCCGACTTGCGCAGGGCCACGGCCAGGATGCCGACGGAAGGCGAAAACAGGAACAGCCACAGCACGCCGACGACGGCGGGCGCCACGGCATACGGCCAGATGAGCAGGGTCTTGTAGAGCCCGGCGCCGCGGATCACGCGATCGGCCATCACCGCCAGCACCAGCGACACGCCAAGGCCCACGCCGGCCACCAGCACCGAGAACACGGCGGTGACGCGGAACGAATCCAGGTAGGCCTGTTGCGAGAACAGGTCCATGAAGTTGTCCAGGCCGACGAATTGCGAGGACAGACCGAAGGGATCTTCAAGGCGCATGGACTGCCACATGGCTTGTCCGGCGGGCAGGAAGAAGAACACCACGGTAATGATCAGCTGCGGCAGGAGCAGCAGATAGGGCAAGGTCTTGTGCCCGAATACAACGCGTTTTTCCATAGGGGGAACCCAAGGTACAGAAAAGCGGCGGTTGAAATAACCGCCGCCTGAAACCGCCAGCACGCATGCCGCGCGTGGCGCCCGGAGCCCGAAAGCACCGGCACTCATAAAAACACGATAGGCTTAAAGCCCCTTAAAAACCAGGGCTTTAAGCCTCGTTTGTCCTTGTCGCAACAGGGTCCTTGTCACGGCATGGAAAATGCCGATTGACAAGGCGGCGGTCAAGCCGCGCGAAAGGGCGTTACTTTACACTCTTCTCGAACTTTTCCAGCAGCTCGTTGCCGCGCTTGACGATGTTCTCGGCGCCGTCCTTGGGGGCAACCTTGCCCGAGACGATGCGTTCGATTTCAGCGTCCTCGATCTCGCGGATCTGGGGCAGGAAGCCCAGGCGCAGACCGCGCGATTGGGCGGTGGTTTCGACGTTCAATTGCTTGACGCCCACTTCGGTGCCCGGGTTCTTGTCGTAGAAGCCTTCCTTCTTGGTCAGCTCGTACGCGGCCTTGGTGACGGGCACGTAGCCGGTCTGCTGGTGCCAGCGGGCGGCGATTTCGGGGCTGGCCAGGAACTTGAAGAACGCGGTCACGCCCTTGTAGGTTTCGGGCTTCTTGTTGGCGAAGACCCACAGCGAGGCGCCGCCGATGATGGTGTTCTGCGGCGCGCCTTTCACGTCGGCGTAGTAAGGCAGGGTGGAGGTGCCGAACTCGAACTTGGCGTTCTTGGCGATGTTGGCGCGCAGGCCGGACGAACCGGTGATCATGGCGCACTTGCCGCTGATGAACAGCGAGTTGGGCTCGTCGCCGCGGCCGCCGTACATGAAGATGCCTTCCTTGCCGAGCTTGGCGAGGTTCTCGAGGTGACGCACGTGCAACGGGGTGTTGATGGCGATGCGTGCATCCAGGCCGCCGAAGCCGTTGTCCTTGGTGGCGTACGGCACGTTATGCCAGGCCGAGAAGGTCTCGAGCTGGGTCCAGGACGGCCACGACGTGGTGTAGCCGCATTCCTGGCCAGCGGCCTTCAGCTTCTGGCCGGCGGCGGCCAGTTCTTCCCAGGTCTTGGGGGGATTGTCGGCGTCCAGGCCAGCCTTCTTGAAGGCGTCCTTGTTGTAGTAGAAGACGACGGTCGAGCTGTTGAACGGCATCGACACCAGCTTGCCGTCGGCCGACGAGTAATAGCCGGCCACGGCGCCGATGAATTCCTTGGGATCGATCGGGTTGCCGGCTTCTTCGGACATCTGCTGCACCGGCTTGATGGCGCCCTTGGCGTACATCATGGTGGCGGTGCCGACTTCAAAGACCTGCAGGATGTCCGGGGCGTTGCCGGCGCGGAACGCGGCGATGCCGGCGTTCATGGATTCACCGTAGTTGCCCTTGTAGATGGCCTTGACCTGGTAGTCGGGGTTCTTCTTGTTGAATTCGTCGACCAGGCCATTGACGCGGTCGCCCAAAGCGCCTTCCATCGAATGCCAGAACTGGATCTCGGTGGCTGCTTGCGCGGAAGCGCCGGCGAAAGCCGTCATGATGGCGGCAAAGGTCAGTGCAATACGATGGGATCGCATAAAGGGTTCTCCAGTTGGGCGTGTTGCGAACGGGTTGTCCGGCCGCATGAAACACGACACCTTATGAATTGTTTGTGACAAAACCGTGACTTTCACATCCCTACAAACGCCTGTCAAATTGCGCGTTTTAGGCGCGAACGAACATTTTGCGATTCCTTGTGCAGGGAGCCGACCGTTTACAATCGCCGCCTATGGAAAACGAACTTTCGATTGCGTTCATTGGCGATGGCTGCGGGACGGCCGCGCGGGCCTCGCGGCAGGCCCGCAGAGAGTATGCGCCGCCAGGGGCGTTCATGTCATTGACATTAACCAGGATGCGCGGGCGCCGCGACCATGCGGGACGCGCTTCGCGCGCGCCTTTGCCGAACGGTCCGCGCGCATCGCGCGTGGCGTGTTCGCGGCCGCGACTCGGAACATGCCAGGTGTTGTGGCCAGGACACGTCAATGTGGGCAAGAAGGGGCCGTGAACGGCCGTTCGGCGGGCGGTCGCCGTCAGCCACGGTTGGCGCCGGAGTGCGCGCGATGACCACGACCGCCGCGCGCTTTCCCGTCATGACCCGCCTGCAGTTCGGCATCTCGGTGCTGTGCATGCTGGCCGTGGTGGTTGGCTCCAACATCCTGGTGCAGGTGCCGCTTAACGATTGGCTCACGTGGGGCGGGCTGTCCTACCCGGTGGCGTTCCTTGTCACCGACGTCCTGAACCGCCGCTTTGGTCCCGCCGCGGCCCGGCGTGTGGTGTGGTTCGGCTTTGCCGCCGCGCTCGCGGTGTCGGTGTGGGTGGCGTCGCCCCGCATCGCGCTGGCGTCGGGATTGGCCTATATATGTGCGCAGCTCGTGGACATCCAGGTGTTCGACCGCCTGCGCGACCAGCGTTGGTGGCGCGCGCCGCTGGCGTCGGGCGTGCTGGGCGCCATCCTGGATACGGCCGTGTTCTTCAGCGTGGCTTTCGCGGCCACCGGCGCGCCCTGGGTAACGTGGATGCTGGGCGACCTGGCCATCAAGCTGGTCGTCAATATCAGCATGCTGGCGCCGTTCCGGGCATTGATGTGGAATCTGGCAAGACCCGCGAACGCCTGATTCCCCCCCGTTTTTGCCCTTGAAGCCGCGCGTTCCTCGCTGCCTGCAGCGCAGGACGCGCGGTTTTATTAATGGCGGCGAGCATTAATTGAAGGGGTTTTAGTAAGTCCTGCGTAAGGACTGTATTTAAATATGCGATTAAACGCCGTATTAATGATTTTTCATATAAATCGGCAAGCATAAATCCCAGCGAAACGCCAGCCAACTTTGCGGCCGGAATTGCGATTTCTTCATTGATTTCACGCCTTTACGCGGCCTATGCGTCACGATTAAATGCCGCGCATGAAATATTGGGGATTACACGCAGTGACAGTATGACGGCTTGCTTTCAGAATACCGGCCACACCGTGTTTTTGCCCAAGAAGCCGGCGACGGGCAATGCGGACAAAGGGGTACTCTCCCGATAAACCGTGTTGGACAGAGCCGCTCAAAACCTCGCTGGAGAACTCCGCATGAAGTTTCTGAATCGCCTTACCCCGGTAGCCATGGCGCTTGGGGCACTTGCCTTGGCTGGCGCCGCGCACGCCGCCGACACGATCAAGATCGGCATTCCCCAGCCCATGACCGGTCCCAACACGCAATACGGCGACCAGATCCAGGCCGGCGCGCTGACCGCCATCGAAACCATCAATGCCAAGGGCGGCGTCAAGGGCAAGAAGCTCGAACCCATCCTGATCGACGACGGCTGCGAACCCAAGCAGGCCGTGCCTGCCGCCAACCGCGTGGTCAACTCCGGCGCCAAGTTCGCCGTGGCCCATGCGTGCTCGGGCGTCACGGTTGCCGCCGTGAAGGTCTACGAGGAAGAGGGCATTGTCGGCATCACCCCGGGCGCCACGTCGCCCCTGGTCACCGACACCATCAAGCCGCATTTCTTCTTCCGCACGATCGGCCGCGACGACCAGCAAGGTCCGTACGCCGCCAGCTACATCGCCAAGACGCTCAAGCCCCAGAAGGTCGCCGTGCTGCATGACAAGCAGACCTACGGTTCGGGCGTGGCCACGCAGGTCAAGGACGCCCTGGCCAAGCAGAACGTCAACGTCGCGCTGTTCGAAGGCATCAACGTCGGCGACAGCGACTACTCGGCCATCATCACCAAGCTCAAGTCGGCTGGTGTCGATCTGGTGTACTTCGGCGGCTACCACCCCGAGCTCGGCCTGTTGCTGCGCCAGTCGCGTGAACAGGGCCTGAAGGTCCAGTTCATGGGTCCGGAAGGCACGGCCAACCAGGACCTGGTGGCAATCGCCGGTCCGGCCATCGAAGGCCTGCTCGTGACGCTGCCCGCTGACTTCACCAAGCTGCCGGGCAACGAAAGCATCGTCAAGGCCTTCAAGGACGCCAAGCGCGATCCGGACGGCGCCTTCCAGATGCCGGCCTACGCCGCGGTCCAGATCCTGGCCGACAGCATCAACGCCGTCGGCGAAGATCCCGCCAAGGTTGCCGACTACATGCACAAGACCACCTTCAATACCGGCATCGGCAAAGTTGAATACGATGCCAAGGGCGATCTGAAGGACTTCGAGTTCGCTGTCTATAAATGGGACAAGGACGGAAAGAAGACCCAGCTGTAAACTCGCGATCCCGCCGGCGTGTTGCCGGCGTGTAGGGCCTGCCGTCTCCGTCTTGCCGAAATCCGCGTAGCGATGCGCCAAAAGCGCTGTGCGGCCGGCAAGGCGGCGACGACAGGCCCTTATAAAATACGCCCAGGTTTCCGGCTCCGGGTCTCTCTACCGGGGCCGGAACCGTTTGGAGCAATAGAATCATGTCTGATCTCATACCCCAACTGACCCAGCAATTCTTCAACGGATTGTCCCTGGGAGCGATCTATGCGTTGATCGCCATCGGCTACACAATGGTCTACGGCATCATCGGTATGATCAACTTCGCCCACGGCGAAATCTATATGATCGGCGCCTATGTGGGCCTGGTCACCTTGACGGCCATCGGCACCAATAGCGGATTGCCGACCCCGTTCATCATTGCGGCCATGCTGCTCGTGGCCATCACGGTCACCGGCATCTACGGCTTTTCGGTCGAGCGCGTGGCGTATCGTCCGGTGCGCGGCAGCCCCCGGCTGGTGGCGCTGATCTCCGCCATCGGGATGTCGATCTTTCTGCAGAACTGGGTGGCTCTGGGGCAGGGTGCGCGCGACATGGCCGTGCCTTCGCTGGTATCCGGCGCCGTGCAGTTCCACATGGGATCGGACTTCGACGTGACGGTGCCGTATTCGCGCATCATGATCATCGTGGTCACCGTGGTGCTGATGATCGGGCTGACGCTATTCATCAAGTACTCCCGCATGGGCCGTGCCTCGCGCGCCTGCTCGCAGGACATGCACATGGCCAATCTGCTGGGCATCGACACCAACCGCGTGATCTCGTTCACGTTCGTGATGGGTGCGATCCTGGCGGCGGTGGGCGGCGTGCTGATCGCCATCACCATCGGCAAGCTCAATCCCTTCATCGGCTTTCTGGCGGGCATCAAGGCCTTCACGGCGGCGGTGCTGGGCGGTATCGGCAGCATTCCTGGCGCGATGCTGGGCGGTGTGCTGCTGGGCCTGGCCGAGACCTTCGCGGCCGCGTACATCTCGTCGCAGTACAAGGACATCGTGGCGTTCTCGCTGCTGGTCCTGATTCTGCTATTCCGTCCCACCGGGCTGCTGGGCAAACCTGAGGTGGAAAAAGTCTGATGTCGACCAACAATCTCAAAAACGCCACGATGGCGGCCGTGCTGACGGCGGTCATCGTCACCCCGGTCTTTGGCCTGCAGCTCATCCGCCAGGGTGCGCGCACGTCGATGGAGTCGAACTGGTCGCTGGTGGCGCTGGCCGCCGCCGTGGTGTTCGTCTTCCAGCTGCTGCGGCCCTGGCTGGCCATTCCGTTCAAAAAGCTCAAGACCGGTCTGCCGACGCTGTCCTCGGCGCCGGCCAGGAACCACAAGCCGCTGATGATCCTGCTGCTGGCCATCGCGGTGATCTGGCCGTTCTTCGCGGGACGCAGTTCCGTGGACATCGCCACGCTGGTGCTGATCTACGTCATGCTGGGCCTGGGCCTGAACATCGTGGTTGGCTTTGCGGGGCTGCTGGACTTGGGCTTCGTGGGCTTTTACGCGGTGGGCGCCTACACCTACGCGCTGCTCTACCACTGGGGCGGCTGGAGCTTCTGGGAAGCGCTGCCGTTCGCCGGCGCCATGTCCGCGCTGTTCGGCTTTGTGCTGGGCTTTCCAGTATTGCGGCTGCGCGGCGACTACCTGGCCATCGTGACGCTGGGTTTCGGTGAAATCATCCGTCTGCTGCTGATCAACCTGAACAAGATGACCGGCGGTCCGGACGGGATTTCCGGTATCCCGAAGCCCACGTTCTTTGGCCTGGAAATGACGCGCCGCCCCAGCACCGAGGGTGGGACGACATTCCACGACTTCTTCGGGCTGACGTTCCAGAACCAGGACATGGTTATCTATCTGTACATGATGGCGCTGCTGCTGGCGCTGGTGACGCTGTTCGTGTCCACGCGCCTGATCCGCATGCCGGTCGGGCGGGCCTGGGAGGCGCTGCGCGAGGACGAGATCGCCTGCCGTTCGCTGGGCCTGAACCCCACGCGCATCAAGCTGTCCGCGTTCACGCTGGGCGCCATGTTTGCCGGCTTTGGCGGCGCGTTCTTCGCGGCGCGCCAGGGCATGGTGAATCCGGAGTCCTTCACGTTCATCGAATCCGCGCTGATCCTGGCGATCGTGGTGCTGGGCGGCATGGGTTCTCAGGTAGGCGTGATCCTCGCTGCCATCCTGCTGACCGTGCTGCCCGAGCTGGCGCGCGAGTTCGCCGAATACCGGATGCTGATGTTCGGTCTGGTGATGGTGTTGATGATGATGTGGCGTCCGCAGGGGTTGTTGCCCATGAAGCGTCCCCACGTGGAGCTGGCTAAATGAGCGAGGCATTGCTGAAAGTATCCGGCCTGACCATGCGGTTCGGCGGCCTCCTGGCCGTCGATAGCGTGGGTTTCGAGGTCATGACCGACGAGGTCTTTGCCATCATCGGCCCGAACGGCGCCGGCAAGACCACGGTCTTCAACTGCGTGGGCGGGTTCTACGCGCCCACCGCCGGCGAGATCATCATGGACGGCAAGCCCATCACGGGTCTTGCCAGCCACAAGGTGGCGCGCCACGGCCTGGTGCGCACGTTCCAGAACGTGCGCCTGTTCAAGCAGCTCACGGTGCTGGAAAACCTGCTGGTTGCGCAGCACACGCAGGTCGAATCGCGCCTGTTGCCGGGCCTGCTCAAGACTAAGGGCTATCGCCAGTCCGAATCCGAGGCTCTGTCCCGCGCGGCGCAGTGGCTGGACTTCATGGGCTTGCGAGAATTCGCCAACCGCGAAGCCGGCAATCTGGCCTACGGCCACCAGCGGCGCCTGGAGATCGCGCGTTGCATGATCACCAAGCCGCGCCTCCTGATGCTGGACGAACCCGCGGCGGGTCTGAATCCGCAGGAAAAGCGCGACCTGCAATCGCTCATCGACCAGCTGCGGCGCGAATTCGGCGTCGCGGTGCTGCTGATCGAGCACGACATGAGCCTCATCATGGGCATTTCGGACCGGATTCTGGTCATGGAACACGGCAAGCCCATCACGACCGGCACCCCCGATCAGGTGCGCAACGACGAGCGCGTCATCAAGGCGTATCTGGGGGAGGAATGATGCTCAAGCTGGAAAACATACACACTTTCTACGGCGCCATCCAGGCATTGAACGGCGTGTCGGTCGAAGTGAACCAGGGCGAGATCGTCACGCTGATCGGCGCCAACGGCGCAGGCAAGACGACGCTGCTGATGACGGTCTGCGGCAATCCGCGTGCGCGCGAAGGCAAGATCACGTTCGAAGGCGAAGACATCACGAACAAGGACACGCACCACATCATGCGCAGTGGCATCGCCATTTCGCCTGAGGGCCGTCGCGTGTTCAAGGACCTGACGGTCGCCGAGAACCTGATGATGGGCGGCTTCTTTTCCAAGCGCGACGAGATCGAGGCGGGCATCGACCACGTCTACGGCTTGTTCCCGCGCTTGAAAGAGCGCGCCAGCCAGCGCGCCGGCCTGATGTCGGGCGGCGAGCAGCAGATGCTGGCCATCGGCCGCGCGCTGATGACCCGGCCGCGCCTGCTGTTGCTGGACGAACCGACGCTGGGCCTGGCCCCGCTGGTGATCGCCCAGATCTTCGACATCATCCGCGAGATCCGGGAGCAGGGCGTGACCGTGTTCCTGGTCGAGCAGAACGCGAACAAGGCGCTGGGCGTGGCGGACCGCGGCTACGTGCTGGAAAACGGCCGCGTGGTCCTGCAGGACACCGGCGCCAATCTGCTGGTCAACGATCAGGTCCGCAAGGCTTACCTGGGCGGTTGACCTCTTCCCCGCGAAGGAAGTGGGCGCATCGAAAGATGCGCCTTTTTTTTGCTGCCCTTACGCGGCGATCCGTTCCGCGGGCTGGTCGGCCTGGTAGTGGGCAATGGCGGCGCGCGCGAGGGCGTCGATGGAGTCCGTGAGGGTCACGCCCAGGCTGGGGCGCAGGGCGTGCGGCACCGCCAGGGGCAGTTCCGTGCAGCCCAGGACGACGGCGTCGGCGCCGCGCGCCTTCAGGCGGGCGATGCACTCGGCGGCGGGGGCGAAGGCGTCTTCGAGCTGGTTGCCCTTGACCGCGCGGATCGAGCCCATGCAGAAGCGTTCGACTTCGTCGTCGTCAGGCACGATGCACTCGTAGCCCTGGGCTTCGAGGTGCCGCTGGTACAGGCCAAGCTTTAGCGTGGCGGCGGTGCCCATCAGGCCGATGCGGCCGCGGGGCAGGCCCAGACGGCGCAGGTCTTCGATGACCGCTTCGATGATGTGCAGGACCGGCAGGCCGGTGGACGCGGCGATCTCGTCGAACCACAGGTGGGCGGTGTTGCACGGGATGGCAATGAGCTGGGCGCCGGCCTGTTCAAGGAAGCGCACGCCGTCGACCATGTGGGGCAGCGGGTTTTCGCCGCCGGCCATGTAGGCGCTGGATCGGTCGGGAATGCGCGGATCGTTGCGCAGCAGGGTGGGGATGTGTTGCTGGTCAACCGTGGCAGGCGTCAGCGCCGCCAGGCGGAGGGCAAAGGCCGCGCCGGCCATGGGCCCCATTCCGCCCAAAACACCCAGGTAGCAGCCCTGGGAAAACGTCTTCACTTTATGTACTCCGTGCTCATGCTTGACCGGGCGACAGGACCTGGCCCGGGCGTTCGGCGCCCGTCCGTTCCCCGTCCCAGACCTGCCTGCCGTTGACCCACACGGCGTGGATGCCCCGGCTTGCCTGAATGGGCGCTGAAAAAGTGGCCACGTCGGTGACGGTGGCGGGATCGAACAGCACCAGGTCAGCATGATACCCCTCCCGTAGCAGGCCGCGCCCGGCCACGCCGTACTGGTCGGCGGCCAACCCCGTCATCTTGTGGATGGCCGATTCCAGGGACAACAGGTTCTGCTCGCGCACCATCGTGCGCAGGACGTTGGTGAAGGTGCCCCATTGGCGGGGGTGCGGATGGGGGTCAAAAGGCAACCCGTCCGAGCCGACCATGGTCAGCGGATGGGCAAAGATGCGGTTGACGTCGGCGGGATCCATCAGGAAGTAGATGGCGCCGGCTGGGGCCAGGCGGGCCACGGCGGCCTCGTCGTCCAGGCCCAGTTCGGCCATCACCTCGCTGAAGTCGCGGCCCGTCGCCTCGGGGTAGCCCTTGGACCAGGTAATCATCGTCCGGCTGGCAAGTCGCGCGCGATCGAGCCGCAACATGGTGGAGGTGGCGGGGTAGGGGTGGCAGTCCAGGCAGACGGGCTGCGAGGCCGCGGCGCGGCTGATGAGGTCCAGCGTTTCGCGGGTGCGCCCGTGGTTGCGTTCGCCCGCCAGCTTGTGGTGCGAGAAGACGACGCGGCAATCGATTTCGCGTCCGATGTGCAGCGCCTCTTCGATGGCCGGCACGATGTGATCGGCCTCGTCGCGCAGGTGGGTGGCATAGATGCCGGCGCGGCCGCGCAGCGGCTGGCACACGTCGACGATCTCGTCCGTGGGCGCGGCGCTGGCCGGCGGATAGAAGGTGCCGGTGGACACGCCGAATGCGCCGGCGTCCAGCGCTTCCTGCATGAGTCCGCGCATGGCGGCCCGCTCGGCGCTATTGGCCGCGCGCGACGTGTCGTCCATGACGGCGACGCGCAAGGTGGTGTGACCCACCAGCGGAATCACGTTGACCGCGGCGGGCGTGTCGCGCAGCGCGTCCATCCATGACCGGAAGGTGCCAAAGCGAAAGAGCGACGGCGGCCCCAGCAGGTCCAGCGGCTGCGGGATCTGCGTGCGGGCCAGCGGCGCCAGGCTGATCCCGCAGTTGCCGGTGACGACGGTCGTGATGCCTTGCGACACCTTGGGCAGCATGTCGGGATGCGCCAGCAGATACCCGTCATCGTGGGTGTGCGAGTCGATGAAGCCCGGCGCCAGGACCAGGCCCCGGCCATCGATGACCGGCGCGCCGGCGGGGTGGGCAAAGCGGCCCACTGCCGCAATGCGCCCGCCGCGCACGGCCAGGTCGCCGCCGGTGGCGGGCCCGCCCGATCCGTCGATGAGCGTGGCGCCCGCGACGATGAAGTCAGCCTGCAAGGTGTCTGCCGTCATGGAGAATGCTCAGTCGAGTTTTTCGATGCCGGCGTTGTCGATGATCTGCTGCCACTTGGCGGTTTCGCGATCGATCAGCTGCTTGAACTCGGCGGGCGAGCCGGATGCCGGTTCGGCGCCCAGCGTGGCCAGGCCCTGGCGCACTTCCGGCGCCTGCAGCGCCTTCTGGATGGCGGCGTTCAGCGTGGCGACCACGTCATCGGGCGTGCCCTTGGGCGCCACGACGCCACCCCAGGCGACCGTCTCGTAACCCTTCAGGCCGGATTCGTCCAGCGTCGGCACGTCGGGCATCAGCGACAGGCGCTTCAGGCTGCTGACGCCGATGGCGCGGACCTTGCCGCTCTTGACGAGCGGTGCGGCTTCCGAGGTGTTGACGAACAGGTAGTCCAGGCGGCCGCCAAGCAGATCCTGGATGGCTGCGGGGCCGCCGTTATAGGGGATGAACATCACGTCCAGCTTGGCCATGCTTTTGAACAGCTCGCCGCCCATGTGGCCCGTGGTGCCCACGCCCGAGGCGCCGTACGACAGGCGGCCCGGCTCGTTGCGGGCGCGGTCGATCAGGTCCTGCACGCTCTTGATGGGCGATTCGGCCGGCACGATCAGCGCGTTGTAGAGGTCGAACATGTGCGCGACCGGCGTCAGGTCCTTGTCCACGTCGTACGGCAGGCGCTTGAAGAGCGAGCGGTTGACCGCCAGCGTGTTGATGTTGCCGTAGCCGACGGTATAGCCGTCCGGGGCGGCGCGCTTGATGAGCGCGATGCCGATGTTGCCGGCCGCGCCGGGGCGGTTCTCGACGACCATCGTGGCGCCGGTGTCGCGGGCCATCTGGGTCGTGATCAGGCGCGACAGCACGTCCGGCGATCCGCCGGCGGCGGACGGAACCACGAAGGTGATGGGCTTGTCGGGATAGCCGGCGGCCGAGGCGGCGCCGATGAAGGCGACGTTGAGCGCCGCCATGGAAAGACTGCGAAGGAGCGTGCTGCGCATGATGGATTTCCCCTGGTTTTGTTTTGTGGAGCGGGCAGATTACACCTGGGCATGCGGCGCTGCGTCATCGAAAAATGTCTCAAACCTATAATCCCCCGTTATCGGAAAAGGGGAAAAAAATGGATGCGGATGCGTATGCCGACGAAGTCGGCCCCAGCGCCGGAAGGCCACTGAACCTGCGTCAGATCGAGGTATTCCGGGCGATCATGATGGCCGGTTCGATCAGCGGGGCGGGGCGCATGCTGCATGTGTCGCAGCCGGCGGTGAGCCGGGTGCTGGCGCTGACGGAAAGCCGCCTGGGCTACCGGTTGTTCGAGCGGGTCAAGAGCCGGCTGTCGCCCTCCGCCGAAGCCCGGCGCCTGTATGCCGAGGTCGAGCAGGTGTATGGCGGCATTCAGCGGGTGAATGACCTGGCCGCCAGCCTCGGCCAGTCGGGCGCGGGGATGCTGAAGATCGTGGCCAGCGCCAGTTTCGGGCAGCGGCTGATCCCGATGGCGCTGGAGCGGTTTCGCGGCCGCAATGCAGGCGCCCGCGTGGATTACCGCAGCGTGACTTTCGACGAACTGGCGGCGTATTTCCTGTCGGGGCAGGCGGACATCGGCATTTCCATGCAGCCGCCGGATCATCCCAACCTGACGTCCGTGCGGCTGGCGCGCGTGCCGGTGGTCTGCGTGCTGCCGCCCGGGCATCCGCTGGCCAGTCATGAGGTGGTGCTGCCGGAAGACTTTTCGTCGGCGGCGTGGATCGGCTATCCGCGCGACACGCCGTTGGGTCGCGCGCTGCAGCCATTTTTTGGAGACGGCCCGCGCTGCGCGGCGGCGGTCGAGGTGCATTCGCCGGTGACCGCCTGTTCGTTCGTGCAACAGGGGCTGGGACCGGCGCTGGTCGATGCGTGGTGCGTCACGCCGGACCAGGCCGCCCACATGGCGCTTCGCCCGATCGAGCCCGAGGCCAGCGTGGAAATCTGGGCGACGCATTCCAACCTGAGCGCGCCGCCCTTGCTGGCGCGGCGCTTTCTGGCCGCCGTGAAAAAGATCCTGGAAAGCGAGACGCTGCCCGGCGTCGCGCCTGGGTAGGCGAGCCGGGGCAGCGGCAGCCGTTACAGGCCTTCGGCCTTCAGCGCGGCCTGCACGCCCGCGTCGGCCTGCATGCGATCGAAGAACGCCTGCAGATGGTTCAGGCCGGACAGGTCGATTTCCTTTGCGTGGGCCCAGCGCAGCACGACAAACAGATACGCGTCCGCCACAGACGGCGCGGCGCCGGCCAGGTAGGACTTGCCCGCCAGTTGCGCATCCAACTGCCCGAACAGCTTGGTCAGAAGCGCCGACGCGGAGGCCGCCAATTCCTTTTGCGCGCCTTCGTCCTTCAGGTAGCGCTGCGCGCCGAACAGCAGCGAGAAGGTCTTGTGGACGTCGGAATTGATGAAGCCGACCCAGCGGCGCACTTCGGCGCGCGAACGCGCGGTGCCGTCGCCCAGCAGGGGGATTTCCGGGGCCTGTTCGGCCAGGTATTCCAGGATGGCGACATTCTGCGTGAGGGTCCAGTCGCCATCGGTCAGCGCGGGCACGGCGCCCAGCGGATTGATCCGCAGAAACTCCGGTTCCTTCAGCGCTTCACGGCTGAGTTTGTGCGTCTCGTACGGCTTGCCGATCCACTCGAGGACGATGTGGGAAGCGAGCGAGCACGCGCCGGGCATGTAGTACAGTTTCATCTGATCGAGTCTCCTGAGAGCAAGAACGGGAGAGCTCCCGTCCGTGGGCGCTATGGTACGCCAACCGGGTGTGCCAATTGCGAGCGGCCCCCGCGTCTCACTGTCATGCCTTGCGCGCCTGCTTTTCAACCTGTCGCCGCCGGAGATGTCCATGCAGTCACGCACCGCCGCGAGCACGCGCGCAATTCCCCTGATCCTGTCCTTGGCCCTGGCCTTTGCGGCCGCGCCCGTCGTTGCACAAGCCTCGCAGGAACCGCCGTCGGCGCCCGCCCGCGTGACGCCCGTCGTCGGCGGTCTGGACCACCCCTGGTCCATGGCGTTCCTGCCCGATGGCGGCATCCTGATCACCGAACGGCCCGGGAACCTGCGGCTGCTGCGCACGCCCGGCGGGCTGTCCAAGCCGCTCTCTGGCGTTCCGCAGGTTGCCGCGCGCGGTCAAGGTGGACTGCTGGACGTGGCGCTGTCGCCTGACTTTGCGACCGACCGCTACGTGTACCTGGCGTATGCGGAATCGGATGGCGACAAGAGCGGCACGGCCGTGGGGCGCGGGCGGCTGGCCGATGACGCCAGCGGCCTCGAGGGATTCAAGGTGCTGTTCCGCCAGGAGCCCAAGCTGTCGTCCGGCCAGCATTTCGGATCGCGCCTGGTGTTCGACGGCAAGGGCTACCTCTACATCGCGCTGGGCGAGAACAATCAGCGCCCGACGGCACAAGACCTGGACAAGCTGCAAGGCAAGGTCGTGCGGCTCAAGACGGATGGCTCCGTGCCGGCGGACAACCCCTTTGTGGGTAAGCCGGGCGCGCGCCCCGAGATCTGGTCGTACGGCCATCGCAATCCGCAGGGCATGGCGCTCAATCCCTGGACTGGCGAACTCTGGGAAAACGAACACGGCCCGCGTGGCGGCGACGAGATCAATGTCGTGAAGCCGGGCAAGAATTACGGCTGGCCGCTGGCCACCTACGGCATCAACTATTCGGGCTTCGCCATTCCGGAAGCCAAGGGCGAAACCCTGCCGGGCATGGAGCCGCCGATCCATTGGTGGCCGAAATCGCCCGCCATCAGCGGTATGGCGTTCTACGACGCGGACCGGTTTCCGGCCTGGCGCAATTCGCTCTTCATCGGCGCGCTGGGCAATCAGAACCTCATCCGCCTGACCGTCGACGGCAATCGCGTGGTCGAGAAGGAACGGCTGCTGGTCGACCGCAAGCGGCGGATCCGGGACGTGCGGCAGGGGCCGGACGGTTATGTGTATGTGCTGACGGACGCCTCGCCTGGCGAATTGCTGCGGGTGGCGCCGGCCGAAACGGGAGGGTGACGGCCATGAAATCCTACGAGCTCATCGGGTCCGCGGGTTGCGGCTCGGCCATCGTCGAGATGGCGCTGGTGCTGGCCAATGTGCCGCACACGCTGACGGATGTGCCTTATCTGAAGCCGGGTCTTCAGCGGGACCGGCTTTTGCATCTGAATCCGCTGGGGCAGGTGCCCACGCTCATCCTGCCCGACGGCGAGGTAATGACCGAAAGCGCCGCGATGATCCTGCACCTGAACGATGTGGCGCCGCAGGCCGGGCTGGCGCCCGCGCCGGACAAACCGGAGCGGGCGCGTTTCCTTAACCTGCTGATGCGGCTGGTGGCTGCGGTGTATCCCACCTTCACCTACGGCGATGAGCCCGCGCAATGGACGACGCCGGGCGCGGGGGCCGACCTGCTGCGTGAGCGCGTGCACACGCGCCGCGCCGAGCTGTGGCAGGAGCTTGAACGCCAGGCCGGCGCGCCACACATGCTGGGGCGGCGCTTTTCGGCGCTGGACCTGTATGTGACGGTCATGACGCACTGGCGTCCGGGACCGTCGTGGTTCGGCGCCATGTGCCCGGCGTTGACGGCGGTGGCGCGCGAGGCCGAACAAGAGCCGAACGTCGCAAAGGTGTTGCAGCGGCACTTTCCGCCGCCCACCGAATAGTGCTGGCGGGCAGGGCGGCCGTCAGCGCGCGGCGCGGCGGCGCGACTTGCCCCGCGCCTCGCGAACGGCGATGTACACGCCGCTGCCTGCAATGAAGACGGCGCCCAGGTACGCGTAGGCGTCGGGCGCCTCCCGCCAGAAGATCCATCCCAGGATCGTGGCCCAGACGAGGCCCGTGTAGTCAAAGGGGGCGACGACGGACGCCGGTCCGATACGGAACCCCTGCGTGATCAGCGTCAGTCCCAACGTGCTGAACAAGGCCACCGCGCCGAAGTACGGCAGGTCTTCGGCGGCCGGCGCACGCCAGACCCACGCCAGCCCCAGCGAGCTCCACACCAGTTGGCCCAGCACGATGTAGAAGGTGATGGTCAGCATGCCTTCGGCGCGGTTGATGCCGCGCGCCGTGATCATCATGACCGCGTAGAGCAGGGCGGTGGTCAGCGGCAGCAGGGTGGCCGCCTGAAAGGCCTGCGTGCCGGGACGCACCACGATCAGCACGCCCGCAAAACCTGCCAGCACGGCCAGCCAGCGCTTGCCGTCCACGCGTTCCTTCAGGATCAGCACGGAAAGCGCCGTGACGAACAGCGGCGCGGCGAATGCGATGGCGGTGGTCTCGGCCAGCGGCAGCGCCTGCAATCCCAGGTAGAAGCAACTGGCCGAGATAACGTTGATGGCGCCGCGCGTCAGGTGCAGTCCGGGATGCATCGTGCGCAGCACGCGGCGGCCGCCCAGCCACAACGCCAGCGCGGTCACGAAAGGCAGCGCGATCAGCGCGCGCATGAAGAGGATCTGCAGCGGGTTGTACGTTGCGCCCAGCCATTTGGCGCTGGCGTCGCTGAGGGTCAGAAAGAAGATGCCGCCCGCCACGCAGGCGATGCCTGCGGCGGCGGAATGTTCACGGACGGCGGGTAATGCGGTGGTTGGGGACATCAGAGACCTGCAAGAGCGGCGGTTCCTGCCGCCGGGAATGAATCACGGGAAGTACGGGTTCAGGGCTGCGCGCGGTAGGCGGCCCAGGCGACCATGGCCCATGCGGCCAGGAAGGCCGTTCCGCCAAACGGCGTGACGGCGCCCAGCCAGCCTTTGCCTGTCAGCGTCAGCACGTACAGGCTGCCCGAAAACAGCACGATGCCGACAAACATCACGACGCCTGCCGCCGACAGCAGGGGCGAGCCGAAACGCGCGCCGAGCAGCGCGATGACGAAAAGACCCAGGGCGTGGACCAGGTGGTACATCACCCCGGTCTGCCAGACGGCCAGCATTTCTGGCGTCAGGATGCGCTTGAGGCCATGCGCGCCGAAGGCACCGGCGCCCACTGCCACCATGAGATTGAGCGCCGCGAGTATCGTGAGCTGCCGGTCCGTCATTGCCTGTCCTTGAGAGAAATGCGAGGGGGGTAAATTTGCCGCCGCCTATGATAGGCCGAAACAGGGGGCGTGACGGGCGGCGCGGCGCGTCCAACGGGAGCGCCGCCGCCTGGCATTGCGATGCCGGGTATGTCCCGAGGAGTCGGCCGGCCCAGCCTTGCGCGGGTATTTCCAAATGGGATATTATAAATTCAATTTGGTAATTCAGCCGCTCATGGCGTGGCCGGTCCCCCGGTTTGCCGCCCGTGCGCGGCGCCCGGAGCAGACCATGACCATCGCCCTTGCCGATAAATCGCCGACCAAGCGCGGCGCCACCGCCAAACGTCCGCCGCGCGCCCGGCAGCTGTTCCGCGGCCTGGTCGACAGCCCCCTGACCGACATCGCGCGCGACGTGCATCGCGGCCTGCCTGCGCAGATGGTCGACGATGCGGCTGATTATCTGCAGGTGCCCAAGGCCGAGATCATGGCCATCACGGAGGTCAAGGCGGCTTCGCTGTCGCGGTGGACGCGTGAAGGGCAGGCGCTACCGCTGGGCGAATCCGACCGGCTTGCCCGCGTCGCCCGGGTGGTCCGCGTCGCGCGCCAGGTGCTGGGCAGCGACGAGGAGGCGGTGCTTTGGCTGAACACGCCCGTGCCCGCGCTGGGCAATGTCAAGCCGCTGTCGCTTCTGACCTCGGACGCCAGCAGCCGCATCGTCGAAGACACGCTTGCCCGTGCCGCAGCGGGCGTCTACGCATGACGGACTACGTTTCGCTCTGGCGCATCGGCACCACGGCGGGCAAATACCGGGCGGACGACCTGAGCGGCGCGGGCGCAGCCGCCGTGGGCGGCCGCTACAACAGCCCCGGCACGCCAGTCGTGTATGCCTCGGCCAGCGTGGCGCTGTCGGTGCTGGAAACGGTGGTGCACTTTGCCGCGCGCGCGTCCCAGGAGGCGAACCGCTACCTGATTGAACTGGCCGTGCCCGCTGCCGTCTTCGAAGCACGCCAGTCGCTGTCGCTGGCGCAGCTTCAGGACGACTATCCGTTCTGGGATGCGGTGCCCTTCGCGGAGGCCTCGCAGGCCGTGGGCGATAACTGGGTGGCGTCGGGCGTATCGGCGCTGCTGGAACTGCCCAGCGCCATCGTCCCGTATCGCGGCGTGCCGGACTGCAACTTTCTCGTCAACCCGGCGCATCCGGATGCCGAGCACATCGTGGTGGTGCGGCGCGAACGCTTCATCTACGATCCGCGCCTGCGGCCCGCATAGCCTTCGACACACGACGCGCCCGATGCCGGGCGCGCCGCGCGGGAAGGACGGCGGATGTGTCAATCGACCGTCAGCACGGCGCGTCCCACGACCTTGCCTTCGCGCAGCGAGGCCAGCACGCTGTCCGCCTCGGCCAGCGCATGGCGGTGCACGGGCATGGGCGGCACCTTGCCGGCCCGCACCAGTTCCATCAGTTCCTTCAGTTCGGCCAGGTTGCCCACGTAGCTGCCGATGATCGACAGCGCCTTCATCGGGATCAAAGCGATCGGCCACGTCGAGCCGCCGCCGAACAGGCCCACGATGATGAGCTTGCCGCCCTTGGTCAGGAAGTCGAACGCGAGCGAGGTGGTGGCCGGTGCGCCGACCAGGTCGATCGCGGCCTGCACCGGCTTGCCGCCCGCGGCCTTGACGATCTGCTGCGCGGCATCGGGCGCGGCGCCGTCGATGGCCGCCAGCGCGCCCGCGTCCAGCGCCGCCAGCGCGCCCGCGTCCAGCGCCGCCTGCCGCTTGGCCGGGTCGATGTCGACCACGATGGCGCCCGCGCCACCCAGTGCCTTGATAAGGGTCAGGCTCATCAGTCCCAGTCCGCCCGCACCAAAAATCACGACGGGATGTTCGCGGTAGACCTCAGCGCCGATCTTCTTCAATGCGGAATACGTCGTGAGACCCGAGCACGCGTACGGCGCGATCTGCGCGGGATCGAGGCCGCCGATGTCGATGAGGTAGCGGGGATGCGGCACCACGATGTGGTCGGCGTATCCGCCGGCGCGATGCACACCCAGGCAGGCCGGCGCGGTGCAGTGGTTTTCCATGCCGGCTGCGCACGAGGCGCACTTGCCGCAACCGATCCACGGATAGACGAGGTAATTGCGATCGGTGGCAAGCCCTTGCGCGTCAGGCCCGGCCGCCACGACGGCGCCGACCGTTTCGTGGCCCATCGTGAGCGGCAGCGACACGCCGCGGTCCTTGAGCGACAGCGTGCGGCCCTGGCCCAGGTCGTAGCCGCCTTCCCACAGGTGGATATCGCTGTGGCACACGCCGGCCGCACGGACCTTCAGCAGCACCTGCGTCCCCTGCGGGGTGGGCGTGGGCTGATCCATTTCCTGCAAGGGTTCGCGGAAATTGACGACGCAATAGCACTTCATGGTTGTCTCCTTTCTATTTCTTGACCAGGGGGCATTCGCTGTCGGCGAGCGACACGAAGACCTTTTCGCCGGGCACCGTGGACAGGATGCGGTAGTAGTCGTTCGGGTATTTGGACTCGGCGGGCTTTTTGACCTCGACCAGGTACAGGTCCATGATGACGCGGCCGTCTTCGGGGCGCACCCGGGCATTCTTTATCAATTTGGTCGTGATGGGCAATTCCCGCATCTTCTGGTTGACCGCCGCGCCGTCGAAGCTGCCCGCGGCCTGCGCGGCCTGCAGGTAGTGGGTGGTGGCCACGTAGCTCAGGGCCTGGACGATGGACGGCGCGCGCGTGACGCCCATCTTCTTCTGCCAGCGCTGCGTCCACGCGCGGGTGTCCTCGTCCGCGTCCCAGTAGAAGCCGGTGGGAAAGGTGAGGCCCTGCGCGACGGGCAGGCCCATCGCGTGGACGTCGTTGATGAACGTCAGGAACGTCAGCATGCGTTGCTTGCCGCCCGCCAGCCCGAACTCCTGCGCCTGCTTGATGAGGTTGACCAGGTCGCCGCCGGCGCTGGCCAGGCCCACGACGTCGGCCTTGGAGGACTGGGCCTGGACCAGGAACGAGGCAAAGTCCATGGCGCCCAGCGGGTGGCGCGTGCTGCCCACGACCTTGCCGCCGGCACGCTCGACGAAGCGCGAGGCATTGCTTTCCAGCGATTTGCCGAACACGTAGTCGGTGGTGATGAAATACCAGCTCTTGCCGCCGCCCTCGACCACGCTCTTGACCACGGCGTTGGCCAGCGCGTAGGTGTCCGGCGCCCATTGCGTGCTGAGATTGCTGCATTGCTTGCCGCTGAAATCGCCGGCAAAGCCGCCGCTGATGAGCGCGGTGCCGCCTTTTTCACGGGCGACGCCCTGGGCGGCGAGCCCGGCCGAACTGGCGCCGCCGTCAACCACCGCGACCAGGTTCTGGGTGTCGAACCAGCGGCGCACCAGGGCGGAGGCCACGTCGGCCTTGTTCTGGTTGTCCGCGCCGACGACCTCGACGGTCTTGCCAGCCACCTTGCCGCCGAAATCTTCCACGGCCATGCGTACGGCCGTCTCGGACCCGAGACCGCCCAGGTCGGAATAGATGCCGGAACGATCGTTGGATACGCCCAGCCGCACGACATCGGACTGGGCCTGCGCCGCGCAGGCGGCCAAAGTGGCGGCCAAGGCCGCCAACACGGGTTTGATACGCATCTGTCTGTCTCCCAACCCTGGAATGGGCCGTTTTATTGATCTGTTGGATGACGCGGTAACTCGGGAAGGCGGCGCCGGTGCTCCAGCCGGCTGAAATTTATTTCATATTGGTGAATGTAAATTCCTGTGCAAGAATTTAGGTACCTGTCCATGAAAAGTCAACACGGTGGAACACCCTAGTCCGGGGGGACAGAATCTGTTGCCACGAAGGAGGGAGACGCCTTGGAAGTCAAGCTGGTTGCCCGCACGCTGGAGCTGCTGGAGCTGTTTGCGCAGACCCGGCGGCCCATGCCGCTCACCGAACTGGCGCAGGGGCTGGGCGCGCCGATGTCCAGCTGTCTGGCCCTTGTGCGCACGCTGGTGGCCCGAGGCTATCTGTACGAGGTCCGGCGCCGCGCCGGGTATTACCCGACGGCCAAGCTGCACGGGCTGGCCGCGCAGATCCTCACGGGCGATCCATGGCTGGACCTGGTGCGTCCGCGACTTGCCGCGCTGCGCGACGCGGTGAACGAGACCGTGATGCTGGGCAAGATCCAGGACGGCGCCGTCGTGTTCCTGGACGTCGTGGAATCCACCCAGCCCGTGCACTATGCCGCGCGGGCGGGCGAGCGGCGGCCGCTGCACACCAGCTCGGTCGCCAAGGCCATTCTGGCGCGCTTGCCCGACGCCGAGCGCGAGCAGGCGCTGGCCGCGGCGCAATACATCCGCTACACGGACCGCACCCTGACCACGCGCGAAGCCTTGCTGGCCGATGTGGAGCGCGCGGCGGCGCAAGGCTGGGCGTCGAATGTGGGCGAGAGCGTCGTCGACCTGACCGGTCTGGCGGTGGCGCTGGATCTGGGGGGCGAATGGTATGCGCTATGCGTGGCGGGCCCGACGCCGCGCGTGTGGGCGCAGCGCGAGGAAAACCTGCTGCGTCTGCGCGAGGCGGCAGAGGCCATCCGGCGCGACCGCGAGGGATAGCGCGCCGGTCCAGTGCGCTCGCGGCCCTTCAGGGCCCCCGGCGCACCAGCGTGGATTTGCCGAACAGGCTTTCGATGAGGTCCACCGCCAGCTCGGCAGTCCGGTTGCGCACGTCGAGCGCCGGATTCAGTTCCACCACGTCCAGCGAACGCATGAGACCGGTGTCGGCAATCATCTCCATACAGAGCTGCGCCTCGCGATAGGTGGGGCCGCCCATCACCGTGGTGCCCACGCCCGGCGCGATCTCGGGGTCCAGAAAGTCCACGTCGAAGCTCACGTGCAGATGCGTCTCGGCGTCCAGGCCGGCCAATGCGGCCTGCATGGTGGCGCGCATGCCCATCTCGTCCAGGTAGCGCATGTCGAAGACCTCGAGGCCGGCCTCGTGCAGCAGGCGCTTTTCGCCCGGGTCGACGCTGCGGATGCCGATCTGGCGCACGCAGGACGGCTCGATGTCCGGGCATTCGCCGGACATGCCGATCAGCGGCGCCGGCCCGTTGCCGCACAGGCAGGCCACGGGCATGCCATGCAGGTTGCCGGTGGGCGTGAGCGCATGGGTGTTGAAGTCGGCGTGGGCGTCCAGCCACAGCACGCGCAGCTTCTTGCCCACGGCGCGGCAATGGCGCGCGACGGCGCTGACGGAGCCGATTCCCAGGCTGTGGTCGCCACCCAGCAGCACCGGCAGGCGGCCCAGCGCCAATTCCTCGTGGACCGCATCGTGCACGGCGCGATTCCACGCCGTCACTTCCTCCAGATGCCGGTAGCCGTCAACGGGCGGCAGCCAGGGGTTGGCGGGGCCGTACAGGTTGCCGAGGTCGCGGACCTGAAAGCCCAGCGCTTCGATGACCGGGCCCAGGTCCGCGACGCGCAGCGCTTCCGGGCCCATCGAGGCGCCGCGGGCGCCGGCGCCGATGTCGGTCGGCGCGCCGATCAGAGTGACGTCGGTGGGCAGAGTAGGGGTGTTCGTCAATTCGCGTGCTCCGTGTTGCGGTTCAAGACTTGCCGTGCGCGGGCGTGAACGTCAGGCGGCCGACAGCACCGCCGCCAGTTGATCGCACGCCCAGTCCACCTCGTCGCGCGTGACGATGAGCGGCGGCGACAGGCGCAGGGTATGCCCGTGGGTGTCCTTGACCAGCAAGCCCCGCGCCTGCAAGCGTTCGCACCACAGGCGGGCGCCGCCCGCGTCCGGCTCCAGTTCGACGGCCAGCATCAGGCCGCGTCCGCGGACCTCGCGCACCGGACCGGGCAGCGCGCGCAGGCGCTCCAGGAAGTGGGCGCCGACCACGGCCGCGTTCTCGATCATGCCTTCCTCGGTCAGCACCCGCAATGCGGCGCGCGCGATGGCGCACGCCAGCGGATTGCCGCCGAAGGTGCTGCCGTGCTGTCCGGGCTGGAACACGCCAAGCACGTCCGCGTTGGACAGCACGGCGGATACGGGATAGAAGCCGCCCGACAGCGCCTTGCCGATGAGGGTGACGTCGGCCTCGATGCCTTCGTGTTCCTCGGCCAGCAACTTGCCGGTGCGTCCCAGACCGGTCTGGATCTCGTCCAGGATCAACGTGATGCCGCGTTCCGTGCAGCGCTGGCGCACGCGGCTGAAATAGCCCGGCGGCGGCAGCACGACGCCCGCTTCGCCCTGGATCGGCTCGACCAGGAAAGCGACCGTGCGGTCGCTGATGGCGGCGTCAAAGGCCTCAAAATCGCCGAACGGCACGACCTTGAAGCCGGGCGCGAACGGACCGTAATGGCCATAGGCGTCGGGATCAGTCGAAAACCCTACGATGCCCAGCGTGCGCCCATGGAAATTGTTGGCGCACACGATGATCTCGGCCTGGCCCTCGGGCACGCCTCGTACCTCGTAGCCCCACTTGCGGACCGCCTTGATGGCGGTTTCGACGGCCTCGGCGCCGCTGTTCATCGGCAGGATCTTGTGGGCGCCCGTCAGGCGCGCCAGGTCTTCGTAGAAGCCCGCCATCTGGTCATGGCGGAACGCCCGCGAGGTCAAAGTGAGCTTTTGCGCCTGCTCGGTCATGGCGGCCAGGATGCGCGGATGGCAGTGGCCCTGGTTGACGGCGGAGTACGCGGCCAGGCAGTCCATATAACGGCGGCCGTCGACGTCATGGACCCAGACGCCGCTGCCGCGCGCCAGCACGACATCCAGCGGATGGTAGTTGTGCGCGCCCAACTGGTCTTCGATGCGGTCGCGGCGGCTGGCCGCTGACTGCGCGCTGGGCTGTGGGGTCATCACGGCACTCATGAACGTCTCCCAAGGGCGTACTGAGGCCATCTTAGCGCCGCCGGGGCGGCTTGGCATTGCCATTGCGTGACAAAGGCCTTTTCGGGGCGCGGTGCGCCAGGTGCTGCACAATAGCGCCTGTGCCGGACCGTCGTCCGGCGTTCCGATTCTGTGGATGGCTGACATGCTTGTGCACCAATTGCTTAAGAAACTGACGCGGGGGGCCGCGGTGGCGGCGCTGGGATTGGCTGTTATTGCGCCCGCTGCCGCGCAGGAACAGCCCCTGCGCATCGGCGTCATCGCCAGCGTGGCCAACGAAGCCACCGAATTGGCAATTGCCCAGGCAAAGCAGCAGGGTCTGGACGTCAAGCTGGTGGAATTCAACGACTGGGTGCTGCCCAACATCGCGGTGGCCGATGGTTCGGTGGACGCCAACTTCTTCCAGCACGCGCCGTTTCTTGAACTCTTCAACCAGCGGCGCGGCGCCAACCTGCAACCCATTGCGTATGGGTATTCCACGACCATCGGGCTCTTTTCCAAGAAGCTGAAGAAGGGCGATCCGGTGCCCGAGGGCGCCACGATCGCAGTGCCCAACGACCCGGTCAACACCGGACGCGCCTTGCTGCTGCTGCAGTCGATGGGGCTCATCACGCTCAAGCCGGGTGTGGCGCATCAGGCCAGCCTTGAGGACGTGGTGGCCAATCCGAAGAAGCTCAAGTTCGTGCAGATTGAAGGCTCGCAGTCGGCCCGCACGTTCGACGATGTGACCGCGTCGGTCACCTACACGACCTTTGCCAAGCAGGCAGGCCTGAACGAAAAGGACGGTCTGGCTTTTGACAATACCGACCCGGACAGCATCCGGCGCTACGCCATCCGCTGGGTGGCCAAACCCGAAAAAGCGCAAGATCCGCGCCTTTTGAAATTCATTGCCATTTATCAGAACTCGCCCGAAGTGAAGGCCACGCTCAAGCGTCTTTACGGCGACCTCATCTCCTTCCCCTGGTAAGGGGGCATTCCCATGTCTGACCTCGATGACCGCGACCGGAAACTCTTGACGCTGTTGGCCGACGACGCCACGCCCAGCTATGCGGAGCTGGGCAAACTGCTCAACCTGTCGGCGCCCGCTGTGCACGAGCGGGTCAAACGGCTCAAGCGCGATGGGCTCATCAAGGGCATTGCCGCCAAGCTCGATGGCGCGAAGATGGGCCGGCCGCTGCTTGCCTTCGTGCATGTGGACACGATCAACTGGACCATCACCCAGCAGGTGCTGGGTCTGGCCGAACTGAACGAAGTCGAAGAGATCCACACCATCACGGGCAAGAGTGCCATGCTGCTGAAGGTGAGGGTGCGCGACACCCAGGCGCTGGAACTGCTGCTGGCTCGCATCCATCAGATCGAAGGCATCAGCAACACCACCAGCGACATCGCGCTGACCAGCTATCTGGAACGCGGACCGCTGCCCGAGGCGGCCTGAGCCACCGCCCTGCGGTCAGCGCGACGAAACGGTGCGCAGCCGCAGCCGCGTGATCTCTGACGGCGCCCACAGGCGCTTTGGCGGCCCCCAGTAACCGGTGCCGCGGCTCGTGTAGACCCACATCTTTCCCAGCCGGTGCAGCCCGGCGGTGAAGGGCTGCTGGAACCGCACGAAGAATCCCCACGGAAAGAATTGCCCGCCATGGGTGTGGCCGGAGAGCTGCAGCGTGTAGCCCGCCGGCTCGGCCGCGGCCGCGCTGCGCGGCTGGTGCGCAAGCAGGATCCGGACCGCGGCGTCGGCGGGCGCGCCGGCCAGCGCCGCCCTTGGATTGCTGCGCTGATGCGGATCGTAGGCCCCGGCGCTGTAATCCGTGACGCCCGCCACCACCACGGGCAGGCCCGACGGATGGATCACGGCGTGTTCGTTCAGCAGGACGCGCAGACCGAGGCGGCGGAATTCCGCAATCCACGGGGCCGCGCCCGAATAGTATTCATGGTTGCCGGTGACCAGGTACACGCCGAAAGGCGCGCGCAGCTCGCCCAGCGGCCGGGACTGGGCGGCAAGCTGCTCGACGCTGCCGTCGACCACGTCGCCCGTGATGGCGATCATGTCGGGCAACTGCTCGTTGACCGCGTCGACGATGGCCTGGACATAGCGGCGCTTGATGGTCGGACCGACGTGGATGTCGCTGATCTGCACGATGGTGAAGCCGTCAAGGTCCTGCGGCAGGCCGGCAATGGGCACGTCAACGTCGACCACGCGTGCGCGTCGCCGCGCGTTATAGAAGCCCGTCAGCGTGCCGGCCAGCGCAAGCACGATGACCGTCCATGCGCTGGCGCGCCGCAGTTCGATCCAGGGCAGGTTGGCGCCCGCCGCGAGGTTGCCCAGCCACAGGATCAGTAGAAGCGCGTCGCGCAACACCGTCAGCACGAACAGCGACGAGAACAGACCCATTGCCAAAAGGCCGACCCAGGCGATGCGGTCGCCCCATGGCGGATTGACGGACGAACGCGCCAGCATGCCCATCGGGATCAGCACGCAGGACAGCACGAGGAAAAGAATGGCCGCGGCGTCGCCTTCGCGGCCAAGCAGCAGATCGGGAATCAGACGGACGCCGACGTACACATGGGCGAGGGCGCCCAGGGTCAGGAACCGCAGGAAGAATGAGGATTGGCGCAGGGACACGGCAGCGGGCAGGCGCGCCGCGGAAGGACGCGCAGGAAACCAGGGAACCGCCATTCTATGCCCCGCCGGCGCGTCGCGTGTTGCACCGCGCGACGGTCTCGTCAGGCCGGCAGCTCGCCTTCCCGGCAGATGAGGCTGGCGTCCATCTCATCAAGCCGGTTGATGCCCAGCATCGCCATGTTGCGGTCGACCTCGGCGCGCAGCAATCCGATGGCGTGCGCGACGCCCTCCTGTCCGCCCACCGCTGCGGCGTAGTTGAACGGGCGGCCGACGAACACGCAGCGCGCGCCCAGCGCCAGCGCCTTGAGCACGTCCGTGCCGCGCCGCACGCCGCTGTCCATCATCACCGTCATCGCGCCTGCTTGCGCCACCACGCCCGGCAGCGCGCGCAGCGGCGAGATCGCGCCATCAAGCTGGCGCGCGCCGTGGTTGGACACGATGATGCCGTCCGCGCCGTGCTGGCGGGCCAGCGCCGCGTCGCGCGGATGCAGGATGCCCTTGATGATGAGCGTGCCCGGCCATTGCCTGCGGATCCGGGCGACATGCTCCCAGCTGAGGTGGTCGCGCGCCGTGAAGTCGCGCAGCACCGACGCGGAGACGATGGGCGCACCGCGCGTGGCAAAGGAGTTTTCAAAGTGCGGCATGCCGTGCGCCAGCAGCGTGCGCAGGAATGTGCCGGCCAGCCAGCGCGGGCGCGCCAGGCCGTCCAGCGCCAGGCGCAGGCTGGGCTTGAGCGGCGTGGAAAATCCCGTGCGCACGTTGTTCTCGCGGTTGGCGGACACGGGGATGTCGACGGTCAGCACCAGCGTCTCGAAGCCCGCGCGCCGCGCGCGTTCGATCAGCGCATCGATCTTGGCGGGATCGCCTGGCAGATAGGCCTGGAACCAGGTGCCGGGCGCTTCTTCAATGACGGCTTCAAGCGGGATCAGCGACGTGCCGCTCAGGATCGCAGGCACATTCTGCTCGCGCGCCGCGCGGGCCAGCACGATGTCGCCCCGGTAGGCCGACAGCGCGCTGATGCCCATGGGCGCGATACCGAACGGCGATGCGTAGGTGCGGCCAAACAGTTCGGTCTGTTGCGTGCGGCGCGAGACATCGACCAGGACGCGCGGGGTGAACGCGTACTGGGCGAACGCATCGCGGTTGCCTTTGAGGGATTGGTTGTCTTCGGCCGCGCCGGCGATGTAGCCGAAGATGGGGCGCGGCAGCCGGCGGCGTGCGGCAGTCTCGAAATCGTCCAGGGACAGCATGCGCCCCAGTGCGCGGGACAGCGGATGGGCAGTGGCGCGAGGCGCGGCGGCGGGCAGGGCGGTTGTGGTCATGGCGGGCCGGTAAAAGCCCGTAATCTAACAACGCCCGTCTGCGGTAGAAAGCGAATAAAACAAAATCTGTTTGTTCGCTTTGAGCGAACAAGCGGATTCTGCAGATTTACACCTGGGCGGGCAACGCCAGCAGTTCGCCCATGCGCACCGGACCCAGCACCGACGGCGTATCGGCCCAGCGGATCTTGTCCGGCCCGAACAGCACGATGGCCGTGGAGCCCAGCTTGAAGCGGCCCATCTCGGCGCCTTTTTCAAGGTGGATGGGCGCGCGGGCGGTGGCGTCGTAGCGCACGGACTTGATACGGCGCTTGTATGGGGTGACCAGACCCGCCCACACGGTTTCGATGGACGCCACGATCATCGCGCCCACCAGCACGACCGCCATGGGACCGTGTTCGGTGTCGAAGATGCACACCACGCGCTCGTTTCGCGCGAACAGGCGCGGCACGTTGCGGGCGGTCAGCGGATTGACGGAAAACAGACGGCCCGGCACATGGATCATTTCGCGCAGCGTGCCGGCGACGGGCATGTGGACGCGGTGATAGTCCTTGGGCGACAGATAGATGGTGGCGAATTGTCCGCCCTGGAAGGGCGCGGCGCGCTCGGTGTCGCCGCCCAGCAGGTCGGCAAGCCCATAGCTGTGGCCCTTGGCCTGGAAAATGCGGCCCTGTTCGATGGCGCCCATCTGGCTGATGGCGCCGTCGGCCGGACACACCACCGCGCCCGGCTCTTCGTCCAGCGGCCGCGCGCCGTCTTTCAGCGCACGCGTGAAGAAGTCATTGAAGCAGTCGTAGGCCAACGGGTCTTCTTGCAGCGCCTCGCTCATGTTCACGCCGTACTTGCGGACGAAACGCGAGATCATCCAGTTCTTCACCGCGGGTTCGCGGCAGTCCGATGCGTATCCGAAGAAGCGCGACACCAGGTGATGCGGCGCGAGATACTGGCTGGCAAGAAAAAGTTGGTCTTTGATAGGCATCTAGGGCGCTAAAAAACGCGTCCCGCATGCAGCGGGACGTGGTTGAAGGTGCCGCGCGGGCCAGGTTGAAGCTGGAGTCCGGCAATTCGGCGCGATTGTAACGCGGGTTGGCCGGGCGCGGCGCGCAAAAACGCGCTCAGGCGGCCTTGGCGGCCAGCTTGGTCTTGTAGAGCCAGTCCTTGTAGTCGTCCAGGTCGCCATCGAACGGGTTGACCTTGCCGTCAGCCACGATGATGAACTGGTCCGTGGTGGCGCGCAGCAGGTGGCGGTCGTGCGAGACGAGCACCAGCGTGCCTTCGAACTGCGCCAGTGCGTCGGTCAGGGCCTCGCGGGTCTCCAGGTCCAGGTGGTTGGTGGGTTCATCCAGCAACAGCAGGTTGGGGCGTTGCCACACGATGAGCGCGAGCGCCAGGCGCGCTTTTTCGCCGCCGGAGAAGGGGGCGATGGAACTGGTGGCCATCGTGCCGTTGAAGTTGAAGCTGCCCAGGAAGTTGCGCAGTTCCTGTTCGCGCACGGTGGGTGCGATCTTGGTCATGTGCCACAGCGGCGATTCATCGTGTCGCAGCATCTCGACCTGATGCTGGGCGAAGTAGCCGATGGACAGACCCTTGTTGAACTGAGTCTCGCCGGCAAGCGACTCGATTTCGCCGGCAATGGTCTTGATGAAGGTCGACTTGCCCGCGCCGTTGATTCCCAACAGGCCGATGCGCTGGCCCGCCTGCAGCGAAAAGTTGATGCCCGACACGATGATCTTGTCGGACACGGCTTCGGTGGCTTCGTCCTCGATGCGATAGCCCGCGCTGACCTTGTCCATCGTCAGAAGTGGATTGGGTGCGCGCAGCGGCTCGCGGAACTCGAACGAGAATTCGGCGGCGGCGCGCAGCGGCGCCACTTCTTCCATGCGCGCCAGGGCCTTGATCCGGCTCTGCGCCTGTCGTGCCTTGCTGGCCTGCGCCTTGAAGCGGTCGATGAACGATTGCAGGTGCGCGCGTTGGCGCATCTGCTTTTCCATCATGCCTTGCGCCAGCTCAAGCTGCGCGGCGCGCTGGCGCTCGAACGACGAGTAGTGGCCGGAGTAGCGCTTGAGCTTGCGTTCGTCGATGTGGACGATCACGTTCACCACGCCGTCCAGGAAATCCCGGTCGTGCGAGATGACGATGAGCGTGCCCGGATAGCGCTTGAGCCAGTCTTCGAGCCAGATGATGGCGTCCAGGTCCAAGTGGTTGGTGGGCTCGTCGAGCAGCAGCAGGTCGGACGGACACATCAGCGCCTGCGCGAGGTTCAGGCGCATGCGCCAGCCGCCGGAAAAACTCGTGAGCGGCAGGTGCATCTGCGCCTGCGTGAAGCCCAGGCCGGTCAGCAACTGCTCGGCGCGCGAATGCACCGTGTAGGCATCGGCGTCGGCCAGCGCGGCATAGATCTCGCCCATGCGCAGACCGTTCTCCGCGCTTTCCGGTTCGGCTTCCAGCGCGGCCAGTTCCGCTTCCAGCTTGCGCAGCGTGGTGTCGCCGTCAATGGCGTATTCGATGGCGGGGCGATCCAGCGCGGGCGTCTCCTGCGCGACGTGCGCCACGCGCCACGACGCGGGGTAGTCCAGGTCGCCCTGGTCGGCGTGCAGCGTGCCGCGCAACAGGCCGAACAGGCTCGATTTGCCCGCGCCGTTGGCGCCGATAAGGCCGATCTTGTCGCCGGGGTTCAGAAGCAGGTCGACCTTGTCGAGCAACGGCTTGACGCCGCGCATGAGTGAAACTTGTTGGAAGCGGATCATGACTATGAAACGGGATGGCGCGACGGGCGCGCGGCAAGGCGCCGGCCAGCGGCGCGGTGCAAAGGGCGGAAAGCGGGGCGGGAGGGCGCGCGCAACGTGCGCGCCGGCGCGAAGAATGAACGGAATGGAAGCGACCCAACTCCGAACGCGAGGGGGGATTGTACCCGGGCGGGCAGCCCTGGGCGGGCAGCTCCGGGCGGGAAGCTTCGGGCGGACAGCTCCGGGCGGGTAGCTCCAGGCGCGCACCTTCGGCCCCGGAGGTCGCGCCACGCAGCCGGCGTTGCCGCAAGGCCGCGCTTAAGCCGCGCCGATCGCCTGCGCCAGCGCCAGCACGCGCTCGGCCTCTTGCGCGTGCAGGTTCTCGACCAATGCGCCGTCGACGACCGCCACGCCCTTGCCCTCGGCCTGTGCCGCGGTCCATGCATCCAGGCGCCGGCGTGCGGTGTCCAGTTCCTCGGGCGTCGGCGCGAAGGCCGCGTTCGCGGCGGCGATCTGGCGCGGATGGATCAGCGTCTTGCCGTCAAAGCCTTGATCGCGGCCTTGCCGGCATGCGTCTTGCAGCCCGGCGTCGTCGTTCAGGTCCAGGTGCACGCCGTCCAGCACGGCCAGGCGGTGCGCGCGGGCGGCCATGACGGCAAGCGAGCGTGCCAGCAGCGTCTCGTCGCGCGAAGGAGTGTGACGCGCGTGCAGGTCCTTGACCAGATCCGATGTGCCGACGACGACGGCGGCCAGCCGCGCGTGGCCGCCCGCAATGGCGTCCAGCCGCAGAAAGCCAAGCGGCGTTTCGGCCATGGCCCACAGCGGCAGGTCGGCGGGCGCGCCTGCCGCGTCCAGCGCTTGCGCCAGCGCCGCCAACTGGGCCGGACTCTCGACCTTGGGCAGCAGCACGGCATGGGCCCCGGCCTGCGCAATGGCGCGCACGTCGTCCAGGCCCCAGGGCGTATCCAGTGCGTTGACGCGCACGATGCACTCGCGCCTCCCGTAGCCGCCTTCCCGGAGCGCCGCGGCAACCTGTGTCCGGGCCTGCGCCTTGGCATCGGGCGCCACCGCGTCTTCCAGGTCCAGAATCAACGCGTCCGCATCGAGCGTGCGCGCCTTGTCGAGCGCGCGCGCGTTGGCGCCGGGCATGTAGAGAACGGAACGGCGGGGGCGGAGCGGGGCGGTCATGGCGGTCTCAGGATTTGGGCAGGCTGCCCACGATGGTGACGGGCGTGGTGCAGACATAGCCCACGCCATAGACGGTGCGTATGCCCAAGTCGCCGCCGGCCAGCGCGCGCAGCTTGCGCCGCAGCCGGTGCATGTGGGCATCCAGCCGATGCGTGTCGTAGGCCTCGACGCTTGCGCCCAGGGCTTCGACTAGGCGCGCGCGCGTCAGCGGCAGCGGCGCGGCCTGGATCAGCGCGCCGATCAGCCGGCTTTCGGTGTCGGTGATGTCGACGCTGATCTGGCTGGGCGTGGTCAACGTGCGGCGCGCCGGGTCAAAACGCCAGGCGTCCGACTGCGCGTCCTCGGTGTCGGCGGCCGGGACGACGCGCAGGCGCCGCGATAGCGCCACCAGGGTGGCCCCCAGCTCGGCCAGGTTCACGGGCTTGGTCAGGTAGTGGTCGGCGCCCAGGCTCAGGCCCGATACCTTGTCTTCGCTCAAGAGCCGCCCGGTGAGCATGATGATGCCCATGGACGGATACGTGGTGCGCAGGTGCGATACCCGGGCAAGCCCGTCGCCGTCCGGCAGCATGGCGTCCAGCACGAGGATGGCGGGGGTGACGGTAAGCAACAGGCTGTCCAGCTCGGCCAGCGAGCCCGCGGTGAGGATGGCTTTGTCCAGGCCCAGGTCCTGGATGTACTCGGCGATGGAATCGCGCCAATCTCCGTGGTCGTCGACGACGATGATCGTCACGGCGCGGCGCGCTTGCGCGCTCCTCGGGCGAACAGGGATGTTCTCGTCATGCTATGAATTCGATAGAGTGCCGCGTGCGCGCGGAAATCAGGGGATGACGGTGTGCGTATCCCGCGTGCTTGCGCGCAGAATATCATCCCCGCCGTTGCGGCGGCGCGTCATGGATCAAGGATGCGATCCAGACCGCGGGCAAAAAGGGGCTGGTCAAAAATTGCGCAGCCCGGTGCGCATCGCCCGAAAGGCCATCAGCCGTGCGTTTGCGTTTTTCTTATCCACAAATTCTGTGGATAAGAAAAACAGCGCGGATACCGTCCTGGTGAACTAAGGGAGTAATTCGACCGGCACGCCATCGGGCACTTTGCGCATCCGATCGCGTTCGATCCGGCCCGGTGCAAAGCGCGTTTTGCGCGCAGCAGCATTTTGCAGCAGCACCGACAGCACCGAACCCTTGTCCTGGATCCATCGCGTCTTGCCGCGCAACAGCTTCACCGCGTTCTCGGCAGTGCCCAGGCGGTAGGACATGGCGTTGATCTCGATCGAGGATTTACCGTTGAACAGCGATTCGTCGATTTCAGTGATGGCGGCCGCGTCGAGATTGTTGCTTTCGTGGTCGATCCGGTAGACGTACTTGAAGCCGTGAAACGGATCCTGCACGACGATGAGTTTTTCCGACCCGGAAACGTCGGACATCATGCCGAGGACGCGCGACTCAACCATCTGGTTGCCGCGTTGTTCCTCGGTGTAGATGAAAATGCTGTGGCGCACGGGGGGCGATGCGGCCGGCGCGGCCGCGACAAGGCGAGAACGATCCATACCTGAGCGAAGGGAAGCGGGGAGGGGTCGAGAGACCCCGAAGCCCCGCATGATACCAATTGTTTCAGGAATGTGCTGTAACAGCGGCGGCCGGCCGCTGCCCGGCAACGGGATCAGCCGCGGGCGGCCAGCTTTTCGCGGCGCTGGCGCACGGCCAGCGCCAGTGCTGCCAGCACGGGCTCGGTCTGCGTCCAGCCCAGGCATGCGTCGGTAATGGAGACCCCGTGACGCAGCGGTTCGCCAGGCTTGAGGTCCTGGCGGCCTTCCTCGAGGTGGCTTTCGATCATGACGCCGGTGATGCGGCTGTCGCCCTGGGCGACTTGGGCGGCGATGTCGTTGGCCACGTCGATCTGGCGCACGTGCGACTTGTTGGAGTTGGCGTGCGAACAGTCGATCATGACCTGTTCGCGCTGGCCGGCCTTGCGCAGGGCGGCGCAACATGCGTCCACGCTGGCGGCATCGTAGTTGGGGCCTTGCTTGCCGCCACGCAGGATCACGTGGGTGTCCTGATTGCCGCGGGTTTCGAAGATGGCGGCCATACCCATCTTGGTCATGCCCATGAACGCATGCTTGGCGCTGGCGGCGACCATGGCGTCGGCTGCGATCTGCACGCCGCCGTCGGTGCCGTTCTTGAAGCCCAGCGGGCAGCTCAGGCCGGAACTGAGCTGGCGATGGCTGGGGCTTTCGGTCGTGCGTGCGCCGATGGCGCCCCACGCGATCAGATCGGCGATGTACTGCGGGCTGAGCAGGTCGAGGAATTCGGTGGCAATCGGCAGACCCAGGCCGCCGATGTCCAGCAGCAGTTCGCGGGCGCGGCGCAGGCCTTCATTGATGCGGAAGCTGCCGTCCAGGCGCGGGTCGTTGATGTAGCCCTTCCAGCCGACGGTGGTGCGGGGCTTTTCGAAATACACCCGCATGACGATCAGCAGATCCTTCTTGTGCTCGTCGGCGGCGGCACGCAGCTTGCGCGCGTACTCCATGGCCTGCGCGTGATCGTGGATGGAACATGGCCCCACGACCAGCACCAGCCGGTCGTCCCGGCCGTGCAGCACGTCCGCGATCTCGGCGCGGCTTTGCTCGACGAGGTTCTGGATGCTGGGCGACACCGGCAGTTCGTCCTGCAGCAGCGCAGGCGAGATCAGCGGGCGCACCGCGCTGATGCGGGTGTCGTCGGTGCGGGTGTTGTCCTGGGTGGCGTCGGCGGCGCCGACCTCGCGGTCGTGCAGGGGGTCGTCAATGCGGGTCAAGGGAAAGCTCCGTGCCGTAGATGCGGGAAAGTCCGCCATTATCGCACCCGCGGACGGTGGAGGCGGATGGGTGGCATCGCCACGCCCGCTTGCGGGGACAGGCCCCAATGTATGGAGCCGGACGGCGGATGGTCCGGCGGCTACGTCTATCGGCGGCGAACTGAATTAACCCGTTATCGATAAGGACACTTTTCGCGCGGATGCCTTAGCATTGATGCACGCTCTCAGCAGGCTGGCGCTGCCGGCCAGCGGCAGGCGCAGGCGGGGGCCGCGCACGGCTTCTTTCCGTAGGCACAGTTCAGGACGATCAGCAATGCCAAAACCCGATGCCGGATCGTCCCGACGGATTCTGCTTGTAGAAGACCATCCCGTCGAACGCGCTTATCTGCAGAACATGTTGTTGGCATTGGGCTACCGCCGCGTGGCGGGCTTGGGAAGCAGCATCGAGGCGGTGGGCGCGATCACGCGTCAATACCATGACGTGCTCATCAGCGACATCGTGATGGGCGAAGGCGACGGCACGCGCCTTCCCAACGACCTGCGGCGGCTGGTGGACGCCGGGCGCTTGAAGAGCATGCCGCCGATCATCTGGATCAGCAGCCTGAGCGACGAATTGCTCCAGTCGCATGTGCGGTTGGCCCTGCAGGCCGGTTGCCCCTCCGCGCAGGCGCTCTCAAAGCCCGTGTCGCGCGTGGCGATGCAGCAGGCCATCAAGAACGCGCTGCGCAGCATCGACGACGAGTCGGCCTCGCCGGACAAACCCAAGTCAGTGCGGCGCGAGGTGATGGAGGCGGCACTGAGCCAGGCGCTGCTCTCGGGCACCAACATGAGCGTGGTGCTGCAACCGCAGATCAGCCTGTCGACGGGGCGTGTGGTGGCGGCCGAAGCGTTGTCGCGCTGGGTGGATCCGAAGCTGGGGGCGATCTCCGCGGCGGACTTCGTGCCTGCGGCGCATCGGCTGGGCATGGACCGCATGTTGTTCAGCCGCGTCACCGACCGCGTGCTGGAGGTGTTGCGCCGGCTGCAGGACGCGGATGTCGCGGTGCCGGTCGCGATCAACGCGTCGGCTTCGACACTGTGCTCGCGCGACCTGCCCGGCCTGCTGGAGCAGAAGGTGGGGCAGGCGGGGCTGCCGGCCAGGCTGATCAAGGTCGAACTTACCGAAGACGAGCCGGTGACCGACTGGCTGGCGCTGTCGTCCACGCTGAACCTGTTGCGCGTGCGCGGCTTCGAGCTCGCGATGGACGACTTCGGCGCGGGCATCGCCTCCATGCGCCTGTTCTCGGCCATGCCCTTCAACGAACTGAAGATCGACCGGGACTTCATCGTCCACATGCACCGCGAGCCCGCCTCGCGCGCCGTCGTGGCGGCGGCTATCGAAATGGGGCGGGTGCTGGGCCGGCGCGTGGTTGCCGAAGGGGTGGAGCAGGAGCGCGACGTGCAACTGCTTCGCGAACTGGGATGCGACCTGGCTCAGGGCTATGGGATTTCGATGCCGTTGTCCCCGGACGAATTCATCGAATATTGCCGCGCGCATTGAGCGCGGGCGGCGTGCCTTTTTTTGCTGGGATGGGCTTGATTCGCGTCAAAGGACGGCCGGGGTACCCGAAATAGCGGCCCTGGGCGAAACTACCATTATGTCTGCCGCCTGTCTTGGTTCGACACGGTCGCCGATTTACTGGGAGCGATGCCAATGCGCCGAATCCTTTTCACGATCCTCGCCGTCAGCGTCCTGGCCTGGGCGCTTGCCTTGTGGCTGCAGCCGCCCGCCGCCTTCAACGTATGGACGTGGCGCGACCAACTGATTTTGCTGACCGGTTTGGCGGCTTATGTGCTGATGGCGCTCATCATGCTGCTGTCGGTCAGGCCGGTCTGGCTGGAAACGCGGCTGGATGGCCTGGACAAGATGTACCGGCTGCACAAGTGGTGCGGCATCCTGGCCACCGCGCTGGCGGCGGCGCACTACCTCATCAAACTCGCCAAGCCGCTGCTGCTGGCCATTTTCGATCCGGTTCCCAAGACGCCCCGCGCCGCGGCCATGCTGGACATGTTCCGGGGATCGGCCAAGGATCTGGGCGAATACGCCGTCTGGATCCTGGTGGCGATGGTGCTGCTGACGCTGTGGCGCCGGTTCCCGTACCACGTGTGGCGCCAGGTCCATCGCATCGCCGCCGTGATCTTCCTGGTGGCGGCGTTTCATGGCGTCGTGCTCACGCCCGCCGCGTGGTGGTCGCAGCCGGCGGGTTGGCTGGTTGGCCTTGCGACCGCGGTGGGATCGGTCTGCGCGGTCATGGCGCTGACGGGCCGCATCGGGCGGGCGCGCCGCTACAAGGGCACCGTGCTGGAGGTGCAGCATCTGTCGGATGACATCCTGCGCGTGACCTGTCGTGTCGAGGGCGATTGGCATCACCGCGCCGGCCAGTTCGCCTTCCTGACCGCGGATCGCAAGGAAGGCGCGCACCCCTTCACGGTGTCGGGCGCCGACGATGGCTCGGGCAGGGTGCAGTTTTCGATCAAGGCGCTCGGCGATTACACGCGGCGCCTGCAGAAGAGCCTGGCGGCCGGGCAGGCGGTGACCATTGAAGGGCCATACGGCTGTTTCGACTTTCGCCGGGACGAGGGCCGCCGTCAGATCTGGGTGGGCGCGGGCATCGGCGTGACGCCCTTCATTTCATGGCTTGAGGCCTTGCAGACGCGGCCCGCGGATGCGCCCGACGCCACCTTGTATTACTGCGCCCGCAATGCGGCCGATGCGCCTTTCGCCGACCGGTTGCGCCAGTTGTGCGCGCGCGTTCCCAGCGTGAAGTTGGACGTGCGCTACAGCGACGAGCACCGGCCCCTGACGGCCGCCGAACTGGCGCAGGCCAGACAGGAAGGGACGCCCTGGCCAAGTGTCTGGTTCTGCGGTCCCACCGGTTTTGCCGACGCGCTGAAGGATGGCTTGTACCGACGGGGCATGCCGGTGCGGCAACTGTTCCACCAGGAAGCCTTCCAGATGCGCTAGCGCGTCAGAGTCCGGACACGTCGATATCACCCGGGTAATCCACCGAGAACTTCAACACCGTCTCGCGCGACTTGCCCGGCTCGAGCTCCCAGTCCCACACCAGCTTGCCGTCCTCTTCGCGCTTGATGTCACGGTCGGCGGGCGACAGCAGCTTGACCACGATTTTTTCGTTGCGCGAGATGGGCAGGTGATCCTTGAAGGTCACCTGTTCCTTGGTCGACTTGTTGTTCTTGACGGTGATCTTGTACTCGTAGGTCACACGCTTGCCGCTGCCCGAAAAGCCGGTGCTCTCGGTGTAGCGGTTGACCAGCTGGCGCTTGATGGAGATGCCCTCGTCCGCGCCCAGCGCCAGCTCCAGCTTTTCGCCGGGCATGACCGCTTTCATGGCGCCCGTGGCGACAAAGGCATCATCCAGAAAGGTATTGAGCGGACCCGCCAGGAACGGAAAGTCGGTGTTGTTGCTGGCCTGCGCGGTCAAGTAGACGGTTTCGCGCATCGCGGGCGTGGATTGGTATTGCAAGGTGGCCGGCAGCTTGGCGGTGGCGATGGCGACGCGCTGCGTGGTGTTGTCCGACAGCAGCGTTGCCGGGTTCTGGATCTGGAAAGACGCGCTGGTTGCCGCATTCTGGACCTGTGCCGTGGACAGCTCGATGGCCTCGGGCTGCGGCTCGGGCAGCAAGGCGCTGTCTTCCATCGCGCGGGCGCGCGGCGCGCGCTTGGCGTGCATCTCGGCCTGGACGGCAGCAGGGGCCGGCGCGGCGACGGGCCGGGGCGGCGCAGGCGGGGCGGCCACATCGATGATCCACGGACGCAGCGTGGGCGCGCCGCCGCCCAGCGACGGCCGGGCGGTGGACAGCGTCAGCTTCACGTTGTTCCAGTCTTCGCCCGTGTTCTGGCGGATGACACCGAAGTAGCCAAGGTCCACCTGACGATCGGCCGGACGCAGCCGCGCATCATAGGCGGGCGTCCAGCGCGCGCCCGCCACGGCATACGACAGCGCGAGGTCGAGCTTGCCGGCGCGCGCCATGCCGACGCGCAAGGCGACCTTCTTGGTGCGCCGGCCCGCCTCGCCACGGACCTGGCCAAGCTGGGTTTGCAGCGCCGTCATTTCGCGCTCCAGCGCGGTCTTCTGTTCGGCGACGCGGCGCAGGCCCGCCAGCGTCGTGGCCAAAGACTCGGCGCTGAGCGTCTGGATCGCCTTGAGCTCATCCACCGTGATTCGGGCGCCTTCCTTGGCCGGTTCCGTGGCGCCGCGCTGCATCATCAGAATGAGTTCGCGCTGGTTGTCCAGCACCGCGGCTTCGTCGTCGAGCGCGGCTTGCCTGGCAGTTAGCTTGTCGAGCTGCGCTTCGATCGACCGCACGCGTTCGTTGGCGGTGTCGGTCTGGTAGACGTCGCTGACCTTGACGTCCAGCAGCGTCGCCTGGCCGGTGCTCTTGGCGGACACCTGCAGCGAGTTTTCCTGCAGCGAGGCCGGCAGGTTGTCCAGGATCAGTTCGTGTTCGCCGGCGGTCAGGTCGCTGCTGGCGGCGCGGGTGACGACCGCGCGGTCCTGGTAGACGGTGACCGCGCCGATGGCGGAGGGCAGCGCGGCGGCAGCGGCGAAGCCGGGAATCGTTGCAAAGGCCAGGGCCAGAAGGGTACGTCTCACGGGGTCACCTTTGAAAAGTTGGGCGCGGCCGGCATCGCGGATTCCAAGGGACGCATCGCCAGCAAGCGCGAGAGTCTAGCCCCAGCCCCGCGCTGCTGGTTTACAGAAGATGACAAACGCGACAGGCCGATACGGGCCATCTTCGGGGCTGACCCTCACTCGCGTTCGGGATGCGCCAGCCGGCGCAGCATGCCGACGGCGTTTTCGGCGGCCACCGAGCGGTCATGGCGTCGGTAGGCCATGTCCAGCAGCGCATGGGGCGCATCGCCCTTGATGGGACGGTACTCGATGCCCTGGGCGCCCATGTGCCGCATCGCGGCGGGCACGATGGAGATACCAACGCCAGCCGCCACCAGGCTCACGATCGACGCCATCTGCGGCGCTTCCTGGATGACGCGCGGGGCAAAGCCGGCGCGCTGGCAGGCGGACTGGATGGCGTCGTACAGGCCCGCGCCGATGGGCCGCGGATAAAGCACGAAGTCCTCCTCGGCCAGCGCGGCGATCGGGACCGCGCGTTTCCTGCTGAGCGGATGGTCCGGCGGCAGGGCGATCAGCATGGGCTCATCGAGCACCCGCTCCGATTCGAATTCGGCGTCCAGCACGTAGGGCGGGCGGACAAAGGCCACGTCCACGTCGCCCGCGCGCAGGCCGCGCAGCAGCGTGACGGTATTACTTTCGGTCAGCGTGATGCGCACGTCCGGATAGCGGTCGCGAAAAGCGCGGATGGCCCGGGGCAGGTAGGGATGAAAGACGGCCGACGCGGTAAAGCCGACCGTGATGGCGCCGCGTTCGCCGCGCCCCAGCCGCCTGGCCATATCGATGGCGCGGTCGGCACTGGCCAGGATGGCGCGGGCGTCGTCCAAAAATTGCACACCGGCTTCGGTCAGCGCGATGCCGCGTGGCAGGCGCAGAAAGAGCGGCGTGCCGATCTCGCGCTCCAATTGCTGGATCTGCTGGCTGAGCGGGGGCTGGCCGATGCCCAGGCGTGCGGCCGCGCGAGTGAAGTGCAGTTCCTCGGCGACGGCGGTGAAATACCGCAGGTGACGCAGTTCCATCGGTTTTAAATATAGACAGGAGCGGTTTCATATATTGGACATATGCAGGGGAAATGTCTACCTTGTTCTCCACGGGCTCCTGCCCGGGTGTTTTTCGAGAATCCTGATGTCTACCCCTTCTGCAAGTCACGCTACAGACTCCGGCGTTTCGGCGCCGGCTTATCTGGCGCGCGGCACGCCGGGTCTGCGCCGCGCCCAATGGGCGCTCTTCGCCGCCGGCTTTTCCACGTTTTCGCTGTTGTATTGCGTGCAGCCGCTGATGCCGCTGTTCACCCAGGCTTTCCACGTTTCGCCCGCGCAGAGCAGCCTGGTGCTGTCACTGTGCACGGGCTTGCTGGCCATCGCCATTTTCTTTGTCGGCCTGTTTTCGGCCGCTCTGCCGCGCAAGCGCGTCATGGCGTGGTCTCTGTTCGCGTCCGCCATTCTTGGCACCATCGCGGCGGTCGCCCCGGACTGGCAGAGCCTGCTGGCCCTGCGCGCCTTGCAGGGGGTGGCCATGGGCGGGGTGCCCGCCGTGGCCATGGCCTACCTGGCCGAGGAGGTCGAACCGGGCACGCTGGGTTTCGCGATGGGGCTGTATATCAGCGGCAGCGCGTTTGGCGGGCTGTCGGGACGGGTCATCACCGGCCTGGTGTCCGATCATTTCGGGTGGCGCGCGGCGATGGGGACGCTGGGACTGCTGGGGATCGTCGCGGCCGTGCTGTTCCTGTGGCTCCTGCCGGCCTCGCGCCGCTTCACGCCGCGGCGCGGCCAGGGGTGGGCAGGCGTCTGGTCCGACGTGCGCGCCGGCGCCGGCGCGCACTTGAAGAATGGGCCTCTGTGCGCACTGTTCGCCCTGGGCGGACTGCTGATGGGCGCTTTCGTGGCCGTCTACAACTATGTCGGCTTCCGGCTGTTGCTCCCGCCGTTCTCGCTTAGCCAGACCTTCATCGGCTTCATCTTCGTCGTCTATCTGGTGGGCATCTTCGCCTCGACCTGGTTCGGCCGCCTGGCCGACCGTCACGGGCGCGGCGCGATGCTCTGCGCCGCGTCGGGGCTGGCGCTGGCGGGCCTGGTGCTGACGCTCTCGGATTCGCTGCCCGTCCTGGTCGCGGGCATCGTGGTCTTTACGTTCGGCTTTTTTGCCGCCCATGCCGTCGCAAGCGGCTGGGTGGGTCAGATGGCACGAGGCTACAAGGCGCTGGCCGCCTCGTTTTACCTGCTGGTCTATTACGTGGGGTCCAGCGTCCTGGGCGCGCTGGGCGGCCAATTCTGGACAGTTGGCGGTTGGCACGGCGTGGCCGCGATGGCCGGCGGCCTGCTGGCGGCCGCATTGACGATCAGCGCCGGCCTTGCCTGGCGCACGGGGCGCCGTGACCCGGCGGCAGGGGTGGCGGGGCCCGCCTGACCGCCTCTTTTTGCAGGAAGGGTAGCGTCGCGTTACGCAGGGTTGCCCCACGCGTGCTCCTATCGCGATACATTCTGTATTGCGATAGGGGGAACCATGCTGACCAAGCAAGACCGCGTGTCCCTGCCATGGACCGACACGCTAGCTCGTCTTGAAGACGAACGCATCATGCTGGAGCGAATCGCTGCCGGCGTGCCGCTCCAGCAGGTGCTAGAACATGTGCTTCACGCCATCGAGGCCCAATCGAGCGTGAAGCTGCGCGCGTCCATCGCGCTGGTGGACGACAAGGGAGGCAGGCTGGTGCATGGCGCCGCGCCCAGCCTGCCGGAAGAGTTCAACGCTGCCGTAAGCGGGGTGATGATCGGGCCCGAGGCCGGCCCGTGGGGCGCTGCAGCGCATTCGGGCTGCCCGGTCTACGTGGAAGACATCTCCCGGGATCCTCGTTGGGCCGCATGGCGCGACGTGGCGGCGGCGCATGGCCTGCGTGCCTGTTGGTCGACCCCGATCAAGGCGCCAGATGGGCGGCTGCTGGGCGTGTTCTCCAACTATTACGACGAAAGCCGCCTGCCGTCGGCGCACGACATCGACGCCATTGCGCTGGTCACGCGTAGCGCCGCCCTGGCAATTGAACGGCATCTGCTCGACGTGGCCTTGCGGCGCAGCGGCGACCGCTGGCGCGCCATGTTCGAGGGCATGCAGGAGGCCTTCTTCCTTGCCGAGGCCTTGCGCGGCGAGGATGGCCGCATCGCCGACTTCCGCTTTCTTGAAGTGAACCCGGCCTTCGAACGCCAGAGCGGCATGCGGGAAGGCGACACGCTGGGTCACACGCTGCGTGAAATGATTCCGGGCGTGCCCAGCCAGATCCTGGATACGTTTGCCCAGGTCGTGGAAACGGGCGAGCCGACCCAGTTTGAATTTGCCGTTCCCGCGCCCAACGATGCGTGGTACGAAGCGCGGGCGCGCAAGGAAGGGCCCGACCGGATCATGGCGCTGTTCCTGGACGTTTCCGCGCGCAAGGCTGCCGAGACCGAGCTGTGGGAAGGCCAGCATCGCAAGAATTTCCTGTTGGCGCTGGGCGACCGCATGCGTGAACTGCATCTGCAGGCCGCGATCGAGGAGACCGCCTGCGCGGGGCTGGGGCAGCACCTGTCGCTGGGCCTGGTGTCAGTTCTGGATTGGGCCGGCGACGGCGCGGCGCCCGTCGTGTCGACGTCCTGGCAGTCCGACGTGTACGTGGCGCGCCAGGAGCCGCTGGCGACAGAGCAATTGGGCGACGATTTCTTCGAGGCGGTGCGCAATGGGCGCACGACGTACCTGCAGCCGCTCGTGGCGCAAGAGGGCGGCGACGTCCGCCCGTCGGCCATCGTGGTGCCGATGCGCCGATGGGCGCGGCAGGGCGGCGCGCTGGTGGTCCGCCCCTTGTCCAGCAGCCGGCTCAAGCCCGCGGATCTGGCCTTCATCGAGGAAGTGGCCGAACGGATGTGCGATGCCGTTGAGCGGTCGCAGTATGCGCGCATGCTGGAGCAGCGGGTCGAGCACGCAATCGCCGAGCGGGACCGCATCTGGCGGATGTCGCCCGAGCTGCTTGCGGTCATCGATGGCCGGGGCAGATTTGCCAGCGTGAGTCCCGCGGTGCAAACCATTCTGGGATGGAACCCCGACCAGTTCCTGTCGATGGGACTTTCAGAGCTGATCCACCCGGATGACCTGGAGGCGACCCGCGCCGCCTGGTCGCCGCACGCCAAGGCGAACGGCGCGCAACCGGCCCGGCACGTGGAAAACCGGGTGTTGCGGCGCGAGGGGGGCTACAGCTGGATCACATGGAGCATGTCGTGGTCGGAGGACAGCCTGTATGTGGCCGGGCGCGACGATTCGGACCTGAAAGCGCAGGCCGAAGCCCTGGCCGATACCGAGAATGCGCTGCGCCAGGCGCAGAAGATGGAAGCGGTGGGGCGCTTGACGGGCGGTATCGCGCACGACTTCAACAACATGCTCCAAGGGATCACGGGCGCGCTGTATCTGGTGCAGCGCAAGCTGACGGCCGGCGTGCCGGAACAGGCGCAGCGCTTCATCACCGTGGCCATGGATTCGGCGAATCGCGCCGCGCATCTGACGCAGCGGCTGCTGACGTTCTCGCGGCGCCAGCCGATCGACCCCAAGCCGTTCAGCGTGGAAGCCACGCTGCATTCCATGACCGACCTGTTTCATCGCTACACCGGCGAGCGCGTGAATCTGGTCTTCGATCTGGAGCCGGGTCTGTGGCCCGTCAACTGCGACCGGAACCAGTTCGAGAACGCAATGCTCAACCTGGTGATCAACGCCTGCGACTCAATGCCCAACGGCGGCGTATTGACCGTTGCCGCGGCGAATACCCATTTGGACGCCGCGTCGCTGCGCCAGAACCCGGGCGTCAATCCCGGCGCTTTCGTCGAGGTCACCGTGTCGGACGTCGGGTGCGGCATGTCGCCAGACGTACTGGCGCACGCCTTCGATCCGTTCTTCACGACCAAGCCGCTCGGCGAGGGCACGGGCCTGGGTCTGTCGATGACCTACGGTTTTGCCAAGCAGGCGGGCGGCAGTGCCGTGCTGGAAAGCGCCGAAGGTGTCGGCACGTCGGTTCGCCTGTATCTGCCGCGTCATCAGGGCGTGCCGGAGATGGCGGCCGAAATGCCTAGGGCGACGGGCGCGAAGGCGGCGTCGGCGGGCCAGGCCTTCGTTATCGTCGTGGAAGACGATACGAATGTGCGGGAAATGGTGCGGGAGTCGCTGGTGGACATGGGGCTGCATGTGTTGACGGCCGGCGATGGCGAGGCCGGCCTTGAGCTGGTGACGTCAACGCGCAACCTGAGCCTGCTGGTGACCGACGTGGGCCTGCCCAATTTGAACGGCCGCCAATTGGCCGATGCCGCGCGCGTCGCGCACCCCGGCCTGCGGGTTCTGCTCATGACGGGTTACGCCGAAAGCGCGGCCAGCGCGGGCGGATTCCTGGAAGAAGGCATGGAGCTGATCGTCAAGCCGTTCTCGCTGGATGCGCTGGGTGATCGGGTGCAGCGGATGCTGGAGGAGAGCGCGGGGCCGCAGCGGGCACGTTGAGGGTCAAGTGTTGCAAACACAGGTAAAAAATGCCCCGCACGGAGGACTACCAGCGGGGGAGAAGGCGGGCAGGGGGTCAGGCACGGGGCTTGCGACTAGGTCGGTGCATTTCAACCAAGGAAGGAGCTACGCTATGAAATACCGTGCCATGACCTGCGCGTTTGCTTTGATTGCCGGCGTTGCGACCGCTGGCGGCGCCTATGCCCAGTCCACGGGCCGCAGCACCCCCCCGACCTCGCCGTCCACGACGCCGAACGACGGGGCTGCCGTGCCGCCCAACACCAAGGTGCCTCCGGGCCAGATTCCGCCTGCCCCGAACGCCGCGCCCAATACGGGCACGACGCCGCCGAATCTGGACAAGAGCGGTCACATGAAGTCGGACAAGCATGGGTCGGAAATGCCCAATCGCAAGCGCGAGGCCAATGACAACGTGCCGAATACCCCGGCCGGCGGCGCTGCGCCTCCTCCGGGATATCCGAACACGGGCGGCAGCAAGTAAGCCAGCCCAACAAAAAGGCTTCCGCAAGGAAGCCTTTTTTTATGGTCGCACGGCTGATCAGTGCTGGCGGCGCAGCTCTGCGGGCGGCACGCGCAACTGGCCGCGGTATTTCGACACGGTGCGGCGGGCCAGCAGAATGCCGTTGGATGCCAGCTGCTGCGTCAGTGCCACGTCGGACAGTGGCATCGCGGGATCTTCGGCGTCCACCATTTCCTTGATGAGCGCCCGCACCGCGGCCGCGGAACACGATCCGCCCGACTCCGTGGCCAGTTCCCGCGAGAAGAAGTGGCGAAACTCGAAAACGCCGCGCGGCGTGGTCATGTACTTGCTCACGGTCGCGCGCGAGACAGTGGACTCGTGCATGTTCAGGTCGTCCGCCACTTCGCGCAGCATGAGCGGGCGCAGCGCCACTTCGCCATATTCGAAAAACATCTGCTGGCGCTTGACGATGGCCTCGGCCACTCGCTGAATCGTGGTGTAGCGCTGTTCGACATTGCGCACGAGCCAACGCGCTTCCTGGAGTTCCTGCGCCATGGGGCTGCGGTCGTCCAGGCGGGCGCGGCGAAAGAGATCCGCATAGGCGCTGTGCAACCGGGCGCGCGGCATGGCGCTGCGGTTGGGCAGCACGCGCCAGCGTCCCTGCCATTTGTCCACGAACACATCCGGCACCACGTACACCGGCGTGTCTCCGCTGTAGCGCCCGCCGGGCTTGGGGTCCAGCCGGCGGATAAGCGCGCACGCGTCGCGCAGGGCGTCATCGCCACATCCCAGTGCGCGGCGCAGACCGACGTAATCGTTCTTGCCCAGGCGCTCCAGATGTTCCTGGACGATCTTCTGGGCCAGTGCGCGCGTGTCGTCGTCCTCATCCGGCAGCGCTGCGAGTTGCAGGGTCAGGCATTCGCGCAAGTCGCGCGCGGCAATGCCGGGGGCGTCCAGCTGCTGCACCAGGCGCAGCGCCGCCATCCATTCGGATTCCTCCGGAAGTGGGTTGATGTCCGCATCCGCCGCGGTGCAAAGCGCGCAGAGCGGGGTGCGCAGGTAGCCGTCGTCGTCCAGCGCGTCAATGATGAATTCCGCCAGCAGGCGATCACGCGGCTGCAGGTGATAGTTGCCCAGTTCGAAGGACAGGCGATCGCGCATCGACACGTTGGCGCAGGCCCATTGGCCCAGATCGCTGTCACCGCCGGAGGACGTGTGGGTGGGGTAGTCGCCGGAATAGGCGGGCGCGTCGGGCGGGGGCTCGTCGCTGTCCGGGCTTTCGGCGGCCGCAACGGGCTCCGGGGCGGGCTGTCCATCCATGTCCGCCGACTCGCCGCGGACGCCGGGCGCAGGCGTGGCCGCCGCCTCGGGCTCCGAATCGTCCGGATCTTCGAGAAAAGGGTTTGAGGCCAGTGCGTGCTGCACGGCCGTGGTGAATTCAAGCGCCGACATCTGAAGCAGCTTGACGGACTGTTGCAGACGCGGCGCGAGCGTCATTTGCTGGCGCAGGCGAAGTTCTTGCATGGGGTGGCCCAATCGAGTCTCCTGAAGGGGCAGCCGCCGGAAGGCGGCTCATTCCTCTTCTATACGCAAAGATCGTGCCAGCCTCGCTCAAGGGGGCGAGGACGCCCCGGGAACGCGGCATGCTGAGCCAGTATTACAAACCCGGTGGTAAGAACTGCTCAGGCAGCCTTTTCGGGCTCGTCCTTTTCATAGACATCCAGCCGGTTGTAGAGCGTTTTCAGACTGACGCCGAGGGTCTCGGCGGCCAGGCGTTTATCGCCCGCGTGGTGGGCCAGCGTGGCGAGGATGAATTCGCGTTGGGCGCGGCCCAGCGGCATGCCCACCGGAAAGTTGAGCGAACCGTCGCGAACCTGTGCCTGGTTGGGCCCGCGGTTGCGCGTCGCGAGGTCGGCGTCCAGCTGGGTATCGGCCATGATGTACGCGCGCTGGACCACGTTGCGCAATTCGCGAACGTTGCCAGGCCAATCGTGCGCCTTGATCGCCGCAAGCATGGCCGGCGAAAACGTCTTTTGCGTGCCGTGCTGTGTATTGAGCGTGTCCAGGAATTGGTGTGCCAGCAGCAGGGCGTCGTCGCCGCGCTCACGCAGCGGCGGCACGCGCAGCGGAATCACCAGCAAACGGTGCAGGAAGTCCTGGCGCAGCCTGCCATCCGCAACCGAAGCGGCCGGGTCACGGTTGCTGGCGCAGATGACGCGCACATTGGCGCGCAGCAGGTCCGTGCCGCCCACGCGCTGATACGTGCCCACTTCAAGCACGCGCAGGAAGTGCACCTGCATGTCCGGGGGCATTTCCGTCACTTCATCCAGAAACAGCGTGCCGCCGCTTGCATACTCGAAGTACCCGGCATTTTGCGATACGGCGCCCGTGAAGCTGCCTTTCTCATGGCCGAACAACTCGGCATGCGCAAGCGATCCGCTGATCGCGCCGCAATTGACAGCGACGAAGGGTTGGTCGCGGCGTTCGCTCGCGTCGTGGATGGCGCGCGCAACGATTTCCTTGCCGGCTCCACTTTCGCCGATAATGAACACGCTTGCATCGGTGGCCGCGGCAAGTGCGATCTGGTTTCCTAGCTTGCGCATTTGCGGCGACATGCCGCTGGTGTCCGCAAAAACGGAAGTGGGGGAAGGCGCGTTGGCGCGCGTAGCGGTATTTCGACTGGCCATGCTGATTCCTAGTCCCGAAAGCGGGCCTGCAATAATCGCATCGTAGAGGGCGGTCTGCTGTCTGATTGCGACGAGTTGCAAGTATTGGAAAACGTTGTTGGAAACTGGCAGATATTTGCGCCGGCCGACCTCATAGTGACTATTCTGACGGTTATGGAAGGGATACGGAGATAGCATGCCTCACCTGCTTATCGTCGATGACGACGATGCAATACGGGAAACACTGGCCGAAATCGGCCGAGATAGCGGGTTTTCGGTGGCCCTGGCGGCCAGCGTCAAGGACGCCCTCATCCAGCTCGAACGGCAAGCGCCCGACCTGGTGTTGACGGACGTCCGGCTGCCGGGCGGCAGCGGCATGGACATCTTCAAGAACGTTGCCGTGCACAGCGCAGAAGTGGTGGTAATGACCGGCCACGGCACTGTCGACAACGCCGTGCAGGCCCTGCGCCTGGGTGCGACCGACTATCTGGTCAAGCCCATCTGCATGGAGCGCCTCGAAGAGATCCTGAAGCGGATCATGACCAATTCGGGCGGTGAAATGCCCGGCACCCCGTTTGAAGAACCGGGCCGCTTCGGCAAGCTGTATGGCAAGTCCGAACGCATGCAGACGCTGTATCGTCAAATCGGGCGCGTGGCGCCCACCACGGTCACCACCTTGCTGATCGGCGAAAGCGGCACCGGCAAGGAGCTGGCCGCTCACGCCATCCACGAACTCAGCCCGCGCCGGCAGCGGCCGTTCATCGCGGTCAATTGCGGCGCGATCTCGCCCAACCTGATCGAAAGTGAAATGTTCGGGCACGAGCGCGGCAGTTTCACCGGCGCGGACCGCCAGCACAAGGGGTACTTCGAGCGCGCCGACGGCGGCACGTTGTTCCTGGACGAAGTCACCGAAATGCCGCTTGACCTGCAGGTCAAGCTGCTCCGCGTGCTGGAAACCGGCCAATTCATGCGCGTGGGCACCAACCGGGAAATTGCCTGCGATATTCGCGTGGTTGCTGCGACCAACCGGAATCCGGAGCAGGCCGTGCAAGAGGGCAAGCTGCGTGAAGACCTGTATTACCGGCTAAGCGTTTTTCCCATCGAACTGCCGGCGCTACGCGACCGCGGCAGCGACATCCTCTTTCTGGCGCAGCGCTTTCTGCATGCTCTGAACGAGGAATCCGGCAAGAACAAGGATTTTTCCCCCGAAGCGGCGGCCGCGCTCGCGCAGTATGAATGGCCAGGCAACGTCCGCGAACTGAAGAACTTCGTGCGCCGCGCGTTCATCATGGCCGATGGGGATGTGCTGGATCTGGATATGCTTGTGCCGCAGGTATCGCCAGCTGGCGAGTCGGCCGGCGGGCAAGTCAGCGTGCCGGTTGGCGAGACCTTGGCCGAAGCCGATCGCCGTCTGATCCTGGCCACCCTTGAGCGATGCAATGGGGTCAAGAAACAGGCGGCCGCAGTGTTGGGGATCAGTCCCAAGACGCTCTACAACCGTCTTGAGGAATATGCGGCAGCAGGCTACGTGCTGCCCGGCGAGAATTCCCGGACGGGCGGACCGTCCCGGGAATCCGCCTGACGCCGCTTACTTGTTGAAGCGGGTCTTCAGGTCAGCCATGCAGGCGTCCTTGGCGTTGCCGGACATGGCATCGCACTTTTCCTTGCCGACCTTGTAGTCGGCATCGTTGCGCGTCTTGGCCGCGTCGTGGGAGGCTTCGGCCTTCTCCTTCGCGGCCTTCGCGTCGGCCTTGGCCTTGTCGCGCGTGGCTTCGGCCTGCTTCTGGCAGACGTCCTTGGCATTGCCCTTCATGCCGTCGCATTGCTTTTTGTCCATTTTGTATTGGTTGTCGATCTGATCGTTCGTGCGAACGCCGGTCGTGCCCGTTTGCGCGGAGGCCTGGAAGGCCAGGACGGAAAAGCACAGGGCAAAAGCGGGGCAAATCGTTTTGGACAGATTCATGACTGACTCCTTGGGTAAGTGATCCGGTAGTTGGCGGACCCGATAACGCCTAGAGCAAGTAACGTGCCCGGGATTTCCAGGCATGGCACTTGCGCAGGAAGGCCAGGCCATTCGCGATTGACGGATGGCGTGTACCAAGGAGATGATTCATGACGACCCCACACGATCAGCAGCCTGCCAAGTCCAAGGCCAATACCCCCAAGGACGATACGGAAGCGGCGAACCAGAGCGGTCAGTTTGGCGCGGATAAGCCGACTGAGAAGGATCAGCCTTACAAGCGGCATTCGGATAAAACCCCGAACCGCAAGGGGCCGGAGTTTGAAGAGGGCGGGCAGTATCCGGGCAAGCGGCCTGACGGCAACTGATGCGAAAGGCGGGCGCAGCGGCTTGCTGTCAGCGGGCCGGTTCGCCCAATTCGTCGGCCAGACGAAAAAGCATCACGACGCAATACAAGGCCGCGATGCCAATCGCGCCGTAAACCGTGCGCGCCGCCGCCGCATGCGGAAAGATCTTCGCGATGACATCCAGATTGACGGCGGCGATCAAGCCGCTGTTCAGACCGCCGGCCACAACGGCTATCAGCGCCATCCAATCCAGCAGGGACAGGCCGTGCCGCGCTTCGCCGTGCGCAGGCTCGGGGGCCAGCAGGCCCTCGTCGAGCTCGGACCCGGCAGCAAATTCCTCAGTACGGGATGTTTCCATCGACGTTCCTCAAGGAGCGCGGCGACGAGGCCGGGGAGACTGCGGCTCAGCCACCGTTGCGGACGGGCTCGGGGGCGTCGTGCGAGAGGCCGGCTTCGTCGGCGTCGGTGATTCGGTCGGTCGCCACGTCCGCACCGTCGTCGTCCTGGAAGTCCGGTTCGACGCTCTCGCGTTCGCCCGTCGCCTGGGAGTCGCTATCGGTATGCCTGAGGTCGCGCGGCAGGTCGCTGGCCGAATCTGAAGAGTCGCTGGGACCCAGGTCGGGCCGGCCGCTTTCGTCAAGGTTTAAATCGGTGTCGGGTATACGGGGCATGAGAATTCTCCGAATAATGGCGCGCGCGCGGGATCGGAACAGGCGGTGCGCGCAGCAGCGGGTGCGGGGCAGGCAGCAAGCGCCATGCCGACGTCGCGATGGCAGGGCGGTTCAGGCAGCGCAGGTATGGAAGTTGCTCCTTGTTTGAAAATTTTTCCCCGGGAGATTGTCATGTCCTTGATTGTCGCTGCACGGTTCCAGACCTTCGACGAAGCCACGCTGGCCGCCCAGAAGTTGTTTGCCGAGGGCTATACCGAGGATGACATCCACACCTTTTACGTCAGCATTGCTGGCGAGCATGGGCGCTTTCCGCTGGGGGGCGACCGGATTGCGGACCCCGATGCCAAAGGCGGGCATTTTGGCGCGGTGGCCGGCGCTTCGTTGCTGGGGCTGGTGTTTGCGTTGGTGGCGGGGCTGATTGCCGCGCAGCTGGCCGCCTCGATCTTCATCACGATTGCCGCCGCCGGGGTGGGCGCCTACATCGGGGCGTTGGCGGGCGCCATGTGGGTAGTCGGCCGCAAGAAGCGGGTGCGCACCGCGCCGGGCGAGCCCGAGAAATCGCACCCGCCCGTGCGCCAGGCCGGCGTCATGCTGGCGCTGCACGTGGATCTTGGGCGCGAGCAGCAAGCCCGCCAGATTTTGCGCGCCGCGGGCGGCACCGACATCGAACGGGCCAATGGCCGATGGCAGGACGGCAAGTGGCAGGATTTTGACCCGCTGGATCCGCCGCGCCGGGTTGAAGCCCCGACCACCGCCAATTAAGTCGCGCCCAGTCACGCACGGAGAAAGCACCATGAAGCCATTCGCTAAAACGTCATTCGCCGCGCTTGCCGCGGCGGTCGTGCTCTCGGGCGCGGGCCCGCTATCGCACGCCGCGGAGCTGGACGCCTCGGACGCCCGCTTCCTGCAGGCCGCCTCGGGCTCGGGAATTTTCGAAGTGCAGGCCGCCGAGCTGGCAGGCAAGCGCGCCAAGGACGCACAGGTGCGCGCGTTTGCGGCCAAGATGATTGAACAGCACACGGCGGTGAACAAGGAGATCCGCGCGTTGGCGGCCGCCAAGAACATTTCGCTGCCCGATCAGCCGGCCGAGCCTGATCGCGCCACGCTGCATGAATTGCGCGAGAAGACTGGCGCCGAGTTCGACCAGGTGTATATCAAGAAGGCTGCCGTCGACGCGCACGCGACCGCCAATCGTCTTTTCGAAACAGCCGCCAAGGAGTCGGAAGATGCGCAGGTGCGCGACTTTGCGACGCGCACCTTGCCGATGTTGAGCGATCACTACGCCATGAGCCGCGCGTTGGGTCGCGAGCCCGCCGTCAATGGCGACAAGATCCATCCCGCGCCCAAGGGCGAAGCGCCGCCGGTCTCCCCGGCGTCGCGCGCCGCGCCGGCCTCGGTGGTGCCGGAGAAGTGAGGATCGCTTAGTCGCCCGCGCTGCCCGTGATGGGCAGAACGATGCCGGTGATATAGCTCGAGCATTCGGGCGATGCCAGAAAGACGTAGGCGGGTGAGATTTCCTCGGGCTGAGCGGGGCGTCCCAGATCGGTCTTTTCACCAAATGACTTGATGTCTTCGGCGCTTCGGTCGGCCGGATTGAGCGGCGTCCAGACGGGACCGGGCGCGACCGCGTTCACGCGGATACCCTTTTCGGCCAGGTTCGAGGCCAGCGAACGGGTGAACGCGTGGATGGCGCCTTTGGTCGATGAGTAGTCCAGCAGCTTGCCGCTGCCGTTCAGGCCCGTGACTGATCCCGTATTGATGATGGCGCCGCCGGGCTTCAAGTGTTCCAGCGCGGCGCGCGCCATGTAGAAGTACGCGCTGATGTTGGTACGCAGCGTCTTATCCCATTTTTCGTCGCTGATTTCTGGCAGCGTCTCGGTATGTTGCTGGTAGGCCGCGTTGTTGACCAGGATGTCGAGTTTGCCGAAGTGCTTGACCACCTGCGCGACGGCCTCGTTGCAGAAGGCGGAATTCTGGACGTCGCCCGGAATCAGCAGGCACTGGCGGCCTTCAGCCTGAACGGCGCGGCTGGTCTCCCGGGCATCCTCGTGTTCATCGAGGTACATCACCGCGACGTCCGCGCCTTCGCGGGCGAACAAGACGGCGACGGCCCGGCCGATGCCGGAGTCAGCGCCGGTGATGATCGCGACCTTGTCTTGCAGCTTGCCGCTGCCTTTGTAGCCGGGCGCCTGATACTGGGGCTTGAGCACCATGTCGGCTTCAACGCCTGGTTGTTCGTCCAGGTGCTGCGCTGGCATGGGCGGGGTGGGGTGAGGGCGGTCGCCGGTCTGGGCGCTTTTGGGGGTGCTCATGTGTTCTCCCATTGGGCGGCGCGGGATGCGCCTTGCAATGGGCGACGAGCAAACGCCGTTCCCGGCGACCGCATGGGAACGGCCTACTGGCGGCCGACAATGACGCCGAGCAGAAAGGCCGCACCCGCCACCAGCCCGACTGCCTGCCAGGGACGCGCGTGGATGTAGTCCTCGGTGCAGTCCAGGGTCTCGCGCATGAGGTCATGGGCGTTGTCGGACGCCTCGCGCAGGCTCTGGCGCGTGGCTTGCAGCTGGTCGTTCAAGCGCGCCTTCAGGGCTTCAAGGTCCGTTGCCGAAGTGTCGCTGAGCGTGGCTTCCAGCTCGTCGATCCAGCTTTCCGGATGCCGCGAGCGCCTGTAGGCGCCACGATTGTCGGGGCCGTTCTCGGGGAAGTCGGAAGGCATGGGGGTATTCGTGGTGGCCATCGAAAGCTCCTGACTGTCGGGCGGAAAAATGCGCCGTTGCGGCCGGCCCGGGCGGCCGCGCGGCGGGGCGAGGCTTACGCCTCGACCATGTCTCGGCATGCCAGCGTGCAGGCGATGCAGGCGCCCGCGCAGATCTGGCAGTGCTCGGCGTCGTGCGTGGAACATTGCCGCGCACAGGCGTCGCAGACCAGCGCGCACAACGTGCAGAGCGCCTGGGCGAATTCGCCGCCGCGGGCCAGCATGGCCGCGCACAACCGGCAGACCTCGGCGCAATCGGTGCACAAGGCGATGCTCGCGCGCATCTGCGCCGGATTCTGTCGCAGGCACGCGGCTGCGCATTGATCGCACGCTACCGCGCATTCATAGCAGGCTTGCACACATTGTTCGAAGTTTGGGTCTCGCATTGCATCTCCTTGTGAGCGGCCGCGGCCGCCCGGCCACACAGGCGCGGCTGGCGCGGCGGCACATCCGCTTGCAATTTGAAGGTCTTGACAGTTTTTCCTGCGGGCGAGGGGCCGTAGGATGAAGGTTCGCAACTGGCGGGAGAACACCGTGAAACCTTCGTCCACATCCAAAACCACCTCGTCGGCGCGCGCCGGCAACTCCGCGCAGGACAACGCTAAGATACTGCCGCCGAGCGGTCCCGTCGACGTGCCGAATCTACCGGATAAACCCGATGCCCATACGCCCGACGAGGCCGCTCGCGACAAGCGCGAGGTGGTCGACAACAAGACCGAATCGAATTGGGCCGACGGCTCCGCGCCGCAGCCCCGCGCCAAGAATGCGCGCTCCTCGATTCTCTGATCACGCATCGCCGGCCGCCTGCTCATGAAGAAACGCGAGCAGGCGCCGCTCGTCGGCGCTGAGCCCGCGGGGGCCTGCTGGGGCGGCCGTCCGCGTGGGCAGCGTGCCGGTCAGGTAGGCCTCCATGATGGCCGGGTGCACGTAGCACGCGCGGCACACGGCGGGCGTGTTCGCCAGCCGTTTTGACACGGCCTTGATGACGTCCACCGCCTCCTGCTTGGCGCGGCGCTCGTCCTCGAATGGGCGCGACTGCAGCGCGGCAAAGGCCATCACGGAACCCGCCCAGGTGCGGTAGTGTTTGGCGGTGTATTCGCCGCCGCCGGCATTACGCAGGTACGCATTCACGGCGCCCGAATCGACAGGGCGCTTGTCGCCGTCGGCATCCAGATACTGAAACAGCTGCTGGCCCGGAATGTCCAGGCATTGCTTGATGATGCGCGCCACCCGCCGGTCCGTGACCGTGACGTCGTGGGCAACGCCGCTCTTGCCCTGGAACCTGAACCGGAAACGGCTGCCGGCCACGGTCGTGTGCCGGCGCTTGAGCGTTGTCAGGCCGTAGGATTTGTTGGCACGCGCGTACTCGCGCCCGCCAACGCGGATCAGGGTGATCTCCAGCAGGCGGACCAAAGTGGCGACCACCTTGTCCTGCGTGAGGCCCGGTATCTTCATGTCGCGCTCGACCTGGCGCCGGATGCGGGGCAGTGCGTGACCGAAGGACAGCAGATTCTTGTATTTGGTGGCGTCGCGCACCGCCGTCCAGCCGGGGTGATAGCGATATTGCTTGCGGCCGCGCGCATCGCGCGCCGTGGCCTGAAGATGCCCGTCCGCCAGCGGGCAGATCCATACGTTTTCGTACGCGGGCGGGATGGCCAGGGCGTTGATGCGTTGGATCTGCGCCTCGTCGGTAATGCGCGCGCCTTTCTCGTCCAGATAGTGAAACGTCTGGGCGTTAACGCGCACACGGGTGTAGCCGGGCTGCGTGTCGTCCACATAGGTCAGCGATGCCTCTTCGACGGGCAACGGATCCGGGTCCTTTTGCGTGCGGGTGCTCATTCAATCTCCGGGTGCGCGCGGTAGCGCTGGGCTACAGCATGCCGCGTTCCCGGCGGCGGCGATCGCGGGCGTGGACGGCTTTGGGCACGCCGCTTGCTGAATGCCTTGTCGGCAATCGCGCCGCCGGAACCGCCCGCCGACCGGCCGCGCTGCCCGCGAGAGAATCTTCAGAGGAGAGTGCAATGCAAACCGTCCTGCAACTACATGTGCCGCCGAAGCCGGATCCGATCCCGCCCGGCTCGCCGCCGGGGGACTTGCCGGTCGACCCGGATACCGATGAGCCGGACGTGGACCTGCCGCCGCTGTCCCATCCCGTCAAGGAAATCGTGCCGCCGAAAGACGCCTGATCCTTCGCCCCTTCCACAACTCAAATCAATAAATCCAAGGAGTCATTATGTCGACCATCCTGCTGATCATCCTGATCCTGTTGCTCATCGGCGCCGTCCCCGCCTGGCCTCACAGCCGTAGCTGGGGTTACTACCCGAGCGGCCTCTTGGGCATCGTTGTGATCGTGCTCATCGTGCTGCTGTTGATGGGACGCATATAGCGCCATGACACGCTGATGGCCGCCGGACGCCCGCGCGTCTGGCGAGCCGCCAGCAGGGCCCGGGGCGGCCCTGCCGTCCTGGCGCGCGCGCCGCGTCGGGCATAAGATCTGCGGGTTTCAGCAGCAACCCACCTAGATCCCGCAGCCCCCATGAGCATCCCCTTACTCATCCTGATCGACAGCGTTCAGGACTACCTTCCCGTCATCGAATCCCAGGGTTTTCGCCCGATTCTCGCCACCACCGACCAGACCCGCGCGCAGGCCATCCAAGCGCATGGCGGGCAGATCCGCGCGGTCCTGACGCGTGGCGCCACTGGCCTGCGGGCCGACGAAATGGCGGCGCTTCCGAACCTGAGTATCGTCTGTTCGCTGGGTGTCGGCTACGAAAACATCGATCTCTTGGCGGCGCAGGCGCGCGGCATTGTCGTGACGAACGGTCCGGGCGCAAATGCGGTCTCTGTCGCCGATCACGCAATGGCGCTGCTGCTGGGCGCGGCGCGCCGGCTGCCGCAGGCGGACGCCTGGGTCCGGCAGGGCCACTGGAGCGGCTTCATGGGCCCGCAGGTCAGCGGCAAGCGTCTGGGCATTTTGGGCCTGGGCACCATCGGCCTGGAAATCGCCCGCCGGGGCGCGAATGGTTTCGGCATGAGCGTCGGGTATTACAACCGCCGCGCCCGGCCGGAGTCGGGCTATACCTATTTCGACAACCCGCGCGCGCTGGCCGCGGAATCGGACTTTCTGGTGGTGGCCACCCCGGGCGGCGCCGGCACGCATCACCTGGTCGACGCCAGTGTGCTGGACGCGCTGGGCCCGGACGGGTAGCTGATCAATATCGCGCGGGGCAGCGTGGTCGATACCAACGCGCTGATCGCGGCGCTGGCCGAGCGGCGCATCGCGGGCGCGGGCCTGGACGTGGTGGACGGCGAGCCATTCATACCCGATGCGCTCAAGCAACTGGACAACGTGGTGCTGACGCCGCACAGTGCGGGCCGGTCGCCCGAAGCCGTGGCGGCCACGGTTGCGCTGTTTTTGGAAAACGCCACCGCGCATTTTGCGGGCAAGCCGGTGCTGACGCCCGTGCGCGACGCGCAGCCCGAGGCGGCCTGATACTGCGCCGCTCAGGAATGCACCGAAGCCGCGCCTGGGATGGGCGCGGCTTCGTGTGGACGGGCAGGGTATAAGCTTCAGTGCGAGAACATGATGGGCACGGTCATGCTTTTGAGGATGGAAGCGGTGGCGCCGCCCATGGCCCATTCCCGGAACTTGCTGTGGCCGTACGCGCCCATGACGATCAGGTCCGCGCTGTAGTCCGCGGCGGCATTCAGGATGGTGCTGCCCACGCCGACGCCCTTGATGTCGCGGCGCACGTGATCGGGCGCGGGGATGCCATGCGCCACGCAATAGGTGGCCAGGTCTTCGAAGGGGATGGATTCGACGTTGCGCGTGGCGGCGCCTTCGTCCATGGTCAGCACGACCACATGCGAGGCGCCCTGTAGCAGCGGCGCCGCATCGGCCAGCGCGCGGGCGGCTTCGCGGCTGCCGTCCCAGCACAAGAGGACGCGATCGCCGACCACCGGAAAATCACCGCTGGACGGCAGCACCATGACGGGGCGGCCGGCGGTCAGCAAGGTTTGTTCCACGAATTCGTTTTCGTGCGCGGCTTCGACGTCATCGCGGTTTTGCTGGCTGACGATGATGAGGTCGCTGGCGCGGCCGTGCAGGGCAACGGTGGCGCTGGGCGAGGATTCGCCCGCCCGGACGACGGCCGGCACGTCGGCGGCCGCTGCCGCTTCCAGAAAGGCGTTCTGTACCGCACCCCGATTCTGTGCCTGCAGGTTCTTCATGATGTTCAGCGTGCGCGACATCATGACGGATTCGCCGTAGTAGTACTGCGGCGGCGCGGAGCTGGCGTAGACCCCCACCAGTTCGGCCTTGTGGCGCTTGGCCAGTCCCAGCGCCAGCGCGGTGCGGCGGGTGCAGTCAAACCCGTGGTCCAGGTGGACGGTAATGCGGCGGTACATGGTGGGCCTCCTTGGTTAAATGCGTGCCATGTCCGTATGGTTGCCGTTTCGCCAGCGGGCTCCATTGATGCGCATCAAACCTGTCTGAGTTTGGCCTCGCCGGCGCAATGCAGGGCGTTATTGCGCCGTTTCGTCGCGCTGCACGCGTTCGCGCAGTTGCCGGATCTGGCGCGCCTGTTGTGCGATTCGGTCCAGCGGGGCGGCGAGCGCCGGTTCGGCGTCGGCGATGACCGCCGGGACGCCGATGCGGCGCGCGTCTCCGGCCGGGGTGGGGCCTTCGGGGTGCAGCACGTGCGCAAGCCTGGCGCCATAGTCGCGCAGCGCGGCGGCCGCGGGTGACGCCGGGGGCAGCGCTGGCTGGATTTCCAGCACCGTACCCGCCGCCGTGATGCGGCGCATGGCGTTGAGCAGGTTGACGGCGGTGTCCACGTTGCGCTCGCGATGCACCGGATTCTGTTGCAGCCGCTGTAGCGACGCCTCGGCGTTGTCGGCCGACAGGCAGGCAAGCCTGCGCAGGCCGACGATGTCCTGCGAGGACGTGTCGCCGCTCTTTTCTTGCGTCAGGGCCAGCGCGTAGTCCGCGTGCCGCTGCAGCGCGCGCGCCAGGGCGCCGGCAAGCTGCCGCGGTTCTTTCTCGGGCCAGACCAGAAAGCCCACCAGCAGCGCCAGGATACCGCCCAGCACGCTGTTGAAAGCGCGCAGCGCGGCCAGCATGGGCTCGTAGATCTCGGGCTGCTGGATGTGGCTGACCAGGACGAACTGAGAGGTGAGGAAAAAGGTGAAGAGCGCGTAATGGATGGTGCGCGCGGCAAACGTGCCCAGCGCGATCGGCAGCACCGCCAGCGCCACCGACAGCGGCGTGCTGAGCAGAAGTCCCAGCAACGAGGCGCCGATGGCGCCCGCCACGCTGCCGATCACGCGCTCGACGGTGCGTTGCCACGTCGTCGCGAAGTAGGGCTGCAGGATGAAGACCAGCGTCAGCGACATCCAGTAGCCATGGTTGACGGCAAAGGTCTTGGACAGCGCGACGGCAATGGTGGCGCCCACGCCGACGCGAAACGCATGGCGGAAGGCATCGGATTCGAACCGCAGGTTCTGGCGCAGGGTTTGCCAGGCCTGGCGCGCGCCGCTTGCGTCGCCGGCGCGTTGGGCGGGCGCGGCGGGCGCGGCGCCTTGGTCGAAGAGGGTGTGAGAGACCGCCTGAGCGTTGTGCAGCAGTCGTTCCAGCACCGGCACCACGGTGGCCAGGTCGGGCGCGTAGGCCATTGCGCCGCCGCGCAGATCGCGCAGCCCGGCGTTGTAGTGGGCCAGGCGCTCGCGCAGGCAATCGGCCTGTTTGGCATCGCTGACGTCGGAGGTGCTGGCGATGGCGTTGCAGACGCTGGCGTACCGGTGCAGGGCGTGCGACAGGTGGGCGCCGGCGCTGCGGCCCAGCCAGCGCGGCGCGTTCGATTCCAGCAGGTCGGCGGCCGCGACCAGGGCGATGAAACTGTCCTCGGCGCTGTCCAGCAGGTACATCAATTGATGCGCGCGGGCCCGGCGCGACGGCCGGGCATCGAGCACTTCGCGGATGCGGACGCGGGCGGCTTCCAGCGCGGCGCGCTGGGCGCTGCGCTGGGGCTTGACGACGGCGGTCCAGGCTTGTTGCCCCGCGGCGGGCGCGAGGCCCGAGTACATGCGAGCCAGCGCGTCGGAAAAATCGGCCAGCCCCCGGTAGCAGTGCGCGACCGCATGGGTCGCGTCCTTCCAGGGGCGCCGGCGCCAGACGAGCGCCGTCATCAGGATGGCCCAGACCGCGCCTGCCAGGAAGAACAGCGTGTACCAGAGGCTTTCCATCAGCGTCGGCGCGGGCAGCTCGGCGGCCACGACGAAGCCGGCCGACAGCAGGGTGCCCACGATGGCGGCGGCCGGTCCCAGCACGCGGAGCAGCCCGCCGAACGTGCAGCAGACAAACGTAAGGGGCAACAGCAGCCAGAGATGCTTCGCGCTGGCGCTGGCCAGCAGGCAGAACAGGGCGCCGATCAGGCCCAGCGCCAGCATCGATCCCGCGCGCTTGCGCAAGGGGCCGCCGGGGTCGCCGAAGCAGGCCCAGAACGCCGCGATGGCGGTCCAGCCCAACCGGGGTTCGTGCACCAGCACGGCAAGGATGACGGGGGCCGCGCTGATGGCGGCGGCTTGCAGGGCGTCGAGCCACAGCACATTGCGCAGGGAAGCGCGCCAACGGGTAAGCAGACTAGTCACGCGGAGAGGGGAAATACAGCGGAAATGGAACGCGGGCCGGGCCCGAAGACGGCAACCCTACCATGTCGACAAGACACCGTCAGGCGCGTCTCGCAGCGTGCCCGCCACGCGGCGTGAAACATGAATTCCCGCACCTTAACACCTCTGGTTACATGTGTGTGACTTTATGGCGGAGAGAGCGCAGAATCGCCGAATATCGTGTCCTGATCTGCGCCCGGACAGCGCAGGCATCACAGCGGGGCGCATCTGGAGCAAGCCATGATCAACACTGAGCCTTGCCAAAATTCCGTGGTCAGCGATGCGGAAATTACCGCCATGATCACCAGCCGGGACGGGCTGCGCGTGCTCCTGCAGCCGCAAGTGGACCTGCTGACGGGCCGGATCGTGTCGGCCGAGGCCTTGGTCCGATGGCAGCATCCGCAACTGGGCATCGTGATGCCTTCGGATTTCATCCCGGCAGTGAACCGGCTCGGGCTGGATTGCATGCTGTTCGAGCGCGTCTGCGTGCGGGTCATCGATGCGCTCCAGACACTGCGCCGTTTGGGGTTGGCGGTGCCGCTGGCGATCAATGCGCCGGCCACCACGCTTTCCGAGACGCGCTGCATCGATTTCCTGCTGGATCGCGTGCGGTCCGCTGAATTGCCGCCCTCGCTGGTGCGCGTGGAACTGACCGAAGACCAACCCATCCATGACCTGGACGTGCTGCGCGCGTCGCTGCTTCGGCTGGAAGAAGCCGGTTGCGAAGTCAGCCTGGACGATTTTGGCACCGGCCATGCGTCGCTCAAGCTGCTGTCGGCGCTTCCGCTGTCGGAGGTGAAGATCGACCAGTATTTCGTGACGCGGATGCGCCGCAGCGCCGTGGCTTTTGAAGTGCTGCGCACCGCGGCGGAGCTGGCTACCCGCCTGGGCTGGCGCGTGGTGGCCGAAGGGGTGGAAAACGTGGCTGACATTCCCGCGCTGCGTGCGGCCGGATGCCGGTACGGGCAGGGATTTTCGCTGGGCCGGCCCATGCCGCTGGATGAACTGATCTTGCGCCTGCGCACGCAACGCGACGGCGGCGAGCCGCTGGCCGCCCCTGCTGCCTATGCGTCGTCGTGGCTGGATGCTTTCGATGGTCCCAGCCAGGAAACTGAGCCCACGCGCCCCGTTGTCCTGCGCACGGTGGCGTAGTCGCCGCCCGCCGTATCCTCCGCGAGCGTAGTTTTTACCGGTCTGCGCGGGATTTGCCCAGGCCCGGCCCCGTCCCCTGAAAATGCTTGCCCTCGAGCCGCCCGCTCCGGCCCGCTGGGCACGCCGGTTGCTCTGGTATCTGGGCGGAATATCTCCGCTTATTAGGAGACTTGTAATGGCCAACCAGAACCAACCCGACCAGCAAAAGCAACCCCAAAAGCAACAGTCGCAGGAAAATCCGCAGGACCGTAATCAGTCGCCGGGTCAACAGCCTGGACAATCGGGTCAGCAAATGGAGAAAGACCGGAATCAACAAGGTCAGACACCAGGCCAGCAAAACAGGACCCAGCGCTAAACGCGCTGGCTACGCCAGCCGCGTGACCAGCGCGCGGATGTCTGCGTAGAGCCTGACGGCCCCGGCCGCGCCTCCTCCGTGGCGTGTCCGGGGCCGAATTGCATCTGAAAGGCCGTCCCGAGCTCACGCAGACAGGCACAAGGCCGCCGGGCCGTCGCGCAACACTTCCGATACCGGTATCCGGCCGTCGGCGCCGGCGCGGACGCGGCGCCCGGTTAGCGCGTCGTGCCAAGACAGAATCGGGCTTGCCGCCGGCAACCGCAGTGCCGTATCGCCCCAGAACGCCCGCGCGTTGCCCGGATCCCCGCTTACATAGCCGGTCAACCGCAAAGCGCAGGTTCTCGCCCCGACAATAAGGGCCGTCTGACCCTCGTGTTGGCGCACGTAGGCCAGCACATGATCCGCTTGGCCGCCTTCGGCTTGCAGGGCGTGCAAGGTGCCGGCCGCAAACGGCGCGGGGGTACGCTGGCGGGCAAGGAGCAGGCGGTGGATCAGGGCCTGCTTGACCGCGCCCGCGCGCCAAGCCGATTCCGAGAGGTCCATTGCCACGTCGCGCGCCCCTTCGGCCAGCATCCGGGCGCGCAGGCCGTAGTCGACCGGCCTGCGGTTGTCCGGGTCGACGAGGCTGAAATCCCAGAGTTCCGTACCCTGATAGAGGTCCGGCACGCCCGGCAACGTGCATCGCAGCAGCGTTTGGGTAAAGCTGTTCACCATGCCGGCGGGCGCGATTTCCAGCGCAAAGGCCGCAATGCTGGCCAGCACCGCGCGGCCGTCGGCGTCGTGGCCCAGCCAGGCCATGCACTCCTTTGCCGACGCTTCGTACGCCGGGTCCTGGTCGGTCCAGCTGGTGTGCAGCTTGGCTTCGCGCAGCGCCTTTTCCTGCCATTGGACGACCCGGTCCAGCCAGGGTTGCAGGCGGTTGGCCGGCCAATCGGATGGGTCGGCGCGCCATTCGCAGGGCCAGGCGCCGACCAGGGTCTGGATGAGCATGTAGCGGTCGGCACGCGTCATGCCGGCAGGCATGGCGTCGATCCAGCCACGCGCCGCTTCCCGCCAGCGCTGCGGCATTTCCGTCAGGACGGCAAGGCGGGCCCGGGTGTCTTCGCCGCGCTTGTGGTCGTGCGTGGCGGTGGCCAGCATGGCGCGGGGATGCGTGCGGGCTCGGGCGGCACAGGCCTGAAAGAATTCGTCGCCGGACAGGCAGAAGCGCGCGGGCGACGCGCCGACCTCGTTGCGAGACAGCAGCGGCCCGTAACGGTAGAAAAGCGTGTCTTCCAGCGCCTTCGCGGCCAGGGGCGGCGTCAATTGCTGAAAGCGCCGCAGAGCAGTGGCGTGTTCCGGCTGGCCATTGAACCATTCGGCGATCTGCGCCAGCAGCGTGGCGTCCGCCGAACCCTCGCGAGCCGCCAGCGCCAACGCGGCGCCCTGGACAGCCGTGTTGCGCCGATGCGCGTCCGCCGGGTTGCTGCCCTCGTCCTCGGCATAAGTGCGGTAGACGGGGAAGGCCGCCAGCAGGGCGCTCAGCGCGCGGTCAATCGCTGTTGCTGTCCAGTCGCGCGTGCGCACGTCCTGGCTGGCGATCTGTTCAAGGCAGCCGACCAACGCCTGCCGTTCGGCGGGAAAGTGCCGCACCAGCATGCGCACGCGCGCCGCGCGCAGCTGCTCGGCAGCGTCGCGGTCGTCGCCTGTCAATTCTTGCCAGAATGTGCGCAGCGGCGCCTCGCCCTGCGGGTCATGCAGCACGGCGCTCACCTGGTCCATGAAGTCGTAGCCCGTGGTGCCGTCGGTCTGCCAGCGAGGATCCAGCGCCTCGTCATGCGCCAGGATCTTCTCCACGACAAGATACGGTTGGTCTTGCCGCAGCGCAGCGGGCCGGCTGGCGTTGGCTTGGGCCAGACGCGCCGACAGCCGGCGCAAGTAGCCGCCGGGCGACGCCAGTCCGTCGATGTGGTCGATGCGCAGGCCGTCCAGCACGCCTTGCGCGTACAGGCGCAGGACAAGCGCGTGGACGGCGTCAAAGACCGCCTCGTCCTCGACACGCACGCCGACCAGTTCGCTGATTTCGAAGAAGCGCCGCCAGTTGATCTGGTCGGGCGCGGTGCGCCACCACGCAAGGCGGTAGTGCTGGCGTTCCAGCAGTTCATGCAGACGCTGGCGGCCGGGCGCCTTGGCGGGGTCGTGTTCGCGCAGCCACGCGTCGCGTGCGGCTCCGCGTGGCACGGATGACGGGGTCAGCGGATAGCGCTGGCCATGCACGTCCAGCTCGGGGGCGGCGGCGCCCGAGTCCCATTGCGGCGTGATGGCGCCGCGTTCCAGGGACGCGCCGTATGGGTCGCCCAGCACGGGCAGCAGGACCTTGTTGCGCAGCGCCGGCGCGGGACGATTCCAGTCGATATCGAAGTAGGCCGACCACGCGCTTGCCGCGCCGTTGGCCAGCACATCGCGCCACCACGCGTTGGTGGGATGGGCCGCCATGTGGTTGGGCACGATATCCGCGATGAGGCCCAGGCCGCGTGCCCGCGCGGCGCTGGCCAGCCGGAGCAGGGCGGGTTCGCCGCCCAGTTCCGGGCCGACCACGGCGTGGTCGATGACATCGTAGCCGTGCGTGGAGCCCGCTCGCGCGCCGGTGATGGGCGACAGATACAGATGGCTGACCCCCAGGTCCGCGTAGTAATCCACCTGGGCGCACGCGTCGTCGAGCGTGAAGCCTGCGTGCAGTTGCAGCCGGGCGGTGGCTTGCGGTGTGCTCAAGATTGTCTCCTTGCGGCGCGCGCGGCATCCAGGCGGGCCTGCGTGGCGGGATCGGCAAACGTCGCGCGGATGCTCAGCGGTAACCGTTGGCACCAATTGGGGTGGGTGTCGATGGTGCCGGGCAGATTTGGCTGGTCCAGCACGCCGGCAACGTCTTCCATCGGAATCAACATCAGCGGGCACGGGCTGGAGGACACGAACCGCAGTAGCGCGGGCACCGGCGCCTCGGCAGGAGGCGTTTCCAGGCTTGGATCCAGCGCCCGCGAAAGCAGCGCGCGGTCCTGCGCCCGGCCGGCGCGAAGACTTTCCTCGCTGTCGTCGGCGCCCAGCAGACCCAGTTTGACGCGCCAGTCGATGTCGCGCTCGTCCCACCAGCCGCGCAAGGTGGGCAAGTCGTGCGTCGTCGTCATGGCGACCGCGTTCCGCGGCCACTCGGCGGGCGTCGTGAAGCCGGCCGGGGCGTCGGGACCCGGCTGGGCGTCCGGCGCCTGACGCATGAACCAGAGCACGTTCATGCCGAGCACGCCGTTGTCCTTGAGCCGGTCGTCAAAGCCCTCCGGCACGGTGCCCAGGTTCTCGCCGATGGCGCAGGCGCGATGGCGCCAGGCTTCCAACGAGATCAACGCAAGCATGTCGTCCAGCGGATAGCGCAGGTAGGCGCCATCGGCGGGCGACGCGCCCTCGGGTACAAGCCACAGACGCGCCATCCCGAGGATGTGGTCGATGCGCACGCCGCCGGTATGCGCCAGCACGGCGCGCAGCATGTCGATAAAGGCGGCATAGCCCTGGGTATGCAATGCGCGCGGCGACAAGGCGGTCAGGCCCCAGTACTGTCCGAGCGGGTTGTAGATATCGGGCGGCGCGCCCACGGACATGCCGCGCATGAGGTCGGCCTGGCGGCTCCAGGCGTGGCTGCCGTCCGGACTGGCGCCCACGGCCAGATCGGCGAGCAGGCCCAGCCGCATGCCGGCCTCGCGGCCCGCGGCGTGCGCCGCGGCCAGGCTCTCTGCCGCAAGCCACTGCGCGAATTGATGAAAGTCCACTTCCAGCGCATGGTCCTCGGCAAAGCGTTTGACCTGCGACGAGGCGGGATCGCGCAGGGCGGCAGGCCAACGATGCCACGCGGGGATCGACCCGCCGGGCGCGCGTTGCGCCGCATGCAGCGCTTCAAAGATCGCGTGGTCGCGCAGGGCCTGGCCGCGGTCGGTGCAAAACCGCGCATAGCGCGCCTGCTCACTGACGGCGCCGTGGGTGGCGAAGTCGGCATGCAGGGACCGCAGCACTTGCAAGCGGATCGCCGCGGCGGCTGGCCAGTCGATGCGCGCCAACCCGTCCAGCGCGGTCAGCGCCGCGGGCGCAACGCCGGCCAGCGCGCGCTGCAGGGCATCCTGGCCCATCGCGGGGGCGGGATCGGCGAATAGCACGTTCAGGAACAGGCGGTTGGACGGCGAATAGGGGCTGGATCGCTCGGGTTGCGCGGTGTACATCGCGTGGACCGGGCTGATGGCAAGCATGTCCGCGCCTTGCTCGGCAGCGGCCACCGCCAGTTCGCGCAAAGCGCCAAAATCGCCGTAACCGTGCGTGCGCGGCATGTCGGCGCGCGCGTCCTGGCGCAGGCTGTAGACCTGGGCGGCCAGACCCCAACAGCGCGGGCTGGCCGCGCCGGTCAGGTCGGCCAGACTCGGGGCCTCCCGCGGCGCCACGGCCAGCGTGGCCTGCGCCGAGGTCAACAGCAGCCGGTGGTAGCCGGGCTCGTCGGGCGCGACCAGGAACGGGATGCCATCCGCGCCCGCCTGAATGTTGCCGCTCAGAATGTGGCCGGATTCGCACAGGATGCGATAGGGGCCACGCGCAGTCTTGGGCAGCGGCGTGCGGGCGTTGCACCGCGTCACCAGCATGGGCGGCAGCGCGTCCGCCGCCTGTTGCGCCAACCGTTGGCGGCTGTCGGCGATATCCCGGGACGTCTCTGCCGGCAGATCCATCGCAGCCAGCAGCGCGCGCAAGGTTTCCGGCGCGACGCGCTGCGGGCGCTGGCGCGCATCGGTCCAATGCTCCGCGATGCCGGCCTCGGCGGCTAGCGCGGATAGGCCATCCGGCTCGGCACTGGCGCGCTTCATGCCGGGTCCTCCAGCAGCCAGACGGTGCTGTCCGGGCACAGTTCACCTTGGGCGAGCCGGTCCCGTCCGCCCGCGGGTGATTCGAACAGCAAGGTTGCGAACACGTCCGGACCGGGCATCAGCGAATCGGGCACGGTCTGAGGATTGGGCCCCAGGTTCGCGTAGACCGTCAGGCGGGCGCCATCGGCCAATTCCCAGCGTGCAAACACGCTGCGGTCGCCCACCGCCGAGGCGCCCAGGCTCACCGCGCCCGCCAGGCGCGGCGCGATCATGCGCGCGCGCAATTGCAGAAGCGCCGTATAGTCGCGCATCCACTGGCCCGCATCTGGCTCATCCTGCCAGGGATAGCTGGCGTGGTACGTGGACTCGTCGTTCGGATCGGGCAACTGAGCGGTCGGAGAATCGCCGGCGAATTCGGGAAAGGCCGAGAATTCGCGTTGCCGGCCGTCGCGCACCGCCTGCGCCAGCTCGGGATCGGTGTGGCTCGTGAAGTACAGGAACGGCGCGCGCGATCCGCGTTCCTCGCCCATGAAGATCAAGGGGATCTGCGGCGCCAGCAATTGGAGCGCGACGGCCGCGCGCAGACGCTGGGGGGTGTCCACCAGCTCGGTCAGGCGCTCGCCGCGCGCGCGGTTGCCGGTCTGGTCGTGGTTTTGCAGGAACAGCACGAAGGCGGTGGGCGGCAGGTCGGCGCTGCGCTCGCCACGCGGCTGGTTGCCCCGATAGGCGGAGGGTTGGCCCTGATACACCCAGCCTTCGGCCAGGCAGCGCGCCAGCGCCTGCGCGGGCGCTTCGGCGTAGTCGGAATAGTAGCCGCGCGATTCGCCGGTCAGCAGATGGTGCAGCACATGGTGCGCATCGTCGTTCCATTGCGCCTCGAAATCGCCGCGCAGCAGGCTGGCCCGGTTGTCGTCGTTTTCGACGACAAGATGCACATGGCGCTCGGCCGAGACGTTGTCGCGCACGAAGCCGGCCAGCTCGTGCAGCCACTCGTGTCCGGCGATGGCATGGACAGCGTCCAGGCGCAGGCCGTCAAAGCGGTACTCGGTCAGCCAGTACAGCGCGTTTTCCTTGAAGAAGGCGCTGACGGCCTCCTGCCGGAAGTCGATGGCGGCCCCCCACGGCGTGTCGATATCGGTGCGAAAGAAGGGCGCGGCATAGGCCGACAGATAATTGCCGTCCGGGCCGAAGTGGTTGTAGACCACGTCCAGCATCACGCCCATGCCCAGCCCATGCGCGGAGTCGATCAGGTTCTTCAGGTCGTCGGGCGAACCGTAGGCGGTGTCGGGCGCATACGCCAGCACGCCGTCATAGCCCCAGTTCCGATCCCCCGGAAAATCGGCGATGGGCATGAGCTCCAGCATGGTGATGCCCATGTCGGCCAATTCGGGCAACCGCGCGATCAGTCCCGCGTAGCCGCCGGCCAGTCCCGCGTGGACTTCGTAGATGACGGTGTCTTCCCACGGGCGGCCAGTCCATTCCGGGTGGCGCCAGCGGTATTCGCCGGGCGCCACGACAACGCTGTCGCCATGCACGTCGCCGTCCTGCAGGCGTGAGGCGGGATCGGGCATGACGGTGCCGTCGTCCAGCCGATAGTGGTAGCGCGCGCCCGACGGGCAGTCCACGTCGGCTTGCGCAAAGCCGTCCGGGCCGGGCCGCATCGGAATGGGAGGATGGCCCTCGACCTCCAGTACGAGACCGGGCGGGGCGCTCGGCGCCCACAGCCGAAAGCGCGTGACGCCGCTTTCCAGCGGCAAGGCGCCGAATGAGTACGGATGCGTCATGTCGCCTCTCCAGATTCCGCCCGCTGTCCCATCAAGACGAGGCTATGGGGCGCAACCGTCACCGTTGGCTCGTCCCATGGCGCGGGCTCGGCTGGCTTGTCCGAGTCCAGTTCCAACGACCAGGCGAATCCGGCTTCGGGCAGCGTGAAGGTCACGGCTTCGTGCGTGGGATTCATCAGCAACAGCGTCACGTCGGCGCCGCCTTCCGGACGCAGCGCAGCGCGGCGCAAGCCCATGACGCGCTCCTGTTCGGCGTCCCACGCCGGGCCCTCCAGCGGCGCGCCCGATGCGTCGAACCAGGAAATGGCCGGGACGCCGGGCAGGATCTCCTGGCCCGCATCGCCATAGCGGGCGCTGCGCACGCTGGGATGCGCGCGGCGCAGGGCGGTCAGGCGGCCCACATAGCGGCTGAGCGCCCGGCCGGCATCACTTTGCGCCTGGGTCCAGTCCAGCCAGGAAATGGCGTTGTCCTGGCAGTAGGCGTTGTTGTTGCCTTCCTGGCTGTTGCCGAATTCATCGCCCGCCAGCAGCATCGGCGTGCCGTCGGAGAGCATCGCCGATCCCAGCAGCGCGCGTTGGACGCGGCCGCGCGTCTCCAGGATCTGCGGATCGTCGGTCGGCCCTTCGGCGCCCCAGTTGTGGCTGAAGTTTTCGGAATGGCCGTCATTGCCGTCCTCGCCATTGGCCTCGTTGTGGCGGCCGTCGTAGCTGACGATGTCGGCCAGCGTGAAGCCGTCGTGCGAGGCCACGTAATTGACGCTGGACCAGGGGCGGCGATGGCGGCGGTCGAAGATGTCGCGCGACCCGCACAGCCGCGCCGCCATCTCGCCGCGCATGCCTTCATCCCCGCGCCAGAAACGGCGCGTGGTGTCGCGGAACTTGTCGTTCCATTCCGCGAACCCGGGCGGGTGGTTGCCGAGCTGGTAGCCGTCCGGGCCGATGTCCCACGGTTCGGAGATGAGCTTGAGCTTGGACAGCACCGGATCCTGCAGGATCACGTCGAAGAATCCCGAGCCGGGGTCATAGCCGGTGCCTTCACGGCCCAGCGTCACGCCCAGGTCGAAGCGAAAGCCGTCCACCCCGTAAGAGGTGGCCCAGTACCGTAGCGAGTCGGTCACCATCTGCAGCACCCGCGGATGCGACATATTGACCGTGTTGCCGCAGCCCGTGTCGTTGATGTAGTAGCGCTCTTGCCCCGGCATGAGGCGGTAGTAGCTGGCGTTGTCCAGGCCACGCCAAGAGAGCGTCGGGCCCATTTCGTTGCCTTCGCAGGTGTGGTTGTAGACCACGTCCAGGATCACCTCGATGCCCGCCGCGTGCAGACGGCGGATCGCCAGCCGCAATTCGTTGGGGTGCTGCATCAGGTATGCCGGTTCCGGGGCGAAGTAGGACAGCGTGCTGTAGCCCCAGTAGTTGCGCAGCCCGCGCTCGGTCAGAAAGTGGTCCTGCAGGAAGGCGTACACCGGCAAGAGTTCTACCGCCGTCACGCCCAGACGTTGCAGATGCTCGATGAAACGCGGATCGGCCAGCGCCGCGCAGGTGCCGCGCAGCGGCTGGCGCAGGTCTTCGCGCTGCATCGACACGCCGCGCAAGTGGACCTCGTAGATGGTCGTGTCGTTCCAGGGCGTGTCCGGGGCCTTGCTGTTGCCCCAGTTGAACGGCACCTCATCGGCCACGATGGCCTTGGGCATGGCGGGGGCGCTGTCGCGGCGGTCAAAGCTCAGATCCTGCCGTGAGTGATTCATGCGGTAGCCAAAGAGCGCATTGCTCCAGTGCAGCGGGCCGCTCAGCTGGCGCGCATAGGGGTCCAACAAAAGCTTGTTGGGGTTGAAGCGGTGCCCATTTTGCGGATCGTACGGGCCGTGGGCGCGGTAGCCGTACAGCAGGCCGGGCTGCGCATCGGGCAGGTAGCCGTGCCAGATTTCGTCCGTGCACTCCGGCAGGTCGAAGCGGCGCAATTCCTTGCGCCCCTTGGGATCGAAGATGCACAGCTCGATACGGGTGGCGTGCGCGGAGAACACCGCGAAGTTCACGCCCAGGCCATCGCTGGTGGCGCCCAGCGGTTGTGGCTGGCCGCCGGTGATTCGGGTCAGTTGGGACGGATCCATGGATTCAGCCTTCGTGCATCAGGAAGAGGGTCGAGAGGGGCGGCAGGGTGAGCGACAGGGCCTGCGGCTGCCCGTGGGCAGCCATGTCGCCGGTGTTGGCCCCGCCCTGGTTGCCCTGGCCGGACCCGCCGTAGTGGGACGCATCGGTGTTCAGCAGTTCGGCCCAGCGGCCGGCCCGAGGAACCCCGATGCGGTAATCGTGCCGGGTGACCGGCGTGAAATTCGACACGGCCAATACGTGCTGCTGGCCGTCGGTGCGGATGAAGGCGACGACGCTGTTGTCCTGGTCGTCCATGATCGTCCACGCAAACCCCGAGGGGTCCGCGTCTCGCGCGTGTAGGGCCGGAAGGTCGCGATACACGCGGTTCAGGTCGGCCACCAGGCGCTGCATGCCCAGATGACCCGCGTCGTCCAGCAGGTTCCAGTCGAGCGTGGCATCGTGGTTCCATTCGGTGGGTTGTGCCAGCTCGCCGCCCATGAACAGCAGCTTTTTGCCAGGATGCGCCCACATGAAGCCGAAGTACGCGCGCAGGTTGGCCAGCCGCGCCTGCTTGTCGCCCGGCATCTTGCCCAGCAGCGACCCCTTGCCGTGCACCACCTCGTCGTGCGACAGCGGCAGGATGAAGCGCTCGCTGTACGCGTACACCATGCCGAACGTGATGTCGTGGTGGTGGTAACGGCGATGGATCGGATCCTGCGCCAGATAGCGCAGGGTGTCGTGCATCCAGCCCATGTTCCATTTGTAGTGGAACCCGAGACCGCCTTCGGACACGGGCGCGGTCACGCCCGGCCACGCGGTGGACTCTTCGGCAACCATGATCGCGTCCGGCACCTCGTGGCGCACGGTGTCGTTCAGCTCTTGCAGAAACTGGACGGCCTCAAGGTTCTCGCGGCCGCCATAGCGGTTCGGAATCCATTCGCCGGGCCGGCGGCTGTAGTCGCGGTAGAGCATCGACGCTACGGCGTCCACGCGCAAACCGTCGACATGGAACCGGCGTAGCCAATGAAGGGCGCTGGCGATCATGAACGCCTTTACCTCGTTGCGCCCCAGGTTGTAGACCATGGTGTGCCAGTCGGGGTGATAGCCTTCGCGCGGATCTTCGTATTCGTACAGCGAGGTCCCGTCGAAGGTGGCCAGGCCATGCGCGTCGTCGGGAAAGTGCGCGGGCACCCAATCCAGGATGACGCCGATGCCGGCGGCGTGGCAGCGGTCGACGAACCGGGCGAAGGCCTCGGGCGGCCCGTAGCGCGCCGTGGGCGCGAACATGCCCAGCGGCTGGTAGCCCCATGAGCCGCCGAAAGGATGCTCCATGATCGGCATCAGTTCCAGATGCGTGAATCCCATGGCGCGGGCATAGCCTGGCAGCTTGTCCGCCATCTGGTCCCAGGCGCAGGGGCCCGCTTCGATACTGCTCCACGACCCGGCGTGGACCTCGTAGATCGACACGGGCGCGTCGGGAGACTGGCGCGCGCCGCGCGCCTGCATCCAGTCGTCGTCGGACCAGACGTAGGACGCGGGATCGTCCACGATCGAGGCCGTGGCGGGCGCCATCTCGCAGCGGCGCGCCATCGGATCGGCCTTCAGGAATTGAATGCCATTGCGGTCGGTGATGGCGAACTTGTAGCGGTCGCCGGGTCGTACGCCGGGAATGAAGATTTCCCACACCCCCGCAGCGTGGCGCAGACGCATGCCGTGGCGGCGCGCGTCCCAGCCATTGAAATCGCCCGCCACCGCAACCCGCCGGGCGTTGGGCGCCCAGACTGCGCAGCGCAGGCCGCTGACTCCGTCTACCTCGACCAGGTGCGCGCCCAGCGCCTCGCCGGCCTCGCGCCACGCGCCTTCGGCCAGGCGTTGCAGCGTGGCGTCATCCAGCAGGGCGCCGAAGGCATATGGATCGGCGGTGACCTGTTCGGCGGCGGGCCAGCGGATCGCCAGCCGATAGGAAGCCCCGTCGCCGGCCTGGGCGTACGTCACGCGGCCGACGTAGAGGCCCTGTGCCTGTTCCTCCAGGGCCGTGCGATCGCCGTCCGGATCCAGGACGGCCACGGCCGAGGCCCCGGGAACGAAGACGCGCACCCAGCCGTCGTGCGGCCCCAGCACCGCGAAAGGATTGTTGTGCAGCCCATGGGCCAGCGCGGTCAGCTCCTGCGTGTCGATGTGGCCGTCTGTGGCAGCGGCGGGAGAGGCAAAGCCTGCGGTCATGACGTTTTTCCTTCGGCATCGATGGCGGCCGACAGCAGGACGCCGCGCGCCAGTTCGGTCAGGGCGCACAGGGGAATCGAAATCCAGTCGGGCCGATGGGCCGCTTCGTAGCTGACCTCGTAGGCGGCTTTCTCCAGTTGCGCCAGGACGAGCAGCGTGTTTTCGCGATCCGCCGTGGCGGCAAGGTCGCCGCCGCGCACGCCGGTGTACCCCTGCAGGAACGCGTCCGAGGCCCGCTGGCGGAAACGCGCCAGGAGGGCGTCGCGCTGTTCGGCCGGCGCGACGGGCGGCGCGGGGACGTCGTCCGCGCCCGCATTGGCGTCCAGATGCGCGCCGCCGATCAGGTCCGTACGCGCAATCGACGCCGCCGCATAGTCAAACGAGCGCAACATGCCGGCCACGTCCTTGTACGGAGAAGCGAGCGAACGCCGCACCTCCAGGCTGCTGATCGGCTCACCTTCGAAATCGATCAGGTACGCGTCGGTCTGCGCGACCAGCACCTGGCCCAGGTGGAAGTCGCCGTGTATGCGCAGCCACGGCGCGCCCACCTCGGCCTGCGCCATCTCGGTGACGCGCTTGGCCAGGCGCGCGTGATGTTCGAAGAACCACTCCGCGCAGGCGTGCGACGGCTCTTCAAGCTTGTCCAGCGTCGCGCGCAGGTTCTTTTCGGCGCGGTCCAGCAGCGCGAGCACCTGCGCGGCCCGCTTGTCCGCATCCGCCTGGCTGGCGGCTCGCGACTGGAAGTCCGCATCGTCGGTCGGCGCGGCCAGCAGCGTGTGCATCTGGCCCAGGCGCTCTCCGATGGTGCCGGCCATGACGGCGTAGCCTTCCAGGGTTTCCTCGAACTCCTCGGGCGAGTTGCCGACCAGGAGCGCGTTGGCCAGCGTGCGCTTCAGGTAGTCCAGCGTCCAGCTCCAGGCATCGCCCTCGTTGGATATGTAGCCGTGCGCGACCGCCAGCGTGTGCACGACGCCCTCGGCGTCGACGCGCTGCACCTCGCCCAGGAGCGGCGGAATGTTCCCGTAGCCGGCCCGCGTCAGGTAGCGGGTCATCTCGGCTTCGGGCGACAGGCCCGGCTGCACGCTGCGGATCAGCTTCAGGATGACGGCATTGCCGACGATGACCGAGCTGTTGGACTGTTCGCCCGACAGCCAGTGCATTTCCAGGTCGCCGTCGAAGTCCATGTCGGCCAGCCCGGCCTCGGGCAGAAAGCGGATCACGCCCGGCTTGTCGCCCGGCTTGCCGCCGCTGCGTCCGTCAAGTTCCGCGCTCGCCTGCATTGCCTTGAGCGTGCTGCGCACGAAGCCCGGCTGCAGGAAGGCGTCGGCCAGGACGCCCACTTCGGCACCGCGGCGCACACGGGCGATGGCGTACTGGATGACGGCCGTCTCGTCCCAGACCAGGACAAAGGGCGCTTGCGCGCGCATGCCCGTCGTGCCGTCCTGCGGCTCGATCTCGGCCCAATAGAATTCCCCGTCGGCCGACGCGAACGGCGTGGCGTAGGCCAGGCGTGCGCGGGCCGGCGCCTCCGACCCCGGATACCAGCGCTGGCGCGCCAGATACTGCGGCAGGATCTCGCGCTCCAGCGTGGCGCGGGACGCGTCGGTCAGCGCCGCGCCTCCGCGGTTCTTGAGCACCAACGTAATCAATTCGGGCATCTGGGCGGGCGCCGTCGCGTGCCATCCGGGCGGCGCGGCGTCCTGGCTCAGGTCCATCCAGTAAAAGCCGTAGGGCGGCAGCGTCAGCAGATAGGGCAGTTCGCCGATGGCGGGGAAGGGCGTGCCTCCCAGCATTTCCACGGGCACCCGGCCCGAGAACTCCTGCATATGCAGCTCGACCGGCTGGGCCGCATTCGACAGGTTCGCCACGCAGAGGATCGTCGTGTCTTCCCACTGACGCAGGTAGGCCAGGATCTTGCGGTTGCCGGCGTAGATGAAGCGCAACGTGCCGCGGCCGAAGGCGTGGCTCTGCCCGCGCTGGGCCAGGAGCCGCCGCGTCCAGTTCAGCAGCGAGTGCGGATCGCGCTGCTGCGCCTCGACGTTGACGGCCTCGTAGCCGTACAGCGGGCCCATCAGCACGGGCAGCGGCAGCCGTTCGGGATCGGCGCGCGAAAAGCCGCCATTGCGGTCGGGCGACCATTGCATCGGCGTGCGCACCCCATCGCGGTCGCCCAGGTGGACGTTGTCGCCCATGCCCAGTTCGTCGCCGTAGTACAGCACCGGCGTGCCGGGCATCGACAGCAGCAGGCTGTTCATCAGCTCGACACGGCGGCGGTCGCGTTCCAGAAGCGGCGCCAGCCGGCGGCGGATGCCCAGGTTGATGCGGGCGCGCGGCTCCGACGCATATACGTTCCACAGGTAGTCGCGCTCGCGGCTGGTCACCATTTCCAGCGTCAATTCGTCGTGATTGCGCAGGAAGATGGCCCACTGGCAGGTCGGCGGAATATCGGGCGTCTGACGGATGATGTCGGTGATCGGAAAGCGGTCTTCCTGCGCGATGGCCATGTACATCCGCGGCATCAGCGGGAAGTGAAAGGACATGTGGCATTCGTCGCCCGCGCCGAAATACTCCTGCGCGTCCTCGGGCCACTGGTTGGCTTCGGCCAGCAGCAGGCGGCCGGGGTACTCGGCCTCGATCACGGCCCGGATCTGCTTGAGCACGTCATGCGTCTCGGGCAGATTCTCGTTGTTGGTGCCTTCGCGCTCGACCAGGTAGGGCACCGCGTCCAGGCGCAGCCCGTCCACGCCCATGTCCAGCCAATAGCGCATAACGGACAGCACTTCCTTGAGCACCTGCGGGTTGTCGTAGTTCAGGTCGGGCTGGTGCGAATAGAAGCGGTGCCAGAAGTAGGCGTTGGCCACCGGGTCCCAGGTCCAGTTCGACTTTTCGGTATCGCAGAAGATGATGCGCGTGCCGGCGTACGCCTTGTCGTTGTCGGACCAGACATAGAAGTTGCGCGCCGCCGATCCGGGCTTGGCCGCGCGGGCGCGCTGGAACCACGGGTGCTGGTCCGACGTGTGGTTGACCACCAGTTCGGTAATGATGCGCAGGCCTCGGGCGTGCGCGGCCCGGATCAGCTTGCGCACGTCGGCGATGGTGCCGTAGTCCGAGTGCACGCCGCGGTAGTCCGCAATATCGTAGCCGTCGTCGCGGCGGGGCGACGGATAGAAGGGCAGCAGCCAGATGGTGTTCACGCCCAGGCTGGCGATGTAGTCCAGCTTGGAAATCAGGCCGGGCAGGTCACCAACGCCGTCGCCGTTCGAGTCAAAGAACGACTTGACGTGAAGCTGGTAGATGACGGCGTCCTTGTACCAGAGGGGATCATCCTGAATGGGTTGGGCTTTACTCATCATGGCGTTGGGCGCGGGCTTCATCCATGCAGCGAAAGCCGCCACACGCGATAGGGTTGGTCGGGGGTCAGCGTCATGCTGCGGTGCTTCTGATGCCAGGTCTCGCGGGTTTCGGTCAGCAGGTCTTCGGCGGCCAGCTGACCGGCGTCCGATTCGCCGAACAGCCAGAACGGCGCCTCGACGCGCGTCTCTTGCGCCTGGAACGGATCCAGGCTGATGACGGCCAGCACCACGTTGCCGTGGCCTGGCGTGGACTTGTAGAAAGCCAGCACCCGGTTGTTGCTGCTGGCCGCCAGCGTCAGGCCGCGATGCGTCTGCAACGCCGGGTTGGCGCGCCGGATCTGGTTCAGTCGCGTGATCTCGGCCCGGATGTTGCCCGGGGCGTGCCAGTCGCGCTGGCGCAATTCGTACTTCTCGGAGTCCAGGTACTCTTCCTTGCCCGGCAGCGGCGCGCCTTCGCAGAGTTCAAACCCGCTGTACACGCCCCACAGTCCCGAGCCCAACGCGGCCAGCGCCGAGCGGATCAGAAAGCCCGGGCGTCCCGAGGTCTGCAGGAAGAATGGGTTGATGTCCGGGGTGTTCACAAAGAAGTGCGGGCGGAAGAAGTCGGCCGCGGGCGGCGACGAGATCTCCTGCAGGTAGGCTTCCAGCTCGGCGCGCTCGTTGCGCCACGTGAAGTACGTGTACGACTGCGTGAAGCCGATCTTGGCCAGCCGGTACATCATCTTGGGGCGCGTGAAGGCCTCGGACAGGAAGATCACGTCCGGATGCTGCGCGTGGACTTCGCAGATCAGCCACTGCCAGAACGGCAGGGGCTTGGTGTGGGGATTGTCCACGCGAAAGATGCGCACGCCGTGGTTCACCCAGAACAGCACCACGTCGCGCAGCGCGCGCCACAAGCCAAGCTTGCGGCCGCGGCGGTTCTGGCCGCCGTAGAAGGACACGTTGACGATGTCCTCGTACTTTTTCGGCGGATTCTCGGCGTAACGCATCGACCCGTCCGGCCGCCACGAGAACCAGTCCGGATGCTGCGTCAGCCACGGATGGTCAGGCGAACACTGGATCGCGAAGTCCAGCGCGATCTCCATGCCTTGCTGGGCCGCCGCATCCACCAGATTCAGGAAGTCGGACAGGGTGCCCAGCGCGGGTTCGATGGCGTCGTGGCCGCCGCTCTGCGCCCCGATGGCGTAGGGACTGCCTACGTCGCCGGGCTCGGCGCGCAGGCTGTTGTTGCGGCCTTTGCGGTTGCGCTGGCCGATTGGGTGGATGGGCGGCATGTACAGCACGTCAAAGCCCATTTCGCGGATGTCCGGCAGCCGCGCGACCACATCGTCGAACGTGCCGTGGCGCCCGGGCTCGGCCGCCTGCGACCGCGGGAAAAGTTCATACCAGCTGGAATGGACGGCCTGGCTGCGGTCCACCCAGACCGGGTAGGCCGTGGCGGTGACCGCTTCGAATGGGTGGTCGTCAAGCGCGTGCATGGCGTGCGTCAACGCCGGGTCCAGCAGCACGCCGACCTCTTCTTGCGTCGGCGGGACCGGATGGGCCAGGTCGGCGTCCGCGAAGGCCGCCAGCGCACGGCGTACCGGCTCGGCGTCCGCGCCGGCGGGCGAGCCGGCTTCGGCGCGGGCCAGGGCATCGCGCAGCAGTGCGAGGCCTTCGTGGATCTCCAGGCTGATGTCGCGGCCCGCCTGGTGCTTGACCTCGATGTCATGGGTGAACGTATGCCAGGCGTCGAACCAGGCGGCCACGACGAATTCATGGGCCCCGATGCGGCGAGGCCGGAATGCGCCTTCCCACCGGTCGTTCAGGCCGCGCGTCATCGGTACGGTGTGCCAGCGCGCCTCGTCCTTGGCCCGCCAGCGCACCTCGGCGGCAAGTTGGTCGTGCCCGTCCATGAAGATGTCGGCCTGCACGGCGATGCGCGCGTGCGGGATGGTCTTGACCGGATAGAGGCCGCCATCGACGGCGGGGCTGATGTTCTCCAGCGCGACGCGCTGGTTGGCCAGGTCGTCGGCGCGGGTCCGGTGGTGACGCACGGCATCGCGGACAGGCTGGGTGGACTGGAGCATCAGCAGCGCGCAGTCGCCCGCGGCCAGGGCATCGGCCTGCCTCTGCAAGCCTGCCGGCGGCGTGAAGGGGACGAGATCGGCCGGGGGCAACATCGGCGCCAGCGCATCCCAATCCACGCCCGCGTGCTGCGTGGGCGAGGGATTGACCGCAAGCGCCAGTGTCGCGCCATCGCCCGCGTCGCGCAGTAGCACGGTGCAACTGCCGTCCCGGCCGCCCAGCAGGCACAGGGGACCCTTCAGGCGTGCGCCGTCGAACCAGGCGTTGACGGCTTGCACGTCCGGCAGGCAATGGTCATCCTCGTCCGTCAACATGAGCCCATCGCCCGACACCGCCGCGCTCCAGAGCGCGCTTCGGCCGTACTCGGAGGGCGACTGGGCGGCGGATTGCGGCGGTGCCGCAATGACTTCGCCAATGGCGCGCAGGCGCGCGTCCTCTTCCGCCAGCCACGACGACTTGAAGTCCCACCAGGGCAGGGAAGAAAACGCGGCGTCGAACGCCGCGTCCCGCAGGCCCGCCAGGTCGGCGGGCGACAGGCCGGGTGTCCAGGCCAACAGGCGCACATCCGGATTCTGCGCGCGCAACGCGGCGCCCAGTTCCCGCCACGCCTCTGCCGGCAGCCGGTGAGGCGCCTGGAACACCAGGCCCTTGACCCCGCTGCGGGTCCAGCCGAGCAGACGCGCCGTCCACGCCGGCAGAAACCCGGGCGGCAGGTGGCCTTCGGGCAGGTGCAGCACCCCGCGCTCCTCCGGCGTCAGACGCGGATCGCGCGCGGGTTCTTCATGCAGCGACCGATACCACCCGGGTTCGGCGGTGGTAGCCACCGCATGGCGCGCACTGCGGTCCAGGATTATGTCGATGAACAGCGACAACCCGTGGGCCGACAACTGCGCCGCGACCTGGGTGTACCACTGGGTGATCGGCATATCCTTGCCGTCCACCCGCGCGGTGTCCGCGTCGTGCGCGGCATTCGAGCCGGGTTCTGGCCCGGTCAACCACGGCGCCGGCGCCAGCACGGCATTGAACCCGCGTTGCGCGAGGCGTTGGCACAGGGCCTGGAGGTCGGATCGGCCCTCCGGCAGGCCAGCACGGGCGTGATAAAGACGTAGCGGGGCGCGTGACGGCGCGGAGACGGTGGAAGGGGGCACCGGGCTGGCTCCTTAGATGGCGGCTGGCATCGCGCCGCCCGCTCGCGGCTGGCGGCGGCTGACGGCGGCAACGTCAGCGGGTTGAGCGGCCGAGGCGGGCGCGGCGTCGCGGTATTCGGGCTCGACCAGCGACCGGTACAGGCGGGCGTACAGGCTGACCGCGGCGCGCCAGCCGAAATCGCTGTTCATCGCGTTGCGCTGCATCAGCCGCCAGAGAATGCCGTGGCCGCGCAGATCGATGGCGCGGTCGATCGCGGCGCTCATGGCCTGCGGCGAGTCGCCTTCAAAGAGCAGGCCGGTGGCCGATGCCATGGCCGACAGCGGGGCGCGCGGACCGGGATCCTGGATCGTATCGGCCATGCCGCCCACCCGCGAGCCGATCGGCAAGGTGCCGTAGCGCATCGCATACAGCGGCGTCAGGCCGAAGGGCTCGAAGCGGCTGGCATGCAGCAGGATGTCGGAGCCGGCGTGCAGACGGTGGGCGATGCCCTCGTCGTAGCCGATATGGGTGGCGCAGCGTCCCGGGTAGCGGCGCGCGATGTCCTGCAAGGCTTCTTCCAGCCGGTGATCGCCCTGACCCAGAATGGCAATCTGCAGATTGGGGTGACGGTCCAGCGCGTCGGGCAGCGCGTGCACCGCTACGTCCGCCATCTTCTGTTCCGTCAGGCGGTTGCCCATTCCCATCACCGTCGCGCCCAGGTCCGGGCGCAAGCCGAACTCGCGTTGCAACGCCGCCTTGCAATGAATCTTGTTGGTGAGGTCGCGCACCGAATAGCGATGGCTGCGCAGGTACGGATCGTGGGCGGGGTTCCACAGCACGTCGTCGATGCCGTTCGGGATCGGCAGCAGGTCGTCCGCGCGGCTGCGCAGCAGCGCGTCCAGGCCGCAACCGAATTCCGGCGTCATGATTTCGCGGGCGTAGGTGTGGCTGACCGTGGTGACGCGGTCCGCGTAGCGGATGCCTGCCTTCAGGAAGTTGAGTTGCCCCCAAGCCTGGGCGCCATCGTCGGTGCGGGCCCATTCGGGCACGCCAAATTCGTCGGCGCATGCCATCGGGAACAGCCCCTGGAACGCCAGGTTGTGAATGGTCATCACGCTTTTCACGTCGCGCAGGTCGGCCGCGCGCAGCAGCAGCGGCACCAGGCCGGCATGCCAGTCGTGCGCGTGCACCAGCGTGGGGCGTGCAACGCCCGGCAATCCCGCCGCCACGCGCACGGCGGCGTGCGCAAGCGCTGCATAGCGCATGCCGTTGTCGGGGTGCTCGCGCCCATTTTCGTCAGCGTAGAGGCCGCCACGGTCGTACAGGGCATCGTTCTCAAGCACCAAGTAGTCGATGCCGGATTGGGGGCATTTGCCTTCCAGCAGGACGGCCGGGCCGCCGGGCAGGTCCTCAAGCGTGGCCACTTCGCGCACGCGGTTCAGCTTGGCGCGCACGCCCCGATAGGCAGGCAGCAGCACGCTCAGAGGCATTCGCGCCTCCATCAACGCGCGGGCCATGCCGGTAATGGCATCTCCCAGTCCGCCCGTTTTGGCCAGCGGAAAAGCTTCTCCCGCCACAATCAGGGTTCTTGTCTTCGCCATGCTTGCTCCAGTTGATAGGCCGATCGAGATAGATGCAACTCGATCGCGATTACGCCGAGGCCCTCCCTTACGCAAGCCGTGTGCCCAAAACCGCCGGCACGAGAAAAATTGCGCAATGCAGCACAAATGCGCGTCATCCAAATGATGGAATGACGATGCATGCCGGGCACCGCTGCGGCCGGTTTGTAATTTTTATCTGTGCGCCCACGCCCAAATTCCAATCAGGGGCAGGAACGGCGGTTGCTGCAAGGAGACGCTTTCAACGATGACCGCATGGAGAAACGTATGGAAACAGTGTCGGACTTCGTGTTGAAGCGGCTGTCGCAGTGGGGCGTGCGCAAGGTGTACGGGTATCCCGGCGACGGCATCAATGGGCTCATCGGCGCCTTTGGCCGCACGCAGGAGCCGTTGGAATTCATACAAGCCCGGCACGAAGAAAGCGCCGCTTTCATGGCGTGCGCCCATGCCAAGTTCACGGGGCAGGTCGGGGTATGCCTGGCGACGTCGGGGCCCGGCGCCATCCATCTGCTCAATGGTCTGTATGACGCCAAACTGGATCATCAGCCGGTCGTGGCGCTGGTGGGCCAGCAGGCCCGCAGCGCACTGGGCGGCGACTACCAGCAGGAAGTGGACTTGATCAGCCTGTTCAAGGACGTCGCGCACGATTACGTGCAGATGGCGACGACGGCGGAGCAGGCGCGCCATATGGTGGACCGCGCCATGCGCATTGCCCTGGAGCGGCGCAGCGTAACGTGCGTCATCTTTCCCAACGACGTGCAGGACTTGCCGGCCGTGCCGGCGCCGCGCCGTGAGCATGGCACGGTGCACACCGGCATCGGCGTGACGTCCCACGCTGCCGTGCCCGGTCCTGACGCGCTGCGCAACGCCGCCGACATCCTGAACCGCGGCGAGAAGGTGGCCATCCTGGTGGGCGCGGGCGCACTGCAGGCAGGCGAACAGGTCAGCCAAGTCGCCGAACTGCTGGGCGCGGGCGTGGCCAAGGCGTTGCTGGGCAAGGCAGTGCTGCCGGACAGCCTGCCGTTCGTGACGGGCGCCATCGGACTGCTTGGCACGCAGCCAAGCTGGGACATGATGAACGAGTGCGACACGCTGCTGATGGTGGGCACCTCGTTCCCGTATGCGGAATTCCTGCCGCAGGAAGGCCAGGCGCGCGCCGTGCAGATCGACCGCGACGGACGCAAGCTCAGCCTGCGCTATCCCGTGGAAATCGGGCTGGTGGGCGACAGCCGGTTGACGTTGGAAGCATTGATACCGCTGCTGGAACCCAAGAAAACGCGGCGCTGGCGCGAGCGTATCGAGAAGCAGGTTTCCGCCTGGCGCGAAACGGTGCATGCCCGTGCGATGGTCGATGCCAAGCCGATCAATCCTCAGCGCCCGTTCCTGGAGCTATCCAAGCGCTTGCCTGCGCGGACCATCCTGACCTGCGACTCGGGCTCGGCCGCCAACTGGTATGCGCGTAACGTCGACATTCAGGCCGGCATGATGGGTTCGGTGTCGGGCGGCCTGGCCACGATGGGTTGCGGCGTGCCCTATGCGGTGGCGGCAAAGCTTGCCTACCCGGATCGGCCTGTCATCGCCCTGGTGGGCGACGGCGCGATGCAGATGCTGGGCATCAACGAGCTCATCACCATTGCCCACCGGTGGCAGGACTGGAGCAATCCCACCCTGATCGTCATGGTGCTGAACAACGGCGATTTGAACCTGGTGACGTGGGAACAGCGAGTGATGGGCGGGGACCCGCGCTTTCCGGACTCGCAGTGGTTGCCCAAGTTTTCTTACGCGGAATATGGCCGGATGCTGGGCCTGGAGGGCATCCGGGTGGACAGTCCCGACGATGTCGGGCCGGCGTGGGACCGCGCCCTGGCGGCGGGACGGCCCGTCGTGCTGGAGATGGTGACTGATCCCGAGATGCCTCCGTTGCCGCCCCACATCCCGGCCAAGCAGATCGGCGCGTACTTCAAGGCCCTGCGCCAGGAAGATGCCGCCACGGGCGGCGCGGCGCTGCGCGCGACGATCAAGCAATGGTGGGCAAGTTGACTGGCAATTGCATCAGTCTTTTCACTTCAGGAGCACATCATGGCAAACACCGAGGGGACGCGTTCCCCACCGCCCGGACAGGGCGGACAGAAGACCCCGGACCAGGCGCCAGCCGAACAACCCCAGCCCGACGCGCCCGGCGCGGACAAGGATGAGAAGGGGCACTGGCCTCCGGACAGCATTCCCAATCCCATGCCGGGGGTCGACCCCCAGCAGACGCCGGGCATTGACCGGCTGTGACCGGTCCCGCACGGCTTGCGGTTTGCGGGCCGCGCCTCGCGTGCGCCGTGCCGCGGGGGGAGCGATCCGCAATTTTTCAAAGGAGTACACATGAACAAACGAGATAGGCTGCGCGACATGTTCCACACCTCGGACTCGTCTTCGCGGACGATGCGCGATCTGATATCAGGCACCGAGGATTTGCTGCGAAGCACCGCCAGCTATAGCGGATCGGAGATCGAATCCGCCCGTGACAAGCTCAAGCACCAGCTGGACGCCGCACGCGATCAGGCCCGCGGATGGGAGCGCGCGGCCTGGGATCGGGCGCGCGTGGTGTCGCACGCCACGGACGAATACGTGCATGAAAACGCCTGGAAGAGCATCGCAGGCGCCGTGCTGCTGGGCGTGCTGGCGGGCATCTGCATGATGTCGGACCGCAGCAACCGGCGCTGACGCGAACCCGCGCCGCCCGACCAACGCGCCAGCCGGGGCCGATCCTGCACACACGCAGGGCCGGCCCCGGCATTTTTGTGGGGCCGCATGTAAGAACTGCCATCTTGTCGGGGGCGGGTCTGCGCAAGGCCGGGGCGCCAAGCCGCACTGCGGTGTGGCACAGGGCTTGCGTGGAGGGTGACCTGCATGCCGAACCGTTCGCCATGCAAGACGCTTCACTGAAGGAGACTTACCATGAACCATCCGTTGACAGGCGCCGGCCAGGCGCAAAGCGAAACCAAGATCGTGGGCGGTCCGAAAAACGATCCCAGCGGTCCTGGTCCGCAGATCATGGCGGCCAGCACCCTTGAAGGGAACGACGTGTACAACCCGGCCGGCGAATCGCTGGGCAGCATCCAGGAAATCATGCTGGACGTGCCGCACGGGCGCATCGCGTATGCCGTCCTGTCGCGCGGTGGCATCCTGGGCATTGGCGACAAGCTGTACGCCATTCCGTGGAGCGCGCTGACGCTGGATACCGACCGCAAGTGCTTCGTGCTGAACGTTGACAAGGAGGTGCTCAAGAACGCAGAGGGTTTCGACAAGGACAATTGGCCCGGCATGGCGGACGAAACCTGGGCAAGAGGCATTCATCAGTATTACAACCAGCCCCCGTATTGGTAAGCCGCCACCGACGAGGACGCCATGCTCCGGGAAGGCAGACTGATTGCGGTTTCTCCCTGCTTCAACGACGCCGTCGGCGGCTGCGCAGGCCTGTTGGCGGCGCGTCCGGACAGCACCGTGCTCACGGTGTATTCGGGCCAGCCGCTGCCGGCCGGTTGCGCCAACGGCAAGGACAGTGCCGACCGTCTTGCAAGCGGCCGCGATGCCATCCTTGCCCGCCAGGCCAGCAGCGAGCGTGCGCTGTCGCTGCTGGGCGTGCGCGGCGTGCAGATGGATCTGGTGGAAGACCCGCACCCGGACAGCGGCAGGGCTGGGCGGCTGACGGGCGCCCTGGCATCGGCGCTGTCCGCGCTGCGGCCGCGGGTGATTCTGATGCCGCTTGGGTTGTGCGGGGCGGCGCAGCTGCAAGTGTCGGACGCATGCCTGACCGCGCGGGCGCTGTTTCTGCGCGTGGAGTGGATCGCCTATGAAGAGGTCGCGGACGCCGAGCCGGGCGCGGTCCAGGAGCGGCTGGCCAGTCTGCTGCGCCATCGGATCCTGGCTTCGCCGTTCGACGGCGGCGCCGAGGGCGACGTCACGCGTGGCCGTCAGCGCGCCCTGGCCGCGCGCAACAGCCTGGCGGCAGACGTGCAGGCGGGGCAGGTTGGCACTTTGCCATCCCGTCCCGAACGCTACTGGCGCCTGTCCTGGCGGCGTGAGGTCGCTTGACGAGCAACGAGACGGCGAGGCCAGGCGCCGTCTCATCCTTTTCGAGCATTGATGAATGATTGCGCATCCCGGACGATGCTCTAGGTTGCGCAGGCCGCCGCGCCTCGCTATGGTGCAAGGAGTGTGGCGCCGGCGGCGCCGGTGATTTGTACAACTTCGGAAACCAAGATGAGTTCGAAAGCAGCCGACGCGCGTGGCCGGTCAGGCTGGGGCACCGCCCTGGCGATACTGCTTCTGATCGGAGCCGTCCTTGCGGTGCTGGCGCTGGCCGCCACCCGCGTGGTCGAACAGCGCATCGCCAGCATTCTGGGGCCCCGCAGCCAGGTCGGCAACGTGCAGGTCGGCCTGCGGCAGGTGGTGCTGACCGACGTCACCATACCCGGCGCATCCGGCCAGCCCGGCGCGCGCGCCCAGCGCGTTGAACTTGAACCGGAGTGGACCGCCTTTCTGCGCCGCGAGGCCGTGTTCAAGCGCATCATCATCGACGGGTTCGATTTCGCCGTGGTGCGCAGTCCCGACGGCGACATGCAGATATCCCCCGCGCTGCAGGCGGCGCTGCGGGCGGGCGGGGGGGATGACAAGACACGCCGCAACGGGCCGATCCGCGTCGCCGAGCTGATTCTGCGCGATGGCCGGCTGGAATACCTGGACGGCGCTGTCTCCAAGCCGCCGCATCGCATTCCCTTCAAGGACGTGCAGGCGCGGCTGCAGCCGGTGGTCATTCCTGGCGATGGCACGTCCAGCGACATGGAATTTACCGGCAAGGTCGAGGACAACCGCAATGGCGAGTCGACGGTGCGCGCGCGAGGCAAGGTGGTGATCGGCGGCACGGATGCCGATATCACGGTCGCGGCGCGCAACATGGACGTGCGCCATGCCGCGCCTTATCTGGCCGAGAACGGCGCCGGCTCGCTGTCGGGCGGTTCGATGGACCTGGACATGAAGACCTCGATTGCCCGCCATGAGCTGAAGGCCTCGGGCGCCGTGGCCTTGCACAACCTGAAGTTCAGCGGCGACGGCAGCCTGTTCTCGTTGCCGCGCAAGGCGGTGCTTGCGGCCATGAAGGACAAGAGCGGCACGGTCCGGTTCGACTTCGCGTTGGCGGGAAGCTTGGATAATCCGAAGTTCTCGGTCACGCGCGGCTTTGCGGCGCAGGTCGCGCAAGGCTTCGGACACGCCATCGGGGTGGGCGCCGAAGGCGCCGCGGAAGGGGTCGCGGGCGCCGTCAAGGAATTGGGCAACGCGCTGTCGGACCTGCTCAGCCCCACCAAGCCCTGAGCCGTCGCCGGGCAACCGCCTAGGGCAGCGGGCGCGGCCGGCCGACCCGCGCGCCCATGACCATTTCGGTCACCCAGTTCACCAGGATCGACGTATAGGCCTGCTGCGAGGCCTTGTCGCTAAGGGCGTGGTCCGCGCCATCCAGGATGCGGTGCGTCATCGAATGGGACCGCCGGAAGGCCGAGCGGTAGTTCATGATCGTCGAGTGCGGAATGTACACGTCGTGCTCGGCTTCCACGATCAGCACGTCGCCGGTGAAGTTGGCGCAAGACGCCAGCGCGCGATTGCTTTCAGGCTCGATACGGGTATTGCGATAAGCCCGCAGGGTCTCGCGGTTGAGCTGATTCTTGGGCAGCATCCATTCATCGTCGCGGTACAGCGCGGGCACATGCAGGGCCAGCCAGCGGACGCGGCGCAACCCGCTCAGGATGGCGGCCAGGTAGCCGCCGTAGCTGCTGCCCACCACCGCCACCGAGCCGCTGTCCAGCGACGGATGGGCAGCAAGCCGGTCGTAGGCCGCCATGACGTCGTGCAGGTTGTCGTCGCGCGACACCTGCATCTGCTGGGCCTGGGTGGCGGCATGGCCGCGCAGGTCGAACGTCAGGCACACGCATCCCAGCGCGGCGATGCCCTTGGCGCGGGCCAGGTCGAACTTCTGGTCGCCGCCCCAGCCGTGAATGAACAGCACGCCCGGCACCTTGTTTTCGGGCGTCAGAAACGTGCCGGCCAGTTGCTGGTCCGCCACGTCGATTTCGATTGGGTCGCTAAAGGCGGCCATCGTAGTCCTCCAGAATGCCCCCGGATTTGGTGATCATACCCACGGCGGAGTCTTCGCCCCGGTACACGTATTGCTCCGACGTCGGCGGCGGTTCGTCCGCGCCATAGCGTTCGCGCGTGAAGGCGGACACGAACTTGAGCGACGGAGACAGCATGAACGCCTGCAGCGCGGACAGTTCCGCGATGCTGGCGCCGCCCGCCCGCCACGATTGCTCCAGCACCCCGGCGCGGGGTTCGCCTCGGGCGTTGCGGCCCACGCCCACGTCGTAGTTGCGCCGGGACGCGAAGAAATCAGGATAGGCCGTGGAGACCGCCGTGTCGTAGCGGCAGCTCAAGTCCACCGCCTGCCGTTCTTCGTCGGTCAGGTTCAGCGCCCGCAACTCGTCGAAGCCCCCGCGGGCAACGGTGAGATTCGAGCCGCCGTACACCGAGACGCCGTTGTTGTCCGGCGTGAGGCACTGCGTGCCCACGTACGACGCTTCCAGCTTGCCCACGCGCACCCAGCCCACGCTGTACGTTTCGATCTGCGCCAGGTCCTCCTCCAGCACGAGGCCCAGGCGACGCACGGATGCGGCGTCCTGTTCACTCAGCGCGGCCCGCAATTCCTGCGCGTTGCGCACGACGATCTGCCCGCGGCCCGCAGTGGCGTCGGCTGGCTTGACGCGGAATGCGCCTTCCTGCAGCAGCTGTTCCCCGGCCCGGTAGGCGTCCTCCAGCGTGAACGCGGTGAAGCCGCGAAGCACAACCTCGTCGAGCGCGCCGGCCAATGATCGCGCCCATCCCTGCGGCACCCGCGCCTGGGCGTCGACGACGCCATGGGTGATGGACTTGGTTGCGACGAATGCATGCGGCGTCACGCCGCCGAACAGGTCGGCCGCGCGCGTGATGCCCAGCTTGGCCGCGCGGGCCAGGCTGGTGATGCTGCGATCGGGCACGTAGTAGGGCGGCGGTTCGCCGCGATTGCGGGTCGGCCGGAAGTCCGGGGCGAACCGCCGTCCCAGCAGGGCGGCGACGCGCAAGGCCAGCGCCTCCTGCGAGGCGATATCGTGTTCGGACGCAGCGGCGCGCCGCGGATAGGCGGCGACGGTTCCTGCGGAGTCGGGTCGGGGTCTACTCATGGCGGTCCTCATTGCGCGCGGCTTGCTTGACCAGGGGGAGCGGCGTCCGCCTTGCGCCGACGCATGCCCAATTTCAGCTCGATCAGGGGATACGCGATCAGCGCCAGGCACAGCGGCGCCAACGCATAGACGGCGCGGTAGGCCAGCGCCGCGCCCAGCACTTCGGTGGGCGGAATCTGGGATCCCAGCGCGGCCACGAAAATGGCCTCGGTGGTGCCCAGTCCGCCGGGCACGCGGGTGATGACCGACGCGAAGCTCGTGCAGAGCAGGATGCCCAGCACCGCCGGGTAGCTGGCCTTGCCTTGCAGCAGCACGTAGCAGATGGCGCCCATCAGGGACCAGGACAGCGCCGCCAGGGCGCATTGGGCCACGGCCATGCGGGCGCGCGGCAGCGCGATGTGGTGGCCCATCCAGGTGACGCTGCGGCGCCGGGCCCTCGCGCACGTCACGACGTACGCAATGCCCAACGCCAGCAGCGCAAGTCCCAGGATGCGCAGCATGCCGGAGCCGATTTCCCAGCCCGCCGGCACCGGCACCACGCCCAATGCGAACACGATGCCCGCCAGCCACGCATAGCCGATCCAGTTCGATGCCGCCGCAAACAAGGCGACGCGGGTCGCTACAGACTTGCGGCAACCCAGCCGCGTGTACAGCCGCAGCCGTGCCCCCAGGCCGCCCACCAGCACGCCCAGGTTCAGGTTCAGCGCGTAGCTCAGCATCGCCACGCCCAGCGCCTTGGGCGCGGGAAGGTGGTGGCGCGTGTATTTCTTGCCCAGGAGGTCCAGGCTGCCGTATGCAAGGTAGCCCGCAACCACCAGTCCGGCCGCGATGGCGATGGTCTGGCCGGGAATCTTGCGCATGGCTACCCACACCTGCGGCCAGTCCACGGAGCGGCCGAAGTAGTACAGCAGCCCGGCGACCACGATCAGCACCAGCACGGGCAGCACGCGTTTGATCCGGGGCCAGCGGCGCCTCAACGCCCGCATGGGTGACGAATGCAGGATCTTCATGCGGTCTCCCTTCCGGTATCCGCCGTCATGGATTGCAGGCGCGGCTTGTGGGCCGGCAAGCTGCCCGCCCACGCAGGGAACCGCCGCAGAAAGTGGAACACCACCACGCCCAGCCACAAGCGGCGCAAGCGGCGCCGCGAGTTCTTGGCCATCTCGACCGGCCGGCAGTCCTCGGCAATCAGCCGGTCCAGGCTCTTGCGCAGGGCCGCGTTCAGCGACGCGTCCCGCACCACGACGTTGGCCTCCAGGTTCAGCGCCAGACTCAGCGGATCCAGGTTGCTCGAACCAATCGTCGACCAGTCATCGTCCACGCACGCGACCTTGCCGTGCAGCGGCTGCTTGCAGTACTCATGGATCTCCACGCCCGAATCGATCAGGTAGTCGTAGAGCATCGACGCGGCCAGGCGGGCGACCAGGACGTCCGGCTCGCCCTGCAGCAGCAGCCGCACGCGCACGCCGCGGCGGGCGGCCTTCACCAGGTCGCGCAGCAGGTGGTAGCCCGGAAAGAAGTAGGCATTGGCGATCAGCACGTCCGAGCGCGCCGACCGCACGCCCGCCCGGTAGTAGCGTTCGATGTCGCTGCGATGGCTGATGTTGTCGCGCACCACCAGCCGCCCGCCGCCGTCGCCGGCGGGCAGGGGATCCATCCGGGCGGGGCGCCGCCGCAGCCGCCGCTTGCCGTTGCCCAGTTGCGCGCGCGCGTAGTCGGCGATGTCGGCCGCCAGCGGCCCTTCGACCAGAGCGGCGTAGTCCTGCTTCGCTTCCGGGCCGTAATCGGGCAAATGGTCCGCGGAAAAATTGATGCCGCCGATGAACGCGCGCTCGCGGTCGATGCCCACGATCTTGCGGTGCATGCGCCGGAACACGTTCGTGCGCACGCCCAGAAAGCGCGGGCGCGGATCGAACACGTGAAAGCGCACGCCGGCCTCGGTCATCGCGCCGATGAATTCCTCGCTCAGCTCGTCGGACCCGTAGCCGTCGACCAGAAGGTCCACGCTGACGCCGCGCTTTGCGGCGCGGATCAGGACCTGCTGGATATCCCGGCCGACAGCATCGTCGAACAGGATGAAGGTTTCCACCAGCACTTCGCTCTTGGCCGCGTCGATGGCCTCGACGACGGCGGGAAAGTACTCCGTGCCGTTTTCCAGCAGGGTATATCGGTTGTTTTCGCGCCAGCCCAGGTTCATAGCGCAATCTCCGCACAAATCGGCACATGATCGGAAAGGCGTGACCAGACGCGCGATGCCAGTGGCACCGGCTTCCAGTCGCGCACACTGCGTACATAGATGCGGTCCAGCCGCAGCAGCGGCCAGCGCGCCGGGAAGGTCCGCGCGGGCCGGCCCAGACGCGACGTGAATACCTCCTGCGTGCCGCAATCGCGCATCAGGGTGTCCGCGCGCAGCCGCCAGTCGTTGAAGTCGCCCGCAATCAGCAGCGGCTCGTCGGCGGGCACGCCGTGGGACACCAACTCGCACAGCCGGCGCAATTGCTCGCCCCGGTGTCGCTCGAGCAGCCCCAGATGCACGCAGATGGCGTGCACGGGCGACGCAAGGGAAGGGGGCCTCAAGACGCAGTGCAACAGGCCCCGTCCCTCATGGCCATCGACGCTCACGTCGTGGTTCTCGTGGCTTTCGATCGGGTAGCGCGACAGGATCGCGTTGCCGTGATGTCCTTCGGGGTAGACCGCGTTGCGGCCATACGCGAAGTCCGTCCACAACGTGTCGGCAAGAAATTCATACTGCGACTGCGCCGGCCAGGAATCGTGGCGCCCGGCGTGCGTCTGGTGTTCGCCCAGGACTTCCTGCAGAAAGACCACGTCCGGGGAGGCGGTGCGCAGCGCCTCACGCAGGTCGTGCAGCATGAAGCGGCGATTGAAACTGGTAAAGCCCTTATGGGTGTTGACCGTCAACACCGTCAGCGTCGTGGCGTCGAGGGAATGCGAAGCGGGCATGAAAACTCCGGCAGATGCGATCTGGCGGAGTGAGCAAGCGGCGTGCCCGGTAAGTAACCAAACGTGTTGATTCGCAGCCGAGGCCGTGAAGGCGTCGGCCGCGACGGCGCGCTAGTGGCCCGACTGCGCTCCGGGTTGGGCATAACGCCCGACCAGCGTTGCGCTGGCCTCGTTCAGTCCCACGACCTCGACCTGACGGCCCGCGCGGCGCAGCTTGAGCGTCACCTTGTCCAGTTCGCCAACGGCCGAAATGTCCCAGAAGTGCGCGCCCGTCAGATCGATCACCACGCGCTCCACGGGCTCATGAAAGTCGACCGCCGCCGAGAACCGCGACGCCGAGGCGAAAAAGATCTGCCCCGAATAGCGGTAGGTACGCGTGAGACCGTCCTCGGACAGCGACGTGGCCACGTGCAGCAGCCCCTTGACCTTGCCGGCAAAGAACAGACCGCTCAGTACCACGCCCACCAGCACGCCGCGTGCCAGGTCGTGCGTCCAGACCACCACGGCGACCGTCGCCAGCATGACGACCGACGACTGCCAGGGATGCGAGCCAAGGTTGCGCAGGGAGCGCCAGTTGAAGGTGCCAATCGACACCATGATCATCACGGCCACCAGGGCCGGCATTGGAATCTGCGCCACCAGGGGGCCCAGCGCCACGATCAGGAACAAGAGGAAGACGCCCGCCACGCAGGTGGACAGACGCGTTCGGCCGCCGGCGCGCACGTTGATGACGGACTGGCCGATCATGGCGCAGCCGCCCATGCCGCCCAGAAAGCCCGTGACCAGGTTGGCGATGCCCTGGCCCTTGCATTCGCGGCGCTTGTCGCTGGAGGTGTCGGTCATGTCGTCCACGATCTGCGCCGTCATCATCGATTCCAGCAGTCCCACCGCGGCCATCGTCAGCGAGTACGGCAGGATGATGCGCAGGGTCTCCAGCGTGAAGGGCACGTCGGGAACCATGAACGACGGCAGGGCAGAGGGCAGCGCGCCCATGTCGCCCACCGTGTTGACGTCCAGGCCCGCCTGGATGGAGACGGCCGTCATGACGATGATGGCGATCAGCGGCGATGGGATGGCCGTGGTGAGCCGGGGCAGCAGATAGATGATGGCAAGCGCGGCGGCCACCATGGCGTACGTGACCCATGTCACCCCGATCAGCTGTGGCAGCTGCGCCATGAAGATCAGGATGGCCAGCGCATTGACGAAGCCGGTCACGACCGAACGCGACACATACTGCATCAGCAGGTCCAGCCGCAGGAATCCGGCGGCGATCTGCAGCAGGCCCATCAGCACGGTCGCGGCGAACAGGTAGCTGACGCCGTGCTCGCGCACCAGCGGCGCAACCAGGACCGCGACCGCGGCGGTCGCGGCTGAGATCATGCCAGGCCGCCCGCCCATGAATGCGATGATGAACGCGATGGAAAACGAGGCATACAGCCCAACGCTGGGGTCGACCCCGGCGATGATGGAAAAGCCGATGGCTTCGGGAATCAGGGCAAGGGCGACGAGCACCCCCGACAGAACGTCCGCGCGCGGATTGGCCATCCAGTCGCGGCGAAGCTTGGAAAGAACTGACATTGATTGGCTAAGCAGATTTGAGCAAGCGCCGGGCGTGGGTCGCGCCGCAGCGTGTGCGGCAGGTCAAGGGCGAACGCCCGTTGGGCTTGCAGGTTGTCCGAGGGATAGGCGCCCGGCCGAGCCACCCGGCAAGCCGGGTCCATCTGGGATCGCGACAGCGTCGCGGCCGCGCACCCGTTGCGGGTGCGGCGGACGGAATTGTACTCCCGGAGCTACGGCTAGCGCGGCGTTGGGGCGGGACCAGCGTAGTAGTGCGCCAGCGCCTGGATCTCCGCGTCGGTCAGGCGCTGCGAAAACGCCCGCATCACGCCGACATCGTCGTTCTGGCGCGATCCATTGCGAAACGCATTCATCTGGTCGGTGAAATATTCCCGAGACTGTCCGGCCAGCCGGGGCAACAGCGGGCCTTCGCCCATGCCGCGCAGACCATGGCAATTGGCGCAGGCGGGCAGGGCGCGCGCGCCGTCGCCTTCAACATCCAGCTTGCGCGCCGCCTCGCCGCCGAACTCGCCCACGTGCAGCGGCGGGCCGGCCAACGTGCCGTAGTAGGCCGCCACCTGTCCGATTTCTTCCTCTGTCAGCGCGCGCGCGATGGTGTTCATCAGGGGTTGCACCCGCGTGCCGGACCGGAAGTCGGCCAGCTGCTTGGCCAGATATTCGCTGCGCAGGCCCGCCAGGTTGGGGAAGATGCCGCCCGTGGGCGTGATGCCCGCTGGGCCATGGCAGGCCACACAGGCCTGCACCCCCGCGCCGGGCTTTCCGTTCGCGGCCAGCTGTTTGCCTGCTTCTGGATCGGCCTCGCGCAGCCATTTTTCCCAATCGGGGCGCGACGCGGTGAAATCGGTGGCGCTGCGTCCGGGCACGGGTTTCAGGGGGGCAGGCGCCTGGGCGCCAGGTGTGGCGGCAGGCGCCGCCGCGCCCGATACGGCAGCGGGGCCCGTTGCGGCCGGCGCGGGGCCCGAAGCAGCCGGGGCCGCCCCTTGCCCCGCCGGCGCGGCCGCCTGAGGCGCCGGACTGGCGGCGGGCGGTGGCGGTTGCGGCACAGCCGAGGCCCGGATCGCCTCGTCGCCGCCCGCGCCCATCATCTGGTGCACGGTCGCGACCAGCGTGATGGCCGGAACCGCGACCATCAATCCGACAGTGAAGAAGATGCCTTTGCGATGTTCGATCATGATGACACCAGCGGGCCCGGCGAACGCAGATAGTCCGCCTTGATTTTCTCTACGATCCAGTAGGCGGTGGCGCCCACGGTGCCTGTCGGGTTGTAGCCCGAGTTCTGCGGAAAGAGCGCGGCGCCCGTGACGAACACGTTGGGCACGTCCCACGACTGACCGTAGCGGTTGACGACGCTGGTGTTGGGATCGTCGCCCATTGCCGCGCCGCCCGTCAGATGGGTCGACTGATACGCGGTCGCCGAAAACGGCCGCTTGCGCGGGCCCGGTTCGGTGCGGACGATGCCCTTCATGGCGCGTGCGATCTCGTCGCCTTTTTCCGTCAGAAAGGCCGACATGCGGATGTCGTTGTCGGGAAAATCGTAGGTCACCCGCAACAGCGGCAGGCCCCACGCATCCTTGTAGGTGGGATCCAGGCTCAGGTAGCCGCCGCGCCAGGGCTGCGCCGAGCCGGTGATGGTGATGTTGGCCGCATGGTTGTAGTAGCGCGCGACCGCCTTCTTCCATTCAGAGCCCCACGACGGCGTGCCCTTGGGCGTGGGATGAAAGCCGATCGGCGCGCCGCTGACCACCTGAATCTGCAGATAGCCGCCGCCGACGAAGCCCACGGGCCCGTGGTCGAAGTTGTCGGCGCTGAAGTCGTCCATCGTCACCGCCACCGCGCCGGCGCCCATGAACGGGTTGATGTTGACCGACTCATCAAAAAAGAGGTTCACGCCCGAGGTGGTCTGGTGCGTGTAGTTGCGGCCCACGACGCCGGTGTTGGTCGCCGGATCGAAGGGCTTGCCGATGCCCGAGAGCAGCAGCAGCCGCACGTTGTTGATGCCGAACGCGCACAGCACGACGATTTCGGCTGGCTGGAAGACTTCTTCGCCGCCGGCATCCACGTACGTCACGCCGCGGGCGCGCTTCTTGTCCGGCGTCAACTCCACGCGCAGCACGTGCGCACCGGTGCGGATCTCGAAATTCTCCATCTTCATGGCCACCGGCAGGATGCACACCTGCGGCGAGGCCTTGGCGAAGTGCTCGCAACCAAAGTTGGAACAGAATCCGCAGTACACGCACGCGCTCATGTGCAGGCCTTCGGTGTTCACGTAGGGCCGCGTACAGAGCGCGGACGGCTGCACGTAAGGGTGATAGCCCAGCTTGCGCGCGGCTTCGCCGAAGAGCGCAGGCGCGTAGGGCACCTTCATGGGCGGGTTGGGGTAAGGGCGCGAGCGCCACGGCTCGAACGGGTTGCCGCCATCCTGTTTTTCGCCCTTGATGTTGCCGGCCTGGCCGGATGCGCCGATCAGGTAATCGAAGCGGTCAAAGTACGGCTCCAGTTCGTCATAGGTGATGCCCCAGTCCTGACAGGTCAGCTCCTTGTCGAAGATGTCCTTGCCATAGCGTTCGTTGTAATGGCTGCGCATGACGAAGTCGGTGGGATCGAAGCGGTAGTAGGCGCCCGACCAGTGATTGCCCGCGCCGCCCAGATGCGTGCCAGGGTAGGCAAATTGCCACCGGCGCATGGGCAGCGCCTTCTGATCTGTGTTGTTGCGGAACGTATAGGTTTCGGTCGCGGCGTCCTGGTGCAGTTCGTGGCGGCGCGTGTATTTGAGCTCGTCGTGGACGTTGGGACCCTGAAAGTCAGGCGACGGCCACCGTGCCTCGCCGCGTTCCAGCACCACGACCCGTTGCTTGGCGGCGGCAAGCTCCTTGCCGATGATGGAACCGGTCCATCCCCCTCCAATGATTGCCACATCTACCGCCGGTAGCGTTTTAGCCATGCTTGCCTCCGGGCGTCATCTTGTGGCTCGTGGCGTTGGCAATGGAGACCGGCTGGCCGGCCCAGATCACGCCGTGGCGCTCGATGTCGTTGGAAAACGAGGCAAACGCGCCGGGAAACCCCACGAGCTTCCACCCCACCATGTCCGCATTGCCGCCATAGAGCGGGTCCGAAAAGAACCCTTCGATCGTGCCTTCGAGCAGCGCCTGGAAGAACACGCCAGAAGGCAGGGGCGAGAAGTCGGGCTTGCCTTCCTGCATGTCGCGCAGCCAGGCGTCCTGGCGCGCCTCATCCAGCTCGGCGAAAGGTTTGCCATCCTGCTTGCGGGCCGCCGCGTCCAGTGCGGCCAGGCCGCGCCGGAACATCTCGGCCGGTGTGAACGAAAGCTGGTAGCCCTGTTCCGGCGTGCCCGGTTCGAAGGGGCCCTGCCGGTAGAACTGGCTCCCCGCGCCCCAGGCCCCAGCAAGCTGGCCGTCAAGAAACAATGTCACCCCGGCTTCCTTGGCGCCCGGACCCAGGTCGTCGGCCGGAATCAGCCGGGCAGCGATGGCGTCCATCGTCAAGGCTTCCTGCGCATTGAAAAATTTGAGCGTCCGGTTGGGCGCCGCGCCAGTCGCGGCAGCGTCCGGTTGGGGGGCAGAAGGGGGATGGTCCGGTGCGCTGATTGCGCGGGGCGCCCAGGCGGCGCCGGGGACGCCGACGGCAAGGGCCTTGAGCAGCCCCCGCCGGCCGGGTACAGGTTGATCACGCATGTATCGCTCCCTTGGCGGGGCAGGCACGCCACTTGCCCCTGGATAAACAGAGATCCCGCGTCAGCTTGTTGGCCTGGGGCTCAGTGTGTCACCGCTGTCGACCAAGGAGCAACCATGAAACATCCGATTCTGTATCTGTGCGCTACCGCCATGAGCGGCTTGCTTGCCACCGGCGCGTCGGCGCAGCGCGTTGAAAAAACGTTGGTCGCGCAGGCGCAGATGACGACCCCCGGCATGGGCGCCGCGGGCCAGTCCAAGCGGGACCAACCGTCCGGCGCGCAACAGCCGCCCGCGCAAACGCAGGGTGCGCAAGTCAAGGGCGCAAACGATAAGGGCGCAAAAGAGAAGCAGCGCGATCCCGGCCGGGGCGAGCCCGCGCGGGGGGGATCGAGTCCGCGGCAAGACGACGCCGGCGCGGACACGCGAGGCGCCAAGGGCACGCCGGGCAGCAACACCGGCTCGACAGGGCACGGCGGCATGCCGGGTTCCGGCGCCTCGTCGGGCTCTGGCGGAACCGCTGACCTGCGCAGTCAATGAGGGTAGTAGCGGCCCCAAGTCGCGCAATGCGCCGTTTCAGGTAAGATTCAGGATCCTGTAAGAAAGAGAGCCCGGCGGATATTCCGATGCGTCGCTGCCCAGGCAGCCTGGAGCCATCCGCCATCTATGAACGAAGACCCTCCTCCTAGCAGGGCGCCGCACTTCTGCCGGCGCCCGACATCTTCTCCCCACACTGCCGCGGCAAGGCTTGTCTGCCTGCGCGCCGCCTCCATGATCGCCACTGCGGCCACGCCGCGTCTGGGCGGCCGCGCGCCGCCTCGCCGGGTCACGTCCATTCGCGCGCCTCTGCAACGATTGCTGCGCGCTCCTGACGCACTCCCTTCCCGCCGACGCGCCCCGAACGCGCGCTCGCTTACGCTTTCCGTGGAAACCTGATGATTTTCGACTGGATGTCCGACCCCACCGCCTGGCTTGGCCTGGCGACGCTGGTCATTCTTGAAATTGTGCTGGGCATCGACAACCTGGTGTTCATTGCCATCCTGGCCGACAAGCTGCCGCCCGAACAGCGCAACCGCGCGCGGCTCATTGGCCTGACGCTTGCACTGGTGATGCGTTTGGGCCTGCTGGCCAGTATTGCCTGGGTGGTCACGCTGACCGCGCCGCTTTTCACCGTGCTGGGCGCCGAAATCTCCGGACGCGACCTGATATTGATCCTGGGCGGCCTGTTCCTGCTGTTCAAAGGGACGATGGAACTGCACGAACGCGTGGAAGGCAGCGCCAGTCACGACCAGGGGCAAAGGCCGCAGCACGCCGTCTTCTGGCAGGTCATCCTGCAGATCGTGGTGCTGGACGCCGTGTTCTCGCTGGACTCCGTCATCACCGCCGTGGGCATGGTGCAGGAACTGAGCATCATGATGATCGCCGTGGTGGTCGCAATGGCCGTCATGATGATCGCCAGCCGCCCGTTGATGGCGTTCGTGGGCCGTCACCCGACGGTCGTGATCCTGTGTCTGGGCTTGTTGCTGATGATCGGTTTCAGCCTGGTCGCCGAAGGCCTGGGCTTCCACGTTCCCAAGGGTTACCTGTATGCGGCCATCGGCTTCTCGATCCTGATCGAGTTGTGCAACCAGCTGGCCCGCCGCAACCGCGCCCGAGGCACGCATGCGCTGGGCCGCCGGCAGCGCACGGCGCAGGCCGTGCTGCGCCTCCTGCGCGGCGGCCGCGCCGGCCAGCCGGTGTCGCAAGCCGATGAAGTCGTCGCGCTGGTGGACGGCGCCGGGGATGAGCCGGCCTTCGCGCCCGAGGAAAGCTCGATGATCGAGCGCGTGCTGTCCATCGGCACGCGCGACATCCGCTCCATCATGGTTCCGCGCGGCGACATGACGTGGCTGGATGTGTCCGACACGCCCGACGTGATCATTCGCAAGTTCGCCACCGGTCACTCGCGCCTGCCGCTGTGCGCGGGGGATCCGGCCAACGTGCTGGGCGTGATTCACTTCAAGGAGGTCCTGCCGCTGCTGCAGAACCCCGGCCCGATCGACTTGGTGGAACTGGCGCGCGAACCGCGCTACGTGATGGAAACCACGCCGGTGCTGAAGGTGCTGGATGAGCTGCGCGCCTCGCGCGACCACATGCTGATCGTCGTCGATGAACACGGCGTGTGCGAAGGCCTGGTCACGCCGCTGGACGTGCTTGAAGCAGTGGCGGGCGACTTGCCTGAACACCAGGAAGACCACCCGGACGCCCTGCGGCTTTCCGATGGCTCATGGCTGCTGGGCGGCCGCTTGTCCGTCGATGAAGCCGCACGCCTCCTGGATGCGCCGGCGCTTGCCGACGACTATCCCGATGCGACGCTGGCCGGATGCCTGCTGCGCGCGGGCGGCCGGATCCCCGAGACGGGCGACACCGTGATGCTGCGTGATTGGGGGTTCGAAGTGACGCGTCGGGACGGCCTGCGAATCGACCAGGTGCATGCGCGTCCGCACCAGCCCGAAGTCAGCGCGGCCGACTGACGGGCAGGGCGGGGCTCGCCACCGCCTCAACTGCAGATCCGTCGCCATGGCGACCGGTTCACCGGGCAGTAGCCCGGACACCGCGTCGCCACGGCCTTGCCGCTCACGCATTGCGCGTTCGGTTCGGTGAAACCGTATTCCATGCTGCCGTAGCAGCCGCACAGTTCCAGGATGGTGCCCGGCGGATGCTTCTGCGGCTCGGTCGGCGCCTTGCCCGACGGCTTGGCGGCGCTGGCCGCAGGCGACGTGGCCGACGTTGCTGCGGATCTCGTCGCGGCAGGTGCCGCGGATTTTGCTGCGGGTTTTTCGGCGGGCTTTTCTGAAGCAGTTGCCGCGACTCCCGTCGCCGCGACTCCCGTCGCCGCGACGCCCGCTTCGGCGGTGGGCACCGCCCGGGACGCAGCTGGATCGGCAGGCGCGCGGTTGGCTTTTGAATCCCCGTCACCCAGCTTTTCCTTCACGGCTGCCGCGCTCATGCCGCAGCGTTTGGCTATCGTGGCCACGCTGCGTCCCGCGTCGGACATCCCGCGCAAGGTCTTGTCGCTGCATGCCGCCCACGCCCCGGCCGGGGTGAGGAAAGCCAGCGTCAGCAACGCGCACGCGAATGCGCCTGGTCTGCATAGCGTCATGACGAGCCTCCCGCACCTTGGTGCGCCAGGGCAGAACCACGCCCGGTTGGACCACGAGTGCGGGCTAGCGTAAAGCGCCTAAATCAAGGGTGTCAATGCGGCCCGAACGGCTCGCCCGAAGGCATTGCGCCCTCGGCCGCAAGCGGGGCGGACAGGCGCCATCCGGATACCAGCCGGATGGCGCCGCGTGCGTCAGAAGTTCCAGCGCACGTTCAGGAAGCCCGCGTTCTCGCGGCTGCCGCTGCCGAACTGGCCTTGGTAGCTCAGGCCAATCGCGGCGTTCTTCGATACGGCCACTTCCGCACCCACTTCCGCCACGGCGGCGTTGCGGGCGATGGGCGTGCCCGCGACCGTGAAGGCCGGGCCCGAACCGAAGGCCATCGTGCGGTCGGGGTCCACGTCTCCCATCGCGTGGCGCCAGCCGAGCGTGGCGCGCAGGCGGGCGGGTGCGCCCGCGATCTGCGTGTCCAGGTTGCCGCGCAAGCCGACGGTAGTGGTCGTGATGTCGTTGCTCTGGCTGTCCGCCGACAGGGCCGCGGAGCCGCCGTCTTCCGAGAAGCCTCCCATGCGCTGCTTGATCCACGCCGCGCCCACAAAGGGTTCGACCGTCGCGTTTGGCGCAACCGGCATGGCGTAGCCCAGTTCGCCGAAGATCTGCGTGGTGTTGCCGCGATAGTCTGCCTTCAGCTCCTGGCTCGCGCCGCCGATGGCAAGATTGCGCCGGGTCTCGATGTCCTGCCAGCTGTACGCCGCGCCGGCCATGACGTTCCACGCATTGCCGCTGGGCTGCACGAAAGACTTGCCGCCGAACACCGTGACGCTGTAGCTGTCGACATCGGCTTTGGCGTTGCGGCTGTCCTGCCAGATCGTGCTGTCCTGGTAGCCCAGCGCCACGCCAACCCGCCAGCCGTCGCCCACCCGGATGTCGCCGCCGGCCAGCACGCCGCCGGTGCGCTGCCGATAACTGGGCGCGTTGCCGTCGCCGTCCTGGCTCTGCCAGTTGCCCAGTACCTCGGTCCACACGTTGCGCCGGCACGAGAAGCGCTCGGCGTAGCCACCCGCGCTGCGGCCTTGTTCGCCGCACGCCCCGGCATCGGCGCGGCCTTCGCTGCGCAGGCTGTCACGCAGATGGTTCAGGGGCAGCGTCCGCACCGATTCCGAACTGCGCACAATCGCCGATGACAACGAGGCGTGGCTGTCGCCCGACAACTGCTTGAAGGCCTCGGGCGCCTCGCCCTCGCTCAACCCCAGGATCGCCGAGTAGAGCGGGGAACCGGGGTTGATCTGCTCCAGCGCTTGCGCCACGGCGCTCTGGTTCGGCGTGTCCGTGACCGACTCGAAGCCGGTGTCGTTGCGCTCGAACGTCACGGTGACGTTGTTGGGGTCGTAGACCACTGCGCCATCCAGGAACGCGAGCTGGGGCAGGGAGGCCGAGGCGAAGGTGCCTTGCACGCCCTGGTCCGCCGTCAGCACCGTGTAGGCACTTTCCTGGGTGATCGGGGTGTTGTTGGTCACCTGCAACGCCCCGTTCAGCGTGGCGGTGCCGGCCACGTGCAGATTGGTCGCACCGGCCGGACCCACGTTGACGGCGAGCGTCGCGCCAGCGGCGTTGCTGAAGTCGTCGCTGACCTTCAACCCGCCGCCCGCTGCGGGCGAGCTTAGGACCGTACCCGCGTTGCTCAGCCCGGCGATCGTGCCGTTGCCGGCCAGCGTGGCGCCCGGATTGACTTGCACCGACGCGGGCAGCGAGGCGGGCGTCTGTGCGCTGCCAAGCAGCACGGTGCCCGCCGCAATGGTGGCGTCGCCGGTGTAGCTGTGGTCGCCGTCGATGACCAGCGTGCCGCCGCCTTGCTTGACGAGGCTGCCCGCGCCCAACAGCGTGCCGTTGAACACGCCGTACGTACCCTGATTGAAGACGAGCGCCGCGTTGTTGGCGATGACGCCTTGCAGGCTGGACGCGTCGCCGATCAGCGTGCCGGCGTTGACCTGCGTGCCGCCGCTGTAGGTGGACACGCCTGTCAGCGTCAGCGTGCCGGCGCCTTCCTTCACTAGCTGACCCTCGCCGCTGACGGGGCCCGCCAGCACGCCGTCTGCCGCCTGGTTCACGCGCAGCGTGGTCCCGGCCGCCGTGCTGACCGCGCCGGCGATGCTGGCGCCGTTGCCTTCCAGTGTGCCCCCGGCAATCACGGTGCCGCCGGTGTAGCCGTTGGCGCCGTTCAGCACCAGCGTGCCGTCGCCCAGCTTGGCAAGCGCGCCCGTGCCGTTGATCGGCTGGTTCAGTGTGAAGGTCTGGCCGGCATCGATGACATCGATGCCGCCGCCCGCGCCATCCAGCGAGACGTTGCGTGCGGTCGTGTCGAAGGCCGCGTCCGCGATGCGCAGCGTGCCGCCATCGATGGACACCGCGCCGCCGTTGCCCAACTGGTTGTCGGCGCTGACTTGCAGCACGCCGCTGCGGATGGCGGTGTTGCCGGTGTAGGTGTTGACGCCGCCAAGCACCAGTGTGCCGCCGTTCAGCTTCTCGATCCCGCCCGCGCCGGTGATGGGCGCGGCTATCGTGGCGGTGGCGCCGTTCTCCACGCGCACCGGCGTCTGCGCCTGGGCGATTGCGATGGCGCCGGCCGTGCCGGCTTCCAGCGTGTAGCCGTCGGTCAGGAACTGCAGGCCGGTCACGTTCTGCGTGCCGTCGATCGTGACAGTGCCCGCTGCACCGGAGAACGCCGCGTACTTGCCGTTCCACGGGTCGGCGCTGGTGCCCGCCGTGTCCGTCCAGTTGGTGGCCGTGGCGTTCCAGGTGCCCGCGCCGCCCGCGATGATGCCGTCGGGCGTGGTCTTCGCGCCGTTCCAGAACTGGATTTCGCCCGGCTGCGTCTGCAGCACCAGATTGATCTGGTTGGGCTGGTTCTGCAGCGTGAGGTCGGCAGTGCTCAGGCTGGCGGGCAGGGCGCCGAACTGCACACCGTTGTCGGTCAACGTGCCGCCGTAGGCGAACAGGCGGTAGACGCCCGTGCCCAGGTTTCCGCCATCCGTGATGTTCAGCACGCCATCGAGCCGCAGGTTCTGCGCCACCGTCACCGCGGTCGTCGCGGAGTTGGGCGTGCCCAGCGTGAAGTCGAGTTGCGTGCCGTTGGACAGCGCCAGGCTGCGCGCAAACGAGATCGGATTGCCGGGGGTGCCCGCCACCAGACGCGCGTTGTCCTCCAGTTCCACGTCAGCGGCCACCGAACCCGAACCGCCCAAATTGCCACCCGGATTGATCGTCACGGCGCCGCCGGTCAGCGTGCCGTCGACCAGCAGCGTGCCGTTGTTGACGGTGGTGCCGCCGCCGACGTTGTTGTTGCCGGTCAGGGTCAGCGACGCGTCGCCGTCCTTGGTCAGCGTGCCCGTGTTGTTGCCGGTGGTGTTGATGTTGCCGGCATAGGTGCCGTCTGTGCCATTCTGGTTGAACACGATGGCGCTGCCGTCCACCACGGTGATGTTGCCCTGCAGGCTGGTGGCGTTGCCGGCCAGCGTGCCGGCGTTGATGACCGTGCCGCCCGTGTAGGCGTTGGGTCCGGTCAGCGTGACCGTGCCCGCGCCGTCCTTGACCAGTCCGCCGCCGCCAGTGATGGCGCCGGCGTATGTGCCGCTGCCCGGAGGCTGGTTGAACACCACGGACGTGCCGGTCGAGGTGGTGATGTTGCCGGTAAGGCTGCTGGTGTCGCCGACCAGCGTGCCGCCCGCGAGCGTCGTGCCGCCCGTGTACTGGTTCTGACCCGTCAGCGTCAGCGTCGAGCCGTCCGTCTTGACGAGACTGCCCGTGCCGGTGAGGTTGCCGGCCAGCGTCAGGTCGTTGGGACCCGACACTGTCAGGGGCGCGCCCAGCCCGATGTCGTTGCCCAGCGCGATGCCCGGCGCGCCGGCCTGCAGCGTGCCGGGGCCCGCAACGGTCAGGCCGCCAGTGCCCAACGCGGCATTGTTGCCCGCGATGATCGTCCCGCCGGCCAGCACCGTGCCACCGTCGTAGGTGTTGGCGTTGCCCAGGGTCAGCGTCGACGTGCCGTCCTTGGTCAGCGGACCCGTACCCGACACGACGCCGTTCAGCGCCAGATCGGCCGCGCCGCCCACCGTGACCGGGCCTTGGAGCTGCACGTCGTTGGTCAGCGACACGCCTTGACCCAGCAGCGTGGTGCCGGCCGCCGCCGTCAGGACGCCCGTGCCCAATGCCGTGCCGCTGCCGATGGCAAGCGTGCCGGCGTTGAGCTGCGTGCCGCCCTGGTAGCTGTTGTTGCCCGACAGGGTCAACAGGCCCGCGCCATTCTTCACCAGGCCGCCCGCGCCGTCGATGTCCCCGGACAGACCAATGTCGGCGCCGGTGAGCGTCGTGCTGCCGGCCAGCGTGATCGCGTTGGCGGCATTGACCGGTACGCTGGCGGAAAGCGTCGTGCCATCGGCCGTCGTCAGCCGCCCCACGCCCAGCGCGGTGTCGCTGCCCCATGCAAGCGTGCCGCCGTTGAGCGCCACGCCGCCCTGGAAGCTGTTCGCGCCGTTCAGCGCCAGCGTGTCCGTCCCGTTCTTGACCAGGCTTCCGGGCCCGGCGATGTCGCCGTCCAGCGTGAGCGCCGCGCTGCCCGGCAACGTCAGCGCGCCATTCAGTTGCACGTCGTTGGCCAGGGTCACGGCTGCAGATGCGTCCAGTGCCGTGCCGTCGGCCGCGGTCAGCGTGCCGGTCCCCAGGGCGCTCGGGCTGCCCACGGTGATCTGCCCGCCATTCAGCTGCGTGCCGCCCTCATAGGCATTCGCGCCCGCCAGCGTCAGCGTGCCGGGGCCGGTCTTGATGATGCCGCCCGCGCCCGAAACGTCGCCGGACAGCGCCATGTCCGCGCCGTTCGCCACCGTGACGCCGCCCAGCAGGTTCATATCGTTTGCCAGGGCAACCGCGACGTCGTTGGACAAGGTGGTGCCATCGGCCGTCGTGAAAAGGCCCGTGCCGAGCGCCGTATTCGAGCCGACCTTGATCTCGCCTTCCTGCAGCAGTGTGCCGCCCGTATAGGTGTTGGCGCCCGCAAGCACCAGCGTGCCCGCGCCCGTCTTGGTCAGCGTGGCCGTGGGGTCCGCGCCCGATATCGTGCCGGACGCGGTGTACGCGCCTTGCGTCACATCGATGGCGCCTGCGCCTTCCAGCGTAAGCTCGCGGGCGGTCGTGCCCGGCGCGGCATTCGCATAGCGCAGCGTGCCGCCGTCGAACACCACGCGATTGGCCGCGTTGCCCAACTGGTTGTCCGCGCTGATCTCCAGCACGCCGCCTTCAAGCCGCGTGTCGCCGACATAGGTGTTGGCCTGGGTAAAGACGAGCGTGCCGCCATCGCGCTTGGCGATGGTGGCCGTGCCTTGCAGGGTCGTGTCCAGCGTCGCCGTCGCCGACGGTTCGACGCGCAGGGTGGCTACGCCGCTGGCATCGGGCAGCGCGTTCAGCGCGCCGCCGGTCAGCGTGTAGCCGTCGGTCGCGAACTGCAGTCCCTGGAAGCCTTGCGTGCCGGCCAGCGTGACGGTGCCGGCTGTGCCCTCGAACACGCCATAGCGGCTGTTCCACGTGCCGGGCGTGCCGTTGACGTCGGCCCAGCTCTGCGTGGCCGAGTCCCAGGTGCCGGTCCCGCCTTGCCAGAACTGGATATCGCCGGCCTGGCTTTCGTTCAGCACGTTCACCTGCCCGGCCACGTTGGTCTGCAGCGTGATGACACCCGGCGGCAGGGTACCCAGCGCCAGGTTCAGCGAGGTCGCCGCGCCCGAATAGGCAATGACGCGGTACACGCCGACACCAAAGTCAGGCGTGCCGTCGATGTTCAGCGTACCGTTCAGGTCGACGTTGCCGTGCACGTTGATGAGGCCGCCGGCGTTCGGCGCGCCTAGTTGTGCGTCGATGGACGACGCGCTGTCCAGCGTCAACGATCCCAGCGTCAGCGCGCCCGGCGAGGCCGACGTCACCGCGATCGACCCGCCGTTGTTCACATTGACGTTGCCATCGGCCGTGCCGGTGCCGGCCAGGATGGCCGCCGGGCCATTGACGTTGACCGTGTTGCTGGCCAGCGTGCCGCCTAGGTTCACCGTGCCATCGTTGATGTTGAAGACGCCGGAATGACTGCTGGCGCCGTTCAACGCCAATGCGCCGGGGCCGGTCTTGGCGATGATGCCTGCGCCGGCGAGGTCGCCGCCGAAGACGCTGTCCGCCGGGCCGCCAAGTCCCAGGCTGCCGTCCACCTGCAATCTGCCCGCCCCGGACAGGGCCGCAATGAACTCGGAGCCGCCCAGTTGCAGTGTGGCGCCGTTGTCGATGCGTACGCTGGAAGCCGATTCGAGCAGGTTGTTGCCCTGCGTGACCAGCGTGCCCTGCGCAATGCCCACGCCGCCGGTCAGCGCGTTGCTGCCGGCAAGGGTCAGCGTGCCCACGCCCGCTTTTTCCAGGCTGCCCGCGCCGCTCAGCGCGCCGGCATAGGTGCCGGCAGCGGCCTGATCGAAGGTGAGGGTGGTGCCCGCGCTCGCGGCGACCGGACCCGAGAGGCTGTCCGTGTCGCCCGTGATCGCGCCGGCCTGGAGCTGCGTGCCGCCCGCGTAGCCGTTGCTACCGGCCAGCGTCAGCGTGCCCGTGCCGGTCTTGACCAGTGCCCCGTTGCCGGTGATGTCGCCGCCGAGCGCCCAGTTGCCCGCGCCGTCCACGGTCAGCGTGTCGCCGAGCGCGATCGCGTTGGCCAGGGTCACACCATCGGCCGCCGACAGCGTTGCGGTGCCGGTCACGTCCAGCGCGCCGGTGCCGAGCGCCGTGCTGCTGCCTGCGACCAACGTGCCGGCCGACAGCGTCGTGGTGCCGGCGTAATCGTTATCGCCCGAAAGCGTCAGTGTCGCGCCGCCATTCTTGATAAGGGCGTTGCCGCCGGTGATGGCGCCGGTCAGAGTAAGGTCCTGGCTGCCGTTTACGGTCAGGTCGCCGCCGGTCAGCGAAATCTGATTGCGCAGCGTCGTGGCCGTCGCGGCGTCAAGCGCGGCATCGCCCGAGACGGTGAGGGCGCCCGTGCCCAGCGCCTGATCCGATCCCGCCACGATGAGACCCTGCGCCAGCGCCGTCCCGCCCTCGTAGGTGTTGCCGCCCGTCAACGTCAACGTGTTCGCGCCCAGCTTGCTCAGACCGCCCGTGCCGGACACGGTGCCCGTCAGCGTGATGTCCTGCGCGCCCGAGACGTCGAGCGGGCCGCCGTCCAGCGCGACGGCGTTGGCCAGCGTCACCGGCGTGGTGAGCGCCTGCAGCGTGGCCGCGCCGCCCACTGTCAACGCACCGCTGCCCAGCGACGTATCGCTGCCCACCTGCAGCGCGCCGCCGTCGATCCGCGTTCCGCCCGCGTAGGTGTTGGCGCCGGCCAGCGTCAGCGCGCCTGCCCCGGCCGCGGCCAAGCCGCCAGCCCCGGAAATCTCGCCGTCAAAGCGCAATCCATTGGTCGTGTCCAGGTTCAACGCCTGGCCCAGGACCACGTTGTTGGCCAGCGCCACGGCCTGGCTTGATCCAAGCGTTGCCGCGCCGCTCACCGTCAGGTCTCCGGTGCCGAGCGCCGCGTTATCGCCCAGCCGGAGGGCCCCGGCCGTGAGCGTCGTGCCGCCGGCGTACGTGTTCGCGCTGGCCAGCGTCAGCGTCGAGGCGCCCGACTTCGTCAGCGAACCTGCGCCGTCGATCAGCCCGTTCAGGTTGATGTCGCGGTCGCCGGTCACGGTCAATGCCGCGGCCAGCGTGGTGTCGTTGATGAGATTGAGCGCCGGGCCGCCCGTCACGCCGGACAGGGTGGCGTCTGCATTGACGAGCAAGGCGCCCGTGCCGAGCGAGCCGTCCTGTCCAACGCGCACGTTGCCGCCGTTCAACTGCGTGCCGCCGGCGTACGCGTTGGCGCCGGCCAGGGTCAGCGTCGTGCCCGCGCCCGCGGCAATCAGGCCGCCGTCGCCACCGACGGTGCCGAGCAGCGTCGCGTCCTGCGATTGCGCCAGCGTCAGATCCGCGCCAGCGCCGACGTTGATGGCGTTGCCGAGTGTCAGGCCGGCCGTGCTGTCCAGCGCCGCGTCGGCCGTGACGGCCAACGGACCCGTGCCCAGCGCGGCGTCGTTGCCCAGCACCAGACGGCCGCTGTCCAGCCTGGTCGCGGCGTGCGAGTTCACGCCGTTCAGCGTAAGCGTTCCCGCGCCCGCCTTGATGAGCGAGCCCGCGCCCGTGATCGTATTGTTCAGCGTCAGATCGCCCGCGCCGCCCGTCGTCAGGGCCGCGCCCAGCGCGATGGCGTTGTTCAGCGCCACCGTGCCGTCGGTCAGCAGGCCGGACGTGCCCGCGACACTCAGCGCGCCGGTGCCGAGCGCGCTGCCGCTGCCGACGCGGATTGCGCCGCCTGTCATGGTCGTGCCGCCGCCATAGGTGTTGTTGCCGGTCAGCGTCAGCGTGCCCGGACCCGCCTTTGCCAGCGCGCCGTCCGCGCCCGACACCAGGCCGGTAAGCGTCAGGTCGTTGGTGCCCGGGTTGGTCAGCGTCGCGCCGGGAGCAATCGCCACATCGTTGGCCAGCGTCACGGCGGCCGTCGCGTTCAGCGCACTTGACCCCGTGACGTTCAGCACGCCCGAGCCCAGCGCGGTGTCGCTGCCCGCGGCGATCGTGCCAGCCGCCAGTGTCACGCCGCCGATGCCGCTGTTGTCGCCGCCCAGCGCCAGCGTGCCCGCGCCCGACTTGGTAATGCGGCCTGCGCCCGAAAGCGCCTGGCCCAGCGTGAACACATTGCCCGCATCGGCAATATCGAAGCCCGCGCCCGCGCCGGTATCGATGGCGCGCGTGGTGCCGGAGTAGCCCGTGCCGGTCACGCGCAAGGTGCCGCCGGCAAAGTTCAGCGCCGTCCCCGCCGCACCCAGGTTGCTGTCGGCGCTGACTTGCAGCACGCCTTCGCTGATCTGCGTGCCGCCCGTGTATTCGTTCGTGCCGCCCAGCACCAGCGTGCCCTGGTCGCGCTTGTTCAGCGTGCCGGCGCCACGGATGACGCTGTTCACCGTTCCCGTCAGCGAGGGATCGACGCGGAACGTGTTCGGGCCCGCGGCCAGACGGATCGCGCCGTCCCGCAGCGTGTACCCATCGGTGAAGAACTGCATGCCCGTGACGGCCTGCTCGCCGGCCACGGTGACGACGCCGCCCGAGGTGCCGCCAAAGATGGCGTAATTACCGGCCCAGGTCTGGCTCAGAAGTCCCGCCTGATTGGTCCAGTTTGTCGAGCCCGCCTGCCACGTGCCCGCGCCGCCCGCCAACGTGCCATCCGCAAGCTGCTTGGGGCCGTTCCAGAACTGCACGCTGCTGTCGCTGGTCTGAACCACCAGGTTCACCTGCTGGTTCACGGCGGTCTGGATCTGCAGGTTTGACGGCACCGTGCCCGGGGGCAGGGAGCCGAGCGCGAGCCCGTTGTCCGTGAGCTGACCGGTGTAGGTGATCAACCGGTAGACGCCTTCGCCGAAGCCGCCCTTGTCGGTGACGTTCAGGTCGCCGTCCAGCGTCAGGTTGCCGTTGACCTGCACCAGCGTTTGCGGCGTGGCCGGCGGCGCGCCCAGCGCCACGTTGAATTGCGAGCCCTGATTCAGCGTCAGTCCGCCCAGCGTCAGGGTCTGGCCGGACGTGGCCGACAGCGCGCCGCCCGATGCGACCGTCGTCAAACCGCCAAGAACGCCCGAGCCGGCAAGCGTGGCGCCTGCGCCCACGTTCACCTGCGAACTGGCCAGACTGCCGTTCACGTTCAATGCGCCCGCCGCCACATCGAACGCGCCGCTTTGCGTGCTGGTGCCGGCCAGCGTCAATGTGCCGGTGCCGCTTTTGACGACGTTGCCCGCGCCGGACAGCGCGCCATCGAAGATCGAATCTCCGTTGTCCTGGCCCAAATGCACTGTCGCGCCCGCGCCGAGGTCCAGCCGTCCCGTGCCCGCGAGCGAGCCGAACGTTTCGCTGTCTGCCAGCCGCAGCACGGTGCCGCCGTTCAGATTCACGGCAAGGCTGTCAGCCAGGGCCTGTCCGCCGCGCGTTTCGACCGTGCCGGACAGCAGGTTCAGCCCACCGGTGAAGGTGTTGGCGCCGCTGAGCACCAGCGTCTGTCCGCCTGCCGCGACATCGACGCTGCCCGACCCGCTGATCGCGCCGCCATAGGCGCCATCCACGCCCTGGGCAATCAGGAGCTTGGAATCGTTCAGCACGCTCGCACCCAGGCTGCCGGCGCCGGCTTGGACCGTTCCGCTTGTGATGGTCGTGCCGGCGTGGGTGTTGGCGCCCGTAAGCGTCAGTGTGCCCGAGCCGTCCATCACCAGGCGGCCGGGGCCCGTGATCGCGCCGGCCAGTCCGATATCGCTCGCGCCGTTGACGGTCAGGTTGCCCGTCAACGCGACGTTGTTGACGAAGCTGCGCGCCTCCGAGCTTTGTAGCGCGGCATTGCCGCCCACAGCCAGTGTGCCGCTGCCCAACGCGGTATCGCTCGCGGCAATTACCGTGCCCGCGTTCAGCAGGACGCCACCGCCATGCGTGTTGGTGCCGGCCAGTGTCAACGTGCCTGCATCGTTCAAGGCGATGGCGCCGGCGCCGGAAATGTTGCCCGTCAGGCTCACCGCCTGTCCGTCGGTGGCGATGCCCAGCGTGTTGCCCAGGCGCACGTCGTTGGACACGGTCAGGTTGCTCGCGGCCAGCGTCGCCGGCCCTTGGACGTCCAGAAGGCCGGTGCCCAGGCCTTGCGCGTTCGTGAGCGTCAGTTGGCCCGCGTTGAGCAGGACGCCGCCAGTGTGCACGTTGGCTGCCGACAGCGTCAGGTCGGCGTTGCCGTTCTTGACCAGCGTGCCGCCGCCCGACAGCGCGCCGCCCAGCGTCAGCGCCTGACTGCCGCCGATGGTGAGCCGGTCGCCCAGCACGAACTGGTTGCCCAGGCTGACAGGCGATGCGCTGTCCACCGTCGTCGCGCCCGTCACGTTGATCACGCCGGTCCCCAGCGCGTTGTTGGCGCCCGCAACGACTGTCCCCGCGGCGAGCGTGCCGCCGCCGAAGCTGTTCGTGGCATTCAGCGTGAGCACGCCGGTCCCCGTCTTCACCAGCGTGCCGCCCGCGCCGGACACCGTGCCGTTGAGCGTGAGATTGCCGGCGCCGCCCACGGTCAGCGCATTGCCCAACGCGAAGTTGTTGCCCAGCGCCACGCCTGAACCGGCAAGGGTGGTTGCGCCGCTGACAGTGACCGCGCCGGTGCCCAGCGCCCCGGCTGCGCCCACATTCACGGTGCCGCCCGCCAGCGTGGTGCCGCCGGTATAGGTGTTGGCGCCGTTCAGATTCAGCACGCCCGAACCGGTCTTGACCAGCGATCCGGCCGCGCTGATCGGCCCGTTCAATGTCAGCGTTTCGGTGCCATTTAGGGTCAGCGCGCTGTTCAGCACGATCGCGTTCTGCAGCGCAACGCTAGCCGACGACGCAAGGGTCGATGCGCCGCTGACGGTGAGCGGTCCCGCACCAAGCGCGGCATTGTTGCCCACCACCAGGCCACCGGCATTGATGCGCGTCGAGCCATGCGAATTCGTGCCGTTCAGCGTCAGGATGCCAGCGCCGTTCTTGACCAGCGCCGATGCGCCCGACAGCGCGCCGGACAGCGTGAGCGCCGAGACGTTGGCCAGGGCAAGATCGGCATTGAGAACGATGTTGTTGTTTAGGTTCGTGGCGCTGCCGGGCTGCAGCGACGAGGCGCCATACACGACCAGGTCACCCAGTCCCAATGCGCTGTTGCCGCCAAGCGCCAGGCTGCCGCCGCCTAACCGCACGCCGCCCAGGTGCGTGTTTACGCCATTGAGCGTCAGGACGCCCGTGCCGGCCTTGTCCAGCGTGCCGGCGCCTGAGATGGCGCCCGCAAGCGTCACGTTGTTCGCGCCTTGAACGCTCAGTCCGCCCGCATTGATCTGGACGGCATTGGCCAGCGAAAGCCCCGCAGTGGCCGCCGTTATTGCACCGCCATTGCCGGTCAATGTTCCCGCGCCGAAAGCATTGCTGCTGTCAAAGTTCACCAGACCGCCATTCAACGTCGTCTGGCTGCTGACTAGCGGCCCGTTAATGGTCCAGGTGCCGCCGTTCACGCGCAGGTTATTGAAGTTGCGGTACACCGCCGAGCTTGCGGTGCCTGTCCCGCCGGTGCCGGACACCTCCGGATTCTGCAGCACCAGCGTGTTGTTGCCGTTCGCACCGCCGTCCACGGTGCCGCCCCGGGCAAAGCCTAGCGCTATGCTCGCGTCCAGGCCCGCCACAGACAGGTCCACCCCCACGTCCGCGCCGCCCGCCGAGATGGCCGATCCCGTCACGGCGGTGAACGTGTTGGTGCTGTTCTGCCCCATGCTCACGCTGCCGTTGATCGTGCCCGCATTGACGAAGCTGTTGCCGGTGACCGATCGGCCCAGTCCCACGCGGCCATTGATGACGCCGCCAGCCGCATTGTTCACGGTGACCGGCGCGCCGCCATAGGCGGCAATCACGGGACTGGCGTTCAACAGCGAGACGGAAAGCAGCCCCGGCTTCAGGCCGATGGTGCCCGAGTTGTCGATGTTGATGGTGCCGGTGGCATTGCTGCGCAAGGCGAGGGCGGTTCCGTCCAGCGTGCTCAGGACCTGCAGGCCCAGCACCGACAGCCCCGCGCCATACAACGTGCCACTGTTGTTCACGCGCACCGTGCCTGCGTTGGTCGCATTGCCCATGATTGCGCCCGAGGTTCCCAGGGCAAGCAGCGACAGGGTGGGGTCAATGAGGCCCTGATTGGTCAGCGTCGTATTGCGCCCCGTCAGCTTGACGGCCGCCGAACCGGGGAGGCCTAGCGTGGGTCCCGTGGATTGTCCGGCTGGCGTGACCAGCACTGAGACATCGTTGGCGCTGCTGTTGACCGTGTTCGGATTGAGCAGGGTGTACGCGTCGTTGCAGATGATCGACGTGCCGGTCGTCGTGCAGGCTAGGGCGGCCGGCACGGGCAATAGCAGCATCGCGAGGACGCGCCAGACGTAATTCAGGTGTAGGGGAACGTGGGTATAGCCATGCCGGTGGCCAGAGGTCATGTCAGCTCCAGGACGGAAGGAGCCTTACCCGTTTTCGCACGCGTCAATCATCCGCAAACGGACAAGGCAGCTGCAACTTCAGGAACCCAGTCGGCGGTTGATGTTGTTGTCCCGTCCGCTGAATAAGGGCCAGTGTTGGGGCGGAACAAGGGTTGGGGCTGTAAACAATCCCCGTTAAACGTAACCGAACAATTCGATGTAATTGCCGATTGTCTCTGGTTGAAATATACGTGTAGTTACTAATATTTCGTACAGAAATAATCAAAAACATTATTCATGCCGCAGCTTTATTTCCGATTAATCGCATAATTTCGACGATATTCAGCGTCGCGGATAACCTAGGAATTATGATGCTGGCTATTTAGCTAAGATATTGATAAATATAGATTAATGGTCAGTTTTCTATTCAGGAAAACTTAATCGCAAACGCCGATTTCAGTTTCCTGCAGAAGGCGGTCAGGAATGCGAATTGCTGAGATGTTTTCTGGTTGCGGCATATTTTTGAGTTAACGACCAATAATCCAACGAAAATTTCTGACAGAAATTCGCCCCCATCCGCGAGGATTCGGGGGCAGACGAAGCGGCTTGTTCGCATCAAAACGCAAGCAGGCGTAAACGGGGCCTATCCAATTATTTCCTCGACCGGCCGGGCGTACGAAATGCCTTCGAGCGCCCCCTCCGCCCGCGCTCGGGCAAGCGCCAGCAACTCGGGCCCACGGGCCGTTCCCTCCACCGCTACAAACGTCACCTGTTTCAACCCGATGGTCGCCAGCACGTGCCGCAGGTATGGCGTCAGGAAGTCCGGCTGACGGGCCTCTTCGCCGCTGAAGGTCCCGCCCGACGAGATCGCGACAAACACGGGGCGATCCGCCAGCAATCCGACCTTGCCCTGCGGCGTGATGTGAAACGTATTGCGCACCCGGACAACAAGGTCCAGCCATGCCTTCAACGCGGAGGGGACGGTGAAGTTGTGCATGGGCGTGGCCAGCACGATGTGGCTGGCGTTTTCCAGCATCCGGATCAGCGCGCCCGACGCGTGTAGGGATCCGCGCGCGAGCACGTCGGCGGCAGGATCCGCCGGCGCGGCCAGCGCCGCGGCATAGTCGCTGTCCGCATGGGTGAGGGTGGTGGCGTCGAACTCCACGACCTCCAGGCCGCCGGCCGGCGCCGTCCGCACGAGGCGTTCGACGATGCGCTGGGACAGGCGATAGCTCTCGGAATCGAGTCCGCGCGGGCTGCAGCGGATACGAAGAATGCTCATTGGGTGTTTCCTTTCAAGGATTTGCTGAACCGGATGGCGCTGGTCAACAGGCCCTGCCGGAAGTAGAAGCGTTGCGCCAGCGCGTTGCCCAGCCCGGTGTCCAGCACCAGCTTGTCGCAGTCCGCGCCGCGCGCCAGGTGATCCAGCTCGGCGATCAGCCGAGCGCCCCAGCGGCTGCCGCGCGCCGAGGGCGCCACCACCAGGTCGTCCACATACATGAACCGCCCGTAGATCAGGTTTTCCTGATACCGGTATCCCGCCAGCGCCAGCGCCTCGCCGTCGCGCATGACGGCGAGCAGGCGATAGTTTTGCTGGTGCATTCGGGCCAGGCGTTCGACAAACGCGTCGTCGTGGGCAAGATGGGGTCGCAGCTCGCGCATCAGCGGCAGGCAGGCCCGCCATTCTTCCGGGGTCTGCAGATGGCGCAAGGCCGGTTCCGTGGATGTGTGCATGGGGTCCGTAGCTCGAAGTTCAGGGCGCGAAGCGCACGCCCACCGTGAGTACGAATCTTAAAAACCACATGCCATAATTTGAAGGGCCATAAATGCGCTTACGGACTATGCCATGATTCCCGCAACACCCGACGGTCTGCAAACCGTCTCCGACGCCGCCGGCCATCCGCTCTACCGCCAGATCTATGAGCGGTTCCGGGGCGCCATCGCCGAGGGCACCCTCAAACCCGGCGACCGCATCCCGTCGGCACGCGCGCTTGCCAAGGAAATCGGCGTGGCGCGCGGCACCATCGAGGTCGCCTATTCGCTGCTGGCGTCCGAGGGCTACATCCAGGCGCGCGGCCAGGCCGGCACCGTGGTCGCTCCCAACCTGCAACCGCTTGCGCGCTCCGCGCCCGCCGCAAAGGCCCGGCCCGCCGAGGCGCAGGAAGACGGCTGGCAGCGTCCGGCCGCACCGTTGCCCTTCCAGATGGGACTGCCGGCGCTCGACGCGTTTCCGCGCAAGATATGGGCGCGTCTGGGCGCGCGCCATCTGCGCGGCATGCAGCCGCCGGATCTTGCATACCCCGATCCCTCGGGCTTGCTCGCGCTCAGGACCGCGACGGCCGCCTACCTGCAGGTGGCGCGCGGCATCCAGTGCACGCCCAGCCAGGTGTTCATCACGACGGGCTACAACAACACCTTGCAGCTCATCATGCAGGCGCTGTTCAAGCCCGGCGATTCGGTCTGGGTGGAAGACCCCGGCTATCCGCCCACGCGGGCGCTGCTGGCGCAGGCAGGGATGCAGGCCGTGCCGGTGCGGGTGGACGCGCAAGGGCTGGTCGTGCAGGCGGGCATTGCACAGGATCCGCGGGCGAGGGCGGCGGTCGTGACGCCCGCGCACCAAAGTCCGCTATGCCTGTCGCTGTCGCTGCCCCGGCGCCAGGCGCTGCTGGACTGGGCCGAACGCAGCAGCGCGTGGATCGTGGAGGACGATTACGACGGCGAATACCGCTACGTCGGCCGTCCGCTGCCGGCCCTGAAAAGCCTGGACCGTCAGGGCCGCGTGCTGTATTCGGGCACCTTCAGCAAGGTGCTGTTTCCGGGCATGCGGCTCGCCTACCTGGTGGTGCCCGAGGAGCAGGCGCCGCGCTTCGAGCGTCTGTGCCTGCTGCTGGCGGGCGGCGCGCCGGCGTTGACGCAGGCCGTGCTGGCCTCGTTCATCAACGAAGGACATTTCGCGCGCCATATCCAGCGCATGCGCCGTCTGTACAGCGAACGGCGCGAGGCCACGGCCGCGGCGCTGTCCAGCGTGCTGGGCAACCGGTTGCGCATCGATCCGCAGCCGGGCGGCATGCATTTGGTGGCGCGGCTGGACGGCCATCAGACCGATCGCGAACTTGCGGCGCGCATGCTGCGGCAGGGCCTGTACGCCCATGCCTTGTCGCACTGGTCGGCAGCGCCGGACGCGCGCGCCGGTCTGCTCATGAGCTTCACCAATATCGTCTCGGCCGAGCAGGCGGAGCAGCTGGCGCGCCGCATCCTGCAGCTCATGTGACCCGCGTCAGCAGAGCGCCGGTCAGTTCAAGCCGGCCTTGTCCAGGCCATAGGCCTTGTCGGCGGACCCGGGCTCGGTGCGAAACGCGACGTTCAACCGGTTCCAGCCATTGATCCCGACCACCAGGAAGGTCAGGTCCGACAGTTCGGTTTCCGTGAACTGCGCCCGCACGGCGTCGTAGATCTCGTCCGGCACGCCGTGCGGGGGCAGCGTCGTAAGCGCCTCGGTCCATTCCAGCGCGGCGCGTTCGCGCGGCGAAAAAAGGGGGGATTCGCGCCAGATGGCGACGTGATGCAGGCGCAGCGCGCGCTCGCCCTTGATCGTGGCTTCCTTGACGTGCATGTCCAGGCAGAATCCGCAGCCGTTGAGCTGCGAGGCGCGGATATCGACCAGCGAGCCAAGCTCCTGGACCACAGGCGTCTTCTTTAGCGCCATGCTGAAGTCCAGATACTTCTTGGACAGGACTTCGGACACCTGGAAATAATTCAACCGTTGGCTCATGTTCAGACCTTTCTATTGGAATGGGATGGGGGAATGACCGGCAAATGATGGCGCCGACTGGCCTACCGCTGAAGTGCCAAGAACCTATTTTTGATATGGGCCATGATGTGCCGGGCGGTGCGCCCGCCAAGCGCCAATTCCTGACATTTATCCGATTGAATCCCGGCCGTGGCCCGGCTATAAGTTTGGTGCTGGGGCCTTTTATAAAATCGCCGCCCCGATTTCCCACGAAGCCCGAGCCGATGCCGCACCCATCCCCCCATGACGAACATGTCGACAGCAAGCCGGCCACCGGCGCGCGCGCCCAGACCGACCGAGGGTCCTGTCTTGAAGTGTTTCTGGTGTTCCTGCGCCTGGGCTTGACGTCCTTTGGCGGACCGGTCGCGCATCTGGGTTACTTTCGCACCGAATTTGTCGACCGGCGCCGATGGCTCGACGATTACACCTTTTCGGATCTGGTCGCGCTGTGCCAGTTTCTGCCGGGTCCGGCCAGCAGCCAGGTCGGCATGGCGATCGGCTTGCGCCGCGCCGGGTGGGCCGGCATGCTGGCCGCGTGGGTCGCCTTTACGCTGCCTTCGGCACTCGCCCTGATCGGATTTGCGATGGGGCTTGCCCACTACGGCTGGCTTTCCGGGTCGGCGGCCATTCATGGGCTGAAGGTGGCCGCCGTGGCCATCGTCGCGCAGGCGGTATGGGGAATGGGCCGTTCGCTGTGCCCGGACAGATCCCGCGCCGCGCTGGCGGTCGCCGCCGCATTACTCACGGTGTTACTGCCGGCCGCGCTGGCGCAGGTCGGCGCCGTGGTGCTGGGCGCGGTGATCGGCGCGGCCTTCCTGCAATTGCCGGCCCGGCCCGTTCTCTCCCACGCCCCTTCCGGCGTGTCGCGCGCGGCGGCCGTGGCGTCGCTGGTGCTCTTTGCCGTGCTGATGGCGGGGCTGCCGCTCTGGGCGCTCATCTCCAGCGGCGCGCTGGCGGGCCAGATCGACGGCTTCTATCGCGCCGGCGCGCTGGTCTTTGGCGGCGGGCACGTTGTGCTGCCGCTGCTGGAGACGGCGTCGGTCTCCACCGGCATGGTGTCCAGCGCGGATTTCCTGGCCGGTTATGGTGCGGCCCAGGCCATGCCCGGGCCCTTGTTCACCTTCGCGGCCTTCCTGGGCGCAATGTCCTCCGGCCCCTTGTCCGGATGGGCGGGCGGCTTGCTGCTTCTCTGCGTCATCTTCGTGCCGGGCGCCTTGCTGCTTACCGCGGCGCTGCCGTTCTGGGACTCGCTGCGGCGCCGTCCAGGCGTGCGCAACATGGTGGCCGGCGTCAATGCCAGCGTCGTTGGCATCCTGCTCGGCGCGCTGTATGACCCCGTCTGGACCAGCGCAATTCTAGGCAAGGCCGACTTTGGCCTCGCGCTGTTGCTGTTTGCGTTGCTGGTCTATGGCCGTTGGTCGCCGTTATGGGTGGTGCTGCTGGCGGCCGTCAGCGGCTGGTCGCTGGGCTGGCTGGTCTAACCCCCGGCCCCAGCCGCCGGCGCGTCGTCACGACGTCCAGCGCGGCGGGCGTTTCTGCAGGAAGGCGTCGATGCCTTCGCACGCGTCCGCCTCCATCATGTTGCGGGCCATCACGTCACCCGCGTAATCATAGGCATCGGCCAGGGCCATCTGCCGCTGCTTGTAGAACATCCGCTTGCCGTAACGCACGGCGGCCGGGCTCTTGGCCAGGATGTCGTCCACCAGCGTGCGCACCCGCGCATCCAGTTCGCTCTCGGGCGCCGTCGCGTTGATCAGCCCCCAGTCCACGGCCTGGGCAGCATCGATGAAGCGCGCGGTCATCAGCATCTCGAAGGCGCGCTTGGCAGACACGTTGCGCGTCAGGGCCACGGCGGGCGTGGCGCAGAACAGGCCGACATTGATGCCGGACACGGCGAACTTCGCGGTGTCCGCGGCGACTGCCAGGTCGCAGCTGGCGACCAGTTGGCATCCCGCCGCTGTTGCAATGCCATGCACCTTGGCGATCACGGGCACCGGCAGCGCCTGCAAGCCTTGCATGACGTTGCCGCATCGGCGAAAGAGCGCCCGGTAGTAATCAAGGTCCGGCTGGCTGCGCATCTCGCGCAAGTCATGGCCCGCGCAAAATGCGCGGCCGGCCGACTCCAGCACCACGCAGCGGACGTCGGCATCGCATGCCAGTGTGTCGATTTCCTGTTGCAACGCGGTCAGCATCGCCTCGGACAAGGCATTGAACTGGGAAGGGCGGTTCAGGCGCAGCGTGACGACGCCGCCCTCGGCGCTGCGCAGCAGCACCGGTTCGTCCGCGGGTTTTTCGATGGACATGTCGCCTCCAGGTGGTTGTTCCTGGATACTAGCGCACGCCCCGCGCCCGTTGGCTCAGGAACCGGCGGCAAGGCGCCGGCCCAACGCCGGCGACAGCAGCAGCAGCGGCGCCACGATGACCGCGCCGACCAGCGCCATGGCCGCCTGAGGCGCCATGCCGCTGTCCAGCAGCAGGGTGGCGATCACCGCCGACCCGCTCATCTGGAAAAGGCCATACACGGCGGCGGCAGTGCCCGCCCGGTCAGCGAAGGGCTCGAGCGCCAGGCTCAGCCCCGATCCCAGCGCCAGCGAGAATCCGACGGTAAACACCGTGACCGGCAGCATGAAGACCCAGGCCGACAGGGGCATCCACAGCCACGCGCTGGCCTGCAGGACCGACGCCAGCAGGAGGGCGGCCATGCCGACGCGCACCATGTTGTAGCGGCCATGCCGCGCGATGAAGGTGGGCGCCAGGAAAAACGCCGCGATGTTGATGGTTGCATTTGCCCCAAACCATGCTGAAAAGCCCAGCTCGCTGTATCCAAGCTGCTCGACCAGCACGACGGGCGCGGCCGACACGAACACTAGGATCATGGCCATGCCCGCCATGCCGAAGCACGCAAAGTACAGGAACCGTCCGCTGGTGACGATGGACGCATAACGGGGCAGGCTGTACAGCGCGCCTGGCGGGTGCGCGAGTTTGGCCCGGGTTTCCTCGAAGCGCACGGCCAGCAGCGCCGCCAATGCCAGCGCGAACACCGTCATGAAGACGAACGTGCTGCGCCAGCCCGCATGCAGCGCCAGCACGCCGCCCACCATCGGCGCCAGCGCGGGCACGGAACATAGCGCGCCGTTCAGGTAGCTATAGACGCGCGCGCCGACGGCCGGGGTAAAGCAATCCCGCACGGCGGCAAAGGCGACCAGCGATGCCGAACACGCGCCCAGTCCCTGAATGACGCGCGCCGCGTAAAACACCTCGAGGGACGTTGCCGACGCGCCCAGCGCCGAGCCCGCCAGATATGCCGCAGCGCCGCACAGGGCAACGGGCCGGCGGCCATAGCGGTCGGCCAGCGGGCCGATCAGCACCTGGCCCACGCCCACCGCAAAAATGAACAGGGTGATGCTGGATTGCAAGGCGCCGATGGGCTCGCCAAACGCCAATGCCATGGCGGGCAGGGAAGGCAGGTAGATGTCGATGGCCATCGGCGTGAGCGTGACCAGTCCCATCAAAAGACCGATCAGCCAGCGCTGGCCTCGGGGCGTCAAGGCAGACTTCATACGAGGCTCTGGGCCCATTGCAGACCCGGGAAAACCCGACATTATCCATGATCGCCTCCGCCCGCGCAGGCGTAGAATGCCGTACCCATGAACCCGCCTGCCTTGCGCCCTCGCATCGTCATCCTGTATTGCACGCAGTGCCAATGGCTGCTGCGCGCGGGCTGGATGGCGCAGGAATTGCTTTCCACGTTTTCGACGGATCTGGGCGAAGTGGCGCTGCAGCCCGGCACCGGCGGAATTTTCCAGATCACCTACGACGGCGATCTGATCTGGGACCGCAAGCGCGACGGCGGCTTCCCCGACGCCAAGGTGCTGAAGCAGCGCGTGCGCGACCGCCTGGATCCGGGCCGCCCGCTTGGCCACATCGACGGCCACACCGCCACGCCGGAAAGCTGACTCGAAACGCGGACGCGCATCGCTGACCCGCATCGTTGACCGGGCAGCCAGGCAAAAAAAGGCCGGTCCTTTTAAGACCGGCCAAAGCAGCACTACCCCGATTCTTGATTTGCGTTTACGTGGCAGACTCCGCGTGCCTGAGCGCTTCGCGCGCCTTGCGCTGGCGCAGCGCCGACACGGCCAGCAGTGCGATCAGCCCCACGCAGGCCAGGATGAATCCCAGGCTGATGGGCCGCGTCACGAAGATCGACAGCTCGCCGCGCGACAGCAGCAGGGCGCGGCGGAAGTTCTCTTCCACCATGGGCCCGAGCACGAACCCCAGCAGCAGCGGCGCCGGTTCGAACCGCAGCCGGATCAACGCGTAGCCTGCGGCGCCGAACAAGGTCACCATCCCCACGTCGAAGAGGTTGTTGTTCGTGCTGTACACCCCCACGCAGACGAAGAACAGTGCGGCAGGGAACAGATAGCGGAAGGGAACCGTCAACAGACGCACCCACATGCCGATGAGCGGCAGGTTCAGGAGCAGCAGCAGCACGTTGCCAACCCAGAAGCTGGCGATCAGCCCCCAGAACATGTCGGCATGCTCGACCATCATCTGCGGACCCGGCTGGATGCCGTGAATGATCAGCGCGCCCAGCATCAGCGCCATGACGGGATCGCCAGGGATGCCCAGGCTCATCGTGGGGATGAAGCTGGTCTGCGTCGATGCGCTGGTTGCGGCTTCCGGACCGGCGATGCCTTCGATGGCCCCGCGGCCAAAGCGGCGCGGTTCACGGGCAACCTTCTTTTCCGTGGCGTAAGAGATGAACGACGCGATGGTCGGACCCGTGCCCGGCAGAATGCCGAACGCCGCACCGATCGCCGTGCCGCGCACCAGCGCGCCGCGCGACTGCTTGATGTCGCCGGCTTCCGGACGCATGGACTTCATGCTCACCTTCGTCGACGTGACCTTGCTGTCGCCACCGATGCGATTGATGTTCTTCAGGAAATCCGCCACGCCGAACAGCCCCATGGCCAGCGCCACGATTTGCAGACCGTCAGACAGTTCGAGGATGCCAAAGTGAAAGCGCATCGTGCCGGTGTTCACGTCCGTGCCCACCACGCCCAGCAGCAGGCCGACGACCACCATCGCCACGCCCTTGATCGCCGAACCCTTGGCCAGCGTTGCGCCGGCCAGCAGGCCCAGCATCATCATCGAGAAGTATTCGGCGGGACCGAACTTGAACGCGACGTCGACCAGCAGCGGCGAGAACAGGATCATTGCCAGGATGCCGACGGACGCGCCGCAGAACGACGAGAACATCAGCATGAAAAGGGCCGAGCCCGCCTTTCCGTTGCGCGCGAGCGGATTGCCGTCCAGGCAGGCCACTGCGTGCGAGGCCGTGCCGGGCAGGTTCAACATGATCGACGTGATACCGCCGCCGTACTGCGAGCCGTAGTAGATGCCGGACAGCATCACCAGCGCCGCGGTGGGCGTCATCGTGTAGGTCAGGGGCAGCAGGATCGAAATGGCGGCCAGCACGCCCATGCCCGGCAGCACGCCGATCAGGTTGCCCATGAACACGCCAAAGATGGCCCACATCAGGTTGTCCAGCGCGAAAGCGACCGAAAACCCGTGCATCAGGTTATTGAAGATTTCCATGGATCAACCCCAGCGGAACAACGGAAACTGCAGTTGCAGCGCCCAGGAGAACACGGCCACGCCAAGCACCGTGACGCCGGCGGCAAGGATGGCTGCGGAGCGCCAGGTATGCTGGCGGTCGCCCATGGCAGAGATGAAGACCAGCACGAACGTCGCAGGCACCAGGCCGCCGAACTTGCCGATGAGGATGAAGGAAAGCAGGCCGCCGATGATGCAGCCCCAGCCGCGCCACTCGGGCGGCGCCACTTCTTCGGCATCTTCCTCGGCGGCCACGGGCGAAGCCGCCATCTTGGCGATGGCCAAGCCAAGAAGCACCAGCAGCACGCCAAGAATGGCCGGGAACATGCCCGGGCCCATGCGGTCCAGGGTTCCCAATGTGTAGGTTGACGCCTGCGCGATGGCGCCCAGGCCCAGCACGATCATCGTGCCTGCAGCCCACGCCTCGCGCCGCACGGCGCTGCGTTTTGATTGCATGGTCTTTTCCTCCCGTTGTTGTGCTTTTGCCTGACTGAGGTCTGAACAAAAGCTGACACTGCAATGAATGCGGGAGTCTAAAAATCCAAACTTCCGTTCACCTTTCAAGGCCTGCGAAAGTTGCGCGCGGATGTAGAGATAGCCACGAAATCGGGGGAAATCCCTAAGTTTTTTTGAAGGGGAATGCGCGCGTCATGCGCCTGCGCGGCACGTGGGCCGCCCAGGCGTTGCAGGCCCGCGCGCGAGCCGTGCAGGGCGTTTACATGCCCAGGTCGGACAGGCTGGGATGATCGTCCGGACGGCGTCCCAGCGGCCAGTGAAATTTGCGGTCGGCTTCCTTGATGGGAAGGTCGTTGATGCTGGAAACGCGGCGGATCATCAAGCCGTCCTCGCCGAATTCCCAGTTCTCGTTGCCGTACGAGCGGAACCAGTTTCGCGAGTCGTCGCGCCACTCGTATGCATAGCGCACCGTGATGCGATTGCCGGTGTAGGCCCACAGTTCCTTGATCAACCGGCACTCAAGCTTGCGCGCCCATTTGCGCGAAAGAAGTTCGCGCGCTTCGTCGCGGCTATGGACGAACTCGGCGCGGTTGCGCCAGCGTGTGTCCAGGCTGTAGGTCCTTGGTGCCGTAGTGCTTGTAGATGCTCTTGCGTGCCACGTCGGAGGTCTTGACGATGAGGTCCATGCCGGTGGCGTTGATGCCCCCGGCATAGATCAGGGACTCGGTGGCGCGCAACAATTTTTCCTGCACGTCGGCGCGCGGTTCAGTATGGGATTCGGTATGAGCTTCAGTCATGCCAAGCGCGCTCCCAGGGCGACGCCCCGCAATTTAGCTTGCTATTTCTGCCAAAATTCTGCTAAAATCTTTTATCTATCGGCAAAATTATAAGAACAAGCCAGTAGTTTCGAATCCCGGCGACGCCTGCTCCTGAATGCTCCCCCGCACCCGCGGCATTCATGGCCCGCCTGAATCTGTGCGCAGTGCTCGGCGGGGGAAGCCATGCGCCTGTCCAGGAGCATGCTTATGTCTCATCAATTGACTGCCAAGAAGGGAAGCTTCGAGATCCCCCCGCTGAATTGGAAGGCCCCCGAGGCCAACAAGCAGTCCGACCGGCACGACACGCCGTCCCACGCCGACACGCCCAAAAAGGCCGACGTCTCGCGCGTGAAGAACTAAGCCTGTAAGCCCGGACGCGGGAAGGCCGGACCCCGGAGGCCCGGACGCGGGAAGGCCGGACCCCCGCTTTCACCCCAGGGTGCGTTGGTGGACTTGATCGCGCCCGTTCAATTTCGCCAGATAAAGCAGTTCGTCAGCGGCCCGAAAAAGGCCGCTGACGCTTTCTGCATGGCTCCACGAAATACACGCCACGCCGAAACTGGCCGTCAGCCCGAACGGGACGCCGGTTGCCGACGTGACTGAGCAGGTTCGGATGCGGTCTCGCATCCGCTGCGCCATCTCCATCGCCTGGTGCGCGCTGCGCGTGCGGCAGAGCACCGCGAATTCCTCCCCGCCCACCCGCGCAACGACATCCGACTGACGCCACGTCGTGTGGCACAGCTGCGCCACGGCCTTCAGCGCCAGGTCGCCGCTGGCATGTCCGTGCGTGTCGTTGATGGTCTTGAAGTGGTCGATATCGAACAGGATGAAAGCCAGCATCGGCTGGCTCTCGTCCCAATGCGCGCGCGCCGCCTCAAAGCGCTTTTCGAAGGCTCGCCGATTCAGCAGCCCGGTCAGATAGTCCGTTTCGGCGGAGTGGGCCAGATCCGCAATCAACCGGTCGCGCTCGGCTTCAAGCTGCTTCTGCGCCGCGGACTTCTCCTTGAGCACGCGCAGCGCATTGAACATCTCTTGCACTTCGCCGTGATGACTGCCGTGCGCAATGTTGGCTGGCGCCGAGCCGCTGGCAATGGATCCGATGATGCGCGTGGCCTGCGCAAAGGGCTGTATCACGCGCTTGCGAAATTGCACCAGCGCCACGGCAAGGGCGGCCACCAACAGCGCGGTCGCTGCCAGGGTCACGGCAAGCAGTCGCGCAGCGCCCATGCGATGCGCCTCGATATGGCGTCCCATCTCGTCCAGCAGCACGTCGCGAAATTCCGTGATGGCGCCCATCAGCGGCACATAGGCCGCTGCCAGCGCGGCGGTCGACACGGGCGGCTCGTCGGACTGACGAGATGCCTGTCCGCGCACGCGCGCCAGGTAGGCCAGGCCGTCGCCGAAGTAGCGCTGCTGCATCCGGGCATACACCTCGGAGGCCCGCACGTCGGGCTGCGTCGCCATGCGGGCTTCAATGAGTGCGCGCAACTCGTCGATCCGGCCCAGGACGCGTTCAATGCGGAACTGTTCCTCGGCCGTCAGCTTCCGGTGGCGGCTCAGCGCGGGCGTATAGGTGGATCCCAGCAGTCCTGCCTGTTCTCGCAGCTCGCTGGCCAGCAGCGCCAGCGTCAGCAAACTGGGCGCATTGGCTTCACTGCGCATGACGCATCCCGCGTTGGCGGCCAGGCTGGCCTGCCATTGCGGGATGATGCGAACCATGCCGCTGACCGCGTCCCACAACATTTGTCCCGACAGCTGATCGCGCGGCGTGGCGATGAGCGGGTCGATGTCCTGCCGCGCGCTGGCCAGCGCCTCGCGAATCTGCTGAATCTCGCCGCGCTTTGCGGCGCCGTCGGCGCCGGCATGCAGCGCCAGCAGCGCGTCAATCAGGGCGTCCGTGCGCGCGCGGGCCGCTGACAAGGAATCCATGACGTGCTGCGGCACGGGCAGGGCGGAACCCAGCGCTGCGTTCATGGGGCCGCGCTCAGCCGAGGCATGCTCCATGACGCGGATGGTCGCGCGTACCGACGAGAATGCCTGCCGCGCGTCCGACGCCGCCCCATACGATCGCCAATTCTGATAGAGCAGAATGCCGGCAAGCACCGACACCAGCAACAGCACGCCGACGGCCAGCGCGATGAAATGACATTCCAGGGATTTTGGCGCGACGGCAGGGCGCAACATCTCGGCGTGCAGGTCCAGGCAAAGTCGAAGCTGCGCAGGATACTGTAATTGCCCCTTCGATAATCGGGGTTTTGGCAGGAGATGGCTTATTTCAGTTTATGGGGGCAATATTATTTCGTTCAAACGCAGTTAATTGCGTTTATCTGCGAAAACTTACGCCGTCAGCTTTCGACGCGCCTTGCCGCGTGCTGACAGGGCACGCGTGCCAGCGACCTGCCGCCTCGCATTCCCAGGTATCAAGCCTCGTGCATCACTACCCGGTTGCGCCCCTGCTGTTTGGCCACATACAACGCGGCATCGGCGGCACGGAACGCTTCGTCCACATCCGGCCCGCTCGATGGCCATTGCGCCACGCCGGCCGACACGGTGACCCGATTGGCCCCGTGCAAGGGCCGCTCGGCGATATGCGTGCGCAGCCGTTCGGCGACATGGACAGCTTCCCGCGCGGCCACGCCTGGCAACAGGATCAGGAACTCCTCGCCGCCGTTGCGGCACAGCACGTCGGACGGGCGCGAGCACTCGCGCATGATCTGCGCCATGTCGCGAATCACCTCGTCGCCCACGTTGTGGCCGTAGGTATCGTTGATCCGCTTGAAATGGTCGATATCCAGCGCCACCACCGAAAACGGCGTGCCGCCGGCCTGCATCTGGTCCACCGCATCCTGGGTGCCGCGGCGGTTGCGCAGACCGGTCAACGGATCCGTGATGCTGGCCAGGTTCAGCTTGCCAATCTTGTCCTGCAGACTGGTGAAACTGGCGATCACGGCGCGCTTGAGGCGCTCGGCCTCGAAGTACCACGCCTTGACGGAATGCACTCGCTGCATCGCCTCGCTGACGTCCTGATGCTCCACGTTCGTCGCCAGTTGCGACAGCGGTAGCGAAATCATGCGGGCGCACCACCAGATGGCCAGCAGGAACGCCACCGCCAGCGGCGCGGCATAGCCCAACAGCGCCCAGATAAGGTCGTGGATCGGCTCCAGTGTGACCTGCGCGGGGCGCTGCGCCACCACGCCCCAGCCGCTGATGGGCACCGGCGCATACCCGGCCAGCATGTCCACGCCCTTGGTATTGATGACGCGCATTGCCCCGGCGTTGCCTTTGACCACCGATGCCACCACCGGATTGGACAGCACCGTCTCGCCCACGCGAGAGGCATCGGTGTGATAGATAAGCTGGCCATCGCCATCGACCACGTACAGATACGATCCATCGTGGTAATGGTGATTGCCCAGCAGTTCATGCAAGGCGCTTTCATTGCGCAGGTAAATCGTGCCCCCCACGTACCCCAGGTACTGGCCGTCGTTCGAAAAGATGGGATGCGACACATTGACGAGCAGATTGCCCGCAACGGACACGTAGGGCTTGCTGATCATGGGCTGGCGGGCCCGCAGGGCGGCGCGGCTGCCCGGACTGTCGATCTGCACGCCCAGAAAGCTCCGGAAGGTCTGCGTGGTCGCCAATACAGTGCCGTCCACCCCCACGACACCTACCGAGTTGAAGCTATCGGTCTGTTGCTGCACGCGCATCACTTCGGCGGCAAGGCGATCGGGCGATCCCATCAGCTCGGGCATGTGCCGGGCGCTGTATCCCAATTGCTGCTGTGCGGACCGCAGGAAGCTTGCCGCGCTTTCCGCCAGCTTCGTGGCGTAGACGCGGTTCGATTCGAGGGTGTTCTCGATCAACTGCTCACGCTGCACCAGATAGCTTGCATACAAGGCATTGGCCGTGGCCGCGATGGCGCTGAAGACGGTAAGCGCAAGCACAAGCCCGCGAAGATTGATTTGCATGGGGGTCGGGGACGGGCAGGGGACGAGCCGGCGCCATGGGCGGTTGCATCCGATCCGATGGGCATCGATCGGCGTAAAGGCCGGAGCGCGGTGATTGTACGGTCACTCCCACCATTACGGCAGGCCGGGGGGATCCTGTAGGTCTGGCCCCTGCGGGTCGTCCAGCAGGCGCGCGGCCGGGGACTGGGCCGCGGCGCCGGCCCGGAAATATCCCATCACCGTCGCCACGCTGGCGTGGCCGGTCATCGCCATCGTGTCGCCCAACGGCACGTTGCGCCGCCCGGCCTCCGTTACAAATCCGGACCGCAGGCTGTGTGCCGAATACGCGCCGTCCAGTCCGGCCAGCCGGCTGCGTTCCAGAACGATGTCGCGCACCGCCGCGGCGGCCAGCGGCTCGCCCACCACATCGCCGCGCCGCACCCGCCGGAAGATCGGCCCCTGCCGGATGCCACTTGCGGCCAGCCAGTCCGCCAGCGCCTGCGCTGCCTTGCCCAATATCGGCTTCTGGTCCTGCGCCCGAAGGACGCCGGTCTGGTTCGTCTTGGAATGCGCCATCGTATACAGATAGCCATCGCCCGCGCGGCGCGTGTTCTCCAAGGTGGCCTGCACCACTTCAGACCGGCGCCGGCCGCCGCTTGCCCAGGCAAAGAGGAGCAGGGCGCGGTCGCGTTTGCCGCGCAACGAGTCGTCGCAGGTGTCCAGCATGGCTTGAAGCGGCTCCCGCGTCAGGGCTTCCTTGCGCGCCGGCGCGACGCCGCGGCGGGCGTACGCGCGGCGCGTCTTGGACACCAGCTCGCGCACGGCGGCGGCGCGGCAGGGGTTCGGGTGGCCCAGCAATTCATGCGCCTTGGACAGCACCGACAGGCGTTGCAGCAGCGTGTTCAGGCTGGGCGCGCCCAACCGTCCTTTTGCCTTCAGGCGCACCAATTCCCGGTCCAGCTCCAGCGGCAATTCCCATTCAAGACCGGCTCCGGAAGACCGCTGCGCGTGGTCCACCACAAACTGAATGACCGCAGCCTCTGACACGGGCAAGGCGAACGACCGGCCATAACGCAACCCGAACCAGGCCGACCAGTAACGGATCGCCGTGCGATAGCTGGCAGCCGTGTTGGGGGAACTGCCTTCGCGCAACAGGTCGCGCACCGCGGCGTCCGCGTGGCGGTCAAGGCTATCCGGATCCAACCGCGCCAGGGCGCGTGTCAGCGCCGGCGCTGCGCCTGGCAAGTCATTCATGGTTCCGCGCGCACGGCAGATGCCGTCTCCTGGGTGAAGGATCAGTTGAACAATCCCGTCATGTTAGATCAGTCGTCATCTGGGAAACGAGACTGCTACATAGTCGACGCCGATTTCCGCGGCAAGCAGAATGTCCGCGCGATCTTTGTCTGTCAGGCTCGGAGCAGAAAGCCCGCCACCGCGCCGGTTGATCCCCTTGTTGTCGGACAAGGGTCCCCCGACGGTCACGACGGTATGCACGGCATTGCCTTCTATGCCCGTTATCTTGACGGCCACTCGCCCGTCGTCCAGCAACAGCTCATCTCCGGCAGCGCAGTCGCGCGCCAATTCTGGTTAATCGATGCCGACAACGGACGCGGTTCGGGCGTCTTTCGGGTCCGCGCTGGAAAGCGTGATGGACTGTCCCACCGTCAAGTTGACGCGCTTGGTCTCAAAGCGAGCGATGCGGATTTTCGGACCTTGAAGATCTCCCATCAACGCCACGAAACGTCCATGACGGACGGCGAGGGCGCGAAGCTTGCGGGCGCGTTCACGGTGATCGGCGGCGCCGCCGTGGGAAAAGTTGAGACGGGCCACGTCCATCCCAGTAAGGATCAGGCGCTCAAGCACCTGATCGCTGCTGGTTGCAGGGCCTAGTGTGGCCACGATCTTCGTGCGGTGTAACGGGTTCATTGATTTCCTGCGGTTCGCAGGGGGTTTGGAGCGCTTGCTAGGCCGCGGTGACGACGTTGCGGGGGGTGGACGCCGCAAACGCTTCGATGTTGTCGACCAATTGATCGGCGAGGGCTTGCATCGCTTCTTCGGAAGCCCAGGCGACGTGAGGGGTCAGCAAGAAATTTGGCAGGCTGGTCAGGGCCATCAAAGGATGCGTCGAATCCGGTGGCTCCACGGTGCACACATCGAATCCTGCACCGCCGATTGCGCCGGAACGCAGCGCGTCCCCAAGCGCTTGTTCATCCACCAGCCCGCCACGGGCGGTGTTGATGATCAAAGGCTTGCGCCGCATTCTGGCAAATTCAGGCGCGCCGATCATGTTGCGCGTCGCCTGGTTCAGCGGGCAATGAAGCGTGATGACGTCGGATTGCGCGAGCACGTCTTCAAAGGGGGTGTAAAGGCTGCCCATGCCCGAAGACCCCTTGAACGCGGAGACCAGGACGTTCATTCCCAGGGCTCGTCCGATGTCCGCAACGGCTCGTCCCAGCACGCCATCGCCGATGATGCCCAGCGTGGAGCCCGCCAGATCTCGGATGGGGTAGTCAAAATAGCAGAACTGCCCGGCTTGCTGCCAGCGGCCGGCCGACACCGACGCTGCATACGCCGCGATACTGCGGCGAAGGGCGAAAATCAGCGCAAAAGTGTGTTCGGGAACGGTGTTGACCGCGTAGTTCCGAATGTTGCTGACTACGATGTTCCGCCTGGCGCACTCGGCCAAGTCCACGTTGTCGGTGCCAGTCGCGGCAACCGCGACGAGCTTCAGCTTCTTCGCCTCGGCGATGGCTTGCGCCTCCAGGCGGACTTTGTTCGTAATTACGACATCGGCGTCCGCGATACGCGCGGGGGCCTGATCCAGGTTTGTCGCGTCGTAGGACACGAGCTGGTGGGCGAAGTCCGGCGCCCGCAATTTGACGGTCGGGCCCAAGGTCGCGCGATCCAAAATGACAATCTTCATATTGATACCAATGAGTTCATGCAAATCAACACACTGCGACACCCCGGCCAGGTCGGACCCGACAGGTCGCCGCGCGACACCTAGGCTGGCGCAATCACGTCGGTTCGGCATTCGCGCCGAGCATCTCGCGCGGGGCAGTTGATATATCTTCACTCGGCGCGAATGTTGGCCTCCCGGACGACCTTCGCCCAGGATTGCGTCTCCTGGTCCACAAAATGTCCCAAATCCGCAGGGCCCATGTAGGTCGCGAAGGCGCCTTGCTCTTCGATCCGCTTTTTGTAAGCCGGACTGTCGACGATCGTTTTCAACGCGTCCGCCAGGCGAGCCTGGACCTCAGGAGGCGTTTTCGCGGGTGCAAACACTGCGAACCAGCTTTCCACGTCGTAGCCTGGCAGACCCGCCTCGGCCGAGGTCGGCACGGTCGGCATGGAAGGGTGCCGCGTTGGCCCGGTGTACGCGACCGCCTTTATCTTTCCTGCCTGAATCTGTCCGATCACTGAGGGCGGCGTCGTGATGAACATGTCCACTTGTCTGCTGATGAGGTCGCTGATCACGGGGCCGGCTCCCTTATAGGCCACATGAGTTACTGGCACCTTCGCCTGCCTGCCGAACATCTCGCCCGCGATATGCTGGATTGAACCGTTTCCGGAAGAAGCGAAGAAGAGACCTTTTCCGTTGGTCTTTCCAAGACTGATGAGTTCCTGCAGGTTCATGGCCGGCACCGTGCCGGATACGGCGACGACATGAGGGGCGCGCATTACCAGGGCGATGGGTGCGAAGTCGGACGTCTTCCAGCGTATCTGCGGGAATAGGGCGGGATTGCCCACGTGATAGCCCGAGTACTGCACCAGCAACGTGTAGCCATCCGGGTTGGCGCGAGCAGCCGCTTCCGTGCCGATATTTCCGGAGGCACCGGGACGATTTTCGACAATCGCCGGCTGGCCAAGAACCTTCTGGAACTGTTCCCCGATCAAGCGGGCGACGATATCTGTCGACCCCGCCGGCGCGCTGGGCACAATCAACGTGATGGGTCGGGTCGGCCAGCCATCTGCCGCGTGAGCGGCGCCTGCCGCGGTAAGGACGACGCCCAGAGTGAGTTGTTTGAGGTGCATGCTTGTCTCCTTGGGTAAAGCGGTGCCCGCCCGGCGTTGCATTGACGCCAGGTCGTGGGTACGGGCGGGTTACGGACGAACGACGGGCGAGCTACGGGGCGGCCACCAGTTCCGAAATCTCGATGAGGTTCAGATCGGGATCTCGCAGGTAGATGGAGCGGATCTTTGACGTTGCGCCCGTTCGCAGCACGGGCCCTTCAATGATCGGCACCTGCAGCGCTTCCAGATGAGCGATTACGTCTTCCAGCGGACTGGCGGCGATAAAGCAAAGATCCAGCGCGCCAGGCACAGGGGTATGGGCCTTGGGTTCGAATTCCCGGCCCTTGACGTGCAGGTTGATCTTTTGGTTGCCGAATTTGAACGCCTTGCGTTCAACGGGCGGCATCCCGCCGACAAAGCGCTCGAGCGTCATGCCCAGCGCCCCGGTATAGAACTTGATGCACGCTTCTTCGCGGTCGGTGGTCAGAACCAGGTGATCCAGATGATCGATCATGATGTCTACGGTCGTCCTATTGATTGTTCGCGATTCAATGCCCGATTGCGGATTTCATCGAAACCGGAGGGGGGAGGGTGCCGTGTCAGTCGTGGGCCGGCGCGGCTGACTTGCGCCGGCATATCGTGGCCAACCAACGCTTGCAGGCGATGGGAAGCCGCGATCAGGTCCTCGACCTGAATGCCTGTGTCATGGCCCACGCAGTTGAGCATGTGCACGACGTCTTCCGTCGCGACGTTTCCCGAAGCCCCCGGCGCATAAGGGCAGCCTCCAATCCCGCCCAGGGACATGTCAAACTGGCCTACGCCCGCCTGGAGCGCGGCCAGGACATTCGCCAGACCCATGCCACGCGTGTTGTGAAAATGCCCGGTCACGTTCATGTCCGGGTACGCATCAAGCACTTGCGCGCAGACTTGCGTGACCTGCGTGGGGTACGCCATGCCGGTGGTGTCGCATAGCGTGACCCCTTCAGCCCCCATTTCAGCGAATCTGCCCACCAGATCGATAACCTCGCTTGCGGCGACTTCTCCTTCCATCGGACAGCCGAAGACGCAGGACAGCGAAATATTGACCGGCACCTGTTCGTGCCGGGCAAGCCGCACCACGTCTGCCAACTGGCGGAGTGACTGGTTTCGCGTCATCCGCAAGTTGGCCAAGTTGTGGGTTTCGCTGGCGGACATCACAAGATTGAACTCGTCGACCTTGCATTCCAGCGCGCGTTCACCGCCACGAATATTCGGAATAAGCGCGGTGTAGACCACGCCAGGCCTGCGTTCGATGCGGTGCATGACAACTTCCGCATCTCTCAGTGCTGGAATGGCTGCCGGGGAGGTGAACGACGTGACTTCAATCTTTGCGTAGCCCAGGCTGCTCAGTTGGTTGATCAGATCAATCTTGTCGTCCGTGTCCACAAACACGGGCTCGTTCTGCAGGCCGTCACGCGTGCCGACCTCATTGATCTTCACGATTTGGGTCTGGGTATCAGGCATGATCCGTCATCCTTTCATCACGCGCCGGCCAGTTCGCATGGCCAAGGATCTCAGCGTTATGCTGGCCGAGACTCGGGGCCGGATGCGCGATCCTGCCCGGCGTAGCGCTCAGTTTGGGAACAATCCCGGGGACCTTCAACTGATCGCCTGCTGCCGTCACGTGGTCAACGATCATTTCCCGTGCGAGATACTGGGGGTCGCAGACAATTTCCTCGACGGAATACACGCGGCCCGCTGGAACACGCGCCTCGTCAAGAGCGCGAAGCGCATCGTCGAGCGAGCGCGTGGACGTCCACGCTTCGATGGCTCGATCAATCTCATCGACCCTTGCGACCCTGCCGTCGTTCTGCGCCAAGGACGGATCATCGCCCAGGTCTGGCCGCCCGATGACCGCCATCAGCCGCTTGAATATGCTGTCGCCGTTGCCAGCAATCAGCGCATATCCGCCGTCAGCGCATCGATACGCGTTGGTGGGAGCAATGCCCGGCAACGCGCTGCCGGAACGCTCGCGCACTGCGCCGAAAGCGTCGAATTCCGGAAGCAGGCTTTCCATCATGTTGAACACGCTCTCGTAGAGCGCAACGTCGATCATCTGGCCCTGTCCTTTGCGGGCGTCGCGGTGGTAAAGCGCGAGCAGAACGCCGATCACGCCATGCAGCGCAGACAAGCTGTCTCCAATGGAAATCCCGCATCGGACCGGCACGCGACCCGGTTCGCCCGTCAGGTGCCGCAGTCCGCCCATGGCTTCCCCAAGAACTCCAAAGCCGGGCTTTTCACGATAGGGCCCGGTTTGGCCGTAGCCCGATATGCGCAGCATGATGAGCTTGGGATTGAGCGCGTGCAGGACTTCCCAGCCCAATCCCCACTGTTCCAACGTGCCCGGCTTGAAGTTCTCGATGAGCACGTCGGCTTCCATCAAGAGCGCCTTGGCGCACTGCTGACCCTCCGGCGTACGCAGATCGACTTCGATGGAGCGCTTGTTGCGGGATTGGACTTGCCACCACACGGATGTTCCATCCTTCAGAAGCCGCCATTTGCGCAATGGATCCCCTATGCCGGGAGGCTCGACCTTGATGACGTCGGCCCCGAAATCGGCCAGCGTCTTTCCGGCGAACGGTCCGGCGATGAGTTGGCCGAGCTCAATGACTTTGATGCCTTGAAGTGCTTGCACGGTAATCCCCAGATGACGATGCATGAAATTTAAGGCTGACCCAGTCATCGCGGAATTGCTCGTTGGTACACTGTCGTTCGCAAAACGCGAACGCTCCTGGGGGTCCCTCATTGAAACCGTTGCTCAATCCCGCGCGCATTGATTTCGTCACGCTGCGGCTCTTTTGCGCCGTGGCGCAGATTGGCAGCGTCACGCGCGGCGCGCAGGCGTGCGGTCTGGCCGTATCGGCCGCCAGTCGTCGAATCGCCGACTTCGAGGAAAGCGCCGGAACCAGACTGCTCAAGCGAAGCGCCCGCGGCGTCAGCCTGACCGCTGCCGGTCACCTGGCTTTGCAACATGCGCTGCGGCTTTTCCAAGGATTCGAACAGTTCAGCAGCGAGATTCGCGATTACTCGCAGGGGACCCGCGGCCACGTTCACCTGTGGGCGAATATGTCCGCGCTGACGGAATTCCTGCCGGATTGCTTGTCCACGTTCATGGCTCGATACCCGGAGATTCGCGTCGAGCTGGAGGAGCAACTGAGCGGCGACATCGTGCGGGCAATAGTGGAAGGTGTTGCAGACATTGGAATATTTGCCGAGAACACGCCGACTGGCGACCTGGAGGTTGAAGCGTTTCAGGAAGACAAGCTGGTTGCGATCTGTTCGCAGGGGCATCCGCTGGGGCGTCGCACGCGTGTGCGGTTCTCTGAATGCTTGCCGTACGATTTTGTCGGACTGAACCGGGGTAGTTCGTTGCTGGAACTCACGTCCCGAGCCGCAGAAGAATGCGGCGCGGCGATGCGGGTACGAATACAGGTCCGTAGCTTCGATGCGATGTGCCAGATGGTGCGAGCCAATCTCGGCATCGCCGTGCTGCCCGCTGCAGTGCTCAGGACGTACCAAACGAAGGCATTGAAGATCGTTCATCTGAACGAAAAATGGGCTCGCCGACGCCTATTCCTGGGGATTTCCAAGAATTGCTCCTCCGCCGCGCTCTTGATGCGAGATCATCTTCGCGCGTTTTCTCAGGCGCCAGCGTCAGCGCGCCGTTCTTGAAGGAATCCGGGCCACCCTCTGCAAGGAGTTCCGGCCCGCATCGCCAAACGTATTGGCGCCACACCTTTCTAGCACCGTTTTATGAGACGCGGGCCGCTGATGGCGCCTGGCGGCTTATTGCGCCCGTGCTGCACGCCCTGCGTAGCTCGGGCCCAAAGAACAGGGCGTTCGTGACGTCACTTCACGACGATTACCTGCCAGGAGATTCTCAGGTAAAGGTGCGTTGGAGAACCGATTGTACGAAAACATACGTAAGCTGTAAGATATATAACGTATATTCAAATTAAATCGCGATAAGGTTCCATTATCGTGACTAAAACAACCCACCTCGGCGACGCAAATCATCATGGCCACTGGCATAACGGAATCGGACGTCTGGAGCGCTGCGGATGCGCTGTTGCTGGAAGGCGCCCGGCCCACTATCGAGCGCGTTCGACAGAAAATCGGCCGGGGCTCACCCAATACCGTCAGTCCGCACCTGGAAACCTGGTTTCGCGCGCTGGGCGCTCGCATCCAGGATCCGCGTGCGTTTGCTGCACCCACCGCGGTACCGGACCCCATCGCCCAGGCCGCCACGCATTTCTGGGAAGCCGCGCTGGCGGCGGCCAGGGCTGAACAAGCTCGGGCGTATGAGGAACGATGGGAGGAATTGGCCAGGGAAGGGGAGCGGTTTGCCGCGCAGGCCGAACAGCTTGAACTGCGCGAGGCGCAGCTGATCGAGCGGGAAAAGCATCTGCAGGAAGCGCTGGAGGTCGCCAGGGCGCAATTGGCCACCACCGAAAACCGTCTGCAAGCCGCCGAAGCGCAATTGCGCCAGCGGGACGCGGCGCTGGCTGCAACGCAAACCCGTCTGGAGGACGTCCGCGCCGCCAACAAGGCCTTGCTGGCCGACGCTGAGCATGACCGCGACCGGCACGCACAGGCGATTGCTGCCCTGGATGCGCGCCACGCCGCCCACGAGCGCCGCTGGCTGAACGAGCTGGATGCGGAGCGGGGCGCGGTTAAGCGCTTGCAGACTCGTCTGGACGCATCCCTGGTTGCCGCCCAACAGCAGGCAGACCAGCTACGCGACGCGCTTGCCGCCGTCCAGGAGCAACAACGCGCGGCCGAGCAGCGAGCTTCCGCCCTTCAGGCGCAGGCGCTGGCCGACCAGCGCGAACGGCATGCCGAGACCGTGGCGGCAGCTCAAGCGCTTCAAGCCAGCCAGGCGCGGGAATCGGATTTGGCGCAACGTCTGGCGGGCGCGTCCGCGCAGGTGGATAGCCTGGTGGCGCAGCTGAAGTCGCGGGATGTCCAGTTCGCCGAACTGACGACGCGTTTGCTGGCGATGCAAGCGTCGTCACACCCCACGCAGCCGGCGCACACACCTGAGCCGGCTCAGCCCGAGTGATTCATGGCGCACCGCTTGACGCGACTACATCAAGAGAACCCTTGTTCGTCCGCGTACCTGAGCAGTTCGGCGTTGGTCTCGATGTTCAGCTTGCGCATGGCCGATTGCTTTTGCGTGCCGATGGTGGCTACCGACCGGTGAAGGCGCTTTGCGATCTCTGTCACGGACAGGCCTTGCGCAAACATTCGGACCACTTCAAGCTCTTTGGGCGATAGCCCTTTTGTTCTGCCGGCGCGTCCCATCGTCACGTCATTCTGGCTGAGCCGCTGGCCGATGCTGTTGGACAGGATGGGGCCGCTTTCAGTCAGCGCGCGGATGCATATCGACACCAGCTCGTCGATGGGTTCTTCCTTGCTGACGATGCCCGTTACGCCCACCTGGCGAAGCTGGTTCAGGATGCCGCTGTTGGACAGCATCGTGAAGACGACGATGGGGATTTCCGGAAACAGGCGTTGCAGACGTTCGATGAGCCGCAATCCGTCTTCATCGCCGGACCGGGCTGCCATTGAAAAGTCGGTGACGATGAGATGGCAGGGATGGTCCTGCACCGCAGTGACCAGTTCGAGTCCCGAGCGCGCGGTGGCGACGACCGTGAAACCGGGCACCTCGTTCAGGGAATCCGCAAGCGCAAGAGAAATGATGGGATGATCGTCGGCGACGATGATTCGCACATCCTGGTCAGACGAAAGCTTCATCATGGATCCGCCATCGCGTTGATGTTCGAATGCACCTGGTGATTCCTCGTGTCCGGCTTGCGATGCCGCAGGGGGAAGCCGTTCCTTGGCTGGCCCCACCAGGCTAAGGGCGCCAGGATTTTCGATACTTCCGTCGGTGACCATTTTATGTTCAAACTCCACTGAGAAGGCGAGCAGAAGCGGTTGGGCTGCAGGCTGAATGGGCGTCAGGCAGGCGGGCGGGGAAAGAGATAAAGCCGCTGAATCTACCTCCGGAACATCAACCGATACATCGATAAGCTTCGAAAGCAAGCCGGCGCAAGGCCCATAAGCGGACGGAATGAAGGCTAGATTTCCGCCAAGGTGTTGCGCAGCAGTTGCACCACCGCGTGACCCTCGGCCTGCGCCACGGCATCCAGACCCGTGCCGCGCAGCAAGTCTTCCAGCGCCTCCAGCCGTTCCGTGATCGCCGTCATCTGCATGACGCTCAGCGCGCCTCGCATGCGGTGCAATGTGCGGCCAAGCAGACGCTGGTCGTTGATTTCAAGGGCCCGCACCATCTGCGTGACGTCCGCTTCCATCGTGCTGATGAACAATGCGCGGTACTTTTCCGGCACTGCAGGCTCGGGTTCGGATTGGCGCGTCGCGCGCGGCCGCGCCGCGGCTTCGGCCGCGTCGGCCGGCTGCGCGCCGCTTCCCTGCAGATGCCGCCTAAGGGTGGAAAGGCTGATGGGCTTGACGAGCCACGACGTCATGCCAGCCGCGAGGCACCGTTCCTCTTCTTCGCGCATGGCATTGGCGGTCACGCCGATGACGGGAACCGTGGCGCCCTGGGCCCGCAACGCCTGGACGAGTTCATAGCCATTCATGCGCGGCATGTTCACGTCGGTCAGCACGACGTCGTAGCGGGCAAGCCCCCACAGCATCAGCGCCTCGGCGCCGTCGGACGCCAGTGTGACCTCGCAGCCAAGCTGCTCCAGCTGATGTTGCAGGGTTGCCTGGTTGATCGGGTTGTCTTCGGCGACGAGAATGGACAATCCCAGCGGGCTACACGCGCCGCTGTCGGCGTCCCCGGGCAAGGCGACTTCACCGCGAACCGCCGCCAACATGCCGGCGGCAATGTGCTCGACGCTGGCGATCACCTTGACGGTCCGCGCGGTGGGCGGCTTGCCGCTTGCGCAGGCCAGCACATGGTGGCCGGGCCAGTCCGTCAGGTCGGCGCCTCCGGTGTAAAGCACGTCGACCAGGATGTCGTCCGGCGTGCCGGCGGGCAGGGGAGCGCTCATGGGAGCCGCCACGGCGCCCCAGCGCTTGAGCCATTGGCAGACGTTGTCGGACAGTTCGTGATGCGGGCTGCGAACGTACACGTTCATGCCGCTTAGGTCGGGCGGGCTGGCCGCCTGACCGGCGGCTACAGACAAAGGCAGGTCCAGCGAAAAGCTGCTGCCCAGGCCAAGTTCGCTGGTGACGCGGATGCTGGTGCCCATCAGACCGGCCAGCCGCGCGCATATCGACAGGCCGATGCCGGCGCCGCGCACCGTGTGCGAACCGCTGTCGATCTGATAGAAGGGAACGAACAGTTGCGCCTGGCCCTCCTTGGGGATTCCGATGCCCGTGTCGACCACTTGCAGCCGCAGATGCGTCTTGCCGTCCAGCACTTGACCCACCGTCAGGCGGACGATCACGTGTCCGGAGTCGCTGAACTTGATGGCGTTGCTGAGCAGGTTGCTAAGGATCTGGCGGATGCGCACGGGGTCGCCTGTCATCCAGTCGGGCACGTCAACGTCCACACAGCAAAACAGCAGCAGCCCCTTCTGTTCGGCCATCGCCGCGTAGGCATTGGTGCATTCCTCGACCAGTTCGCGCGGATTGAAGTCCGAATACTCCAGCGCGAGCTGCCCGGCTTCGATCTTGGTGATGTCCAGGACATCGCTGATGAGCTGCAGCAGGATTGCGGACGAGCTTTGCATGCGCTCCAGGTGCTGCCGCTGTTCCTCGTCCAGCGCGGTAAGGCTCATGAGTTGCAATGTGCCCAGCACGCCATACAGCGGCGTGCGGATCTCGTGGCTCATCGTGGCCAGAAAGGTCGATTTGGCTTCGTTGGCCTTGTCCGCCTCGCGCTTGGCCTCCGTCAGGGCCTGCTCGATGACGGCCCGGGCGCTGATGTCGGAAAAAGCGCACAGCACGACGTCCTGGTTGTTGTAGCGCGTGGGTGCGTAGGCGACGTACAACGGACGTCCGTCGGTGGCCTCGAAACTGGCAATGGTGCCCGGTCCCGTCGCGCCCAGGACCTGCCGCAGGAAGAGGTTGGTCTTGGGTGAATTGTCCAGTTCGCGACCGGCCTCGGCGCCCAGCCATTGAAGCGCGAGACTATTGCCGAACACCACTTGTCCCATCGGCCGCGCCAGCACGCACAGCGCCACGGGTGCGGTTTCAATCAATGTACGGCTGAATTCTTCCTTTTCGACGATGTCGCGCTGCGCATTGGACGCTGGCGTAATGACATGACGGCTGTACCAGCGCGAGGACACGATGCCGGCGCCAAGACTGAGCAGGAGCAGCAGGCCCGCGATGGCCGGCAGCCACAGGTTGTCCTGGAAAAACGCGCCATAGCTGATGCGGTACGTGCCCGTCCACACGCCGGAAGGATCCGTGACGCGCAGCACGATGCCGTCCGCTGTGTATTCGAGACCATCCCTGGACGCCGCCGGGCCCGGCGCCTCGCCCAGCAGCAGGCCTTCATCGCGGTGGGTCAGCCAGAATCCGCCATGCAGCGGCTTGCGCAGCGTCTTTTCAAAGATGTTGATCCGCTGGTGGTTGAATTGCGTGGTGGCGTACACAGCCGACGTCCTGCCTTGTGCCGTGGACCAGACCGACTGCGGCATGTCGGCATAAATGATGCCCAGCATGCTGCCGGACAGCGCTTCCGAGCGGAACCAGTGCACGCGGCCGGTTCCTGGCAGTTCGCGGTGGCTGGGAAGGTCCTGGTCGATAAGGCGTTGTCGCACTGTTTGCAGGCGGCGTAATTCCGTCCTGACCGCGTCCGTCACCGCCAGGAATGCGGTGGCGCTCAGCCGGTCATACCCCGACACGGCATCCACGGCAGGCACGCTCATGCTGATGCTGTCCGCCTGGTTGACCAGAAAGACCGTCGAAGCCGGGTAGTAGGATGCAGCCCAGAAGCTGGAGTAGAAGTCGGCCAGGAATTCGCCCAGGTTGGCGAGCCGGCGGCCCGCCGTGGGACAGTCCGTGGCCTGCTCGCACGCTAGCGAAAACGCCATTTCCGCATAGGTGTGCTGGCCTTCGAAGATCTGCATGCCGAAGCGTTCCGGCACCTCGGTCGCGTGCAGATTGATGGTCGTCGACAGGCTTTCTTCGGGAAGGGATGCGTTATGCGCGCGCAGCCTGCCCAGGAATTGCTCCTGCGCCTGGATGTAGCCGACCAGTATGGAGAAGTCGAGCTTCAGGCGGTCACGCTCCTGGTCGACGATGCGATTCAAACCCCAATAGAGCGCGCCGATCAGGATCAGCGCGAAGGGAAGGATGCCGAAGAGGGCGAAGTTCAACCAGCGCGAGGTACGGGTGATTCGGGCAAACGGGGTGTCCGGCTTACGCATGGTCGGCCTTACCGCGCGGGCGGAGTCATGGCCCGCCGCTCTCGGGCGAGAAGCTGGCTGAAGCCGTCGGTGTCCACCGCGGCCGAAATGAGGAATCCTTGGGCGCAGTGGCAACCGATCTGGCGCAGGAACTCGAGGTCAGACGTCGTTTCGACGCCCTCGGCCGTGACCTGAAGCCCCAATTGCCGGCCCAACTGCACGGACGACCTGAGGGCCGCCGCCTGGCTTTCGTCGCTGGCGGCGCCGCTGACAAAGGCGCGATCGATCTTCAGTTCAGTGAACGGGGTCGAAATCAGGCTGTACATGGAGCTGTAACCTCGGCCAAAGTCGTCTTGTGCCAACCCGAAACCTTTCAGGCGTAACCGGCTGGCGCCCATATAGTATTGGCCTTGTGCCGTCGTTGTCTCGTCCTCGAGCAATTCGAATGTGACTTCCGACGGCGCCACCCCGCGGGTCAACACCATTTCCTCTAGTTCGTCGGGTAGATCCGGATCGTCCAGGAACTGCGTGGGCAGGTTGACCGAGACCGGGACGCGAAAGCCTTGCTGCCCCCACTGCAAGTGCCCGCGCAGCGAGTCTTGCAGGATTTGCCGCAGCAGCGCCTTGTCCAGCCCCAGGCGGCGGATGGCGGGAAGAAAGGCGCCAGGCGGCAGGCATCCCAGTTCGGGGTGCAGCCATCGCGCCAGCGCCTCGGCCCCGACGAAGCGCCCGGTGGCCAGCGACTGCTTGGGCTGAAACCAGGCCTGCAACTGTCCGTGGTGCAGCGCGTGTTCCAGGGCAGTGCGGTCCGTGGCGGGCCCGGTCCCGGGGCCCGGCATTGACTGCTGACGGCCCCGGCACAGTTGGCTGGCCAATTGGCTGGCGTCCTGCACGGTGAAAGGCTTGGAAAAGGTGCCCAGCACGTCCAGACCCTTTTCCCGTGCCATCAAGGCGACGCTTTCGATGATGCGCCGCAGGCAGGCCGATACGATTGCCAGCGCCGGCGAGCGGCGCTGCCTGGCGAGCCGGTCTATGAATTGCACGCCATCCATGCCGGCCATGTTCAGGTCGATCAGGACTAGGTGGTACGCCTGCAGCTCGGTCTTGGCCAGGGCGGTCTCGGCACACGATGCCACGTCTGCCCGCCCGAATCCGGCCGCTGCCAGCTGATCTGCCAGATGGACGCATTGCAGCGGATGGTCGTCCACGATCAGGACCCTGTACTCGGACAGCGTTTTGGTCATGCGGCTTCCTTCAGGGTCATCAACGCCTTGCACAGCGCCGAGATGGGCAGCGGCTTGAGCAGCACGGTCGTCATGCCGGCTTCAGCGCTGCGCCGCAGGTCTTCGGTGAATGCGCTGGCGGTGATTCCCACGATCGGCCGGGTGTAGCCCTGGCTGCGCAGCGTGCGGGTGAGGGCGTAGCCGTCCAGTTCAGGCATCTGCAGGTCCGTCAGGATGGCGTCGAAATCAGCAAGTTCGGGCAGCGCCAATGCATCGTTGCCGTCTGTCGCCAGGACGACGGTGCAGCCCAGGTGTTCCAGCTGTTCTCGAAGGATCTGCCGGCTGACCGGGTTGTCCTCGACGACCAGCAGGTGCATGTCGAGCGAATCGCAGGATGCCGGGGGGGCAGCAGGCGCCTTCGTGGCGGCGCTGTCCTGTGCAAGGCGGACGGCGCCGACGATGCTGGCCAGACTATGACTGTCGGCGGTCCAGCTGTTGATGGTCGGCTGCGGCTTGATGCCCGGCGGATGCGCAATGACCCGGGCTCCGCGCCAGGCCGCGGGAATGAAGTCCCGGGACCATGTTTCCACCAGGACGCTGCCTTCGCGCCGGCCATGCAGCGCGTCCTTGTACGGCATGGCCAGGGCGCCGCAATGCCGCAGCCACTGGCACAGATTGGTGACCACCTCGTTGTTGGCGCCCCGCACGAATACGGGCCGGGGGTCCAGCCGGACGCCCATTTCCGCTTGCGCGCCGCCGGCGCGCGGAAGCGTCAGGACGAGCGACATGCTGGTGCCCAGGCCTGGCTCGCTGACGGCGCTGAGCGTGCCGTTCATCATCTCTGACAGCCGCCGGCATATGGCAAGCCCAAGGCCGGTGCCGGGTACGTTCTGGTTGGGTCCGCCTTCGGCGCGGAAGTAGGGTTCGAAGAGCCGCGCGTGGTGCTTTGCAGAGATGCCCATGCCGGTATCGGCCACCTGGAACTTCAGGGTCGCACAATGCGCGTCCTGACTGAGCGTCTGAAGGCGCAACACCACCTGACCCGAACTGGTGTACTTGATGGCGTTGTTGACGAGGTTGTTCAGGATTTGGCGTACGCGCATCGCGTCGCCCAGGACCAGCGGCGGCGATGTCACGTCGGCCAGAGCATACAGGTGCAGACCCTTGGCTTCGGCGCGCGCCCCGTAGGTGCCGATGACACTGTCCAGCATCTGAACGGGCGAGAATTCCGCGGTTTCCAGCGTCAGGTAGCCTGCCTCGATGCGCGACAGGTCGAGCGTGTCGTTGATGGAGCTCAGCAGGCTTGCCGAGGACTGCTGCATCGTTTCCAGGTATTGCTGCTGCTGGCTGTCCATGGCGGTCAGGCCCAGCAGTTCGAGGGTGCCGAGAATGCCGAACAGGGGCGTTCGGATCTCGTGGCTCATGGTGGTCAGGAACACCGTCTTGGCGTGATTGGCGGCGTCCGCGTGCAGCTTGGCCTGGGTGATGGACTGCTCGACCCGCTTGAATGCGGTGACATCGTTGATGCCGCAGAGGATGACGTCCTCGGCGTGATAAGTGATTGGCGCGAACGTCAGGTACAGGCATCGCCCGTCATTCAGGACGTATTCGCGGTCTGCGCTGAAGTCGTTTTCTGAGATCAGCCGGGACAGCAGCTCGGCATCGCCCAGCAGCCAGTCCTTGGCAAGTTCGTTCGCCAGCAGCGGTCTGCCATCGGCGCGGCGCAACAGGCATAGTCCGACGGGTGCGACTTCGACCAGCTTGCGATTCAGGGATACGCTATCGGCAAGGGCTTCGTACTGCCGCAGGGCCGGGGCGACCAGTTTCTTGCGGATGTGGCGGATGCCGAAAATGACGGCCGCAAAGAGCAGACAGGCGCCGCCAAGTATTGCCTGGATGGCGAACGCCATGTCGCCGAGGATGCGGCTGATGGGCGTGTAGTAGACAAGCCGCCAGCCCGCTTCACCCACGGATTTGCTGAGCACGACGAAGCGGGGCAACAGACCCGGCCCCCACCAGCCGAATGCGTCTTCCCGGCCGCCGTAACGGCTAAGGCCCGCCAGCACCTGCGGGTCGGCGGGGCTGTGCAGGACGGGCGCGTCGTGCTGGTCGTGCAGGATGTAGTTGCCCCCGCGAAGCGAGGACAGGTCGATGGCCTCGTCGAGGTCGCCGAGCTCCAGGCCGATCCATCCGGCGCGCGGCGTGTTGGGGTCGATGGGGGTGTACAGGTAGAGCGGGTTGGCGTTGTGCGTGGATGGCTTCAACCAGGTGATGGCCGTGCGCCGGTCGTGCGCCGCGCCGGGATCGGCCGCCGCCAGCGCCCGCGCGATCCAGGATTGTTCGTCGGCGCCCAGCTGGGGGATGCGGGCAGGCCCGCGCGCCGGGGGGCGGGGAGGGCGCGGCGCGACGTACGTGGTCTGGCCGCTGCGGCCGGAGGTGAACAGCAGACGGGTATGCGCGAAGGCGACGTCGTCAAGGACGCGGGGCGTGAGGATCAGCGCCCAATCGTAGACGTTCGGGTCTTCGTGTAGCGGAAACACCTTGATCTGACCCGTGTTGCCGAAGTGCGATGGGGTGTCGGAGGCGGGCGCGGCATCGGTGTTGCGCACCAGGCTGGATGCCAGCGACCGGAGCAGCGACTCGCGCTGGTCGAAGAAGATCTGCGCGTTGTACGCGGCGGCGTTCATTTGCCGGCGGTACGTGGAAGCGGTGCTGGTAAAAGACCAGTACAGCAGAAATACGGCCGCCGCCGCGATGCAGGCCAGCAGCGCAGCGGCGAAGAGATGCAAGAGCAGCGTGGGAGCTCGGGGGACTGGCTGGACGTCTGGCGCGGGGGTCTTTGGATCCTTGATTGGCATGCGGCCATCGTAGGCATCGCGCTAAACGGCGGATATAAGAATATTTTGAAAATGCGCCAACCCCGGGCGCAATCGCCGCCTGAATCGTACTTTTTCGATTGGTTTATGAATTTGCCATCCATAGACTCATCGACTTATGAACGCTATCAACCTGGCCGAATCCGCCACCCTCGTCAGCGAGCCTTTACGTATCCAACCTGTCCTGGACGCCAAAGGCGTCGTTCGCGAAATGGCGCTGGTCGGCGGCCAAAGCTGGCACGGTCCCGCGCTGCTTGCCAACGCCGCCTCGGCCGACGCCCTGCGCCGCGCAGGGCGAGTCTTCCGGGCGGCAGGATGCATGGCGCCGCTGTCGATCGACCATCCGCTGAACGTCAACTCGGAAATTTTGCTGCCCCGGCAGCTATGCGAGGACCTGCGCATTGGCGCCGTCGCGGGCGATCAACTGCGCGAAACTCCACAAGCGTCGCATCCCAGCCTGCCCATCTACCCGTGCGGCAAAGTCACGTACAACGTTCCCCTTAGCGACCGCCTGGCACACGGCGCCACGCTTTTTCATGGTTACCAGGAACTGCGGCCCGCACTGCGGGTGCGTTTGCTGCCCTCGGCGCAAGCATCGTTCGGCACGCTTCGCGCCACGGGGCTGCGCGTCGGCATACCCGAAGGCATCTGCACCCGCCGTCCCCTCCAAGAGCGTTTTTTCAGCCTGCTTGGGCAAGCGTCCCGCCAAGGCCTGAAGGTCCTGGCGCAAGATATCCGCAGAATCGAAGACTTCAACTGGCTACGCGCGCAGCCCGACGTGTTGTTCCAGGGAGAGGTGCTATCCATCGCGCTCAGCCTGCAGTACGTGCAGGATTGGCTGACCAGCGCCGGTTCCAACTGGCGTGAATTCCAATTGGGGACATAGTTACTCCACACGTCCCCGCCGTAGGGCCGGGGGCTTCAAGCCCCCGGCGGATCCGATTAAAATCCGCGCATGCTTCCCACTCAAGTCATTCTGGCGCTGCTGGTGCTACAGCTTGCGCTACTCATTCCCCTGGTTGCCGTGGCCATCCAGTTCGCGCGCTGGATTCATTGGTGCTTTCTTGCCGCTCCCGACACACGGGGAGAGCGCCCCCGGTTTACCGGACCCGTGCTGGCGCTTATCTTCAGCACCCTGGCCGCCACCGACTTCATCGGCTTCGAGCCATTCCCCACGCTGTCGCAACTGAATCCCGTGCCCGAGGGCGCACGCGCCTACTTCACGGTGGCGATGCTGGCGCTCGCGGTCTGGTGCTGGGCATACTCCGGCGCGATCCGCAGCCGGTTTCGCGCGATGGTAGGCGCCTCGTAGCGCCTACCAACGTTTCCATTCAAGTTCTGCGCGTTTTCGAATACATTCGATTCAGCGCGTTGGCTGGCACGGACGGGCGCCGCCGGTCCTCATCCACCGCAACGCGGGGCGGCAGCCTCGCCAGGAGGTTCGGGTGATACCACGCCAGTCCGTCGACATAGCCCGCATCCTGCTCGTCATCGTCATGCTGCTGGCTTTGATGATCGGCAGCCTGTACGTCCTTCAGCCCTTCCTGCCGGGCCTCATTTGGGCCACGACCATCGTGGTCGCTACCTGGCCGGTGCTGCTCTCGATCCAGCGGCATTGCGGCGGCCGGCGCTGGCTGGCAACGGTGGCGATGCTTCTCATCCTGCTGTTCGTGATCGTGCTGCCGTTGTACCAGGCGATCTCGACGCTGGCGCTACACGGCGGCACCATCATGGCGGCGGTCAAGCGCCTGCCCGATTATGCGTTGCTGGCGCCTCCGTCGTGGGTAAGAGGCATTCCGCTGGCGGGCCCGCGGATCGCCCAGGAGTGGCAGGCCCTGTCCGACGCCGGCGCCGGGGGCTTGCTGGCGCGCATCGAACCCTACCTGACCACCGCGGCGCACTGGTTGCTGGGCCACGCGGCGATCGTCGGCGTGTTCGTGATGCACATGCTGATCACGGTGATCATCGCCGGGATTCTGTACAGCAAGGGCGACGCCGCAGCGGACTTCGCGCTGCGGTTTTCCAACCGGCTGGCCGGCCCGCGTGGCGTGGCGGCGATCAAGCTGGCCGCGTCCGCGATCCGCGCGGTGGCGCTGGGCATCGTGGTCACGGCGGTGGTGCAATCGGCGCTGGGCGGCATTGGCCTGTGGATTGCCGGGGTGCCGGCGGCGGGGATTTTGACTGCCCTCATGGTGATGCTGTGCCTGGCACAACTGGGACCTTTCCTGCCGATGCTGGGTGGCGTCGCCTGGCTGTTCCAGAACGACATGAAACTGGCTGCCGCCGTGCTGCTGGTCTGGGCCATCGTGGTGGGCACCTTGGACAACCTGCTGCGGCCGCTGCTCATCAAGCGCGGCGTGAATCTGTCGATGCTGCTCATCCTGTCCGGCGTGCTCGGGGGCATGATCGCCTTCGGCATCGTCGGGTTGTTCATTGGCCCGGTCATCCTGGCGGTGACGTCGACACTGCTGAAGGCGTGGATCGACGAGGTGCCGCCGCCCGTGCAGGCCGGTCCGCAGGCAGCGGACCGGGAGCCGGCGCCGCCCGAGGGGCTTGGGCGGAAAAGGGCGTAACATCCGTCTCAAGGTGCGGGCCATGTGGCCCGCTTTTCGCAATGCCCGGCAATACTGATGACCAAGCTTCTGATCGCGGCGCCCAAAGGCGCTTCTGACCCATTCCTTTACCGCTTCAATCCGCTGTGCCAGGAGGAGGGACGATGAGCAGCACCTTGCGTCCCACCAAGCCCGGCACGCTCAGCCTGTCATCCCGTCCCGCCAAGCGCGCCACGGGAACCCGCAGTGCTCGTCCGCCCAGGTCCGGGCCGTCCGCCCCCGCGGCGGGGACACCCCGCCGCGAGCCTTCCGTCCCAAGCCCCAGCGAGGCCAAATCCGGCGTGAAACGCGCCGCCGATCGGCCCGCCCGTCCGGCGGCGTCGACGCGGCCAGAGCGTTCCGCAAGCAACGCACCGGCCCGTCCTGCCAAAAGCGGCACAACCGGTCGCGCCATGCCGCCGGCCAAGCCGGCTCGTTCTGCCACAAGCGGCGGGACCGGGCGAGCCACCCCGCCGGCCAAGCCAGGAATGAAGAGCCGCGCCGCAAAGCCCGGCACCGGCGGCGCGGGCACTCGGCCCGGCAGCCGTCCGGATCGTGCGCCTCAAGATCGTGCGCCTAAAGCCAGCGCGAGCCCATCGCGTGGCCAGCGTCCCGCCCAAGCCCCCGCTGCCGCGAACACCGAGCGGCTGGCCAAGCGGCTGGCCACGGAGCTGCCGTGTTCACGCGCAGATGCCGAGCGCTACATCGAAGGCGGCTGGGTCACGGTCAACGGCAAAGTGCAGGAAGAGCCCGGTTTGCGGGTCACGGCCTCGCAGACGGTTAGCCTGCTGCCCGGCGCCCGGCTGGAAGAGGGCCGTCCGGTCACCATTCTGATCCACAAGCCAGCGGGCATGTACGCTGACGACCAGCCTGGCTCGGCTCGCGACCTGATCCTGCCCGAGAACCTGATGCCCGGCGACCGTTCCGGTCAGCGCTATTTGAAGCGCATGTTCAATGGACTCAAGCTGGTGACGCCGCTTGAGCGCGCGGCAAGCGGTCTGGTCGTGTACACGCAGGAGTTCGCGGTGGCGCGCAAGCTGGTTGACGAAGGCCGTCACGTCGAGCAGGAGTACGTCGCCCAGGTCGAAGGCCAGCTCAGCGAGGCCGATCTGGCCCGCATGCAGCGCGGCATGGCCTATGAGGGACGCCCGGCCACCCCGATGAAGGTGAGCTGGCAAAACGAAAACCATCTGCGCTTTGCGCTGAAGTCGCCGATGCCCGGGTTTATTGAAGCGGTGTGCGAAGCGGCAGGGCTGCGCCTGCTGGCCCTGCGGCGGTTGCGGATCGGGCGTTTGCCGATGGCAGGCCTTGCGGCCGGGCAATGGCGCTACCGGCTGGAGTACGAGCGATTCTGATGCGCGGACCAACCAGCCCCCCGTTCGCCAATCTCCTGAGCCGGCCCAGTCCGGAATCCGGCTCGCACCAGGATGCCGGTCTGCCGGACGCCAGACGCCGGCGGATGCTGTTGAATGCTGGCGCCCTGTGCCTGTCGGGGCTTGGCCTGGCGGGCTGCGCCGGCGGCCGGAAAGCGTCCTCACCCGGTGCTCTGAACCGCCCCCCCGCGCCGCCGCCGTCGCACGCGAAACCCTCGGCCGCACCCGTGCCGGCGTTGCGGCCGGGTGCGAAGGTCGCCATCGTGGCGCCCGCGTCCGCCGCGCCCAACGCCAGCGACCTTGCCGCGCAATGGCTCGAAGACCGGGGGTATTTTCCGGTGATCATGCCGGCGTCGCGCACTCGGCTCGACGCTCCCTATGAATATCTGGCCGGGACGGACGTGCAGCGCCTGGATGACCTGCACGCGGCGTTCGCCGCGCCGGACGTCGGCGCGGTGTGGTGCCTGCAGGGCGGTTTTGGCTCATGGCGCTTGCTGGACAGGCTCGATTACGGGCTGCTGCGCCAACACCCCAAGCCCTTCATCGGTTACAGCGACATCACGGCCTTGCATCTGGCCATGCAGCGCCACGCCGGTTTTGTCACCTTCCATGGGCCGATGCTGGCGCAGGATCTGGTGGCAGGCAAGGACGAACCCACCGAGTCGCATCTGCTGGCGATGCTGAGCGGCCAGATCGGGGAGGGCGCGTGGATTCAGCCGCCGCCGGACAGCCGGGCCATGGAACTGGTGGCTGGCACCGCAAGCGGGCGGCTGGTGGGCGGCAACCTGGCGCTTATTGCCGCGCTGATCGGTTCCCGGCACGAGATCGACACGCGCGATTCAATTCTGTTTTTTGAAGACGTCAACGAGGCGCTGCCGCGCGTGGACCGGCTCTTGAGTCAACTGGCGGCCGCAGGCAAGTTCGACGGCGTCCAAGGCGTGGTCGTGGGCAATTTCACCCGCATCATCGGGACGAATCTGGACGACGCGCAGGCGCAGAGCCTGCTGTATCCGCTGATACTCGAACAGTTCGGCGCTCGAGGCATTCCAGTCCTGGCTGGCTGGCCCAGTGGACATGGCGATCCGAACCTGACCCTGCCGCTCGGGGCGCGCGTCACGTTGGACACCGCGCGGGCAGGGCTGCGGCTGGATCAGGCAGTGATCCGTGCAACCGCCGGCTGATACGTTGAAATGCCTTATTAATAGCGCATAAGTGAAACTTACGCGCTATTAATAAATCACGCAGCGGCCATGGTTTGCCTCATTAATAGTGCATTAAGCCAAACATGGCGCTATTATTGCGGCATGAAAAAGAAAATCGAGCCCAGTTTCGAGGCGGCCGAGGCTTTGGCGCGCCTGGGCGCGCGCATCCGGACCGCGCGCCTGCGCCGCAATGAAACCGAAGCCATGCTGGCCAGCCGCATGGGCGTGTCGCGCGCCACCATCAACCGGCTGGAACGCGGCGATGGCGGCGTTTCCCTGGCGCTCGCCGTTGAAGCATTGTTGCTCTACGGCTTTGGCGACCAGGTGTTCGCATTGGGGGACCCGGACCTCGATGGCGTGGGCAAACGGCTTGACGCCATGCGCCGTCCCGCTCGGGGCAGCGGCAAGGCGCAGCATTCGCATCGCGCCGATCCGTCCAGCCTGTAACCCGTCGGTCGACATCGTGCCTGTCAAGAAAACCAAAACCGTGGAAAGCGAGCTTTTCGTCTATGTGGACATCCGGGGCGAAGCCGTGCTGGCTGGCATTCTGACCCTGGATGACAGCGACGAGAATCACTTCTTCGCCGAATTCACCTACGTGCAGTCCTACGTGAACGATCCGCGGGCGTTTTCGCTGGATCCGCTCAATCTGCCGCTGACCGACTCCGCCACCACCTACCGGACCGAAAGCCGGTACCAGACGCTGGGCGCGATTTTCGACGCCGCGCCGGATGCCTGGGGCCGCAACGTGATGCGCGTGGACAACGCGGGCGCCCGCGTGACGGAGAACGAAGTGCTGCTCAAGGGGCGTGGCATGGGCGTGGGGGCGCTCTTTTTCAGCGCCCGGCAATTGACGCCCAACATGCGCAAGACCTATCGGCTGCCCGAAGTCAGCCAGCTGGATTCGTTGGCCGACCTGCTGACCGATATCGACCAGGGCATCAAGCCCAAGGGGCTGTATCGCGACATCCTGGGCAGTTCATGGGATATCGGCGGCGCGCGGCCCAAGACGATCGTGCGGGACGAGGCGGGCGAAATGTGGATTGCCAAGTTTCCGCGCAAGGGCGAATCCTACGACCGCCAGCGCGTGGAATACGCGAATCTGCAGATGGCCAAGGCCATCGGCCTGAACGTGCCGCAGATCCGCCTGGCGCAAACGCATCTGGGCGCCGTGTTGCTGACGCACCGGTTCGATCGCGAGCTGCTGCCGGTCCGGCAGGGCGCGGACCCGGTCATCGCGCGGCGGCACTTCCTTAGCGGCGCTTCGCTCATCAGCCCGTCCGTGAATATCGGCAAACGCGAGCTTGACGGCCCGCGCGGCAAGGCCACGTATTCCTATGCGCGCCTGGCCGACGTGGCGCGCCGTATCTCGTCCAATCCCGTGCAGGATCTGCTCGAACTGTACGCGCGGATGATCCTGAACGTCGCGGTCCACAACACCGACGACCATCTGAAGAATGTCGGATTTCTGAAAGACGAAGATGCGCCCACCTACCGGCTGTCGCCGCTTTTTGATGTGGTGACGCAGGAAGGCTCAGCGCGGCACTACCTTCACATCGGCTCCGCCGGCCGCGACAGCACGTTTGCCAATTGCCTGACCGAGTACCGGCGTTTCGGACTCCGGTCGGAAGCGGCCGCCAGGTCGATCATCGACCGCGTGCAGGACGTGGTCGGCGAGCGCAGGCGTTTCTACGAAGAAGCTGGCATGTCGCAGGCCGAAATCGAACACGTCGAGGCCTCATTGATGGCGTGGCGCCAGCCGTGGGAATAGGGGCGCTCAAACCTCGTGCACGGCGTGCGGGTCGTAAGCCTGGCCGCGCTCGACCATGCGCGCGTGAAAATCCCGGCTCAGTTCGGCCAGCGTGACCTTGCCGAGCCGGTCCAGAAGCAGTTGCTGGGCCTGTTCGAACACGTCGTCCAGCGACGCATTGACCGCCTCTTCGACCAGGCATCCGGGCGATTCGCTGCGGTTGCCCATGGCAAAGATCTCTGGCGCGCCCAGCGCCTCGTAGATATCGCGCAGCGTGACCGCTTTGAAATCGCACGAAATCGTCCACCCGCCGCCATGACCCTTTTCGGATCGGACCAGGCCCTGTTGCCGCAGGCCGCCCATGATGCGGCGGATGACGACAGGATTGGTCTGCATGACGCGGCCCAGGTCATCGGAGGTCATGGGACCGGGGCGCTCGGCCATATGCAGCAGAACGTGCAATACGCCGGAAAGCTTGCTGTCTCTTCTCATGCAACAGATGCTATTGCATGACGGCGGCCATGGTCAACGCGGCGCGGCACACGAACAGCCGCGCCCCGCGGCAAGGGCATCGATCAGATCCGCTTGGCCTGCCATTCCCCCTTGCCGGCCGCGCTTCCGGTCATGCTGCGGCCGTTCACTTCGCCCGCATAGCGCACACCATTGGCGGTGAAGGTGATCGACTTGCCGTCCATCCGGGCGTCGGAGATCGGCACGGACCCCAGCTTGCCCGAGAGCATCTGGTAGTGCTGGTCAAGCTGCAGCGTCTGCCCGCCCAGATCCCATTTGCCCTGCACCTTGGCCGGCACGATCCACAGGAGCGCCGTGCAATAGGTCTGGCAGTTCTCGGTCACAGTTTCCGAGGCATCCGGCTCCCAGTCGCCCATGCGGAAGGTATTTGACACCACGCGCGTGCCGGCCGGCAGCTCCAGCAGTTTGGGGCGCAGCTTCTCGTTGATGGTCGAGAGCAGGAACATCGTGATCACATCGGCCTGGGACAGATCCGTGGTGAACAGGTCTTGCGCCACGAACGTGGCGCGGTCGGCCACGCCCGCGCGCTTGGCATTTTGGCGCGACAGCTCGACCAGGTCGGGGTTGTACTCGATGCCTTGCGCGGTCAGTCCGCGCTGCGCGGCCGTGATGACCGTGCGGCCGTCGCCCGAGCCAAGGTCCATCAGCCGGTCCTTGGGTGTGACCTTGGCCATGTCCAGCATTTTGTCCACCAGGGTCTGCGGGGTGGGCACCCAAATGACGTCCTTGCCTTCCTGGCCGACGTCGGGCACGTAGGCTTTCTGGGCGCCGGCCTTGGCGGGCGCAGTGGCAGTCTGCGCCATGGCGGCGCCCGCGCTCAGCAGCGTGAACGCCATCGCCGAGGCCAGCATCGCAAGGCGCAGGCGCGGGGTGAATACCTGGGACGCGGTTTTCGAATGGTCGAGGGAGCGTGGCATGGTGAGGGTTCCTTGGACGGTGGAGGACAGGGGAAGAGCCAGTCAGCTTGCGGCCTGGGCGGGCTTGAGCAGGCGCATCAGTGGCGCGCCGGCCGCCAGCACCGCCAGCCCGATCAGGGCGCCCGCGCCGGCATACATGGCGCTGGACACGACCAGTCCGGCGCAGGTCAGCGCCAGCAGCAAGGGGGGCAGCGGAAAGAGCGGAACGCGAAAAGGACGAGGGCGGTCGGGGTCCAGGCGGCGCAGGCGCCAGACCGAGGCGGCGACCAGCATCATGAAAAGCCAGAACACCGGCGCCGTGTAGGCCACCATGGTCTGCACGCTGTTCTGGCTGAACGCGCCCAGTGCCACCAGCGCAAGGGTGATCACGCCCTGGACGACGAGGGCGCTGACAGGGGTTTCGTTGCGCGCGCTCCAGCCCGCCAGCGCCTGCAGCCGGGGCACGTCGCGGCCCAGGGCGTAATACACCCGCGCGCCGGTAATGATGGTGCCGTTGATGGTGCTGAGCGCCGTGGCGCAGATGGTCAGGCTGAGTAGCGCCGCCGCATAGGGTCCTGCGGCCAGCTGCATGACCTCGGCACCCAGGGCGGGCGTGTCCCGCAGTCCCTGTAGCCCGAAGATCTCAAGCAGCGCGATGTTGGTCAGCACGTAGGCGCCGGTGACCACCGCCGTGCCGATGAGCAGCACCCGGCTCATGTTGCGCGCGGGATCGCGCAGTTCGCCGCTGAGATACGCGGCCTCGTTCCAGCCGCCATATGTCAGCAGCACGAAGACCATGCCCATGCCCAGCAGCCCGGCGGTATTGCCCGACAGCGGGGCCGGTGAAGCGGCAGTGACAGACTCGCCGCCCGACGCGGTCAGGCTGGCGATCAGCACCGCGGCCAGAGCAATCAGGGTCAGCACCGTGAAAACCCATTGCAGCCGTTTGGAATACCGCGTGCCGATCATGTTCAGGCCCGTCAGAACGACGACGGAGATGGCCGCGTGTACAGCGGGGCCCAGGGATCCCAGGGGCAGAAGCCGCTGTGCGTAATCCCCGTAGATGAATGCCACGACTGCGATCGCGCCGGTCTGGATGACGGAGCATCGCGCCCAGGCGAACATCAGCCCGACGCGCCGTCCCCAAGCGCGGGTCAGATAGAGGTATTCGCCCCCCGCGCCGGGATATGCCGAGCCGAGTTCCGCGTAGCAAAGCGCGCCGACCAGCATGACGAGCCCGCCCGCGCACCAGAGGCCGATGTAGACCGCTTCCGAATGCGCGTGCTGCGCGACCAGAGGGGGGAAACCGAAGATGCCGATGCCGATGACCACGCCTACAAGAACCATGGTCGCGTCCATGACCGACAGGCCAGTGGGCGCGCGGCTGTTCACCGTATCAGGGACGGCGCTCATGGGAGCACGCGCCGCAGACATGGATTGGCGCGTAGCGGCAGGCGGGGGACAAGCGGGAAATCCGGGGGGCGCGTGGTGAGAGTGATGGACAAATTCGCGGGCAAACGCGAGCGGAGCGATGACATGCAATTCTCCCGGGGTGGACGCGCGGACGGACGCTCAGGGCAAATGTCGGCATATGCTGACAATTGCCTGAACATAAAGCGACCGTGACCGGACGGGGAAAGTTCCGCAGGGTTTTCCTGGGTCCAGGCGTCATCCATAAACGGAGATCAGGACATTTGAATATTCATGTAATGTCTTATATTTGTTCTTCAAGCTGTTGATATTGAAGGAACATATATTCAATGAAAAATTTATAGTTGAAGTTGAATATCTAAAGTAATTTCTTAAGTGCGGCCGACGTTTTTTTGTCCGCGCGCGTTCAATAATTTCCCCCGCACGGTCGAAACGCGCTGCTATCCTGCTTTTTCATGCGCTCAACCCTGCGTCGCGGCGCGGGGATCGGCATGCCACCGCAACCACAGGAGCATCGACATGAAGCTTTCCCGACACGCGTTGTTTGCCGCCTTGGCGCTGTCCGCCATGACCGGCGCTGCCCCATCGGCCTTGGCGCATCACGGCTGGTCGTGGGCCGAATCCGAACAGATGACGCTGCAGGGCACGGTCGAGCAGGTGCAGATCGCGCCACCGCATCCCTCGCTCAAGGTGCGGGCCAAGGATGGCGTCTGGACCGTCGAGCTTGGCAATCCGAATCAGACGAAGGAAGCCGGTTTCGTGGAAGGCTCTGCCAAACCTGGAGATGCCATCACCGCCGTCGGGAACCGAGACCAGGACGCCGCCGCCAAGCGCATGAAGGCGGTTCAGGTGACCGTTGGCGGCAAGACCTACGATATCTATCCCAGCCGCATCAAGAAGCCCTGACCGCTGGCCGTGGATGCCTGACCTGCTACGACTAGCGCTCGAACAGCTTCAATCCATGCCGCCAGCGCTGTGGCTGCGCCGGTCCGGCGTTCTCTATCTGCTCGTCAACGCCGCCCATATCGGCGCCATTGGTCTACTGATCGGTTCGATCATTCCGCTGGATCTGCGCCTGCTCGGCGTACTCAAGCCGGGCGCGCTGGCCGTCCTGGCGCCCGTCTTGGCGCGCACGGCCGCAACGGGCTTGGCACTGGCGGTGTTGACGGGGGCGCTGCTGTTTTCGGTGCGGCCGCTCGACTATCTGTACAACCCGGCATTCCTGACCAAGATGGGCTTGCTCGCGGCGGGCGTGGTCAACGCCTGGCTGGTGAATCGGGGCAGGGCTTGGGCAAGCGTGGCAAATGGAAGTCCGCCGTCGCCCGCGCTGCGCATTCAGGCGGCGGCCTCTCTGGTGCTGTGGCTGGGCTGCCTGGTGGCGGGACGCTGGATCGGCTTTTTATAGCCAGGCATCAGCAGTACCCGACCCCCTGCGCGTTCACATACAGCGCGAAGAGACATTGCCCGGTGACCATGAACAGCCGGTTGCGGCGCGCCCCGCCAAAACACAGATTGGCGCACCGATCGGGCAGGGCGATCCGGCCGATGGCCGTGGCGTCGGGCGCAAATACCATCACCCCGCTCAAGGCCTGGCCCGGGCCCCAGCCCGCCCAGACATTGCCGTCGGTATCGCAGCGTATGCCGTCGGGAATCGCGTCGGTGCTTGCCTCGACAAACGTGCGGCCGTCGTCCAGCGACCCGTCCTGTCCCACCGCGTAGACCAGGATGCGATTCGGCATCGAACCGTTGTCCACGACATACAGCAGGCGCTCGTCCGGAGAAAAACACAAGCCGTTGGGGTTGTGGACGCCGCGCACCACGGCGTCCAGCCGGCCGGAGTCCGGATCCAGGCGGTAAACATGCGTCGGCAGCTCGGGTTGCGCCTGAAAGCCTTCGTAGTTGGAGAGAATCCCGAATAGCGGGTCGGAGAACCAGACCGACCCATCGCTGTGCACGACAACGTCGTTCGGCGCGTTCAATCGCTTGCCCTCGAAACGGTCGGCCAGCACGGTCAGCGAGCCATCGTATTCGGTGCGGACCACGCGTCGACCGCCATGTTCGCAGCTGACCAGCCGGCCTTGACGGTCGCGCGTGTTGCCGTTGATGTAGCCGGACGGCTTGCGGTGTACCGATACGACGCCCGTTTCTTCGTCCCAGCGCATCAGGCGGTTATTGGGGATGTCGCTCCAGACCAGGCACCTCGCGTCACCGAACCACACCGGGCCTTCGCCGTACCGGATGCCGGTCGCCAATCGTTCGACGCCGGCGTTGGTGAGCCGGATCGTCTGGAACCGGGGATCCAGGACCTCAATGGCCGGATCGGGATAGCGCTCGGTGGGTTCCCACATATAGCCTCCTGTTTAGGCAGGCGGCAGTTTGCCGGGGTGGCGCCGCCGTGCCCATCCGTCGTCAGCAGCAAGCCGCCTGCCTGGACAGCCCATCGTCCATCGCGGGCGGCGCCGGGCATCAGTTACCGCTGGGCAATGACAGGGTGAAGCCGTCCTTGGCCAGGCTTTCGCGGATGTACTGGAACCGCTCGTAGGCCGACAGCGTCAGCGGACCGGTATAGCCTTCGCTCTGCATCTTGCGGGGCGGATAGTCGATGTAGGTCTTCATCAGCGGGGCAACGGCGTCGTTGATCATGACCATCGTCCACGTCCGTTCGGTGACGTTGCTCATGAAAATGTCATAACGCTCCTGCGGATCGGCCCACAAATCGAATACCTGCGGCACCGTCGCGACGTAGGACTCGGCGCCTTTCCAGCCCAGGTTCGTGTCCACGGCCAGTCCGCCGGTCACCGCGCCGTCGTCGCCGCGCAGGTTGAACACCGCCTTGTAGTTGGCCACGCGCACGGCGCCCGGCGACAGTTCGTTTTCCGTGAAATAGAACCACGCCTTGCGATCGCACTTTCCGGTGCCGAAGAGCACGGGCGACATGTCGTAGCTGTCGAAGATGATCGGCTTGTCCTCGCGGTCATTCGTGGGCAGCTTCACGCCCGCCACCGCGGCAAAGGTCGCCATCAGGTCCAGGCCGCCCACCAGGCTGTGATCCTTGACGCCTGCGGCAATCTTGCCCGGCATCCAGGCGATGGCTGGCACCCGGTTGCCGCCTTCTCGCACCGTGCCCTTGGTGCCCCGCAGCGGCGTGTAGCCCGCGTCGGGATAGACATCCTGCCAGGCGCCGTTGTCCGTCGTGTAGAACACCAGCGTGTTCTTGTCCAAGCCCAGCTCGCGGATCTTGTCCATGATGCGGCCGATGCGAGAATCCAGCTCCACGACCGAGTCCGCGTACTTGCTCTTGGACAGGGACTTGTGGATGTAGTCCGGATCCGGCATGTTGGGCTGGTGCACCTTCATGAAATTGATGCTCATGAAGAACGGTTGCTCGGACTTGGCGTTGCGCTCCAGGTAGTCGAGCGATGCCTTCTCCACGTAGCGGTCGAAGAACGGAATCCCGACGACGCCTTCACGGCCGTTCACCATGGGCGTGTCGACATACTGGCCGTTGATCTTGAATTCCTCGCGCGCCTTTTCTCCCGCGTTGCCGGACAGCGCACCCTTGGTGACCCGCTGGAACATTTCCCGCACGTCGGCGGGCATGTCAGGAAACCAGGTGGGATCGGCGTAGGTGTAGGCGTTCAAGTGATAGAGGCCGGCGTACTTCATCTCGTCATAGCCCTGCGCGTTGGGCAGGGCATAGTCGGCTTCGCCCAGGTGCCACTTGCCCGTGAAGAACGTCTTGTAGCCCGCGGTCTTGAGCACCGATCCCAGCGTCCACTCCGCTGCGGGCAAACCGCCGCCCTGGCCTTGGAACGCCACGGTCGTCATGCCGCTGCGGTTGGGAATGCGGCCGGTCTGCATGGCCGCGCGGCCGGGGGTGCAACTGGGCTGCGCATAGAACGAAAAGAAGGTCATGCCTTCGCTCGACAGCCGGTCGATGTTGGGCGTCGGCATGCCGCGCCCGATGCCGCCGCCATACGGACCGAGATCGCCAAGTCCGGTGTCGTCCGACACGAGAAGGATGATGTTGGGTTTGCGCGGGTCCTGCGCGACAGCCGGTGCGCAAAGTGCCGCGCTGGCCAGGAAAAGCGCTGCGGCACCGCAAGTGAAAGTTCGTTTGGTCGCCATTTTCAACTCCGCTGTTTGAGAGTGAAACCAACCGCACGACACTGCAAACCGTGCGGTTCACATTGGCCTACGTACCAGGGGGAGCGTTCATGCCGGGATGCGATTCGCATGGCTGAACCGCAATAATTTTCATCCTACATCCACGTATGTCAACGGAATTCTTGGCCGCGCGCGCAGAATGACGCGCCGCTGATCCGCGCGGACCAGAGCGCGAGCACCCCCCCTTCGGATCTGGCGTGGTGGGCACGGCTAGTGGCCGCGCCGCAGCGTTGCCAGACGAGGCAGGTCGCCCGTATCGTTGTTCAGTCCCGGCGCGCGTACGCAAGCGGCCGGAAGGCGCATCGCGGTGACCGGACGTGCGGGGTTCTCATGGGCTACTCGTTTCTCCTGGCGGGACTGGCTTTGGCGTTTTTCTTGGCGCTGTTTTGCGCGATCGCGTTGGGAAAGCGATTGGGCGCAACGCAGCAGGAGAAGGGTGGGGCAGGCGTGGCCGCCATCGAGGCGTCGGTGTTTGCGCTGCTGGGACTGCTGGTGGCGTTTACCTTTTCGGGCGCCGCGCAGCGCATGGCCGAGCGGCGCAATCTGGTGATTCAGGAAGTCAACGCCATCGGCACGGCCTGGCTGCGCATCGACCTGCTGGATGTCGCCGACCAATCCGCCGTGCGTGGACCCTTCCGCGATTACGTCGACCAGCGGATCCTGTATGAGCGCCATGTCGCGGATGTGGCCGCTCGCGCTGGCATCGCGGCCAAGGCGTCCGCGACGCAGCAGGATATCTGGCGCGCGTCGATCGCCGCGACGAAAAACGGCGTACCGCCGCCGCTGGCCGCGTCGTACGTCGCCGCCGTGAACGACATGTTCGACGCCGCGACCTCGCTCACCGCTGCCCAGAAGGTGCATCCACCGCTCGCGGCGTACGTGTTCCTGGGCTTTCTGGCGCTGACGGGCGCGTTCCTGGTGGGCGTGAACCTGGCGGCCGCCAAACGGCAAACTTTGCTGCATCAGTTCATCTATGCCGTGGTGATGACTGCGGCGCTCTACATTATCGTCGACTTCGAATTTCCGCGGATCGGCACGATACGCATCGACCAAAGCGATGCCTTGCTGGTCGCGCAGCGCGCAAGCATGGGCAATCCGGACGGGCTTCACTGACATCGGGTAGCGGCGTCCGGTGCAACCGCACTAGCGCAACTGCGTTTTGCCGGAATGCCGCAACCATGCTTATATCTTCGAAGATGTCGAAGCCCGTCGCGGGCCGGCCTCTGGGAGACCACCATGGCGCTGAGCGATGTACGGGGCAACCCGGTTTCCAGCGATGAACCGACATCAATGGCCGCTTACGAGCGGGCGCAAAGCCTGTTTCATGGTTACTACGGCGATCCGCTGGGCGTCATTGACGAGGCCTTGGCCGATGACCCCGTCTTCGTGATGGGCCATCTGCTGCGCGCGGGGATGATGATCACCGCCAGCGACAAATGTGTCGAACCGCTGCTGCGCGAAAGCGTGCAAGCCGCCGAAGCGCTTTACGACATTGCCAACGATCGCGAACGCCGCCACGCCGCCGCGGCCCGCGCCTGGCTCGACGGGGAATTCTCCCGATCCTTGCGGCGCTATGCCGACATACTTGCCGACTATCCGCACGACACGCTGGCGCTGCAGGTCGGCCACATTGGCGATTTCCTGCTCGGCCGCGCGACCATGCTGCGCGACCGCGTGGCCGGCATCCTGCCCGCCTGGGACCGTTCGATGCCCGACTACGGCTATGTTTTGGGCATGCACGCGTTCGGCTTGGAAGAGACGAATCTGTACGGCCCCGCCGAGGCGCAAGGGCGCCGCGCGCTGGAGCTCAACCCGCGAGATCCCTGGGCCGTGCACGCCGTCGCTCACGTCCTGGAAATGCAGGGCCGGATCGACGAGGGTGTCGCCTGGCTGAACGGAAGGCGGGGCGACTGGTCGGCGGACAACATGCTGGCCATCCACAACTGGTGGCATCTGGCTCTGTTTCAGCTGGATCGCGACGAGATTGGCGATGTGCTGGCGTTGTACGACAGCAGGCTGCGCGAACCTTCCACGGGCCAGGTGCTGGATCTGATCGACGCCTCCGCCATGCTGTGGCGTCTGCATTTGCGAGGCGTGGATGGCGGCTCACGATGGCGCCAACTTGCCGATGTCTGGCAAACGCGCGGCGGCGCGGGGTTCTACGCCTTCAATGACGTGCATGCGTTGATGGCCTATCTGGGTGCGGGTGACGGCGCGGCCGCCCAGGCGCTCATCGAGTCGATGGAAGCGGCCGCGGACGGCACGGGAACGAACGCGATGATGACTCGGGACGTGGGATTGCCCGTGGCGCACGCGCTGACCGCCTTCGCCCGGCAAGACTACGCGCTTGCCGTCAACCTGCTGCGGGACGTGCGCCTTATTGCGCATCGTTTCGGCGGCAGCCACGCGCAGCGCGACGTGCTGGCGCTGACACTGGTGGAAGCGGCGTTGCGCGACGGCGCGCGCTCCCTGGCCAAGGTGCTGACTGCCGAACGCATGGCCCTCAAGCCCAGCAGCGCGGGCAACCGCGCGCTTGCCGCGCGGGCCGCGGCGCTTTAGGTGGCGGCACGCACGGCAGCCTCGTGCCGGCTTTGCGCGCCTGACGGAGAAAGCGCATGAAAAGACGAGCCAGTTTTGGAATTGCAGTGGCGGCCATCCTCTGCGTGGCAGGCGCCATCGGCGCCTATGTCGCAGTCTCCGCGCCCGCGAAGGACGTACCCGTCGTCAAGCTGGGAGACGGCAAGCAAGGCCCGGCAGGAATGGCGTGGATCCCCGGCCATGAGTTCCTGATGGGCAACGATCATCAGATGTCGCAACCGAACGAGCGGCCGGCACACAAGGTGCGCGTGAGCGGGTTCTGGATGGACGTTCATGATGTAACCAACGCGCAATTCCGCCGCTTTGTCGAGGCGACCGGCTATGTCACGACCGCCGAGAAAAAGCCGCGCTGGGAAGACCTGCGCGTCCAGCTTCCGGCGGGGACGCCACGCCCGGACGACAGTGCGTCGCAGGCGGGCGCCATGGTGTTCGTCGGCACGCAGACCGAGGTGTCGCTGCGGGACTACTCGCGCTGGTGGCGTTTTGTGCCCGGCGCGAATTGGCGGCATCCCGAGGGGCCGCAGAGCACCATCGCCGGCAAGGACGACCATCCGGTGGTGCAGGTGTCTTACGAAGATGCGCAAGCCTACGCCAAGTGGGCGGGCAAGCGGCTTGCGACCGAAGCCGAATGGGAGTTCGCCGCGCGGGGCGGCCTCGCGCAGGCGACCTACACGTGGGGCAACGAGCTGTCGCCGCAAGGCCGGGCCATGGCAAACATCTGGGACACGCGCCAGGCGCAACCGTTTCCGGTCGTGAAAGATGAAAAAGTGCAGGTCGGCACCACGCCCGTGGGCAGTTTTTCGCCCAATGGCTATGGCTTGTACGACATGGCCGGAAACGTCTGGCAATGGACGTCGGATTGGTACCGCGCTGACGCTTTCAGGATTCAGGCGCAATATCGCCAGCCGCCGCAGGACCCCGCCGGGCCGGCGAACAGCTTCGACCCTGACGAACCCGGCATGCCGGCATCGGCGCCCAAGCGCGTGACCCGGGGCGGGTCCTTCCTGTGCAGCGATACCTATTGCATCAGCTACCGCGCCAGCGCACGGCGCGGCACGGACCCGCTCAATCCCATGTCCCACATCGGGTTCCGAACCGTCATGACGCCGCAGCAATGGAAGACGGCGCAGGCATCGCAGGGCAGCATCGCCAGCCGTTGAGTGTGCGCCGGGCAGGAAGCGGGCAGGGCAGGCAGTTGCCGCCGGTCTGACAGGGCCCGCGCGCGTTGTGCGCATTCCGGGGAAATATCATGCACGCTTCATTCGAACACCAATATGCGCGGCGGCTGGCCTGGATCTGGCTGTGGATCCTTTTCCTGCTGGCTGGGTGCGCGGCATCCGGCCGCGAGAGCCAAGCCGGGTTGTCGTCCTGGACCGACGGCCCCTCCCGCACGGCGATCGTGGCGTTCGTCAAGGCGGTCACCGACCCGGCCAGCGCGGAATTCGTGCCCGCCGAGGACCGCATCGCGGTGTTCGACAACGACGGCACGCTGTGGAGCGAGAAGCCCATCTACTTCCAGGTGATGTTCTCGATGGATGAAGTGCATGCGCTGGCGCCGTCGCATCCGGACTGGTATACCCGTCAGCCTTTCATGGCGGTGCTGCAGGGTGACCACGAAGCAGTGGCCAGATCGGGCGTGCGCGGCATGATGGAGATCTTGCTGGCAACCAACACCGGCATGCCGGTGGACCAGTACACGCAGCGCGTGGACCAGTGGCTGGACACCGCCCGCCACCCGCGCACCAAGCTGCCCTACGACAGCATGACGTACGTGCCGATGCGTGAGCTGCTGGACTACCTGCGCGCCAACGGTTTTACGACCTACATTGTGTCGGGCGGGGAAACGGAGTTCATGCGCGCCTGGACCGCGCAGGCCTACGGCATCCCGCCCGAACAGGTAATTGGAACCATGTTTGGCAGCGAATTCGTGACGGATGGTGGTGGATTCGAACTCATGCGGTTGCCCAAGCTGGACTTCAACAACGACGGCCCGGGCAAGCCCGTGGCGATCCAACGCCACATCGGCAAGCGACCGATCATGGCGTTCGGCAATTCCGATGGGGACTTGCAGATGCTGCAATGGACGACGACCGGGCCAGGCAGACGCTTCGGAGGCATCGTGCACCACACCGACGCCAAGCGTGAGTGGGCCTACGACCGGACCTCCAGCGTGGGCCGGCTCGACAAGGCGCTGGACGAGGCGCCCGCCAGAGGGTGGACGGTCGTGGACATGGAGAAGGAGTGGAAACAGATCTATGCGCAACCGTGGCCGTGAGATGCGTCATTTTTGCATGACATAGCTGCCAGGCGCGGCCATCGGCGCGGCACGATCGTCATCGGGCCGCCGCGCCGCGACGCCGGACGGTGCGGGCCGCAATGGCCCCGATCGATGCGCCAGCCACTCGGTCCACGTCGGCCACCACGATCCTCCGCATTGCATGGTCGCGGCCAGCCATTCGTCCGGACCCGCGCGCAGATCATCCTTCGGCCCCGCGGAAATCCGGTGCCAGCGGCCCGGATGTCCCGGCTCGCTCACGACGCCGGCATTATGGCCGCCACTGGTCAAGACGTAGCGAATGTCCGCGTCCGTCAGGTAATGGATCTTGAATACGGAACGCCAGGGCGCGATGTGATCGTTGACCGCACCCAGCGCAAAGATGGGCGTGCGGATGTTGCGCAAGGCAATCGTGCGGCCGTTCACTTCGAATCGTCCGGCCGCCAGTTCGTTGTTCAGGAACAGTTTGCGCAGATACTCCGCATGCATCCGGTACGGCATGCGCGTTGAATCCGCATTCCAGGCGACGAGGTCGTTCGGAAGGATGCGGTGACCCAAGAAATAGGTCTGCACTGCTCGGCTGGCGACATCCTCGATGGGCCGCAAGGACTGGAAGGCCGCGGCCATTTGCCCGGCCGAGAGGTAGCCCTGCGCCCACATGACGCTTTCCAGGACATGCACCTCGCTCGCGTCGATGTACAACCCCAGGCCACCGGGCTCGGTGAAGTCGGTCTGCGCCGCCAGCAGTGAGATCGTGGCAAGGCGGTCGTCCGCGTCACCTGCCATGGTCGCGGCCGCGATGGCCAGCAGCGTGCCGCCAAGGCAGTACCCCACGGCATGCACGCGCTGGCCGGGCACGCATCGATTGACCGCCGCCATTGCCGCCATGAAGCCCAGGCGGCGGTAGTCGTCCAGGGAGAGGTCGCGGTCGCGCGCATCGACGTTGCGCCATGAGATGCAGAACACCGTGAACCCTTGCGCCACCAGATAGCGGATCAGGGAATTTTCGGGCGACAGATCCAGCACGTAGTACTTCATGATCCACGCCGGCGTGATCAAAATGGGCTCCGGCCGGACCTGCGGCGTGGAGGGCGCGTACTGGATCAGTTCGATCAAGTGATTGCGGTACACCACCGTGCCCGGGGTCACCGCCACGTTGACGCCCACCTCGAACCGTTCCAGGCCGGGCTCCGGCAGGCCCAACAGCTTGTGCCGCACGTCCTCTGCCAGATGCCCCATCCCTTGAACCAGGTTCAGGCCTTTGTCGGTCACCGTACGTTGAATCACTTCGGGGTTGGACCATGGAAAGTTGGCCGGCGCAAAGACGTCGCACCATTGGCTTGCGCAGAAGGAAACGACGTCGGCGTGATGGGCGGAGACGCCGGGCACTCGTGTCGTGGCCTCGGCCCACCACTTGCGCGCTTCGGAAAAGCAATGCTGCCAGTATTGAAAAGGTTCAGCCCGCCAGGCCGGCGTGGCGCACCTGCGGTCATGGGCGGCCTCGGGACAGACGAACGGGCGGCCCGCCAGAGCCATCGCGGCATGCGCGCTGAGCGCCTGGATGGCGTTTCCCGCCTGCAGCGCCAGTCCGATCTGCTTGCCAGGCGCGGCACCCAGGTGGATCAGCCAGTCGGTCATCGCGAGCGCGAGGGCGCTTGGTGAAATGCCGCCCGTCAGTTGCGCGATGAGCGCCGCTCTGAAATAGTCCAGCGCCGCCAGCGCGTTGTCCCCGCCAGGCGGCGCCGATGTCGACGGGTCGGCAACGGATTCCGCGGCCGAATGCGCCTTCGCGGCCCTCACACGCGTCATTGGCTGGCGCGCGTCATTGCGGCCACGGCGTTGCCGTCGGCCAGGAATTTGGCCGTGCTTTCCGCGATCTGCGACATTCTCTCCTGCCAGGGATTCTTGCTCTCACGCAGGGCTGCGGCGGTCATGGTGGACGTCTCGCGCGCGATCTTCTCCATTTCCTTCAGATAGCCGAACTCGCGGCCCATCAGATCCGTCATCAATTTTTGGTGCAGGGCGCACATGGCGGTCAGTGATGTCGCAGCGTTGACCTGGGCATTCGCTTCCTGAGCGAATGCCAGCATTTCCTTGTCGGTCTTGAGCTGCAGAGAGCGGAGTTGCCGCGCGAATTCGAAATAACCGGTGGCTGCGGCCAGAGCAGAATGAATTCCGTATTTGTATAGCGCCACGTAGGGTTCATAGTCGGGTTGCATAAGGTCATCCTCCAGGTCACGCGTAACCGCTCGACGCGGCACTTCGGCGGCCGACCGGCTTGCTTAAGCCAGAATAGGCCTGCCCGCGCCCGGGATGTTGACCAAACTCAAGTTCCGAACGACATCCTGCAAGGCGCAGGCACGCCTACCCGCTGCTCATCTGCCGCAGCGCATCGACATCGCGGATCTGGAGCTGTCGCCGGGATACGTTGACCAGCGATGCCTCCTGCAGGCGGCCCAGGACGCGGCAGACCGTCTCGACTTTCATGCCCAGATGATTGGCGATGTCCTCGCGCGTCATCTTCAAGGTGAAGGCGAGGGGAGAGTAGCCATTGGCCGACATCTGGTCCGACATTCCCACCAGGAAGTCGGCGACCCGCTGCTCGGTCTTCATGCACCCCAGGGTCAGCAACAGCCGCCGGTACTGATCGATATCGTGAGCGATCAAGCGATGGAACTGCTGCGCGCACGAGAAATCATCCCGGCATCTGCCCATGATGTCCGAGAACGGCAGTACGCAGACGAGCGAATCCTCGAGCGCGATGGCATCGCAGCGATGCGTGCCGCTCTCGATGGCATCCAGGCCCAGCAATGCGCCCGCGGACGGAAAGCCCATGATCTGCTCGAGGCCGGCCCGGTTGGTCGCGCGCAGCTTCACCGACCCCGACCGCAGCACATACAGGTTCTGCAACGCGTCTCCCGCGCGGTAGACAGATTCGCCGCGGTGAACCAGCCGCCGGCAGCGAACCATGTCGCTCGGGGTGGGCCTGGCCGCGTCCGATCCTGCGCGGCAGATCCGGACCAGGGCGCAACGGTCACAATCGGCGGACAGGCCTGTCGCACTGTCCGTGTAGTTCGTGCCAACGATGGGTGAGTCCATGGCCGCGGCTCCTTGGGGGAATGTGGCGGTGACGCGGCAGCAGGCCGATCGCCTTGTCCTTATCGCCTTGTCGGTTTCGCTATGGGACCCAGTATCGGATGCCGCGCTGGCGTGCGCTATCAGCGCAGATCGCCACGTTTTGGCCGACGACGCCTACAGATGTAGGCAAATTCCTACAGCGTGCTCAGCGCGAAGGCGCGTCGTCATCGTCGAATAGCCGGTGCCGTATCGCGTAACGGACCAGATCCGACTGGTTGCGCAAGTGCAGCTTGATCAGTATCCGGCTTTTATACGTGCTGACCGTCTTGACGCTGACGAACAACAGTTGCGCGATGTCCGAATTGTTCATGCCCGACGCCAGATGGCGGAAAACCGACAATTCCCGATCGGACAGCAGGGCGTGGGGCAGCGATTCCGCATGGCCGTACCGGTCAAATGCGATGCTTTCGGCCAGCGACTGGCTCAGATACCGCCCGCCACCGGCCACCTTGCGCACCGCCTGCACCAGCTCTTCGCTGGCGCTGTCCTTGGTCAGGTAGCCCGCCGCACCCGCCTTGATCGCCTGGACGGCGTACTGCTGCTCGCCGTGCATCGTGAGCACCAGGATGGGAACGTCCGGGTGGGAATTTTTTATGTGCCGGATCAGGTCCACGCCGTCGCGCCCGGGCATCGACATGTCCAGCACCAGAAGATCCCATTGCCCCTCGGCCAGAAGGTTCAGCGCTTCGTTTCCGTTGCTGGCTTCGCCGCCGACGCGGATGTCTGCGGCCTGCTCGAGCAGCCGCCTCAGGCCTTCGCGCAGCAATGTGTGGTCGTCGGCAAGCATGACGGTGATCACGTTGCCTCCCACTGCAAGTCGGGTGGACGGACCGGGATGCGCACCTCCAGGCGGAACCCGCCTTTCTTGCGGGTATGAACGGAGACGTCGCCGCCGAGCAGGCGGACCCGTTCGCGAATGCCCTGCAGGCCGAGCGAAAGGGGCAGTTTCTTGGCCAGACTCTCCGGTGTGGCGCCGACGCCGTTGTCGGAAACGGTCAGGGCGCAATGTGAGTCGTCGCAGACAAGACGCACGTGGACGGCGCTGGCCTGCGCATGCTTGGCGATATTGGTCAACGCCTCTTGCACGACGCGGAACAGGGTGGTGGCGACCTGCTTTGCCGGTTCGACGGGGCCGATCCGGATGTCCGATTCCGTATCGACGCCATAGCGGGAAACGAAATTGGCGACCAGCCACTCGATCGCCGCCTCCAGTCCAAGATCGTCGAGCATGACGGGCCGCAGGTCCGAGGCGATGCGCCGCAGCGACTTGAACGTGGCCTTGATGAGCTGGCGCATGGTCCGCACGCGCTCGCGCGCCGCGACGTTGCCGGGCGCCAGGGTCGGTTCGAGTTGGGACAGCTCCATCGTCAGCGCCGTCAGGCATTGGCCAAGGTCGTCATGGAGCTCGCGCGCAATGTGCTTCTTTTCCTGCTCGCGCACGTGAAGCAGGGCATTGGACAAGCGGGTCAGCTCGTCTCGGGACGCCCTTAAGGCCTGATCGATACGCTGGCGCTCGGTGATGTCGCGCAGAAAGATGGACAGGTACACGCCGGCGCTGGTGCAGGTCTGCGAGATTGAAGCCTCCATCGGAAACTCTTCGCCGTTGGACCGAAGGCCCCATAGCGGCGCGCCCAGGCCCATCTGGCGATCGGAGATTCCGGTGTTCATGAAGCGGCCGACATGCTTGGCGTGAACGGCGCGAAAGCGCAGCGGAATCAGGATGTCCACGCAGGCGCCGATGGCCTGGTCGGCGGAAAGCATGAACACGCGTTCCGCCGCAGCGTTGAACATCACGATGTGTTGCAACGCGTCGATCGTGATGATCGGTTCTGTGGCGGACTGAATGATATCGAGCAGCGGAGGCGCGCCAGAGGAGAGCTTCATTGCTGGATATGTGGGTGCCGGGATCGCCCTTCGAGGGGGAACTTGCCCATTGCAACACACAATTCCGCAAGCGGCGAGCGCCGCGCGTGGGCTACCGCCACGTGCACTAGTGCAGGCGGCGGATCTGGTCAGCGGATCTCGGACATGTGCCCGAGCGCCGCTCAGTCAACGGCCGACAGCAGCGAGTCGCTCCCGCCCGATTCCCAGGCCGCGAGCGTCCTTTCCTTGAACCGGCAAAGGGACGCGTCGCACTCCTCGGCCAGCACGTCGTACTGCTTGAGCAGAAGAATGCCGCTGGGCTTGGCGCCCACGACGGCGGCAATGTCATCGACAGCCCGGAATCCGCCATAGCCCGACATCACGCAAATGACGGAGTAGGTCTTGATCAGCCGCCCCTGCGTCATCAGGAACGAGCGCATGGGGGCCGCGAGCGATCGAAGCCAGACCGGCGCGATCAGGATCACGTGGTCGAACTGGTCCAGGGCAGGGCCGGCATAGCGAATCTCGGGCTGGCGCTTGAAGAGGCAATCGGTGACGCAGCGAAGGTCGCCGGCAAGACCGATGCGTGGCGATGCGTCCCGCACTTCGTGGACCTCCCATCCCGTGATCGATGCCAACCGCTCGGCCACGGTGCGTCCCGTGCCGGTGCGTGAATAAAAGACGATGCCGATCCGCATGGCGTTCACTCCTAGCCGCAACGACGGCCTCAGACTTCCTGGGCCAGCAGCGCCTGAAGAATGTCCCGGCGGCTGACCACGCCGACCAATTTTCCCTGCCGGACCACGGGAACCCGCTTGATCCCGCGCTTGAGCAGCACATCTGCAATTTCGGACAGGTCGGCGGACTCATCCACCGTGATGGCAGGGCTGCTCATCACGGCCGATGCCGTCTGCTCGCCCAGTTGAAGGCTGTGCAGAAATTCCAGATTCAGTGCCTCGCCTTCTGCCAGGAGCGACAGCCAGTGGTTCACCTTTCTCTGATGCGCGCTGTCCTGCCGCCGCACCAGATCGCCTTCGCTGACCACGCCGATCAACGCGCCGTCGTCGCCCGTCACCATCACGGCGCTGATGTCCCGATCCAGCATGGCTCGCATAATCTGGGAGACCGGGGTCCGCGGGGATACGCAGTATGGGGTCGCGGTCATGAGGTCGCGCGCTTTCATGGCATTTCTCCTGGGTGGCGGGGGCACGCCCCACGCCTGTTTGCTTGTCGGTCCTATGTTGATCTCGCGCCCGGCGGTTATCTTGATATTGGTCAAGCAAGGATGGGCCTGCCACATCAATGCTGCTTATTAGCGAAAACTCGGTCAGACAGTCAGGAGTCAATCCATGGCACAGAAGCTGCGCATACACTTTTGCGGCGCCGCCGGCACCGTGACCGGCTCGCGTCATCTGCTGGATGCGTCCGGGCGGTTGATCCTGATGGATTGCGGGTTGTTCCAGGGACTCAAGCCGCTACGGCTGCTCAATTGGGCGCCGTTTCCCGTGGCGCCATCGAAAATCGAAGCCGTGCTGCTGTCGCACGCGCACCTGGACCATTCGGGGTATCTGCCCAGGCTTGTGCGGGAGGGTTTCGCCGGCCCGATCTATTGTTCCGAAGCGACGCGCGACCTGTGCGAATTGCTATTGCTGGATAGCGCCCACTTGCAGGAAGCCGATGCCGATTACCTGAACCGCCACGGCTTGTCGCGCCATCGTCCCGCGCTGCCGCTGTACACGGTCGCCGACGCGCGCAGAGCGATCGCCGCGCTCCGCCCGGTCCCATTCGATGCGCCGACGCCGCTTCCGGGGGGAATGCAGGTCCGGTTCTTGCGCGCGGGCCACATCCTGGGTGCGGCCATCGTCGAACTCGATTACCCGGGAGGCCGACTGGTGTTTTCCGGCGACCTGGGCCGCTATGACGACCCGCTGATGCCGCCGCCCGCGTCCGTGACGCAGGCGGATCATCTGATTGTCGAATCCACCTACGGCAATCGCAGCCACGGCACGCAAAGCGTGCCGGACACGCTGGCCGACATCATCCAGCGCACCATCCGGCGAGGGGGCTCCATTGTGATTCCGGCGTTTGCCATTGGCCGCGCCCAGCTCCTGTTGTTTCACCTGTGGCGGCTCAGGCTGGCCGGAAGCATTCCTCGCGACCTGCCCATCTACCTGGATAGTCCGATGGCCAGCAGCGCGGTCGACGTCTATCTACGGCACACCGCCGATCAGCGATTGCCGCGCTCCGATGCCAGGGCCGCGTTCGGCGTTGCCACTTGCGTCACTGACGTCGAACAATCCAAGGCGCTGGACCGCTCGCCGATGCCCAAGATCATTCTTTCGGCCAGCGGCATGGCCACGGGCGGACGCGTCATTCACCATCTCAAGCACTATGCCAGCGACTCTCGAAACACGATCCTCTTTGCCGGCTTCCAGGCGATGGGAACGCGTGGGGCCGCCATGCTGGACGGCGCCCGTCAAGTCAAGATACATGGAGAATATGTGGCGGTGCGAGCCGAGGTGGACAACCTGTCGATGTTGTCGGCGCACGCGGACGCCGACGAGATCCTGCGATGGCTTCATGGATTCTCAAGCGCGCCCCGGCATACGTACATCGTGCACGGAGAACCCGCGGCCGCCGACGCGCTGCGCCTGCGCATCAAGGACGAACTTGGCTGGCGCTGCCATCCTGTCGAGCCGTCCGAAACGGCCGTGTTGAACTGATCCGGCCCGGCGCACGGCAGGGAAGGGCGCGGCCGTCAGCGGCCGCCCGGACAGCAGGCGGGCAAGGCCGGGCGCGCCTGGTCAATTGATCATGACGACCGGGATGTGGGTGGTGTGCAGCACTTTCAGCGCCACCGATCCGAGCAGCAGACTGCCCGCCGCGCCTAGCCCCCGCGAACCCATGACGATGTGGTCGCAATGCTGTTCGGCGGCATATGTGGTGATCGATGCGGCCACCGGCCCCACGCGCATCTGCGTTTGATAGCTGACCCCGGCGGCATCCAGGACCGACCGCGCCTCGGCGAGCGCGGCGCTGGATTCGTCCTCGTAGTAGTCCCGGATCATTTCCGGCGTGACGAACGCGCGGACGGCGCCCGACACAATGGGTATTTGTACGTTCAGCAGGTGGATCGCGCAGTCGCCGTGCTCACGGATGTGATCAATCATGTACTTCACGGCACGCAAGGCGTTTTCGGAGCCGTCGATGGGAATGAGTACGTTCTTCACAGTGGCCTCAACGTTGGGGGTAGGAAAGGCGCAGCCTCGGCTGCCTGCAACCATCATGACGCGAATGATGCCCCGGCCATTGACTGGAATCAAGGTTTGGGTCTCACGTCGACGGCGGCGTCCCCGCTCGCGCGTTGACGAAGGTCAATATTTGCCGGATGCACCCGCGCAAGATGAAGCCTATGCAAGAGGACGTTGCCCCGCCAGCCGGTCAAGGGAGCGCCGCAGGGTGTGAGACGCGTGCAGGCAGTCCTCAGCCATTTACTGCCACCGGAGGTCACCATGTTCCGTCGAATCGCGGTCCATCTGGACCAGGGCGCCGATTGTTCGCGCCGGCTCGAATTCTGTCTGCGTCTGGCCAAGGCCCATGACGCCCACCTGACAGGGATATACGCCAGCTACGTCGCGCCGGGCTATTTCTATGACGAGGCCGGGTTGTGGGTGAGGGGGATGGATCGGGCGGTCCAGATCCACGAAAAGGCGCGCACCGCAGTCCAGAAGGCGTTCAGCGAGGCGGCTGAGCACGCCGGCGTTGCGGCAGCATGGCGGCAAGGCGAGTGGGGCACGCCCGCGGAGTGCGTTTCCCGGCACGCGCGTTCCTCGGATGTCGTCGTGGTGGGGCAGAACAACCTCAAGGATCTCGAAGCAGCCACCGGCAACGATTTCGTCGAGCAGGTGATCCTCACCGCGGGTCGGCCCGTCATCGTGCTGCCCATCGCCGGGACGTTCGGCACGATCGGCGGCCGGGTGCTGTACTGCTGGGACCGTGGCCGCGAGGCGGCGCGCGCCATCGCCGACGCCGCGCCGCTGCTGCGCAATGCCGCGGCTCTGCAAGTGCTGTCCCTGGACGAGGGATTCCCCTTGCAGCAGCCTTCGGACGTTCCCTTCGAGGATCTCGCCGCCTACTGCATCTGCCACGGGTTTCCCCAGCCCGTCCACCAGATGCGCGACGTCCGCCACGCAGACATGGGCGATGCAATTCTGACGGCGGCCGCGGATTTCAGTGCGGATCTCATCGTGATGGGCGGATATGGGCACAGCCGGATGCGGCAGCTTGTGATGGGCGGGGCCACGCGGTCTCTGCTCAGCGCGATGACGGTTCCCGTCCTTCTGTCCCATTAGGCGCTTGCTGCGTCAGCGATTTTGATAGCCCATGTACCGCCGCATCCTTGCCGCCATCGACGGCTCACACGCATCCGACCGGGCATTGCAGGAGGCGATCCGGATCAGCCGGGAAGCCGGCGCCTCGCTCCTTGTCGTGCATGCGCTGGAGGATCCGCCGGCAGTCCTGGAGGACAACCCCTACGCCGAGGACGCCCTGCGCACGCTGAAGGCCAGCCGAAAGGAAGTTGGCGCCAAACTGCTGAAGCGCGCCAAGGCTGACGCCGCGGCGGCCGGCGTCAACGCAGAGACGATGCTTCTGGATGAGGAGGCCATGCCGACGCCCGCGCGCATCCTGCGGGCCGCGCAGGCCTTCAACGCGGACTTGATCGTGATGGGCACGCATGGCCACCATGGCCTGCGCCGCGCGATGCTGGGCAGCAGCGCGGAAGGTGTCGTGCGGATGGCCCCTGTCCCCGTCTTGCTGGTCCGCACCCCATGAAGGCGATGGTCCTGCAAGCGCCGGGTCTGCCCCTGACGCTGGAAACACGCGAGACGCCGCAGCCCGGCGCCGGCCAGGTCAGACTGCGCGTGTTGGCATGCGCGGTCTGCCGCACGGACCTGCATGTGCTGGACGGCGAGCTGCCCAACCTCAGGTATCCCATCACTCCGGGCCATGAAGTCGTAGGCGTCGTGGAATCGGTCGGCGCTGGCGTCGACACCGCGATGCTGGGGCGCCGCATGGGTGCGGCCTGGCTGGCGCGCACGTGCGGTCAATGCACGTTCTGCCGCGCCGGTCTGGAAAATCTATGCAGCGAGGCACTGTTTACCGGCTACACACAGGACGGCGGCTTTGCGACGCACATGCTGGCGGATGCAGACTATCTGTTTCCCTTGCCTGCGGCCAGAGCCCCGGCGCGGATGGCGCCATGGCTCTGCGCGGGCCTGATTGGCTGGCGGGCATTGCGGGCAACCGGCGATGCCCAGCGGCTGGGGCTTTATGGATTCGGCTCCGCGGCGCGACTCCTGACACAGGCCTGCCGGCACATGAATCGCGACGTGTACGCCTTTACCCGCACCGGCGACGTGACAGCGCAAGCGCATGCGCTTGCGATGGGCGCGACTTGGGCCGGCAACAGCAGCGAACCCGCGCCGGTGCCCCTGGATGGGGCGATACTGTTCGCGCCGGTCGGTGCGCTGGTGCCGTCGGCGCTGAGCGCGGTGCGCCCGGGCGGATGCGTGGTGTGTGCGGGCATCCACATGTCGGACATACCGGCATTTCCATACCGGTTGCTTTGGGGCGAACGTTCGCTCTCGTCCGTCGCCAACCTGACGCGTGAGGACGGAAGGGAATTTCTCGGCAAGGCACACGCGTGGGATCTGGGTGCCGATGTGCGCACGTATCGGCTTGAGGACGCAAATCGCGCGTTGGACGACCTGCGGACGGGGCGCATCCAGGCGACGGCCGTGCTGCTGCCCTGAGGCGCCGCGGATCCCTGGGGCCGGGCGGTCTCTCATGCGCACCCTTCGCAGGCGCTTGGCGTTGCCAGGGCGTTAGCCCCCGCGGTTGCCGTGCCCAGCACCGCCGCAAGTCCGGGGTCTGGCCGAAAGAGGGTAATCCCCTTGAGCCCGAGCTTGAACGCCGCCATGAACAACGCCTGCGCGCGTTCGACGTTGCAGTCGGACGGCACGGGCACCGTCTTGGAAATGGAGGCGTCCACGAAAGGTTGCAGAACGCCCACCATCGCCACGTGGTCTTCAGGCGCTACCTGCTGCGCGGTGCGGAAATACTCGGGCAAAGGCCTGTGGGGAAAATGCAGGTTCCATTGCCGCCACGCATGGTTCTCAACCGGCACGTCAACCGCGGCGGCGCCCAGCATCACGCGGCGGCGGTAAGTCCAGCCGAAAGCCGGTTCGATCCCGCTGGAGCAGTTGTCCGCAAAGGCGATGCTGACGCTGCCGGTGGGCGCATAGGAAACCAGATGGCTGTTTCGCAACCCATGCCGGCGCACGGCATTGCGTACGTCGGCGGCAAGAGCGTCGCCGATGGCGCCGTCCGACAGGTAGTCCGCTGCGCGGTAAAGGGGAAACGGCCCGCGCTCCCGGGCCAGCGCCGCCGATGCCGCGTAGGCGCTGTCCCGGATGCACCGGGCCACTTCGCTTGCGGCCTGGCGGCCGGCGTTGCTGTCGTATCGCAATTGCAGCATCGCAAGCATGTCCGCCAGCCCGGTCACACCTACACCTATCCTGCGCGTGGACAATGCCTGCGCCTGGTGGGCGGGCAGGGGCCAATGCGTCAACGCGATCACGTTATCGAGCATGCGCACCTGTATGCGGACCATGCCGGCCAGTTTTGCCAGGTTCACCGTGGCGGGGCCACCGAGTCCAAATGGGTGCTCGACCAAGCGTGTCAGGTTGATGGGGCCGAGCACGCAGCATCCATAGTCGGGTAACGGCTGCTCGCCACACGGATTGGTGGCCCGGATCGTCTCGAGCGCGCGCAGGTTGTTGGCACGCGCGATGGTGTCAATGAACAGCAACCCCGGTTCGGAACTATGGACGGCCTCGCGCGCGATTGCATCCCATAAGCGCCGTGCCGAATCCTGGCGATACTGCCAAAGGCCGTCGGTTCGCTGAAATGCGCCCGCGTCGATCGCCGCTTTGCCGGGCGGGGTGTGATGAATAAGTGGCCAGGGCTCGTCGCGCTGCACCGCGGCAAGAAACGCGTCGCTGACCGCGACCGAAATATTGAAGGTGCGCCAGCGCCGGCGGCCGTGCTTGGCCTGGGCAAAATCGAGGATGTCGGGATGCGCACAGGATAGAACCGCCATTTGGGCGCCGCGGCGGCTGCCCTCGAATGCCAGGCGGGCGCACGCCGCGTCGTACTGGTCGATTGCTTCGTGGACCGTCGGGGCGTCTGCCCGCCCGGGGGATCCCGCCGCCAGCGGGGGCAGCGACGAAAAATCGTACCCGACCCCGCCGCCCATGGCCAATGTCTCAAGCGCCTGCTGCAGACCGGCCTGAAAGGAGAGTGAGGCATCATGGCCACCCACCGGTTGCACGAAACAATTGACCATGGTCGCGTGTGCCTGCGTGCCGGCGTTTGCCATGATCCGCCCCGCACCGATCGCGCCGTCCCGCATGTTCTGAAGAAACGCCGGGGCGACGGACGCCCGCCGTGCGGGCGTCTCCGCCTGGGCGAGCGCCAGGGCGACGCGCGCGTACACCTGCGCCGCATCGTGCTCCCCGCAGGCCGCGTACCGGTCAAGCAGCACATTCGCGCACGCCGACTGCGGCAGGAGCACGGAACACCCCGGATCAGGAAACGCCTTCGGGAGCCCGCAGCAGCAGGACCGGTACCGACGCCCCGCGCAGGATGCCTTCGGCGCTGCTGCCCAGAAGGAGGCGCCGCGCGCCGCGACGGCCGTGCGTGCCGATCACGATCAGATCAGCTTTCCAGGCTGCCGCTTCATCCAGCACCCGCTGCTGGACGGTCCGGTCCAGATTCTCGTAGAGCGCGGTATCCGCTTCGATGCCTGCATCGCGGACGGTGCCTTGCGCCGTCTCCAGCATCTTCGCGCCGTTGCGGCGCATCAGATCCAGGAGTTCGCCCGCGTGATAACTGTAGGCATCGGTGGTCAGGGCAAAGGACAGCTCGTCAATGACGTGTATCAGACGGATGCGCGCCCCGGTCAGCTTGGCCAGCCGGATGGCCTCGTTCAAGCCGATCTGCGAGGTGGCGCTGCCGTCGATGGGAACAAGGATTCGCTCGTACATGCTGGTCTCCGGGAAAATTGGGCACGAAACCAGTATCAGCGGACGCGCGGCGAAAATATTGATTCCGGTCAAGTTGTGGGCGACAGCGGATATCCGAAGGGTTCGACACTGCCTCTGGGACGCCGCACGCGGGGCGATCCCGCCCGTGACACAGACAGGGCAGCGACAGCGGCGGCAACCGCGGCGCTGGATGGCCCGATGGAATTTCTGATACCGCGCAATCAGGCGTTCCAGCGCCGGCGCGACCACGGCCTGGACGCGCTCAATGCGATCGAGGGCATTCACTGCCGCACGCCAGAAGGCGCGTTTTACTTGTTTCCGTCCTGCGAAGGGCTGATTGGCCGCACGACGCCGCAGGGCAGGGTGCTCAAAAGCGACGTGGATGTCAGCCAGTTCTTTCTCGACGCGGCGCATGTCGCCGTCGTGCCGGGCAGCGCATTTGGCGCTGAAGGCTACTTCCGCATTTCATTTGCGACGTCGGACGAGCGGCTGGCGCAGGCGTGCAAACGTCTGCGCGATACTTGCGACACCCTTGACTAAAAAGGCTGGAACAATGGATTTGGGCATCACGGGAAAGCGCGCGCTCAAGCTGAGCGCCAGTTCCAATTTCACCTGGAGAAATACATGACGGTTTCCGACGAGGTTTATTTCAAGGCGCTTTCCGGCGTCACGACGGCCACGCTGACCACCATCCTATTGAAGAAAGGGCTGCGCAACGTCTGGATTCGCGGCGCATTCCCGCTGGCCCTGGGCCTGGACCGCATCGTCGGCCGCGCGTTCACCGTGCGCTTCGTGCCCGCCCGCGAAGACCTGGCTACGCCGGAATCCTGGTCCTCGCCCAAATCCAGCCGCGGCGCCATCGAGCAGATGCCCTCCGGCTGCATCGCGGTGGTCGACGCCATGGGCGTGAAAGACGCCGGCATCTGGGGCGACATCCTGTGCGCCCGCATGGCAAAGCGCGGCGTGGCTGGCCTGGTGACCGACGGCGTCGTGCGCGACTTGGCCGGTGTACTGGGAACCAAGCTGCCCGTGTGGGCGAGCGGAGCGGCAGCGCCGCCCTCGGTGGCCGGCCTGACCTTCGTGGACTGGCAGCAGCCCGTCGCCTGCGGTGGCGTGGCCGTCTTTCCCAATGACGTGATCGTCGCCGACCAGGACGGCGCCGTCGTCATCCCAGCCGCGCTGCTGGCCGACGTGGTCGACGCAGCCGTTGAGCAGGAACGCTTTGAAGGCTGGATCATGGACGAAGTCAACAACGGCGCCGTGCTGCCGGGCTTGTATCCGCCGAACGAAGCCAACAAGGCGAAGTACGCCGAGTCGAAGAAGGGGTAACGCCTGACGGCCCTGTCTACGCAACGGAAGGAAGCCGGCTCTTCATGCCGGCTTCCTTGCGTTCGCTGTAGCGATCCACCAGATAAGGGCTTGTATCCCGCGTGAGCAACGTGAACTTCATCAGCTCCTCGACCACGTCGACGATCCGATCGTAGTAAGGGGAGGGCTTCATGCGCCCGCGATCGTCGAACTCCTGGTAGGCCTTGGCGACGGACGATTGATTGGGAATGGTCAACATCCGCATCCAACGGCCCAGGATACGCATCTGGTTAACCGCGTTGAACGACTGCGATCCGCCCGAAACCTGCATGACCGCCAGCGTCTTGCCCTGGGTGGGCCGCACGGCGCCCACCGACAACGGGATCCAGTCGATCTGCGTCTTCATCAATCCCGTCATCGCGCCGTGACGCTCGGGCGAGCTCCAGATCATGCCTTCGGCCCACTGGACTAGCTCGTGAAGCTCTCGGACCTTGGGATGATTCTCCGTGGCGTCATCGACCAGCGGCAGCCCGGTGGGGTTGAAGAGCCGGGTTTCGCCGCCCAGGGCTTCGAGCAGGCGCGCCGCTTCTTCGGCGGCCAACCGGCTGTACGAGCGCTCGCGCAGCGATCCATACAAGAGCAGGAACCGCGGCGCATGCGTGGCCTGCGCCTGCGGGAACAGCGCGGCCGGAGCCGGCTCCTTGAAGTACGCGGGATCGATATTCGGCAGATCCGCAAACACGTCAGACACGGTTGCCCTCCGCATCGATCAGCGGTTCTCCATCCTCTTTGTTGAAGGCGCCGCGTTGCGCCTGAGGCAGAATGTCCAGGACGGCCTCCGACGGCCGGCACAGCCGCGTACCCAGCGGGGTCACGACGATCGGGCGATTTATCAGGATAGGGTGCTCAAGCATGAAGCCGATCAGTTGGTCGTCTGTCCACTTCGGATCCGACAGCCCCAATTCGTCGTAAGGCGTGCCTTTCTGGCGCAGCAGCTCGCGAGCGGAGATGCCCATATCGGCAATCAACGACCGCAGCGTGGCGGCGTCCGGCGGGGACTTCAGGTACTCAATGATCGTGGGCGTTTCGCCGCTGTTGCGAATCAACCCGAGGACGTTGCGAGACGTGCCGCAGGCCGGGTTGTGATAAATCGTGATGGAACTCATGAAAACCTCTCTCTAAGGAATGTCGGGCAGGCCGGCGGCCACCACTCAGCGCCGGATGGCGCCGGCCTCGTACCAACCCTTGGTCCGATTGACGATCCGCACGACTAGCAACATTACGGGCACCTCGATGAGCACGCCCACCACGGTGGCCAATGCCGCGCCAGAGTGGAATCCGAACAGGCTGATCGCGGCCGCCACGGCCAGTTCGAAGAAGTTTGATGCGCCGATCAGCGCGGAAGGGCAGGCAATGCTGTGCTTTTCTCCTGCGCGGCGGTTAAGCCAGTACGCCAGACCCGAATTGAAAAACACCTGGATGAGAATCGGCACCGCCAGCATCGCAATGATCAAAGGTTGGCCGATGATGGCTTCGCCCTGAAAAGCGAACAGCAGAACCAGCGTCAGCAGCAGCGCCGCCATCGAGAACGGCCCGATGCGCGCCAGGGCGGCGTCGAATACCGCCTGACCGCGACGAAGCAGGGCGCGGCGCCAGAGCTGGGCAAGCACCACCGGAATCACGATGTACAGCCCGACGGACACCAGCAGCGTGTCCCAAGGCACGGTGATGGCCGACAGCCCGAGCAGCAAGCCCACCATGGGCGCGAAGGCAAACACCATGATGGTGTCGTTCAATGCGACCTGGGACAACGTGAACACCGGATCGCCTCCCGTCAGGCGGCTCCAGACGAACACCATGGCGGTACACGGCGCCGCCGCCAGCAGGATCAAGCCGGCAATGTAGCTATCCAGCTGGTCGGCGGGTAACCAGGCCGAAAAAATCTGGCGGATGAAAAGCCAGCCCAGAAAGGCCATCGAAAACGGCTTGACGGCCCAGTTGATGAACAGCGTCACGCCAATGCCGCGCCAGTGCTGCTTGACCTGGCCGAGCGCGCCGAAATCCACCTTGAGCAGCATGGGAATGATCATCACCCAGATCAGAATTCCCACCGGCAAGTTGACCTGAGCGACTTCGAGGCGGCCAATGGTCTGGAACAATGCGGGCATCAGTTGGCCAAGCGTCACGCCTAGCACGATGCAGAGAAACACCCATAGGGTGAGATAGCGCTCGAAAACACTCATCCCGGGGCGCGGGCGCTGAGCCGGCGCGGCCTGTGTGGTGGACGACATCGGGTTTACTCCGGAGTTTGATCAGCAGGTCGTGCAAGCCGCACGCAGGGAAGGTTCGCAGGCCGTGCCCGCGCAGCAGTGCTCAGTCAGATAGCCGAGCAATCCGCTCATCTGCGAGAAGTCGGCTCGGTAGATCAGGTTGCGCCCCTGTTGCTCGACAGTGACCAGGCCCGACGTCGACAGTTCTTTCAGATGAAAGGACAGGGTATTGCGCGCAACGCCCAGTTGGTCTGCCAGGACACTGGGCATCAGTCCCGGCGGACCCGCCACGACCAGTGCGCGGAAGGTCCGCAGCCGTTGAGGATGGGCGAGGGCGCCTAGCGCCGAGATAGCTTGCTCTTCGTTCATTGTTCAATCATACAACGATTATTGAACTATTAGCGAGAGCCCCGAGAACTTCCTTTCTTGCGTGCGCGACCGTGTGGATGTCTGTGATGAATATCCGGGTAGTGCGGATGGGTGTGCGTCAGAGGTTCGTGACGATGAGGATGGGTGTGTGGTTCCACGCCATCCCAGGCGAATGGGTGCGTGTGCTGGTGGTGATCGTCGTGCACATGCCGGTGGCTGTGCTCAAGCGGTTCGTGGGTGTGCTCGTGCGCATGCCGTTCGCGCACGTGCAGCCAAACGCCAAGCGCCATCAAGGCCGCGGCCGGCCAAAAGAGTAGACCGGGGCTTTCTGGCCACAGAACAAAAGATATCGCCACCCCAAAAAGCGGCGCCACGGAGAAGTACGCGCCGGTCCTGGCGGTTCCCAGCGTCCGGAGCGCCACCACGAACAACGTGAGGCTCAATCCATAACCGAAAAATCCCACGGCAAGACTGGCGCCCGCCACCGCGCCGGACGGAAAGCCGGCGCCGCCGAGCAGTGCCAGGGTTGTGCTGACGATGCCCGCTGCCAAGCCTTTGATGCCCGCAATCAGCATGGCGTCATTGCAGGCGACTCGCCGGGTCAGGTTGTTGTCCACCGCCCAGCACAGACAGGCGCCCACGATCAGCAGCGCCCCGGTCGACAGCGTTGCGCCGCCGGGCTCCCAGGACAGCAAGACGCCGCCCAGAACGATGGCAATCATGCCCATCACGATCTGGCGGTCGGCATTTTCCTTGAAGAAGCACCAGGCGATGACCGCGGTAAGCACGCCTTCGACATTGAGCAACAGGGAGGCCGACGCGCCGCTGGTCTGGGTCAACCCCAGCATCAGCAGGACAGGGCCAAGTACGCCGCCCGCGACAATTGCGCCCGCCAACCAGGGCAGATCAGCCCGAGGAATCCGCCAGGGGGAAGGAACGGTCGATGTCCGGGCATGCAAGACGTGGCGCAATGCCAGGAGGATGCCGAGACCCAAGCCACTGCCCAGATAGAGCAGCCCGGCCAGCAACAGCGGCGGGACGCCTTCGACCAGAGCTTTTGCGAAGGGCGTGCTGGCGCCGAACAGGAGCGCGGCTGCTAACGCAGGGGTGGCAGACCGGATGGACATGGGAACGGGCGATTGATTGGGGCGGTGTGGCTATTTAGGGGAGCCAAACATTCTATCCACCAGGATCCTTTACTTTACATAATACACATTATGCGTACTTAAGCTGGAGCGATCACCACACCGGTTACGGACCTTCGCAGCTCGGAGCCATTATCGTCGCCAACCGATGCAGACCAACCACCCGCTACTCCTTTTTCTGCCCCTTGGCGCTTGCCGCGAACTCACCGGCCAACGCCTTGAGCTCTTGCTTGTAGTCGTCCAAAGATCCCTCATATCCCTCCAAATACAAATCCCGCCGCGCCTTTTCCATCGCCGCTGAAGTGGCAGCCTGACGCACGAACTCCACCAGCTTCGTCCTGACGGGCTCTGGCGTTTCGCTGCGCACTGCAACGCTGTAGCTGCTGTGGAACACCATGTTCGGCACGCCAAGCTCGGCAAACGTCTTCACTCCGGGCAAATGACTGACGCTTCCTTTGCGGCCGGTATAGGCCAGCACCCTGACGTGCGGATTGTCCTTGACGCTTTGGGTGGTGCCGATCGTGGTGAAGTAGCCGTCGATCTGCCCGCCAAGAATCGCCGTCAGCCCTTCCGCGCCGCCCTTGAATGGAATGGGACGGTATTGCGTCCGCAGCCCTGCAGCCAGCCTCGCGGCGAGCGTGGAGTATGTGCCCACGCCGAGGTCGGCGACGCCAATATCCAATTCCCGGTTAATGCCCTTCAAGTCTTCCAGGCGGTTCCAGCCTCGGTCGGACGGCACGATGAAGGCGTAGCTGCTCTGGCCCAGCGGCGCCAGGATTTCAAAGTCGGAGAATTCGTAGTCCGCGGCGGGTGTCGTGATTTTTGCGCTGTAAAAGCCTTCGGCGTGGACCAGCAAGGTGTATCCGTCCGCGGGCCTGTTCTTGACGGCCATGATGCCGATGGCAGAGCCAGCGCCTGGCCGGTTTTCGACGACGACCGGTTGGCCCATGATCGTGCCCAGTTGTTGGGCGAACGCGCGCGAGATGGCGTCGGTGGCGGCCCCCGGTGGATACGGGACGACGAGGCGGACAGGTTTCGACGGATAATCGGTTTGCGCGCCAGCCCCGAACGAAAACAGTGCGCTGAGGACTGCGCTGCCCAGCAGCATGCGGCGGCGTGTGACGATAGGCATGTGTTGCTCTTTTTCAGTTGTCTCCGCCTGAAAGTGTATCGATCGCCCAGCCGTCGATCTCCGCGATATTCCGCAGAACTCTTCTGCAAGAAATGAAGCAAAAGGCATCGCGATTGCCCAAGGCGATGCCGGCGACTCCTACGGTTCATGCCATTTTGATCTGCGGGTTCAGCTATGGGCAATCCGATTGCGCTGGTCGCGCCCTTGTCCGCGATCCTGCTGAATCCCGTGGTGCTCCCTTCCCTGCCCTACGATCCGGACAAGGACCTGCTTCCCGTCGCGCAAGTCGGCGCAGCGGGCGGCACCGGCGCGGCCATATGCCGGCAATTGCGCTCGATGAGCGGTTGGTTCCAGGTGTCGCGATGACCGCCCCGAAGCAGTGCGGCCGAACTACCGCCTTTAGCTCTTCTTGGCGATTCGCTTCCCGGCTAAGCTTTTTCCTAGCCGGTCGCCGATCCAGTCTGTCCAGGATCGGTTGACCCAATAGCCGCCCACCGCGCACGCGCCCACCGGCTGGAATTTGCGGCCAATGCGCACATCACCAAGGCCCGGGAAATGACCACAACCTATTTTGGCTTGCCTGTCGTGAAAGACCGTTTGGTGCGTCTCGAAGACATCCGTCGCCTCCCGTTCTACACATTCTGGGAGGAAAGCAGCCGAGGGTCGGCGATATGTGAAGGCGATGAGGGAGAGCTTTTCGTCTATCTGAACGACTGGGAGGCATTCTCCGACTTGTTCATCAAGACCGGCAAGCATCGCCACAGCGGTTAGATTGCAAAAAAATGGGCGCTCCGCGGAGCGCCCAGATCCTTGCGTTGCCGCGCGGCTTACACCTTGCCCGGCAATGCGTAGGCAATCACATAGTCGCCACGGTCGGGCGAATTGCGCGCCCCGCCGGCTGAGATGATGATGTATTGCTTGCCATCGACGGTCGACTTGTAGCTGATGGGCGTGCCCTGGCTGCCGACCGGCAGACGGACCTTCCACACTTCCTTGCCGGTGCCGGCGTCGTAGGCGCGCAGGTAGTAGTCCTGCGTGGCGGCGATGAACACGAGACCGCCTTGGGTGGCGAGCGTGCCGCCGATGGTGGGCATGCCGATAGGGATCGGCAGGCCCAGCTTCATGCCGAAGGGGCCGGTGTCCTGCACGGTGCCGACCGGCACCTGCCAGACCATCTTCTGCGTCTTCAGATCCACGGCGGTCAGCGTGCCGAACGGCGGCGCCTGGCATGGGATTTCCAGCGGCGACATGAATCGCACCTTGGCGTTGATCGCGTAAGGCGTACCGGCCAGGGCCACGGGGCCCTGGATTGCGGCGGCTTCATTGCCGTCGCCCTTTTTGGCGTTGGCGCCGGCTTCGACCAGCTGCACTTCCAGGCCGACGCGCATGTCGTTGATGAACAGGTAGCCGTTGACCGGGTCGATCGAAATGCCGCCCCAGTTCATGCCGCCCAGCGATCCGGGCAGGTTGAGCGATGCGTCGGTGCCCGGCGGGGTGAACAGGCCCGTGTAGCGCTTGGACTTGAAGTGAATGCGGCACAGCAGCTGATCGAACGGCGTGGCGCCCCACATGTCCGATTCCTTCAGGTCGTTGGCGCCGATCGAAGGCATGCCGACCGAAAAGGGTTGGGTCGGCGAGTAGGTTTCGCCGGGAATGTTGCCGGCCGGCACCTTGCGTTCTTCGACGCGAGTGAGCGGCTTGCCGGTCTGGCGGTCCAGCACGAAGATCTGGCCGGCCTTGGTGCCGAAGACGAGCGCGGGCACGTTCTTGCCGTCCACGGGGAAGTCCGCGAAAGTCGGCTGCATGGGCACGTCGAAGTCCCAGAGGTCGTCGTGCACGGTCTGGTAGACCCACTTTTCCTGGCCGGTGCTGGCGTCGACCGCCAGCACCGACGCGCCGTACTTGCGGTCCAGCGCGGTGTGCTTGACGCCCCACAGGTCCACGGCGGCGCTGCCCACGGGCATGAAGACCGTGTTGGACTGTGCGTCATACGACATCGGCGCCCACACGTTCGGGGTCGAGCGTGCGTACGTCTGGCCGTCGGCGGGCGCGGCCTTGTCTTGCGGATTGCCGGGGTCGAACGCCCAGCGCAGCTCGCCCGTGATGACGTCAAAGCCACGCACCACGCCGCCAGGCATGTCGGTGCTGACGTTGTCCGCGACGCGGCCGCCGATCACAATGGTCGTGCCGGCCAGCGTCGGGGCCGAGGTCGGGTAGTACTCGCCCTTGTCGGCGCCCTTGCCCATGCCGGCGCGCAGGTCGACGCGGCCCGCTTTGCCGAAATCGGCGCAGAACGCGCCCGTGTCGGCGTCCAGCGCGATCAGTTCGGGCGTCACGCTGTTCATCAGGATGCGGCGGCGGCAGGCGGCGCCCGCGTCCAGGCTGACGGTCTTGACGGGCGTCGCGCCTTCGACGGTGGGCTGCTCCAGCGGCGCATCGATGTCGAAGTAAGCCAGGCCGCGGCAACGCATCCACTTCTTTTGCTTGGCGTTGATCTCGACTTTCCAGAGTTCCTTGCCCGTGGTCGCGTCCAGCGCGATCACGTTGTTGTGCGGGGTGCACAGGAACACGCGGTTGCCGATCTGCAGCGGGGTCTGCTGGTCTTCGGCGCCGCCGCCACCGGGGCTGACGGGCGTATCGCCCGTGCGGTAGGTCCAGGCGACCTGCAGGTCCTTGACGTTGTCACGGGTGATCTGGTCCAGCGCCGCGAAGCGCGTGCCGCCGGCGGTGTTGCCGTAATGCGCCCAGTCCTTCTGCTCCTGGCCCGGAGCAACAGGCTTGAGCGCGAGGGTCTCGCCTTGCGAGAGCGGCGCGTGCGGGACGAACATGCCGGCAACTGTCGCAATGAAGGCCAGCGCCAGCACGGCGGCGGCGATGCGGGACGGTGCGGGGCTGGCCGGCTGGTTCTGCGCGCGGCGCAGCAGCGGCTGCGACAGTGCCACCAGGATTCCAAAGCCGACAAACACCAGGACACGCGACACGAGCGGCCAGAACTGCAGGCCGACCTCTGCCACCGCCCAGATGGCGGTGCCGATCAGGGCCAACGCGTACAGCAGACCGCCACTGGCGCGGCGGCGCGCGATCTGGATGCCGGAGATGGCCAGCACAACGCCGCAAATCACGAAATACCAGCTTCCGTTCAGCGCCACGAGGCGCGCACCCTGGTAACCGAAAAAGAGTCCGGCCGCCAGAATGCAGGCGCCCAGCACGAACAGCCACGCTTTTGCGAGCGCGGACAGGTCTTTATGTTGTTGATTCATAGGGGATTCCAAAACGATACGGCCATGCAGCCGGCAATGCGGCCCAACGACCGGCCCAGAGTATAAGGGTTTCTCCTTATGCCGGGAGGGGCTGCCGGGCGTATCGCTTCGTTACTCCTCGGTCTGACCGAGTTCGATGCGGTGCTGCGTGCGCAGCGCCTTGGCCAGCAGATAGCCTTTGTTGTGCTCGTTTGGAAATACGCCCGTCAGGCGGCAACCGCTGACCCGGATGCCCATGCGTTCGAGCTGGGTGCGCTTGTCGGGATTGTTTGTCAGCAGTTCAAGATTGTCGACGCCCAATGCCCGCAACATCTGGGCGGCCGGCGTGTAGTCGCGGTCGTCCAGGCCGTGGCCCAGTTCCAGGTTGGCAGTGTAGGTGTCGTAGCCCAGTTCCTGCAGCCGGTAGGCGTCAAGCTTGGAATACAGGCCGATGCCGCGCCCTTCCTGGCGCAGGTACAGCAGATAGCCGCCCTCCTGGCTCATGAGGCGCAACGCTTCCTGAAGCTGGGGACCGCAGTCGCAGCGCAGCGATCCGAAGACATCGCCCGTCATGCACTCGGAGTGCAGCCGGACGAGCGGTTGCGGGCCGGGTTGCCCGAATTTGAGGGCAAGATGATCGCGCGCATCGGCCAGACCATGAAAGCTATAAGCCAGCGCCAGCGCCTCGGTGCCATCGGTAAGGCGGATGGGCAACCGGACGGTGGCGCGGATGGAGGCTTCGGGCAGTTGGACCGCGGCGGGGGACGTTACGGGATTCACGACAAACAGGCACGGGTATCGAATCGGAGGTCGACAGGATAACGTATGCGCCCGCCGCGCGCGCTTTACATCACGCGGACGCTGTCGACGTCGAACTCGACGTTGTTGCGGTCACGGTCCAGTTCGCCACGCAACTCGACCTGGGTCTTGTCGTCGATCTTCTGGCCCGCCGGAAAGTCCTCGTGATCGATTTCGACCCGAATCTGGCCCGTGCCGTCGTCAAAGGTGTAGTGATCGTCACCGTCGTGCGACACGATGCGGCCGCGCAGGATGGCGTTCTGGTCGTCCCGGCCATTGGCCAGGAGTTCCTTGACCGTCGTGACGGCAACCGTGCTGGGGCCGCTGTAGCCTTGGGCAGCGGGTTTGCCGGTGCTGGGGCCCGTGTAGCCTTGGGCGTGCGCCACGCCCGCGACGGCGGCGCCCGCGAGGACGGCGCTGGCCAGGAAGGTGCGGATGAATGAGGAACGACGAGAGATCTGGGTCATGGTGCGGCTCCTTGCGCGGATTGCGCTTCGCTGTTGAACATGGCGCCATTTGACGCCCCGAAGATGAAGCAGACCTTATCCCTGCGCGGGGACGCGGATTCTTGCGTCACCCGTTCATGTCTAGCGGCAGCAGCAGCGTGACGCCCAATCCCCGGCCGTCCAGCCCAGGACCGAACCGTAGTTCCGCGCGATGCATGTTGGCCACGCGCGCCACTATGGACAGTCCCAGGCCGTTGCCCGGCACGTTTGTGCCCAGGACGCGGTAAAAGCGCTGCGTCAGCCGCTCCAGATCGGCTGGGGCCACGCCCTCCCCGTCGTCCTTCACGCTGAGCGCGACGTGCTGCCCGGCGCGTTCGGCGGTGACCCGCACCTGTCCGCCCTCGCGGCCGTACGACACCGCGTTATGGATGAGGTTGCGCAAGGCGGTAAAGAGCGCGTCCCGGTTGCCGACCAGTTCCTTTTCGCGCGCCGCAATCGTGATCGTGGCGCCGCGCGCCGCCGCCGCGGGCGCGCAGGCGTCCACCGCATCTTGCAGCAGGCTGGGGACGTCGATGCGCTCGCGCGGCATGGCGTCGCCCGATTGCGGGTCCAGCCGGGCAAGTTGCAGCAGGTTTTCGACCAGGCTCGTCGTGCGCATCATGTCGGCGCGCAGGCGATGCAATTGCGCGGCCAGCGCCGGCGCCTGTTCGGCGGGATGACTGCGTTGCAGGACCTGGATCCGCGACGCCAGGGCCGCAAGCGGCGTGCGCAGCTCATGCGCTGCATCCGCCGTGAAGCGCCTTTCGGCTTCAAGCGCGTGGTCCAACCGGCCAAGCAGGCGGTTCAGGGCTGCCGTGATGGACTGCACTTCATGCGCCCTGCTCTCTTCGGCCACCGGCGACAGGTCGGACGGCGATTTGGTCTCGATGCCGCGCGCCATGCGCGCAAGCGGCTTGAGCAGACGCCAGATCAGGAACCAGTTGATCAGCCCAAGCAGGACCCACAGGCCGACCAATGGCCACGCCAGCGACTCAAGCATGTCCCAGATGAGATCGGTACGGTCGTCCATCTCCTGACCGACCTGGGCCGAGAAGCCGAGCGAGTCATGATGGCGCACGTACACGCGCCAGTCCTCGCCGTCGGCACGGACGTCGTAATAGCGGTCGCCGCGCCGGTCCGGCGGCACAAATGGAAGCTTGGGCGCATCTTCGCCCCGCAGCAGCACCTCTCCCGTGCGCGAGACCAGCTGATAGTCCAACCGAAGTGCCGGCTGCGTGTCGCCAGCGGCGGGCTGGCCCGCCGTCCGACCGATGCTGCCCTCGCCCAGCGCAAGGACTAGCCTCGCGCCCTCTTCCAGCCAGTCGTCATAGGCGTCGTTGACCTCTTTGCGCGCGATGGCCAGCACGATCACGGTGCTGACCAGCCCCACCAGGATGCTGGAACCGAGCGTCGTGCCGATGAGGCGCCGGCGCAGGGAATAGCCGCGCTCGGCCCGGGGAGACGTCTTGCGCCAGCGCATCTCAGTCCGCCAGCCGATAGCCCTGGCGGCGGACGGTCTTGATGAGGTCCGAAGACAGCTTGCGCCGCAGGTTGTAGATGTGGACTTCGATCGTGTTGCTTTCGACTTCGTCGCCCCAGCCATACAGCGCCTCTTCCAGCTGCGCGCGGGACACGATATGGCCCGGCCGCCGGATGAGCGCGTGCAGGATGGCGAACTCGCGCGCCGTCAGCTCGACCGGCGCCCCATTGAAGCGCACCTGCTTGGCCGCCACGTCCAGCAAGACGCCACCATGCTCGAGCGCAGGGGTGGCGTGTCCGTCGCGGCGGCGCAGCGCAGCGCGGATGCGCGCGGACAGTTCGTCCAGGTCGAAAGGCTTGACGAGGTAGTCGTCCGCGCCCAAATCCAGGCCTTCGATACGGTCGGGCACCGCGTCTCGGGCGGTGATCATGATGGCCGGCACGTTGTCGCGACGCGCACGCAGCCGCCGCAACAGGTCGTCCCCCGAGACGCCGGGCAGCCCGCGGTCGATCAGCACGCAGTGGTAGTCGTGGGCGGCCAGCGCCGTTTCGGCAAGATCGCCGCGTGTCACGCGGTCGACCACGTAGCCGTCGAGCTCCAGCCAGGATTCGATCGACTCGCCCAGGGATACATCGTCTTCGGCCAGTAGGATACGCATGCGCCGACTATACGCGACAGGATGAAGAGAATCTTAAGACGCGGCCGGCGAGGCGAACGCCCCGCATCCGGCCCGAATCGCGAACCGGATGCGGACCCCAAGACGCGTCAGATGCCGCCGACGCGGCTGACGCCGCCCTGGGTGACCACCTGGACGCGCTGGCCGGTGGAGATCGGCACGTCCGCTTCCTGTGTGATGACGCGTACGTCGCCTGAATCCAGGCGCACGGTGATTTCCAGGCCCGCACGGCGCATGCTGGCGTTTTCGACTGCGTTGCCCGCCATCGCGCCGCCGACGGCGCCGCCGACGGTGGTGATGCGCCGTCCGGAGCCGCCGCCCACGGCGTTGCCGGCGACAGCGCCCAACGCGCCGCCCGCGATCATGCCCATGCCCGAGGTCTGGCTGGCCTGGATGGTGACGGGCCGCACGCCAATGACGTAGCCGAGGGTGACGGTCTGGGCGCGCTGCGCCTGGTCGAAGGTGTAGACGCGCGAGGACGCGGAGGGATTGGCGCAGCCAGCAAGGATGGCGGCAAGGCCAAGGATGCCGCCTGCGGCGAGAAGGGTCAGGGGGCTACGCGGGGCGGCCTGCTGAGGCTTTTGCATGATGGGGTCTCCGGAACGGCGGAAATGGGAAATCCGGGCCTAGCGCGGACGCGCCGGCGAGGCCGCGGGCGCAGGCGCCGGTGCGGGCGCAGGCGCAGCCGCGGATGGCTGGGCGCTGGCGCGCATGAACTTCCCATTCGCATCGAAGCCGCCTATGGCGCGGCCATTGAAGAACACGACGCGCCGCGCGGTCCACTGCGGCTGGTCGGGACCAAGCTGGTCATAGGCAGCCACGTCAAAGTCGTACTCCCAACCCGACATGGGCTTGCCGTCCTCGCCCGCAAACGTGGTCTTCTTAACCGATTCCGCATATCCCTTGTCGCGGTAGCTGACATACCGGGTGGGCGGCATGGAATCGCGCAGCGTCGACATGTACTGGTACAAGTCTTCATCGCTGGGTGGCGTGCCGTACTTGGCCAGATCGTTCTTCGTCGCGACCGTGCCGGCGCAACCGGCCAGCACGCACGTGGACAAGACAAGGAATAGCCTTTTCATCGGGATTGCTCCTAAGTACGCGTTCGCGCCCTGACTGCGGACGCACGGCGGCTAGCCGGGTAGCGCTTGGGGAATCTTCAGGGGGTGGGACCGGCGGGACGGCTGGCCGCGCCCCGGAATGCGGTGCGCAACAGGCTGAGCAGAAAGCCGCCCGTCAGCATGCCCAGGATGTAGACGCCGACGACGAGAACCGACGTCGGCAAGGTGATGGTGGATGTCCAGAGCGTCAGGGTGACGGAATCGAAATTCTGGACCTTGAACGACAGAACCATCGCCGTGAGCAACACAATCAATACGATGTACAGGTATCTCATGGGGCACCATTCGTATTCGCTGTCTTAACCGCCCCGAACCCGCCCGGGGGCCTGTCGTGCGAAAAACTATGCCACTCATCGGTCGGGAAAACAAGAAGCATTGTTCACCGCCGCAAACAGGAACAGAATGGCTGTCGCCGTGAAAACGGCAAGTGTGGCCGGCCCATCATTGAATAGCCGCGTCCCGCGGTCTATCGTTTTGGGCTGCTTTTTGGGGACACCTCATGGAAGCGATCAAGGATTGTTGCATGGCTGGGCACCCTCTGAACCTGGACCGGCGCGGCTGGTTGAAGGCGGGCGTGGCCGCCGGAACGGCTGCGGTGATGGCCGGCGTGGCAGTCGCCCCGAACGACGCGCAGGCGGCGTCGTTATCGCAGGCACAGCGCGACGCAATGACGCCGGACCAGGTGATTGACATGATGAAACGGGGCAATGCGCGCTTTCGCGCGGGCAAGCCCCAGAAGCACGATTACCTTGCGCAGAAGCGGTCCAGCGCCCTGGGCCAATACCCGGCGGCGGTCATCCTGAGCTGCATCGACTCGCGCGCGCCCGCCGAGATCATTCTGGACACGGGCATCGGCGAAACCTTCAACGGGCGGATCGCCGGCAACATTTCCAACAACGACCTGCTCGGCAGCATGGAGTTTGCCTGCGCGGCGGCGGGCGCCAAGGTAATCCTCGTCATGGGGCATACGGCTTGCGGCGCGGTGGCCGGCGCGATCGACAATGTTCAGCTCGGCCATCTGACCGGATTGCTCGACGTGATCAAGCCGGCGGTCGAGGCCACCAAGTACACGGGCGACCGCAGCGGCAAGAATGCGCAATTCGTGGACGCGGTGGCGCGTACCAATGTTCAGCTCACCGTCGAGGCCATCCGCAAGAACAGCCCCATTCTTGCGGGGCTGGAAAAGGAAGGAAAGATCAAGATCGTCGGGTCGATGTACGACCTCACCAACGGCATGCTGACGTTCATGGCATAGCCCTCCCCCGACGTCGCCGTACCGCGGGCGGACGTGCCTCTCAATGAGCCGCGCCCGTCCCGCCCGTGCTCTCAGGGCGTCCGGCTCAGGCTGTAAACAGAGGCAGGCGGCAGGTTCATGGGCACGAATCGCACGCGCCGGGCGTGAAGTCCACAGTCATCGAGCACGCGCGCCGAGATCGGGCATTTCACGCCATACGTGAAGAAGTGCATGGATGCGCCCGGCGGCATTGCCTCGAAGACGGCGGTAAGCAGCTTGAGGTGATGCACGCCGCTCATGTTGCGCAGCGGCAGGCCGCAAATCGCCGCGCCGATCCCCTGCAGTTCAGGATGGCTGTCGCGCGACAGATCCTGGGCAGGCACCTGCAACACGGCCGCCTCTGGAAACTGGCTGCGCAAGCTGGAGCTCATGTCCGAATCCTGCTCCACCAGTACCAGACTCGATGGCGCAACGCCCCGGCGCAGCATTTCGCGAGTGAACACGCCAGTCCCGCACCCCAGTTCGAGGACCTTGCCGGCGCGGGGCGGGATCGATTCGGTGATGGCCGCGGCCAGCGCGGCGCTGGAAGGCGCTACCGCGCCGACCGCCGAGGGGTTGGAAAGCAGTGCCTTGACGAACTGCTTGCGCTCCAAAAGCCAATTCATGGCCGAGCCGGCCGGCTTGTGCCGGGCTAGGGTCTTGATGGGCGGCAAGGAAAACATCGATGCGTCTATCTCCGGGGGACGTCATTGTCAGACAGACCTTACCTTCGGTCGGCGGGCCCGACCGGCAACGGTGCGTAAGCACGCCTTTCATTTGGAGAGCGTCGAATCCGGAAACGAACAAGCCGTATCCGATTTCTCGGATACGGCCTGTTGCCAAACCAGATGGGTCAGACGCCGGAGCTTAGACCCCCACGACCGACACGGCCTTGGTGACCAGATACGCCTCAAGCGCTTCGGGACCGCCTTCGGAACCGTAGCCGGAATCCTTCACGCCGCCAAAGGGCAGCTCGGCCGAGGGCGTTGCGGGCTGGTTGACCCAGAGCATGCCCACTTCAAGGCGGCGCGACAGCTCGTGCACCGTCTTGATCGACCGGGTGAAACCATAAGCCGCCAGGCCGAACGGCAGGCGGTTGGCTTCGCGGATGGCTTCGTCCAGGGTTTCGAAGCTGCGGATCGCCGCGATGGGACCAAACGGCTCTTCGTTGAAAATATCGGCCTCGAGCGGCACGTCGGTCAGGATCGTCGGGGCGAAGAAATTACCGGCGCCACCCACGCGCTGCCCACCAGTGGCCACGCGTGCGCCCTTCTCTGCCGCGTTCTTGACGATCTTGTCCATCGCCGCCAGGCGGCGGTCGTTGGCCAGCGGGCCCAGCGTGGTGCCTTCGGTCAGGCCGTCGCCCAGCTTGAGCTTTTCGGCGTGCGCGATGAAAGCCTGCTCGAAAGCCGCCTTGACGTTCTTGTGCACCAGGAAACGGGTCGGCGAAATGCAAACCTGGCCGGCGTTGCGGAATTTCGCGCCGCCCGAAGCCTTGACGGCCAGTTCGACGTCGGCGTCCTCGGCCACGATGACCGGGGCGTGACCGCCCAGTTCCATCGTGACGCGCTTCATGTGGCGGCCAGCCAGCGCGGCCAGTTCCTTGCCGACCGGCGTGGAGCCGGTGAAGGTGACCTTGCGGATGATCGGATGCGGAATCAGGTAGCTGGAGATCTCGGCCGGCGAGCCGAACACCAGGCCCAGCACGCCCTTCGGGATGCCGGCGTCGACAAAGCAGTTGAGCAGCGCGGCAGGCGACGCCGGGGTTTCCTCGGGCGCCTTCACCAGGAAGGAGCAGCCCGTGGCCAGCGCGGCGCCCAGCTTGCGCACGATCTGGTTGACCGGGAAATTCCAAGGCGTGAACGCGGCGACGGGGCCGACGGGCTCCTTGATGACCAATTGCTGGGCCGCCGGGTTGCGCGACGGCACGATGCGGCCATAGACGCGCAGGGCTTCGTTGGCGAACCAGTCGATGATGTCGGCGCCCGCCAGCACTTCGCCGCGCGCCTCGGCCAGCGGCTTGCCCTGCTCTTGCGTCAACAGGCGCGCCACGTTGTCCGCGCGCTCGCGCAGCAGGACAGCCGCCTTGCGCATGACCGCGCAACGCTCGTGTGCGGACGTGTCGCGCCACGTCTCGAAACCGCGTTGCGCTGCCGCCAGCGCCGCGTCCAGGTCCTCGCGGGAGGCGCTGGCCACCTGGCCGATCTTCTGGCCGGTGGCGGGGTTCACGACGTCGATGCGCGCGCCGCCTCGGGCCTCGCGCCATTCGTTGTCGATCAGGAGAAGAGTATCTGGGTAACCGTTCATGAATGCTCCGTGGTTGAAATGCGGCCGTCACGTGTCAGTCGAGTCGGGCAAGCGGGGCGGAAACGCCCGGCGCCTGCCGTATCGTAAGTGTTTGGGAGGGAGACGGGAAGTGGGCCGCCTTTGGAGCGTCCGGCTGGCGGTCCGGCGCGCAAGGCCGGGCATGGGCACGCCGCTTGCTGTAGGCGTTTCGCCTTTCGTCACTTAACCCTGATTGCGGAGGCTCCCATGAGCTCACCGGAACCCGTTCTCTCGCCGACGCCGGTCGGCAACACCTTGATTTCCTTGGGACTTGCGCGCGGCGCCCAACCCGCCCAAGTCGCGGATGGCCGGCTCCCCTGCCCCACGGCCGCCAATGATGAAATTCCGCCCGAGGCGCAATCGGCGGGTCAGGCCGAAGCGCCGGCGCGCGTGCCGCTTAGCGCCTGGCTGTCGTTGGCGTTCTATGCCATTGGCACGGCGCTTCTGTTCAGTCTGGGCGTGGCCTATCGGCTGTTCGCGTGACCGTTCAAGCCGCCCGGGCAAGCGCTTCGCGCGGGGCCTGTACCAATTTGTGGTCGGAAAGCCGGTAGGCAGTCAGCGGCCCGCCCGTCACGCAGCCCGTGTCCAGGCACACGGCGTCCGTGCGCACGAGCAGCCCCAGTGTCGCCCAGTGGCCGAAGACGATGGTGTTGCTGGCGTCCGCGCGCCGCGGCAGGTCGTACCACGGCAACGTGCCGCGAGGCCAGCGCCCTGGGGTGGACTTGGCGCCGGGCGCCAGCACTGCATTGCGGGTGCAAAGCCGCATACGCGTAAATGCGCTGGCGATGAAGCGCAGACGTTGCTGCGTATCCAGATTGGCGCTCCACGCCAGCGGCGCGGTGCCGGTCAGCGTGCGCATGTGTACGCGCCAATCATCGTCGCGAAGCATGTCCTGGACCTCGCCGGCGAGCGCCACGGCTTGGGCCACGTCCCATCCGGGAAAGAGCCCGGCATGCACGAGGACATGCCGGCCCTGCACGTGAATCAGCGGTTGCGCGCGCAGCCAATCCAGCAATTCGTCCGCATCCGGCGCGTTGAACAGATCATCCAACGTGTCGCGGGGGTCGGGGCGCAGGCAACCTGCGGCCACCCCCAGGGCGCGCAGGTCGTGATTACCCAGCACCACGGTCGCGCGGTCGCCCAGGGACATGACCCGGCGCAAGACCTCGGCATTGGCAGCACCGCGGTTGATCAGGTCGCCCACGAACCAGAATCGGCAGGTTGGGTCCCCCGCGATTTCCGTGCGGTGCGTCAACCGCCAATGTGAAGTTCGCGTCAACAGGCGTGGCTATCCTTCCTTTTTGCGCCGCCCCCACACGGATTCCTGGCGATAGGAGTCCGCCTGGCACAACGTGCGGTAGAACATGGCGCCCGCGCCTATGAAATTGCCCAGCTCCTTCTCCGACAGCTTGGGTGCGACGCCTTCCAGGTACCCGGCGTAAATGGAAAGCACCCGGTCCCATTCGTCCAGCCGGGGCGCCGGCGCGGACACCGAGATCATCAGTGCCAAGAGCTCATCGCGCTGCATGATTGCCTCCTGTGCAGGCCGGCGCGCCGGCCGTCATTGCCCCTTGGTCATGCGCGTCAATACGCGCCGGCCGTCCCTGCCGCGGTGCAGGAAGGCCATCAGGACGTGGCCCGCCGCCGCCGCGAGAAGCGTCCAGCCCAGCAGTCCGTGCCAGGCATTGGCCAACTCGACCAGCGCTTCGATTTCCTGGTCGCGGGGGCTGAAAACCGGGATGCCGAAAGCCGAGTATCCCCTGCCCCGGCCATACGCCCGCAACAGTCCCAACGTGGGAATGGCGATCATCATGAGGTACAGGAGTAAGTGTCCGAAGCCCGCCATCAGGCCGCTGTTCGGACGCCGTCTCAGGTTGGCGAGGGCCCACGCGCCGCGTACGACGACCAGGATCAGCAGCAACAGACCCAGCGACGTGTGCGACGCCCAAAAGAAGTCCTCGATGGGGGTGTCCGGAAAAAATTGCCGCGCCGCCGCGCTGATGAACTGCCACGCCAGCAGCACCGCCATTAGCCAATGCAGGACGCGGCTGACGATTCCATACCCTTCCGGGTGGTCCATCACGCTGGATTTGGCGACAGGGGGTGGCATAGCGCAACTCCTTGGGAGATCCACACAGCACAAGGGAGATCCTGCTCATGGCGCGAACTCCATGGCGGACATGGCGGGCGCGAGGGACTGCGGCGCGTAATCGTCCCATGGGGTGTTGCCCGCGTCCAGCCGGGCGTGGATATCCTGGATCGTCCAGTGCGCCCCGCCCGTTAGCTTGTCCAGCTCTTCCCACTTGACGGGCACCGACACGCCCAGACCGGGACGTGCCCGCGCCGACCAGGCGCAAACGGTGGTCGCGCCAAATCCATTGCGCAGGTAGTCCGCAAAGATCTTGCCGACCCGGTTCTTTGGCCCGCTCTTGGCCACAAACAGTTGCGGTAGTGTCCGTGCCAGATGCTGCACGATCACCTGGGAAAAGCGCTTCACCGTGTCCCAGTCGTACTGTTTGCGCAGCGGCACGACCACGTGCAGGCCCTTGCCGCCGCTGGTCTTCAGCCACGCTTTCAGCCCGATTTCTTCCAGCAGCACGCGCACGAGGTTCGCGGCCTGTTGCATCGCGGGCCACTGCACGCCCTCGCCCGGGTCCAGGTCGAACAGCATCCGATCCGGCTTGCCGATGGACGTCTTGACCGCGTTCCAGGTGTGAAATTCGACCACATTCATCTGCACCGCGGACATGATGGCCTCGGCCGTGGGCACTTCGAGCAGCGGTGGATGGTCCGGGTCGAGCTTGGCCGGCAAGGATTTGACGCCCGGCATGGCGGCTTCAAGGTGCTTTTGGAAGAAGAATTCGCCCTGGATGCCGGCCGGCGCGCGCAGAAACGACACCGGGCGTCCCTTCAGGTGTTCCAGCATCAGCGGCGCCACCAGCGCGTAATAGCGCGCCAGATCCAGCTTCGTGAGCTTGGTGGACGGATCGATGACGCGATCCGGATTGGTGAGCTTGCCGCCCTTGGCGCGGCTGGCCCTTGAGGCGGGTGCCGCTTTGCTGGCCGGTTTGGTCGCGCCCGCATCGCCCTCGATGTCTTTGACTGGCACCGCCTTCTCCCTGGAAATGGCCCGCACCGGCTTGTCCTGCCGCAGTCCTCGAAAGACAGAATGACGGATGTGTCCGCCCCCCGTCCACTCGCCAAACGACACCTCTGCGATCAGTTCGGGCTTGACCCAGCGTACGCCACCTGCGGCGGGCGCGTTCGCGACAGGCTTCTTGTCGGTCTCGATGGACGCCAGGCGCTTTTGCAGCGACACCAGGCTGGCGTCATCGAAACCTGTGCCGACCTTGCCGGCATAACGCAGGCTGCCATCCTGCTCGGTCACGGCAAGCAGCAGCGCCCCCAGCCCCGCGCGGCTGCCCTTCGGCGCCGTGTAGCCGACGATGGCAAATTCCTGGCGCCGGGCGCATTTGACCTTCACCCAGGTATTTGTGCGGCGCGACACATAGGGCGAGGACAGGCGCTTGGCCATGATGCCTTCCAGCCCCATCTTGCAGGCTGTCGCCACCAGATCCGACGGCGCGGCCTCCAGGGCCTCGCTGAATCGCAGATGATCGTCTTCAGTGGTGTCCATCAGTTGCTGCAGCAGCGCCCTGCGCACCGTCAGGGGTTCCTGGCGCAGATCCCGCTGCCCGATGAAAGGCAGATCAAAGGCGTAGAAGACGATATCTTGCGTGCGCTCGCCGTCGAAGGCGTTCTGCAGCGCCTGGAAGTTCGGAATGCCCTCGCGGTCGAGCATCACGATTTCGCCATCCACCCAGGCCCATTTGGCAGGCAACGCGCGAAACGCTTCGACTAGATGAGGCAGCTTGGCGCTCCAGTCGTGGCCGTTGCGGGTAAAAAGGCGCACGTCGTCGCCTTCAATCCGCACCACCATCCGGTAGCCGTCGAATTTCATTTCGTACAGCCAGTCCGGGGCGTGGTGCGGCACGCCGTCCACCAGCGTGGCGAGCTGTGGTTTCAGATGCGCCGGCAAATCTGCAGCCACGCCGGGCAAGGCGCGTTGGCCGGCGGCCGAAGATTCAGGTTGGTCTTCGGACCGATCTGGGGATGGCGCTTTGGCCGCGCGCAGCGGGACCACGCTGTCGGGCATTTCGTCCACCACGCTGAACTCCCGCTCCGGCCGAGCGAACGCATCACGATCCTTGATGAGCAACCAGGGCGGCTGCTTGTCGCTTTCCTTGCCCTTTAAGCGGATCAGCGCCCACCTGCCCTGCATCTTGACGCCCTGCAGGTCGAATTTCAGATGACCGTCCCGATAGCCCTTGCGCGGGTCGCCCACGGGCATCCACTTGCCTTCGTCCCAGATGATGACCTTGCCCGCGCCGTACTGGCCTTCGGGAATCTGCCCCTCAAACTGGTTGTAGGCAATGGGATGGTCCTCGACCTGGACGGCCATGCGCTTGACGGCCGGGTCGTAGCAAGGACCCTTGGGCACCGCCCAGCTCTTCATGGCGCCGTCCAGTTCCAGACGGAAGTCGTAGTGCAGCCGGCTCGCCCAGTGCTTCTGGATCACGAAAGCGCGCGCGTCCTCGTTCGCCTCGCCGCCGCCTGCCGGTTCCGAGGTAACTTGAAAGTTGCGCTTTTCGCGGTACTTCTTGAGCGAATCGGCCATGATCAAGCCGCCTTGCGCGCTTTGCTCGCCGTCTTGGCGGCTGTCTTACCGGACGCCTTGCTGGCGCTGCCCGTGGATTTTGTCTTCTTTGCCGCCGTCTTTTTGGCCGCAGATTTGGCCGCCTTTTTTGCGGCGCCATTGCCGGCCTTGCCCGCCGACGACGCGGCCCTGGACGCGCCCTTGCCGCCCTTCAGGCTGCGTTGCAGCAGCTCCGTCAGGTCGATGACGTTGTCGGCGTAAGTGGGCGACTCTTCCTGCGGCTCGATGACCGTCTCCGTCTTGCCGGCGCGCGCCTTCTTCTCCACCAGCTCCATCACCGCGGCCTTGAATTCGTCCTGGTACTGTTCGGGATCCCATTCGCCGGACATGTCCTGGACCAGCATCTTGGCCATCTTCAACTCGCTGGCGCTGGGCGTCATGTTCTTGGCGCCAGCCTTGGGAAGATCCAGCCCTTCGAACGACTTGACCTCGTCGCCCCAACGCATCAGGTTCAGCACCAGCGCGTCACCCGACGGGATCAGCGCGGCCAGGTGCTGCTTGGTCTGGATCACGACCTTGGCGATACCGATCTTGCCGGTCTTGGCCAGGGTGTCCCGCAGCAAGGCATACACCTTGTGCCCCTTGTTGATGGGCGCAACGTAATACGGCCGCTCCAGATAGACGAAGGACACGTCCGTGGCGTCCACGAACTGCTGGATCTCGATGGTCTGCGTGGTCCGGGGATACGCATCGGCGATTTCGTCGGGCGACACGATGACGTACTTGCCGTCCTCGTACTCGACGCCCTTCACGATGTTGTCCTTGTCGATTTCCTTGCCGGTCCGCTTGTTGATGCGCTTGTAGCCCACCGGGTCCATCGAGCGCTTGTCCAGCCAGTCGAAATCCACGCCCGACTCGGTGGTGGCCGTGTGCAGGCCCACGGGGATGTGAACCAGACCGAAGGAAATGGCCCCTTTCCATATGGTTCTTGCTGCCATGACAGTTCTCCTGCGCCGCGATCAGCCCAAGCGCTTGACGATCCGGGCGACGCGGGCAACGCCCCCGGTTCCGCTTGCCGCGCGACCGATCAAGGCGGTGCCGGCTGCCGTGATCAGCGTGCGCCGCAGGATCGTTCGGCTGCGCATGCCCGACAGCATGAGCAGAACGCCCACGCCCAGCACGATCAGATGCTCGCCCGGAAAATCCGGCCGGCGGGCATCGATATCCGTGAGCTGCGCGACCAGTGACCGCGAGCGCGACGCGGGGCGGCGGGTGTCGGGGACGGGTTCAATCTGCATGGAGCCTCCTCGTGGCATGGATGGTCATGCGGTGCGGGGCGGCAAGCCCCGCGCCGACTACTTCGCGTACTTGAATTCGGGCAGCGCCTTGAGCGTGTCTTTGGTGGCCGCCGGCAACTGGAACTGATCGCCCGCGACCTGCATCTGCGACAGCGGAACCGTCACCAGGTGGTTGCCCACGCCCAGCAGGCCACCCACTGACAACACCGCATAAGGCGCCCAGTCGGGTGGTCCGAGGATCAGATCATCCACGGTGCCGAGCTTTTCCTTCTTGCCGTTGTAGACCGTCGCCCCGATCATCTTCGAGGCGCGGTAGCCGGCGTCAACCTTGGCGACATCGACCCGGACTTCGGTCACGGACTGCGGCGCGCCCTGCGCGTGCGCTACGCAAGCGCCGCCCGCGGCGCCCAGGAGGACGGCCAAACCCAACACACTGGTCTTTATGGTCATGATCGGTTCTCCTCGGGGTCAGGATGAGCGCTGCGAGCCGGCGGGGTCGGGAGTGGATTCGGACGCATCCGAAGGCTCCATGTCCTCGTTGCGGACTTCATTGCCCTGCGCGTTCTCGCTAGCGTCGGAAGGCTTGACCGGCTGGGCGCCGGGCTTGCCGTCAGAAGGCTTGACCGGAAGATCGTCCGGCGTTGATGTGGCTTCCACGGCGTTGTCCTGGGAAGATGCCTGTCCAACGGAATGTCTTGGTTCCATTTTCGTCACCTTGGGATGTGCTGCGGCCAGCGATATGTGGCCAAGGACGCAGACAGCAAATGCCGTGCCCGAGCTGTGCCTGATTTCGCATGCCTCCCATGACGGGTTGCGTTGCGGCACCATAAAACCATTGGTAACGCGTGCCCAAATGGCATCGAATCGGCAATATATTCACTTCACGGGCGGCGCCCGGATGCGCCTTGATTCGTGGCTGAACTTTTCGGAGTGCGACGATGGCCGGCAAAAAAAAGCAGAAGGACATCCCCGAGGCGGCCGAAGAGGCCGGATTGTCCAAGAAGCAGTACGAAAAGGAACTGGCGCAGTTGCACGCCGAACTGGTCAAACTGCAGCAATGGGTGCAGGAGACCGGCGCGAAGGTGTGCATCGTGTTCGAAGGCCGTGACGGCGCAGGCAAAGGCGGCACGATCAAGGCCCTGACCGAGCGCGTCAGCCCCCGCGTTTTTCGCATCGTGGCCTTGCCCGCGCCCACCGAGCGCGAGAAGTCGCAGATGTACATGCAGCGTTATCTTCCCCATCTGCCCGCCGCCGGCGAAGTCGTGATCTTCGACCGCAGTTGGTACAACCGGGCGGGCGTGGAACGTGTCATGGGATTCTGCTCCCAGGCGCAGGTCGACACTTTCCTGAAGGCCGTGCCGCTGGTGGAGCGCGTGATGATCGACTCCGGCATCCTGCTCTTCAAGTATTGGCTGGAAGTGAGCGAGGCGGAGCAGACGCGCCGGCTGCAATCGCGCATCAATGACCCGCGCAAGACCTGGAAGCTGACCAAGATGGATCTGGATTCGTACAGCCGCTGGTACGACTATTCACGGGCGCGGGATGACATGTTCAAGGCCTCGGATACGGCCATCTCGCCTTGGTATGTGTGCGGATCCGATGACAAAAAGCGGGCGCGGCTCAATATCATCAGCCATCTGCTGGAACACATTCCCTACAAGGTCGGCCCGAGGGAAAAGATTGCGCTACCCAAGCGGCAAAAGGCCAAGGGATACGAGCAGCCGGAGCATCCGTTCCGGTTCGTGCCCGAAAAGTTCTGACGCGAAACGTCGTGACGCGAAACGTCCTGACGCGCGAAGCGCCCCTTCCCCGGAGGTTCAGCCATGGCAGCGCTGCTCATCAATCAGGTTGAGGAAACCACCACCGACGACGAGATTCGCAACTTCCTGACGAAGTACGGGTTTCCATCGCCGGATCACGTCAAACGCATCGTCAGCGAAGGCGACCGGCCCGCAGTGCTGGTGACCTTTACGAGCGCGACGGAACCGGAGCTGCAAGCGTTGCTGCCCCGAATCCATCAGGTATTTTGGAAAAACCATACCGTTTCGGCGCTGGTCATGCGCGCGCCGATCGAGTGACGGGCGCCCGAGGGCAGCGGCGCCCTGCCCCCGCGGCTCACCACACCGTGCGCGGACGGTAAGTCTCTTTTACATATTTCGCCAATTCGGCCTCGACTGTCGACATCATGACGGCAGGCGGACGTTCCGGGTGCAAAAGTTGCTGCGCGGCAGCCAAGGTGCGCAACGCGCAGCGTTCGCCGTTGGTCATCGGCTGGGGGGTGGTCAGGGTGGGCGTGTACTTGAAAGCTTCCATGATGCTTCTCCATAAGACAAGGAATGACCCTCAGCACCCTTTCAGCAAGTAGCGTGCCCAACCCATTTCCGTTGTCAGTAACGGATACTGACCCGCGCCCAGACGCTGCGTCCGGGTTCGTTCACAGCCGTCCCCGCTGGATACCCAAAACCCGCGTTTCCAGCCAGGTTCAGGTGTTCGCTGTAGGTCTTGTCGAACAGGTTGTCCACGCCCATGGACAGCCGGACCTGCCGGTTCACCACGTACCCCGCATTGACGGAGAAGACGCCAAAACCGGCGCTGGGGCCGAAATCCTTGCCGACGACATTGCCCTCGTTGAGCGCGTAGCGCTTTTGCGGCGCGACGATGCGCCACAAGGCGCCGGCCGACCAGATGCCGTCGTCATAGGCAGCGCTGAGCTTGGCTTCCAGCGGGGGGATCTGCGGCAGCGGCCGGCCGTCGCTGCGGTTCTGGCCCCAGGCGTAGGCAAGCGTCGCACCCAGTTTCCAGCGCGGCGACATGGCGTACGTGGCGCCGAACTCCCCGCCGAAGATGCGGGCATCCACGTTGGTCGCCTGCGAGGTGGCGCCCATCATCCCGCCGGACGTGTAGCTGAAAAGAATGAAGTCGTCCACGTAACCCGCGTACCCGGAGAACCAGGCATCGAGCGTTTCGGTCTTGTACTGCGCGCCGAAGTCCAGCTGGGTGGTCTTTTCCGGCTTGACGCCCTGGAAGGCGTTGACCGAACCGGCCGGCCCTCGCTTGGGCGAGAATAATTCCCAGTAGTCGGGAAACCGTTCGACGTGGCCCAGGCCGATGTACACCGTGGCGGGCAGCGACGCCAGATCCCTTTCGTAGCGCAGAAAGCCGCTGGGCAGCGTGTCGTCGCGGCGCTCGCCCGCCGTCGGATTGGGCATGGGCATCATTTGGCCGCCCGTGGACTGGCGGAAATCCTTGGCCGACGCCCAATCCACGCGGGCCCCGCCAATCACGCGGCTGTCCGGCGCGGCGCGCCAGGTCAATTCGCCAAAAACACCCGTGTTGGAAAAATCTGCATCCTTGACCCACGGTTGGCTGCGGTACGACACCGTATCCGTGCCGCTGCGGGCGCGGTGGCGGCTCTGCTGGAAGTCCACCCCTGCCTCCAGGTTCACGTCCGGCGACAGGGTCCAGGTGCTGGCGACGCGCCCGCCCCAGGTGGCCCGGTCCACGTCCGAAGCCATGGGCATCGCCATGGAACTTGAGGGGTCGGGCGCGCGCAGGGTGTAGTTGTCCATGACGTGGTCGGCGTAGTTGTAATAGAGCTGCGCCTGTACCTGGTTCAGCACCTCGCCGAGGTTACGTTTTTCAAACCGCAGTCCAAAGCTTTCCCGCTTGAACTGCGAACCGTCCATACCGCGGCCGGCATAACGGGCCTCGCCATCGCCCGTACCGGCGGTCAATTCATAGAAGGTGTCCGCGTCCGGCGTGAAGCCCAGCGCGACATCCGCGTTCCATTTGTCCCAGCGCGACGGCACGGTGTTGCCATCGCCGTCCTTGTAATCCTGCGAATGCGAGTGGTTGGCGGTAAACCGGGTGTAGACCTTCTCGTTGCCGGCGGTCAGGTCCGCCGTCTGGTCGTTGCGTCCGAACGAGCCGCCCGTCAGGCTGCCGTCAAAGCGCACGCCCGGCTCGGTGAACGGGGGCGTGTCGCGGTCGAAGCGGACGGTGCCGGCCGACGCGCCCGGCCCCCACAGCACGGTCTGCGGTCCCTTGATGACGGTGAGCTGGTCGAAGTTCTCGGGGGAAATGTAGGAACTGGGCGCGTCCATGCGCGAGGGGCAGGCGCCTGGCATGGCGGTGCCGTTGGTCAGGATGTTCAGGCGCGAACCGAACATGCCGCGCAGCACCGGATCGCCGTTGGTGCCGCCATTGCGGATGGCCGAAAACCCCGGAATGGTCTTGAGATAGTCGGTGCCGTCGCTGGCCGGTAGCGGCTGGCGCGGCAGCTTGGGATCGGTCGTGAATGTCAGGGGCGCGCTGGGCGCAACGCCCGTGATGACGACGGGATCAAGCGTGGTCACGCCGTCGGGAGCGGATTGCGCCGCGGCGGAGAACGTGGCGGCCACGGCGGCGGCCAGGCAGGTCATGCGTAGAAATTGCTGTTGCTTGCACATATCGGAATCGGGTCCAACGTGGAATTGGGAGGTCGTGGCTTGCCGTCTTGTGCGCCAAAGCCGCGCGCAGGCACGCCCCGGCGCCTGACCCCACGGATCGGGGGCCAGGCCACGAGCGGACAGGCGGACAGGCGTCAGCGGTCGGCGCCGCGCCCGCTAGCGGCGAGCGGCGCGATGCAAGCCGAAAATGCAGGGAGGAAAGCCGTCAGGCGGCGGATGGCGGCGCACGCGGCTGCTGCGGCAGCCGCGCGAGCGCACTGGAGAAGTGAGTATCGTGGGTGGCGGGCGGCGCGTCAGGCTGGGCCAAGGTGGGCAACAGCCATGCAAGCAGCCACAATGCCGGCAGCGCGGCGCCGCCCAGCATGGCGCACCCCGCGACGCAGCAGTGCGGCATCGCGCCGCTATGTTGCGCGGCGTCCGGCGTGGCCTCTTGGTTGGCGCCAGGGATGTTGCGTGGGATGGCGCCTTCCTGGCCAATGGTGACCACGCGCGGCCCGCTAGCCGTGCAGATGATGGTGGTGGCGCCGAAGACTGGGGATCCCCCTGCCCCCCCCGGCGCCGCCGGATCCGGCGAGCGCCGCCGAGGCAATCATCGCCTGAAAGACGAACAGGGCCGCTGCGAACAGCGAAACCCATCGTCTTGCAGCAGTGGCGCATCGGTACATCGGATCCCCTTGACGGCGCAGATGGTAGCGCGGATCCGGCCCCGAATCCGGCCCGCCGCCTGCGATCTGCGCCGCCCGTTGACGCATATCAAGCGCGTCTGGCCGCCATCCACCGCAACACGTCGATCACGAGGAACGCGGCGAGGCTCACGCCCATTACCGGCAGGCACCAGCCTAGCGCGAGCGCGACAGCCGCCGTCGCGATGCGGCCCGGCCAGGACAGATCGCGCCACGCCTGCGTAAGCGTCTGCCCTGCCGGGGCCGCCGGCCGGCGCAGCCACCACATCCGGTAACCCAGGACGATCATCGCCGTCAGCGCGATGCCCATCGCGGCCATCAAGAGCTGATTGGGCCAGCCGAACAGGATGCCCATGTGCATGTCCACGCCCCACCGGATCAGCTTGGCGATGAGCGGAAAGGTGTCGAAGTCTGCGCGGCTCGTGATGGCGTAGGTCGACGGATCCAGCGCAATGGTGTCGACTTGCGTGGGCCAGGAGCGGTCCACCTCGCGCACCATCCAGGCCTGGCCTTCAGCGCGCGGCGGGCGGATTTCGAGCTGGCTGCTGTCGATGCCGCCCTGCCGGGCCGCCTGCAGCACGCGGTCAAAGCCGGAGGCCGCGTTGTCCGGCGCCATCATCATAGCGGCGTGGTCATGCTGGCCGCCATGATGATGAGCGTGCTCGCCGCCCTCGGGCACGGCCGGCGATCCGGCGGCCGGCGATCCGGTGGCCGGCATTCCGGTGGCCGGCATTCCGGCGGCCGGCAGTTTCAGCGACACCGCCGGTGTAATCCATCCCAATTGCGCCCGCAATTGGTCCACGCGCGCGCCCGCCCAGTTCGACCAGGTCAGCCCCGTGGCCGAGAAGAACACCAGACCGATCCCGATCCACAGCCCCAACAGACCGTGCCAGCGCCGCGCGCGCAGGCGCGGGCTGCGCGCTGCCGCCGCCTTGTCGCGGCTCCGGCGTGCAAACCACAGCACGAGCCCCCCAAGCGTGGCCACCCACAACCACGACGCCGCCAGCTCGCTGTAGTTGCGTCCCAGGTCGCCCAGCATCAGATTGCGGTGCAGGTAGTCCAGTTTGGTCCGGAAAGGCAGCGTGCCGCTGGTCCCGTAGACGACCATGTCGCCCTTGATGGCCAGGGTGACGGGATCGACAAACAGCGCACGGGATTCGGAGTCGCCCATGCCGGGCTGCGTGAACATGACGCGCGTGGTCTCGCCCGGTCCGGGTGCAGGCCGGACGGCAAACAGGCGCGGACCCGGGCCGATGCGCGCCCGTGCCGCCTCGACCTGCGCGGCCAAGGGCTGCGCGGTGCCGGCGGAGTCCGTACGCAACTGGTCGGCGTAGATGACGCTTTCAAGTTGCGGAGTCAGGACGAACAGGGTGCCGGTCACTGCCGCCACCAGGATGAAGGGGCCGACGAACAGGCCTATATAGAAATGCAGCCGGGTGAGCAGCGCGAGAAACGCGCTGCCGCTCGCGGTCCGCGGCCGCGCGGACGCGGCGGGGCTAACCAGAGTATCAGTGGTCATAAGGGTCTCGACAACAACGGACGCCGCCCGCAAGGGGCGGCCAGCGTGCGCGCAAGGCGCACGGCGACGAATGTCATCCGGTGATTCGAGGCGGCGCGCGCTGGCCCAGCGGCGGGCCGGCGGCAGGCATGGGGGGCCGCGGACTGTCGGCTTGCGGCGAAGGCTGCACCCGCCAGCCGAGCAGCGTGGGGATCAGCGCCAAGGCTGGCGGCGACAGCAGTGCCGGGTGCGCGCTCAGCCCAAACGGACATTCCTGACCGGCGCCGACGTGCCCAGAGGAATCCGGGTGCCCGTGATGGCCATGCGAGTCGCCGGCATGCGCGTGCGGGTCGGCCAGACCCGGCATGCCGGGAAAAACGCCACCCCCCGCCGCGCAGAAGCCCAGCGCGAAACGGCCCTGCTTGAGCGCCTGCACATCCGGCATGTAGCCGGTGGGCACCAGCGCCCGCGCGGCCAGCAACACCAGCAGCAGCAGCCGCGCAAGGGCGGCGGCAGCGGCTGGGCGCAAGGACGGCGAGGACGGAAAGGCGTGCATGCGGGGGGTCCGGGCGGCGGCCGATTTAGGCGCCAAGGGGGGCATTTTAAACACCGGTGGCGCCATCACGTTGCGAGTGCGGCTGCGGGTGCAGGACGGATCCAAAGCCAGTCGCGAAGACAATTGAGAACGATTCTTGCTAGAATTCCGCCTGACACCTCCCTTAAATGGGACCAGATCCACTTCTCACGTTCTTCGGACAGTTCTCGAATGGCCAAGCCATCGCGCTCCAAATTATGGTTTCTCGTCCACAGTTGGCTGGCCTTGCCGATCTGGATTTTCCTTTTCTTCATCTGTGCGACCGGAACCATCGCCGTCATCAGCCAGGAAATCGTCTGGCTCATCAATCCCGCCGTTCGCGCCCAGGCGCCCGATGCCGATACCCCGCGCATGGGCTACCAGGATTTGATGGACGCCATCGCCAAGCAAGAGCCCGACGCTTCCGTGCAGCGGCTGTCCTGGCCCGAGGAATCCCAATTCGCCCTGACGGCCTCGGTCGGATATCCGGGCGCGCGATTCACCTCGATCTACGTCAATCCCTATACCGGTGATGTCCAAGGCCCTGCCCTGAACTTTGACCTGCGCCAGTTCATGCGCGCGTTGCACGGCTGGCTGTTGATTCCGTTCACGAATGGCTATAGCTGGGGCTGGTATCTGGTGTCGCTGCTGTCCGTGCCGATGCTGCTCTCGCTCATCACGGGTCTCGTCGTCTACAAACGGTTCTGGCGCGCGTATTTCCAGAAGCCGCGCCTGCGCGTCGGCCAGGGCGCCCGGATTTTCTGGGGCGACTTCCACCGCTTGTCGGGGTTGTGGTCCGTCTGGTTCATCCTGCTGATCTCGGTCAGCGCGATCTGGTTCCTGGTGCAGGCCGTGCTGTTCGATACGGCCACCACGATCTCAACGCAGGGCGTCCCCGCCGTCGTGGCGCGCGACCAGGTGCCGACCGTCGCGCCCGGCGACACCGTCAAACGCCTGCCGCTCGACCAGATCGTCGGCATTGCCGAGCGCGAGCTGCCCGGCCTGGAGACGCAGCAGGTGTTTTTCCCCGGCAATGCCTATGACCCGATCACCATCTCGGGCCGCGGCGCCTATCCGCTGATGTATCAATACGCCAAGATCAATCCGTACAACGGCGCCGTCGAGGAAGTGCGCCGCCTGTCCGATCGCAGCGGCCTGGAATTCTTCACCGAATCCATGCGGCCGCTGCACACCGGCGACTTCGGCGGATTCTGGCTGAAGCTGGTGTGGTTTCTGTTTGGCCTGCTGCTGACGATGATGTCGCTGAGCGGCCTGCTGATCTGGACCAAGCGCACCGCGCAAGCCACCGCCAAGGCGCTGCGCCCTGCCCGCGCAGCCCGCACCGACGCCCGTGAGGTGACCGAATGAGCAAGACCGCAACCCTCGCCGCCGCGCCCAAGCCCAGCCTCTGGCGCCGCTGGCGCTTTCACCTGAGCGCGCTGCTGCTCATCCTGCCGATCCTCTACGTCCCGAAGTATTTCGATAACCTGGCGTTGTCGCGCGGGTCGATGGGCCTGGGCCAGCGCCCCGCCGGCGACCTGCAGGTCGGCCCATGGAAGCTGCAGCTGGCCGAATGGCAGGTTGAACCGCCCAAGTCCGACCCGGCCGGCATGGTCAAGACCTTCACCATGGCGCAATGCGAAGGCTGCAAGGACCAGATCCGTGCGGTCTACGTGCGCGTGGGCAAGCCGCGCAGCCTGCGCGCCGCGGGCTCGATCTTCTTTGGCAGCCCGCACCGGGCCTTTGCCACCGTGCCGATTCCCCCGCGCACCGCCCCGGACGCCGATCTCTGGATCACGGCGGAGGGCTGGGACGGTTCGGTGCATCAGGCGGCGTGGCCCATCGCCACCGCGTCCCCCGCCACCGTCGAGTGGCTGAAGAAACAAGGAGCATCCCGATGAACGCAGTTTTTGCGAACCGCTTTCGCGCCGCCCTGCTTGGCGCGCTGTTGACCGCCAGCGCTTCGGCCCTGGCGCACAATCCGATGGCCGAATGCAAGGCCGAGGGCAAGGAACAGATCCAGTGCACCGGCGGATTCTCCGACGGCAGCGGCGCGGCCGGCGTCACCATGGACGTCATCTCCTACGACGAACAGATCCTCGTGCCGGGCAAGCTGGATGCGGATTCCAAGATGTCGTTCAAGCGGCCGAACGGCGAGTTCTACGTCCTGTTTGACGCGGGTCCCGGCCACGTGGTCGAGATCGACCACGTCGACATCCAGTAAGCCCCGGCCAACCGCAGCATGCACACACAAGTCATCCGCCCCGCGGGCGCCGGTCACGAAACCCTTGCGGTGCTGGGCGCCTGCGTGGTCATCGTCGCGGCCGCCGCGGGGTATATCGGACTGCGCGAAGCGCCGCCCGAAAGCGCGCCGCTCGCCGCCACCCAGATCGACGCACGACGCGACCTGACGCCCGCCGAACAGGGCATCTACGCCGACCTGCGCGTCGCCTACGAGGAAATCGGATTTGCCCTGCAAGCCGGCGAGCCGCTGCCCTCGGTCGCCGATCTGGCCGCGCAGGGACTGCCGCCTTTCGTCACCGACAACAGCACCGCCGTGCGCGGCGGCCACGTGTGGCGCTTGGAGCGTCAGGCGGGCAAAGCCCTGTATGTGGGGCAGACGGCGGATGCCAAGCTGGCCGGATCGTTCCTGATGCGCGCCGAAGACGGCCACGCCAAGGACGGCCATGACCATGACGGCAGTGCGCCCGCCCAGGTCGATGTCTGGCTGGCCCGGAATGCGGCAACCCGCGTCCCGGAACGCACCGACGATGCCGCATTGGCGGCGGCGGGCTGGCTGCAGGTCGCCGCCCAGTTCGATGCCGGCGTCACCCGCCAGAACAAGCCCTGACCGGGCCCTCCCCCTTCGCCTTCCGACACGAGCCTACGGATTTATGTCTGCCTTTTCGTCTTTCTCCCAGATCCTGCGCCGCTGCGCCGCGCCGCTCGCCGCGCTGGCGCTGCTGGCCGGCGCGTTCACCGCGCCCGCGCCCGCCCACGCCGAAGACGCCAAGCGTCTGAAGATCGGCGTGACGCTGCATCCCTATTACAGCTACGTCGCCAACATCGTGGGAGACAAGGCCGAGGTCGTGCCGCTGATTCCGGTGGGCTTCAATCCGCATGCCTACGAGCCACGCGCCGAGGACATCAAGCGCATCGGCACGTTGGACGTCGTCGTGCTCAACGGAATCGGCCACGATGACTTCGCGGACCGCATGATCGCCGCCAGCGAAAAGCCCAAGATTCCCGTGATCGAGGCAAACGCGCAGGTGCCGCTGCTGGCCGCGGTAGGCATGGCCGCGCGCGGGGGCGGCGATTCGGGCAAGGTCGTCAATCCGCACACCTTCCTGTCGATCACCGCCTCGATCGCGCAGATCAACACCATCGCCCGCGAACTGGGCCGTATCGATCCCGCAAACGCCCAGGCCTACACCGCCAACGCGCGCGCCTATGGACAGCGCCTGCGCAAGCTGCGCGCCGACGCGCTGGGCAAGTTGGCTTCCGCGCCCAACGCCGACCTGCGCGTGGCGACCATCCACGGCGCGTACGACTACCTGCTGCGCGAATTCGGCCTGGAAGTCACGGCCGTCGTGGAGCCGGCGCACGGCATCGAGCCCAGCCCGGCCCAGCTCAAGGGCACCATCGAGCAATTGCGCGCGGCCGACGTCAAGGTGATCTTTTCGGAACTGAACTTCCCGTCCTCGTACGTCGAAACGATCCAGCGTGAAACTGGGGTGAAGCTGTACGCGCTGTCGCACATCTCGTACGGCGAATACAGCGCCGAGCAGTTCGAGAAGGAAATGTCGCAAAACCTGGCTACCGTCGTGCGCGCCATTGAAGAGGCCGGCGCGTGACCGGCCCGGTGACCCCGCATCCGGCTGGCGCGCCCGGCCCCACCCTGACCTTTGAGCGGATCTCGCTGACGCTGGGCCGCACCGAGATCCTCAGCGACGTCGCCTTTAGCGTGACGGCGGGCAGCGTGCACGCGCTGGTGGGCCCCAACGGCGGCGGCAAGAGTTCCCTGGTCAAGACGCTACTGGGCCAGATGCCGCATCGCGGCAAGCTCAGCGTGACGTGGCCCGGCGATCGGCCGGGCGTGATCGGCTACATCCCGCAGGCGCTGGAGTTCGATCGCGGCCTGCCCATGACCGTCAACGATTTCATGGCAGCCATGTGCCAGCGCAAGCCGGCATTCCTGGGCTTGTCGCGCGCAAAGTCGGCGGAGATTTCGGCCGCGCTGGAACGCGTGGGCATGCAGGACAAGCGCAACCGCCGCATGGGCGCGCTGTCGGGCGGCGAGCGGCAGCGCGTGCTGCTGGCCCAGGGCCTGGTGCCCAGCCCATCGATGGTGGTGCTGGACGAGCCCATGTCGGCGCTGGACGAAGCCGGCGTGCGCGTGTTCGAACAATTGCTGGACAGCTGGCGCGCGCAGCGCGTGACCGTGCTCTGGATCGAGCATGACCTGGAGGCCGTCGGCCGCCTGGCCGACCGCGTCACCGGGCTGAACCGCCAGGTGCTTTGCGACGGTCCTCCTAAGCAAGTGCTGACGCCCGACCGGCTGCTGACGCTCTTTTCCACCCGCCCGCGCGTGGGCGGCCAGCCGCAGGAGCGCGCCGCATGAACGCCTTTTTCGATAACCTGCGCCAACTCATCCAACGCGCGGCGGAATCCGGCGCGCTGCCCGATTCGCTGGCCTATGGCTTCGTCATCAACGCCCTGCTCGCCGGCCTGATCATCGGGCCGGTGTTGGGCGGCCTGGGCACGCTGGTCGTGGTCAAGCGCTTCGCGTTCTTCTCGGAAGCGGTGGGCCATGCCGCGCTGACCGGCGTGGCGATCGGCATTCTGCTGGGCGAGCCCTACACCGGCCCGTATGGCAGCCTGTTCAGCTATTGCCTCATCTTCGGCATCCTGCTCAATTTCCTGAGCAACCGCACCCGTCTCACGCCGGACACCTTGATCGGCGTGTTCCTGTCGGTGTCGCTGGCGCTGGGTGCAAGCCTGCTGCTGGTGCTGGCCGGGCGCATCAACATCCACATCCTGGAGAACGTGCTGTTCGGCTCGGTGCTCACCGTCAACAGCAACGACCTGTCGGTGCTGACGTGCGTGGCGGTGCTGGCTTTGGCGCTGGCGCTGCCCAATTACAACCGGCTGATGCTGGCCAGCTTCAATCCGCAGCTTGCCGCCGTGCGCGGTGTACCCGTCAAGGCGATGGACTACCTGTTCGTGATCCTGGTGACGCTGGTTACCGTGGCTTCTGTCAAGGTGATCGGCGCCATCCTTGTCGGCGCGCTGCTGGTGATTCCGGCCGCCGCGGCGCGGATGCTGGCCCAATCGCTCAAGGGGTTTTTCACGATGTCGGTGCTGTTTGCGATGTTCGCCACGCTCGCCGGCATCATGTTGCCCATCGAACTGGAACTGCCGGTGCCTTCCGGCGCGGCCATCATTCTGGTCGCGGGAATCTTGTTTGCGATCGCGGCCCTGGCGCGCAGCCTGGTCCCCGGTCTGAAAGGAAATGCAGCATGAGTCTGAAGTCAGGTTATGTCACCTTGCGCCGCGCCGCCCTGGCGGTGGCAATGGCATCCGCCCTGGGCGCCGCCACAGCGCATGCCCAGGAAGCCGCCAAGTCCGGCCGCGTGGCCCGCGCCGCGCAACCCGAAGCCGCCAGCACCGCGCCTGCAGCAGTCACCGTGTTGGCCGCCCACCCGGTCGTGTTCGCCCTGACCGACAGTCTGGCCAAGGACAGCAGCATCCGCGTCGAACGTGCGGCGCCCGCCAACCTGCCGGCCACGCGGCTGACGTCCTACTTCAGCGGCCGCGGCGGCGCGGCGCTGCAAAAAGCCGCCGCCTCCGCCGACGCGGCCGTGGGCCTGCGTTCCATCTGGCCAGATGATCCGCTCTTTGCCAATGCGCGCCGCACCAACATCCGCATCGTCGAGATCGACGCAGCGCGTCCGCTAGACGGCGCGCTGAACGGCATCGCGCTGCAAAGCGACACGCGCCCTGGCGGCCAGTTCGCCGCCTATCCGTGGCTCAGCATCGTCAACCTCGGCCGCATGGCCGACATCGTGGCCGCCGACCTGGGCCGCCTGTCCCCGTCCGACGAAAAGCGCATCGGCGAAAACCTGGCGCACATCAAGCGCACGCTGGTCGAACTGAACGCGAAAAGCCAGGCGGGGCTGGCGCAGGCCGAGAACGTCGCGGTCGTCAGCCTGTCCGAACGCCTGCCCTACCTGATTGCGGAATTCAATCTGGATCTGGTGGACACGATGGCGCGTGACGACAAGGACTGGACGCCCGAGGCGCTGGCTGCGCTGACCGCCACGCTGAAGGACAACGGCGTGGCAGCCGCGCTGTTGCACCGCGAGCCGACCCCAGCACTATCGCAGGCCATTGAAGCCGGCGGCGCCAAGGCCGTCGTGCTGGCCACTGATGGCGCCGACCCGGTCGCGGACCTGCAGGGCAACGCGCAGAGCCTGCTGCAAGCGCTGGCGCCCGCCGCTGCCACGTCGGCCAAGTAAATCGCCACCAGCAGTGCCATCACGGACGTGCGCCGGCTTATCCGGCGCCGTCTGCCGCTTCAGCCGACAGCGCCGTCGCAGCCGCTTTCAAACAATCGATCAGTTGCGCGCTGGTGGCCGGCAGGCCGGCTTCGCGCAAGGTAATGATGCCGACCGGCGGCAGCGGCAGCGCGAGCGGCACCGCCAGAATCCGGCATAGCCCCTGGGCTTGGAAGCTTCTCGCCGCCGAGCGGGCTAGAAACCCCACGCCGTGGCGTTCGCGGATGAACGTCAGCGTCGCCAGGTAGGACGACGTTTCCATCAGATCGGACGACGGTTCCAGCCCGTGCTGGTGGAACTGCTGCTCCAGTTTGACGCGCAATGACGCCCACGGCGGCGGCATGACGCACGGCAATGCGGCCAGATCTTCCCACCCGGGATCCACCAGTCCGGCGATCTTGCTGCCCGGCGCGGCCACCACCACCATCGGTTCCTCGAACAACGCTTCGGTCTGCAGATCCGGCGCGGCATAGCCCGGCTCCAACCTGCCCACGAAAAGGTCCAGTTCGCCCAGCCGAAGCTTGGGCAGCAGGTGCGTCAGGTCGCCCTCTTCGATCAGCACGGTCGCGCGCGCCGACCGCGCCTTCAAGGCGTGCACTGCCCGCGCCAGCAGCACCGGCAGCGCGACGGCCATCGCGCCGACTCGCGTCTTGCCCGCCGCGCCGCTTGCGGCGGCGTCGATCTCGTCGCGGGTGCGCGCGTATTGCGCCAGCACACCGCGCGCAAAGCGCACCACCGAGGCGCCGGCCTCCGTGGGTTCCGTGCCGCGCACGGACCGCGCAAACAGCGCCAGACCCAGCATCGATTCGACCTCCGACAGCATGCGCGACACCGCCGGCTGGCTGACGGCCATGAATTCGGCCGTGCGTCCCAAATGCCGGAATTCATCCAGCGCCACGACCAGTTGGAGGTGACGCAGCTTCAGGTTTGAGCGGAAAACGCGATCCAAATGCGCCATCGAGGACTCCGATACCAGGGCGCCGATACATATCACCGGCGTTATCTAGCGATGCGCCAATTCTATTGGATAGTTATGGTTAAGCTCACGAGAATAGGTCCGGGCCCCACGTAGCCTTGCCGGAGCCCGAATATAAAAGCGACACCCATAAGAACGACATCCGGAGACAAATCATGAGGCACATCCCTACCCCCGATCTGGACAGGCGCAGGTTCCTGGCCGGCGCCGCCTGCATGGGCGCGGCCGCCGGCGTCGGCGCGGTCGGCGTGCTGGCGCCCGCCACGGCCCGCGCCGCCGACTATCCCCAGCGTCCCATCACCTTCATCTGCCCCTGGCCCGTGGGCGGCACGGCGGACCAATCCATGCGCGCGCTTTGCCAGGTGGCCTCGGGGGTGCTGGGCCAGTCCATCGTGGTGGAGAACCGCGCCGGCGCGTCAGGAATGATCGGCACGAAATCGCTGTCGCAGGCGCAACCGGACGGCTACACCATTGGCCAGATTCCCATCTCGGTCGCGCGCTTTTCGCAACTTGGCCTGTTGCAGCTGGACCCGCGCAGCGAACTGACCTACCTGGCGCGCACGTCGGGCCAGACGTTCGGCATTGCCGTGCTGGCCTCGTCGCCATTCAAGACACTCAAGGAAGTCGTGGCGTATGCCAAGGCCAACCCGGGCAAATTGACATACGCGCACGCCGGTATCGGCGGTGCGACGCACGTGGGCATGGAAGAGTTCGCCATGGCGGCCGGCGTGCGGTTTAACGCCATCGCGTATAAAGGCGGCGCGGCCGCGCTGCAGGATGTGCTGGGCGGGCAGGTCGATCTCGTGGCCGATTCCAGCTCGTGGGCGCCGCATGTCGAGGCAGGCAAACTGCGCCTGCTGGCGACCTGGGGCGAATCGCGCGCCTCGCGCTTCCAGGACGCGCCAACCCTGAAGGAATTGGGTTACGACGTCGTGGTCGAGGCGCCCAACGGCATCGGCGCGCCCAAGGGCCTGGACCCCGCCGTCGAGCGCAAGCTGCGCGATGCGTTCCGCACCGCCGTCAAGAGCGACGCCTTCAAGCAGGTTGCCGACCGCATCGACGCGCCGGTGATGTACCTGGACGGTCCGGACTACCAGGCGTATGTCGCCTCGGTCTATCAACAAGAGACCGCATTGATCGCGCGCCTGAAATTGAAAGAAATGCTGCAGAAGGGCTGATTCATCGTGAACGCCAACCCCTTGATCCGGCTGCACCCCAACGACAATGTCCTCGTCGCGCGGGAAGCCCTGGCCCTGGGCATGGTCGTGCCCGATCTGGGCCTGCGCGTGCGCGCGCAGGTGCCGGGCGGGCATAAGATTGCCGCCTGCCGCATCGCCGCGGGCACACCGGTGCGCAAGTACGACGCCGTCATCGGCGTGGCTGCCCGCGACATCGAGGCGGGCGACCACGTGCACGCCCACAACCTTGCGTTGGCCGACTTCGAGCGGGACCCGGCGTTCTGCCGCGACGTCCGCCCGGTCGCGATGGTGCCCGAGGCGCAACGCGCCACGTTTCAGGGCTATGTGCGCCCCGACGGCCGGGTGGGCACGCGCAATTTCGTGGGCATCATCGCGTCGGTGAACTGCTCCGCCACGGTCATTCACCACATTGCGCAGCATTTCACGCCCGAGCGGCTTGCCGCCTATCCCTACGTGGATGGCGTGGCCGCGTTTGCACAGACCAGCGGTTGCGGGATGTCCTCGCCCAGCGAGCATTTCGACGTCCTGCGGCGCACGCTGGCCGGCTATGCGCGGCACCCGAACCTGGCCGGAGTGCTGATCGTCGGTCTCGGATGCGAGCGCAATCAGGTGTCCGCCTTGATCGACTCGCAGAACCTGGCGGGCGATCCGCGGGTACGCACCCTGGTGATGCAGAACACGGGCGGCACGCGCGCCACGATCGACGCGGGCATCCGCGCCGTGGAGGAAATGCTGCCGCACGCGAACGCCGCGCGCCGCAGCAGCGTGCCGGCCAGCCATCTGAAGATCGGCCTGGAATGCGGCGGGTCCGACGGCTATTCGGCGATCACGGCCAATCCGGCGCTGGGCTCGGCCATGGACATTCTGGTGCGTCACGGCGGCACGGCGATCCTGTCGGAAACCCCCGAAATCCACGGCGTGGAATACCTGCTGACGCGCCGCGCCGTCACGCCGGAAGTGGGACAGAAGCTGCTGGACCGGCTGGCCTGGTGGGAAACCTACACGGCCGGGCACAACGCGCAGTTCAATGGCGTCGTCGGCCACGGCAACCAGCAGGGCGGCCTGGCCAACATCTTCGAAAAATCGCTGGGTTCCGCCATGAAGGGCGGCACGACGCCGCTGCAGGCCGTGTACGAGTACGCCGAACCCATCGACCGCGCGGGCCTGGTGTTCATGGATTCGCCCGGCTACGACCCGGTCGCGGTCACCGGCCAGATCGCCAGCGGGGCCAACCTGATCTGCTTCACGACGGGGCGCGGGTCGATGTTCGGCTCCAAGCCGGCGCCCACCCTCAAGCTGGCCAGCAACAGCAGCATGTACGCCCGGCTTGAGCAGGACATGGACATCAACTGCGGCGCGGTGCTGGACGGCGAGGTGGACATCTCGCAGATGGGCCAGCGCATCTTCGAACACATCCTGCGCGCGGCCTCGGGCGCACCGACCAAGAGCGAAGCCCTGGGTCTGGGCAACCACGAATTCGTGCCCTGGCACCTGGGCATCGTCAGCTGACCCGCCCCCTTTCTGGAGTCTTTACGCATGCCCGCACACAACCCCTTCAAGGCCGCCCTCGCGGCGCGCCAGTCCCAGGTCGGGTTATGGCTCTCCATGGCCGATTCCTATCTTGCCGAGGTCTCCGCGACCGCGGGCTTTGACTGGCTGCTGATCGACGGCGAGCACGCCCCGAACGACTTGCGCGGAACACTTGCGGCGTTGCAGACCGTGGCGCCCTACCCTTCGCACCCCGTGGTGCGCGTGGTGGCGGCTGACACGGCCCTCATCAAGCAGATGCTGGACATCGGCGCGAAAACCCTGCTGGTGCCGATGGTGGACACGGCCGAGCAGGCGCGCGCCTTGGTCGCCGCCACGCGCTATCCGCCGCACGGCATCCGCGGGGTCGGCAGTGCCGTGGGACGCGCGTCGCGCTGGAGCGCCCGAGAGGACTACCTGGAAGTCGCCGACGATGAAGTCTGCCTGCTCGTGCAGGCAGAAACCGTTCAAGCGCTGTCGAACCTGGAGGCGATCTGCGAGGTGCCGGGCGTGGACGGGGTCTTCATCGGGCCGGCGGATCTGGCTGCGTCGATGGGTTATCGCGGCCGGCCCGGCCACCCGGATGTGCAGGCCGCGATCGAGCGCGCCATGCAGGTCATCATCACGCGCGGCAAAGCCGCCGGCACCTTGACCTCGGACCCCGCCCTGGCGCGCCGCTACCTGGAGCTGGGCTGCACGTTCGTGGCGGTTGGCGTGGACGTCCTGCTCTATGCCAACAGCGCCCGCAGGCTGGCGGCCAGCTTTGACCGCGGCGCGCCCAGCGCTGCCGCCGCAGCGCCATCGGCGGCTTATTGAAGACGCAAATCGGTCCGGTCCACCCGCCAATCTGATCTTGCGTGCCCACGCATTCAGGCATAAATTGATCGGTACGCTTTTCGATCGGCCATCACGGTTCGTCCGCCCGAATCGCGCGCGAAGGTTGTTTTCTATCTTTTGTTCCCCAAAGGAGCGATGCGATGCGAGTAAAACACCTGCTTGGCCCAGCGACCGTAGTCCTCTCGATGCTGTTCGGGTCGGCTGTCACGGCCGCACCCGCGGAGCCTGCCCCGATCGTCACGGGCAAGCACTGGACCGAATCCGACGCCAATCTCAAGAAGGCCTATCTGCTGGGCATGGCCAACGTCCTTGAGGTCGAAAGGGCCTATCAGCAACGCCGTGCCGTGCCGGATACCCAGACCCTGGTGCCCAAGTTCTCCATGGGTCTTCAGAACCAGACGCTGGACTCCGTGCGCGATACCGTCGACCGCTGGTATGCCGCCAATCCGAGCCGATTGGATCGCCCTGTCGTGGAGACGATCTGGTTTGAGATCGTCATGCCCGCCACGAAGACGAAACGCACCCCCTAGGAGCCCGCCATGAAGACGATCCGCACGATAGGTCTGGCCATTGCGATGGCATCGCTGGCCGCATGCACCAATATGACCAAGGAACAGCAAGGCACCGTCACGGGCGGCTTGATGGGCGCCGCGGCGGGCGCCGGCATTGCCGCCATCGCGGGCGGCAGCGCCTGGACGGGCGCCGCCATCGGCGGCGCGGCTGGCGGCATCGCGGGCAATATCCGCGGCGCGAACCAGTAATCCGAGCGTCACCGGCCTGATCCTCCAGGTCCCGAACGCCGGCTCGCGTGCAAGCGCCAGCCGGCGTTCATGCGTATGGGCTCCGCGTCCTCTCCCGTCCTCGCCCCCCTCTGCCGCGCGCATGGCTACCCGCGGCGGCCAGAGGCTGCTACGCTTTGCGCCGCAACTTCACCCGGGCGATGCGGATGTTCCCTCGATGATGTACCTGCTGTGGTCCCTGCCGGCGCTAACCGTGATCGCCGCGATCGCGAGCGGGCGCGTCAACACCACCGTTGCGGCGGCGCTGGGCCTGTTGGGGGCCCTGCCCATCGCGCTGCTTGCGGCGCCTGCCCCTTTTGCGCCTTGGCAACTGGCCGTTGCGCTGGAACGCGGGCTCTGGATCGGATGGATCATCACCCCCTACATCCTGGGCGGCCTGCTGTTCTGGCAGATGGCGGCGCAGGGGCACGCGTCCGTTGACATGCCGGGCGCGGCACCCGGCGCCACGGTGCGCGGCACGCCGGACGCGGGGAGCCCCGACGCGCTGGCGAAGCGCCGGCTGCTGTTCTTTGCCTGTTTCCTGATCGGCCCTTTCGCCGAATCCGCAACGGGTTTCGGCGTGGGCATGCTGGGCACCGTGATGCTGATCCGTCCGCTCGGCCTCAGGGCCCGCGAGGTCATGGTGTTTGCGCTGCTCAGCCAGACGCTGATTCCGTGGGGCGCGATGGGCAGCGGCACGCTGCTGGCTTCGGCCTATGCGCGCGTGCCGCCCACGCAACTTGCGCTTTACAGCATGGTGCCCGTCGCGCTGCTGATGGGCGTGTGGCTGGCGCTGTACTGGCGCACCGCCACGCGCGCGGGGTTGTCTGCGCCGGCCGCCGAGCGGGTCCGCGAGGCCGGCTGGATGGCCGCGAGCCTGGCCTTGCTGGCCGCTGCGACGGCGCTTTTGGGACCGGAAACGGCGCTGCTCGCGGCGTACGGACCACTGATCGTGCTGCGCTTTCTGGCGGACCGCCGGCCCGGCCGCAGCGAGGCGCTGCGGGCAGCGCGCCGCGCGTTGCCCTACATCGCCCTCATCGCCTGGCTGGTCGCCACGCGGCTCGTGCCCGGCCTGAATCGCGGCCTTGCAGACCTGGCGGCTTTGCGCCCGTATGCGGACCTGCCGCCCTGGATGCCGTTTCTGCACGCCGGAAGCTGGCTGATCGCCGGTGCCCTGGTCCTGGCCGCCTGGCAGCGACATCCGGGCGCCGTGCGGACGCAGGCGCGCGCCGCCTGGATGACCGGACGGCACGCCGTCATGTCCGTATTCCTGTTTGCCATGATGGCCGAGGTGCTGGCTGGCGCGGGCATATCGCGGGCGTACGCCGACGGCCTCTTTGCGAGCCTGCGCGACTGGACTATCCTGATCACGCCGCTGCTGGCCGGCGCGTTCGGCATCCTGGCCAACAGCGGCAACGCGCCAAACAGCCTGTTCATGCCATCCCAGCTATCATTAGCGCTTCAGGCTGGCCTGAGCGTGCCCGCAGCTGCCGCGCTGCTGCACGTTTCGGGCACGTCGATGGGGATTTTTTCGCCGGTTCGGATGTCGATTGCGGCCGGTTTGGCGCATGGCCGGGGGCAGGAACGCGGCGTGTATGTTCTACTACTGCCGTTTGCCCTGGCCGCGTTCGGCATTCTGCTGTCGCTGGCGCTGCTCGTGATCCTCTCCGGGTAGCGGTTTTCACGGCATAGCAGTTACGCTCGCCGCCTCAACCTTTTTTTTGTGTAGCACATGGGACTAGAACAATTAGCCGCGATCCGGGAATTGCTTATCAAGCAGTCGCCTGACAAGGCAGGCTCCAAGAACGAATCGCGTCCGCAAGGCACCGACAAGCCGCGCCGCCCGCAGGGCGCCGCCAAGGGTCCGCGTCCGCAGACCGGCGACAAGGCCAAGCGCGCGCAAGGCGGTGACAAGGGCCAGCGTGCGCCGCGTCCCGAAAAGCGTGAGTCGCCGGTCGATCCCGTGGTCGTCGCCATTTCGCGCCTGCAACGGCACTTTCCCAAGGCGTTTCCCAAGAACCCCGCGCCCAAGCTTCCGCTCAAGCTGGGCGTGCTGGCGGACCTGGTGCAGCACGCCGAGCAATTGCAGCTCGACGAGGCGCAGATCAAGGAAGCCGTCAAGACGTGGTGCGATGGCCGCCGCTACTGGGCCAGCATGGTCGAGGACGCGCCGCGCGTGGACCTGAACGGCGAACCCGCCGGCGCCGTGACCGCCAACGAAGCGCGTCACGCCAAGCGCATGGCCTCGCGCAATGCGTCGCGCAACGCCGCGCGCGCCCGCGCCGAGAAAAAGGCCCAGGCGTCCGCCGAACAACCGCCCGCGCCTGCTGGTGACGCCGCGCCTGACACGCAACCTGCCGACGCGACGTCCGCAGACGTGAAAACGGTGGACGTGAAAGCCGCGGATGTGAAAGCGGAAGGTGCAACGCCGGCAGACGTCACGCCTGCCGACGTCAAGCCCGAAGACGTCAAGCCCCAAGCGTCCGAATAAGCCCGCGCTAAGCAGTTCAGGCCTGCGCGCGGCCGGGACAACGTTTCCCGGCCGCGCGCAGGCCTTTCTGCATGGACGCAGCAGTATCTAGCCTGCCGGCTCCAGCGCCGCCAGCGCCTGCTTGATGTAGCCCATGCCCCGATCCGAATAGGTCAGCGTCATGGCCTGCTGATGCCCCGCGCCATCCATCTTCAGCAGCGACTTACGCAGGATCTCAACGATCTTGTCTTCGTGGGCGGGATAAAACGACTCGTACTGGTATTGCAAAAACACCAGGCACAGCGCGTTCTCCATCACCTGCACGTCCGGGTCCTGCTTGATTCCCTGCTTCATCAGGATCGCCGCCACGCGGTCGCAGTCCGCTTGCGGATAGCCGGCTTCCTGCATGATCTGTTGCGCGATTGCCGCGTGATGCCTGGCCAACGCCTTGCGCCACGTCAGGTAACCGATGCGGCCTTCGGGATAGCTGGCGCGCGCAATTTCCCAGCGGCCGATGTGCTGGCACCGGGACGCCAGGACCAGCGGCTCGGACGCGTCAGGCGCCAGCTTCATCACCCATTCGTGCAGCTTCTGCGCAAGAAACAGCTCCTGCGGACAGGACTGGCCTTCCCACGTGAACACATTAGGATCGGCGGCGTTGTACTCGTCGAAACGGCGCAGGGTCTGCTGCAGGCGGTCGTTCATGGGATGTCGTTGTCAGGAAGCCCGGCGTGCGTTGGCCAAGGCGAAGTGGATCAGGTGCAAGGAAGCCATGATACCTGCGGCGTGTGGCCTTTTCGGATCTATCGAGGCAATGCCGGCGCGGGCGTCAGCGGGCCCACGGGGGCTTGGCCAGGCCGCGGCGGCATGGGCGGCAGCCATGTCCGCGTGGGAGGTTTCAGCCCCGGTTGATTCTGAGGCCGCACCGGCGTTTCCGTCGCGGGAGGATAGCGAGAGCCCGGGCATGACGTGCCCAGGCAGTCCCGGTTGAGTTTGCCCGGGTCCACGATGCGCGGGCAGTCGGTGCCCAGACACGTGTCTGGTATGGTGCGCGCCGATGCGGGCGGCTTTGGCGCCGTGGGCAGCGGATCGCGCGCGATCGCAGGCGGGCTTGCCAAGGCGGACAGCGCCGTCAGCGACCCCAAGGCCGCCGCGGCGAACAGGGATTTCATCGTTAGGCTCCACGGGAATCGGTCCGGGCCGAAGCCCGGACACGATCCCAGTGTGCCCCCGATCGCCCGCCCCTAGCAAGACGCGGGCCGGGCCGATCAGTCCAGGCGGATGTCGGTGCTGGCAACGACCTTGGCCCAGCGGGCGCGTTCGCTGCCGAAGAACTGCGCAAGTTCCGCGGGGCTCTTGGTGATGATCTCGGCGCCCTGCTCGTTCAACTGCGCCGTGACGTCCGGCTGGGTGACGATCTGCGCCATCAGCGTCTGCAGTTGTGCTGCCACCGGATCGGTCATGTTGGACGGGGCCATCACGCCCTGCCACGTGCCCGACTCGAAGCCCTTCACGCCCTGCTCGGAGATGGTCGGAATGTCCGGCACCAGCTTCATGCGCTCGCTCTTGGAAATCGCGATCGCGCGCAGCTTGCCGGACTTGATGTGCGGCAGCGTGGCCAGCAGGCCGTTCATGATGATCTGCGTCTGGCCGCCGATGGTGTCGGTGACCGCCTGCGAACCGCCCTTGTACGGCACGTATTCCCACTGCGCGCCGGTCGCCTGCTGAACCGCGACAGCCGCCAGGTGCGGCGCGCTGCCGATCGCGGTGACGGCAAAGTTGATGCGTTCTTTCTTGGACAGCTCGACCAGATCCTGCACGGTGTTGGCCTTCACGTCGGGATGCACGGCCAGCACGTGCGGCGAATACGCCAGCATGCCCACCGCGCGCAGGTCCTTGGACGGATCAAAGGTCAGCTTGGTGTAGACGGACGGGCTGATTGCCAGCGCGCCGACGTCGCACAGCAGCACCGTATGGCCTTCCTGCGCCGACTGCACCACCAGGCCGGCGCCCAGGTTGCCGTTGGCGCCGGGCTTGTTCTCGACGACCACGGTCTGTTTGAGCACTTCGGCCAGCCGGGGCGCCAGGATGCGCGCGATGATGTCCGACGAGCCGCCGGGCGGGTAAGGCACCACGATGCGCACGGGGCGCGTCGGCCATTGCGCCGATTGCGCCCACGCCGGCACCAGCGGCGTCAGGCAAAGCGCTGCGGCGCTGCCCAGGAACTGTCTTTTGCTCGGGTTCATGCTGTCTCCACACTGATTGGTATGTGTGTTGAAGTGTCCCGCGGCCAGGTGAGGCCGCGGTGGGGATATGCCTATGCCGCGCCGCGGGTCTCCACGTACAGGGCATAGAGCGAATGGCTGCTCGCCATGAAAAGGCGGTTGCGCTTGGCGCCGCCAAAACACAGGTTGGCGCACCGCTCGGGCAGCCGGATGTGCCCGATGGGTTTGCCGGCGGGGTTAAAGACCATCACGCCGTCCAGTTCCTCGGGCTTGGCGTCGGCCGAGCCGTTGCTGCCCCAGCCGCACCACAGGTTGCCGGCCTCGTCGCACTTGATGCCGTCGATGGCGCCGGGACCCTGCGCATCGACGTGCAGGCGCTTGTTCGTCAGCGCGCCGTCCGCGCCCACATCGAAGGCCCAGATCACGCGGTTGGGCTGGTGGCGGGACTCGACGATGTAGAGCACCTTTTCGTCGGGCGAGAAGCACAGGCCGTTGGGCCCGGCCAGATCCGCCAGCGCCAGCGTCACGCGGCCATTGGCCGGATCGATGCGATAGACCGAATGCGGGAGCTCAGGCGTGGCCTTGTCGCCCTCCCAGTGCCCGCCGATCCCAAACGGCGGATCCGTGAACCAGATGGCGCCATTGCGCTGGCACACGATGTCGTTCGGCGAATTGAACTGCTTGCCATCAAAGCGGTCGGCCAGCACCGTGATGCTGCCGTCGTACTCCGTGCGCGTGACGCGGCGCGTCAGGTGCTCGCAGGTCAGCAGGCGGCCCTGGCGGTCGCGGGCAAGCCCGTTGCTGAAATTGGACGGCTGGCGGAATACGCTGATCTCGCCCGTGGTCTCGTCCCAGCGCAGGATGCGGTTATTGGGGATATCCGAAACCAGCAGATAACGTCCGTCCCCAAACCACACCGGCCCTTCCAGCCAGCGGAACCCGGTTGCAAGCTGCTCCACGCTGCTGCTGTAGATCCGGTACTTGGAGAATTCCGGGTCCAGGATCCGGACCGAGGGATCCGGATAGCGCTGCTGCGGGGTGAAGCTGAATGACTGCGCGTGCACGAGGCTGGCGGGCGCGAGTGCGAGCGCGGCGCCCAGCAGCCGGCGCCGGCCGGCCTGGACTTGCGGGTCAATTTCCATCGGCTGTCTCCTCTCGGTGGTTTTTTTTTGCGATGGCGCTACGGACGGGACGGATCCGCGATCAGGTCACGGGGCCCGGGTTGAACAGCGCCAGAGCGTTGTGCAGCTTGAGTTTTTCCGCACAGGTCTGTTTCTTGCCGCTGGCCACGTCCAGCATCATCTGAAAGAGCTGCCAGCCCACATCCTCGATCGAGGCCTGGCCCGTGGCGATGACGCCGGCATCGACGTCCATCAGGTCGTGCCAGCGGCGCGCCAGCGCGGAGCGCGTGGCGACTTTGATGACCGGCACCTGCGCCAGCCCGTAGGGCGTGCCGCGGCCGGTCGTGAAGATGTGCAGATTCATGCCGGCGGCAAGCTGCAGCGTGCCGCAGATGAAGTCGCTGGCAGGCGTGGCCGCAAAGATCAGGCCCTTGCGTGTCAGGCGGTCGCCGGGCGACAGCACGCCGTGGATGGGCGAGGAACCGGACTTGACGATCGACCCCATCGCCTTTTCGACGATGTTGGACAGACCGCCCTTCTTGTTGCCCGGACTGGTGTTGGCGCTGCGGTCGGCCATGCCGCGCTGCAGGTACGCGTCATACCAGGCCATCTCCCGGATCAGCGCGTCGGCGACTTCGGGCGTTTCGGCGCGGGCGGTGAGCTGGTCGATGCCATCGCGCACTTCAGTGTTCTCGGAGAACATCACGGTGCCGCCGGCGCGCACCAGCAGGTCGGTCGCAAAACCCACGGCCGGGTTGGCGGTCACGCCGGAGAACGCGTCGCTGCCGCCGCACTGCACACCGACGGTCAGGTCGGATACCGGGCAGGTTTCGCGCTGGCGGGCGTTCAGCTTTTGCAGGTGGCGCTCGGCCGTGCGCATGATGAGCTGGATCATCGAATCAAAGCCGATGTTCTCTTCGTCCTGCAGCACGATCGTCTCCACGCCGTTGCCGCCCATCCCTTCGCCGGCGCGGATCGGAATGGCGGTGGGCGCCAAGAGGCGTTCAGGCTGCAGCTTTTCACAGCCCAGGCTGACCACCATGGATGTGCCGCCAAAATTCGGGTTGCGGGCGATGTTGTGCAACGTGCGGATCGGAATCGCTGCGCCCGGCGCGTCGATGGCCACGCCGCAGCCGTAGGTGTGCTCGATGCCCACCACGTCGTCCACGTTCGGGTACAGCGGCAGCAGTTCTCGGCGGATGCGCGCGACCGCATGTTCGACCACGCCCTGCACGCACTGCACCGTGGTGCTGATGGCCAGGATGTTGCGCGTGCCCACGGTGCCGTCCGCGTTGCGGTAGCCCTGGAATGTATAGCCCTCCAGCGGCGGCAGGGGCGTCACGCGCGTGGACACCGGCAGGTCTTCCAGCGTGCGGGCGGTCGGCATCGTCGTGACGCGCTCGTTGATCCAGCTGCCACGCGGCAAGGACTTGGCGGCGTAGCCCACCACCACGTTGTAGCGTCTGACCTCATCGCCTTCGGCCAGATCGGTCAGCGCCACCTTGTGGCCTTGCGGCACGGCGTCCACCAACTGAAGCCCGTCGGGCAGAACGGTTCCGGCCGGCAAGCCGCCATCATTGGCCACGATGGCGACGTTGTCGTCGGGATGAATCTTGATGAGAACGGGCGTCTGCTCGACTGCAACCTGCATGCTGAATCCTTTAGCCTGATGGATGCCCCGCTGCGGGCACCGTACGTTATCGTACAACCAAGAGAATATCGCTGAAAGGCATCGGAAAGGAATTTCGGGTTTCCCCTTGTAAATGCCGCTTCGGCTGGGCGGACACCTTGAATCCGGCAAAATCATGTTGTACGATGACTCACCTTTTACCACCGCATCCCGTTCGCAAGCACCCTCTCCGCCTGCGACGGCCATTTTGGGATGAGCGCAACATGACGACTCCGCAGGAACTCAAGGCCATTGTTTCGGAAGGATTGCTTTCCTTCCCCGTGACCGACTTCGACCAGAACGGCGATTTCAACGCCAAGAGCTACGCGGCTCGTCTGGAATGGCTGGCCCCCTACGGCGCCACCGCCCTGTTCGCGGCAGGCGGCACCGGTGAGTTCTTCTCGCTGGCCCCCGAGGAATACTCGGACGTCATCCGCACCGCCGTCCAGACCTGCAAGGGCAAGGTGCCGATCCTGGCCGGCGCCGGCGGCCCCACCCGCACCGCCATCGCCTACGCCCAGGAAGCCGAGCGCCAAGGCGCCAAGGGCGTCCTGCTGCTGCCGCACTACCTGACCGAAGCCTCGCAGGACGGCATCGCCGCCCACGTCGAGCAGGTCTGCAAGTCCGTCAACATCGGCGTCATCGTCTACAACCGCGCCCAATCGCGCCTGTCGGCCGACAGCCTGGCCCGCCTGGCGGACCGCTGCCCCAACCTGGTCGGCTTCAAGGACGGCATCGGCGACATCGAATCCATGGTCCGCATCCGCCGCAAGATGGGCGACCGCTTCTCGTACCTGGGCGGCCTGCCTACCGCCGAAGTCTACGCCGCCGCCTACCGCGCGCTGGGCGTGCCGGTCTACTCGTCGGCCGTCTTCAACTTCGTGCCCAAGATGGCCATGGAGTTCTACAACGCCATCGCCGCCGGCGACAGTGACACCACCAACCGCCTGCTCGACGATTTCTTCCTGCCGTACCTGGAAATCCGTAACCGCAAGGCCGGCTACGCCGTCAGCATCGTCAAGGCCGGCGCCAAGCTGGTGGGCCACGACGCGGGCCCCGTGCGCGCGCCCCTGACCGACCTGACCGGCGAAGAAATGGAAATGCTCGCCGCCCTGATCAAGAAGTCCGGCGCCGAATAATCGGTCTGCACCGACGCCTTCTGTCTGCCCCCGGTCCGGGGGCATTTTTTTCCCCGGACCCGTCGGGGCGAAACCGCCCATCCCCTGGATCGGCGCCTATGAATTTTTGGAGATGACCATGAACCTGACCGGCCAGATGTTGATCGGCTCGACCGCCGTCCTGGGCGCGGGCGCTGCCCAGCACGCCATCAACCCCGCCACCGGCGAACGCCTGGACCCCGCCTACCCCGCCGGCTCCGCCGACGACGTGTCCCGCGCGGCCGAATTGGCCCGTGCCGCGTTCGATCCGTATCGCGCGCTGCCGCTGGAGACGCGCGCCCAATTCCTCGAAAGCATCGCCGAAGGCATCCTGGCGCTGGGCGACGCGCTGATCGAGCGCGCGCACCTGGAAACCGGCCTGCCCGTCGCCCGCCTGCAGGGCGAGCGCGGCCGCACCGTTGGCCAGCTTCGCCTGTTCGCCCGCGTGGTGCGCGACGGCTACTTCCTGGACGCGACCATTGATCCGGCCCAGCCCGAACGCCAGCCCCTGCCGCGCGCCGACCTGCGCCTGGCCAACGTTCCGCTCGGCCCGGTGGCCGTGTTCGGCGCCAGCAACTTCCCGCTGGCCTTCTCGGTGGCGGGCGGCGATACTGCCTCGGCACTGGCTGCCGGTTGCCCGGTAATCGTCAAGGCGCACAACGCGCACCCCGGCACGTCCGAACTGGTCGGCCGCGCCATCCAGCAGGCAGCGACCAAGCACGGGTTGCCCGAAGGCACCTTCTCGCTGCTGTTCGGCGCCGGCAATGAAATCGGCACCGCGCTGGCGACGCATCCGGCGATCACGGCCATCGGCTTCACCGGCTCGCGCCGTGGCGGCCTGGCGCTCGTGGCCGCCGCCAACGCCCGCCCCGTGCCGATTCCCGTCTACGCCGAAATGTCCAGCATCAACCCGGTGTTCCTGCTGCCGGCCGCGCTGGAAGCCCGTGCGGAGACCATCGCCAAGGGCTTCGTGGATTCGCTGTCGATGGGCGTGGGCCAGTTCTGCACCAACCCGGGTCTGGTGATCGGCATCGAAGGCCCGGCACTGGATCGTTTCCGCCAGGCCGCCGCCGAAGCCGTGAAAGCCAAGGGCGCCGCCACCATGCTGACGCCGGGCATCTTCTCGGCCTACGAGCAAGGCGCCGACGCGCTGGCGCGCCACGCCAGCGTGTCGACCGTCGGCCGCGGCGAACCGTCCAACCCGGCGTGCAACGCCGCGGGCGCCGTAGTGTTTGGCGCCAGCGCGGACCAGTTCCTGGCCTCGCACGAGCTGGAAGCCGAAGTGTTCGGCCCCGCCTCGCTGGTGGTGGCGTGCAAGGACGCAGCGCAGGTCCGCGCCGTGGCCGAGCATCTTGAAGGCCAACTTACCGCGACGCTGTTCGTGGACGACGCCGACGTGGACGCGGCCCGCGCGCTGCTGCCCGTGCTGGAACGCAAGGCCGGCCGCATCCTGGCCAACGGCTACCCGACCGGCGTGGAAGTCAGCCACGCCATGGTTCACGGCGGCCCGTTCCCGGCCACCTCGAACCCGGCCTCGACCTCGGTGGGCGCCACTGCCATCCGCCGCTTCCTGCGTCCGGTCTGCTATCAGGATCTGCCCGACGCCCTGCTGCCCGACGGCATCAAGCGCGCCAACCCGCTGGGCCTGACGCGCATGGTTGACGGCAAGCTGGCCAACGCCTGATCGCGTAACGCCGTAACGCTGGGCCGGACCGCAAGGTCCGGCTGACAACACCGGCCCGAGGGGGACGTCCGGCTTTCGGACGTCCCCCTCGGACCTTTCGCCATTCCCTGCCGCTTCGGCACTACGCCGCCTTGCGCAGCCAATCCAGCAGCGCCGCCTGCGGACTGCCCGGCGGCAGCGGCTGCGGGGCAAACAGGCAATAGCGCGATCCATCTTCGACGAATCCCATGGGCGCCGCCAGCACGCCGCTTTCCAGATCGTCGCGCACCAGCCGCCACGGGCCGATGGCAACGCCCAGGCCCGCGACCGCCGCCTGCAGACTGAAATAGAAATGATCGAATGTCTGGCCGGGCGCATCTGGCGCCGGCTTATCGGCCGCGGCCGCCCATTCGCGCCATGCGTCTGGCCGCGTGCGCGTGTGCAGCAGCGGCGCACCAGACTTCAACGAGCCGCCGGCTGTGCTGTCGTCGAACCAGTCCGCGAGCTTGCCGGGATGGCACACCGGGCCGACCTTTTCCGCAAACAGGGGCTCGACGTGATGGCTGTCCGGCCAGGTAAAGTCGTCGCGGCGGATGGCCAGGTCGATGCCGCTTGCAAATGAGAACGGCCCGCCACCCGCGACCAAATGCACTTCCATGTCCGGATGCCGGGCCTGGAAATCGGGCCAGCGCGGGATCAGCCAGCGCATCAGCAAGGTCGGCTCGCATGACAGCACCCAACGACGCCCGCTGCGGGCGCGGGCGCGCAGTTCGCCCACCGCCTGCCGCATCAAGTCCAGGCCGCTGCCCACGGCGCCGGACAGGGTGCGCCCCGCGTCCGTCAGGAACACGCGGCGGCTACGCCGCTCGAACAGCGCCATGCCCAGGTCGTCCTCCAGCAACCGCACCGCCCGGCTGACCGCGCCATGCGTCAGATGCAGCTCCGCGGCCGCGCGGCTGAAGTTTTCGTGGCGCGCCGCGGCCTCAAAGCAACGCAGCGCCAGCAGCGACGGCAGGCGCGCCTGCGAGGATGGTGATTTCAGCTCACCATTGCTGTCAGAAACCATCGTTATACGTCCTTGAGTCCCGTTGCTAGGATGCACGCCATTGATATTTCGCGAAAGGATACGCCATGACCGAACTGATAGCTGTCATCACAATCACGGTGCTTGCCGTCATAAGTCCGGGGCCGGACTTTGCGATGGTCACCCGCAACAGCCTGATGCTGTCGCGGCGCGCCGGCGTGCTGACGGCGCTGGGCATCGGCATGGGCGTGCTGGTGCACGTCGGCTACACGCTGGTCGGCGTGGGACTGCTGATCCAGCAATCGCTGTGGTTGTTCAACGCCATCAAACTGGCGGGTGCGGCCTATCTGGTGTATCTAGGCATGAAAATGCTGCGCACGCGGCCGGGCAGCGGCAACAGTAGCCGTGCCGCGGCGGCAATGTCGGACCTGGCGGCGCTGCGCACGGGCTTTCTTACCAACGCGCTGAATCCCAAGACCACGGTTTTCATCGTGAGTCTCTTCATGCAAGTCGTGCGGCCCGATACGCCGCTGGCGGTGCAGGTTGGCTATGGCGCCTTCATATCGCTGGCGCACGTGACGTGGTTCTGCCTGGTGGCGATGTGCTTTTCGTCGGACGGCGTGCGCCAACGGCTGCTGGCCGTGCGCCATTGGATAGACCGGATCTTCGGGGGGCTGCTGGTCGCGTTTGGTGTGCTGCTGGCGGTGGCCAGCGGGTCTCGGTAAGTGCGCAGCGCAAAAAAAAAGCCTGGCGAAGGATCTCTCCCGGCACCAAGCCTTCAGGACACGCCGCGCGATCACTGCGGCTTGAGTTTTCCGTCGGCGATGATCTTTGCCCACTTGGCCTGCTCGGCCGTCTGGAACGCGGTGAACTCGGCGGGCGTGTTCGGCGTGTAGGCCAGACCCAGGCCTTGCATCTTGGCGGCCACTTCCGGCTTGGCCACGATCTCGGCAATGGTCTTGTTCAGCTTGTCGACCACAGCGGGCGGCGTGTTGGCTGGCGCGTAAATGGCCTGCCAACTGCTCACGTCGAAGCCCGGCACCCCGGCTTCCTGCATGGTGGGCACATCGGGCAGCACGGCGGTGCGCTTGGCCGACGTCACAGCCAGCGCGCGCACCTTGCCGCTTTGGACGTAAGGCAGCGCGACCAGCGCGGTTTCGAACGAGCTGGGGATCTGGCCGCCGATCAGGTCCGAAATGGCCGGCGCGCTGCCGCGGTACGGCACGTGCGTCAGGTGCGCGCCCGTCAGCTGCTTGAACACTTCGCCCGACAGATGCTGGGACGTGCCCTGCCCGGCCGAGCCGAACGCGATCGTGTCGGGATTGGCCTTGGCGGCGGCGACGACATCCTGCACGGACTTATACGGCTGGTTGGCGCCCACTAGCAGCACATTGGAAATGCTGCCCAGCAGAATGACCGGCGAGAAATCCTTGGCCGCGTTGTAGTTGATGCTGGGCAGCAGCGACGGGTTGATTGCATGCGTGGCGATCGTGCCCAACAGCAGCGTGTAGCCGTCCGGCTTGGCTCGCGCCACGGCGTCGGCGCCGAGCACGCCGCCGGCGCCACCCTTGTTTTCAACGACGACGGTCTGCTTGAGCGTCGTGCCCAGTTCCTGCGCGATCAGGCGGCCCAGGATGTCGGACGTGCCCCCGGCCGCAAACGGAACGACCAGCGTGATGGCCTTGGCGGACGGCCAGTCATCGGCGGCGTGGACAGGTGCGGCAAACGCGGTGGCGACGGCCAGGACGGCCGACAGGCGGCTCAACAGGGGAAATGCCTTCAAACTTGTCTCCTAGAGGTATGGAATTGTCGTCGTTCTTGTACGTTGTCGTACGACAATGAATCGCGAGAATAGCGTGGCGGCTTTTCGCGATCAATCTAGGGAAATTCCTATATCGTTAGCGGTCGATGCACCTGTTGTACGACAACATCTTCCCAACGAAGCCGTTGCCGTACCAGCTTGTATGTTGTACGATGACATACATCGCGGGTTCGATAACGCCGCGGCACGGCATCACCGCCTTTTCATACCCCTTTCTCTTATTTGGAAGACAGCCATGACGACTCCCCAGGAACTCAAAGCCATCGTCTCGGAAGGATTGCTTTCCTTCCCCGTGACCGACTTCGACCAGAACGGCGATTTCAACGCCAAGAGCTATGCGGCTCGTCTGGAATGGCTGGCCCCCTACGGCGCCACCGCCCTGTTCGCGGCAGGCGGCACCGGTGAGTTCTTCTCGCTGGCCCCCGAGGAATACTCGGACGTCATCCGCACCGCCGTCCAGACCTGCAAGGGCAAGGTGCCGATCCTGGCCGGCGCCGGCGGCCCCACCCGCACCGCCATCGCCTACGCCCAGGAAGCCGAGCGCCAAGGCGCCAAGGGCGTCCTGCTGCTGCCGCACTACCTGACCGAAGCCTCGCAGGACGGCATCGCCGCCCACGTCGAGCAGGTCTGCAAGTCCGTCAACATCGGCGTCATCGTCTACAACCGCGCCCAATCGCGCCTGTCGGCCGACAGCCTGGCCCGCCTGGCGGACCGCTGCCCCAACCTGGTCGGCTTCAAGGACGGCATCGGCGACATCGAATCCATGGTCCGCATCCGCCGCAAGATGGGCGACCGCTTCTCGTACCTGGGCGGCCTGCCTACCGCCGAAGTCTACGCCGCCGCCTACCGCGCGCTGGGCGTGCCGGTCTACTCGTCGGCCGTCTTCAACTTCGTGCCCAAGATGGCCATGGAGTTCTACAACGCCATCGCCGCCGGCGACAGTGACACCACCAACCGCCTGCTCGACGATTTCTTCCTGCCGTACCTGGAAATCCGTAACCGCAAGGCCGGCTACGCCGTCAGCATCGTCAAGGCCGGCGCCAAGCTGGTGGGCCACGACGCGGGCCCCGTGCGCGCGCCGCTGACCGACCTGACTGGCGAAGAGATGGAAATGCTGGACGCCCTGATCAAGAAGTCCGGCGCCGAGTAAGGCCTATGCTTGCCTGATTGCCCGAACGCCCTCCTATGGAGGGCGTTTTGCTTATTGATGCAAAGAAAAGTTGGCGGAATCCGCCCCGTATGTTGTCATATGGCCCTCTCGCTTTCCTGCGGCCGCGACCTTGCGCGTGGCTAATCCCGATGGGCCGGACACCCGCGAGGCATTCCAGGAACGCGTAAACTTGCGGCTGCGCCAAGCCTGCCACGCCTTGCCCGCAGCGATTTCCCATAAGAGAGACAATGCAAACTCCCGCCCGGCCTCCCCGTTCGCGCCTGACCGATTTCGTCATCGAGGAACTGACCAAGCGCCTTGATGCGCGCCAGTACCGCGCCGGCGACAAGCTGCCTTCCGAACACGCGCTGTGCGATGAATTCGAAGTCAGCCGCACCGTCATTCGTGAAGCCGTGGCCTCCATGCGCCTGAGCGGACGCCTGGTCAGCAAACCCGGCATCGGCGTCTTCGTCACCGAAGACCGCGAAAAACCCATCGATTTCGTCGTCGAACCCGCGACGGATCCGCGCTGGGCGCTGCACATCATGGAATTGCGCGCGGGCCTCGAAGTGGAAGCCTGTGGCCTGGCGGCCGAGCGCCGCAGCGCTTCGGACCTGAGCAGCATCGTCGAAGCCTTCGACGCCTTCAACCGTGCCACGCGCGACATGGAAGCAGCCGTGAAGGCCGACTACGAATTCCACCTGTCGATCGCCCGCGCGTCGAACAACCCGCACTTTCCGGCGCTGCTGAAGGCTGCGGTGCGCGACGTGATGCTGGATCTGAACATCAAGCACGGCGGCAAGACGCCCGAAGAACTTGAAACGTACGAAACCCGCAACGTGCGCGAGCACGAAGCCATCCTGACCGCCATCATGCGCCGCGATCCCGGCGCCGCGCGGGCCGCCATGGCCCGCCATCTGGGCGACAGCATTGCGCGCTACCGCAAGCTGCTGTCGCATCCTCCGGCGGCGTAAGCCCGACGTTTACTCCCTGCCCGTAATGCCAATTACGGGAATCCCCTTACTTGTTTACTTGTATGACGGCTGCCATCATACGTCTTATTGCATAACGTAATACGACGTTGGCCTCGTTACCGCCAGCGTCTTCCGCGACTGTAAGACCTGCCGTACCAGTGCCGCCGATGAGCCCGATTCCTACCCTCCGCAGTACGTATCTCCCCTACGCCACGCGCATCCACCGGCGCACCGCCTGACCGGCCCCGTCGGCCACCCCTCCTCCTTATTGCCTTACCCCGTCCGAATGCGCGACGCGCCCTCCCCGGCCTGCCGGGGCGGTCCCCGCACGCTTGGCCGTTTCCGTCCCTCCCGCTTTTCCTAACTTTTTTCGATCTCCAGGAGAAATCTCCATGCGCAAGTTTTTGAGCTCCGCCATTGCGGCGACCCTGCTGTGCGTTGCTTCCGGCGCGCAAGCCGGCGTGACCTTTGACGCCGTCAAGAAAAAGGGCTTCCTGCAGTGCGGCTTTGCCGGCATCCCCGGCTTCTCGGTGCTCGACAGCAAGGGTGAATGGACCGGCCTGGACGTGGACATGTGCCGTGCCGTCGCCGCCGCCATGTTCGGCGACGCCTCCAAGGTGAAGGGCAATGTGCTGACCGCCCAGGCGAAGTTCACGGCGCTGCAGTCCGGCGAGATCGACATGTTGTCGCGCAACACCACGCAGACGCTGACCCGCGACACCACGCTGGGCCTGATCGGCGTGGGCGTGAACTTCTATGACGCCCAGGGCCTGATCGTGAAGAAGGCAATGAACGTCAAGAGCGTGAAGGAACTGGACGGCGCCACCATCTGCGTGCAGCCCGGCACCACCACCGAACTGAACCTGGCCGACTACTTCCGCAGCCGCGGCCTGACCTTCAAGCCGGTGCTGGTCGAGAACTACGACGAAAACTTCCGTCTGCTGGAATCGGGCCGCTGCGATGCCTACACCAACGACAAGTCCAACACCGCCGCCAACATGCGCACGCGCCTGGCCAACCCCGACGACTGGGAAATCCTGACCGAGAACCTGTCCAAGGAACCGCTGGGCCCGATGGTCCGCCAGGGCGACGAGCAGTGGTTCAACATCGTGCGCTGGTCGCTGAACGCGATGCTGGAAGCCGAGGAATACGGCATCACGTCCAAAAACGTCGATGAAATGTTGAAGAGCACCAACCCCAATGTCCAACGCATCCTGGGCGTGACGCCCGGCATGGGCAAGAACCTGGGCCTGGACGACAAGTGGGCCTACAACATCATCAAGCAGGTCGGCAACTACGGCGAAAGCTATGACCGTGCAATGGGCAAGGAAAGCCCCCTCAAGCTGGACCGCGGCCTGAACAAGCTGTGGACGCAAGGCGGCCTGATGTACGGCTGGCCGGTGCGCTAAGCGCGCTTTACGCGGCTCCGCCAGATGCGGAGCCGCATTTCATTTCCCGGCGTGCGGGTCCGCCCCGCGCCAGATCACTCTTTACGCAGCATCACCATGAACAGCATCGTCAACGCCCGACTCAAACAGATCAAACCCTCGCCCAGCATGGCCGCCAAGATCGTCGTGGACGAACTCCGCCGCCAAGGCCGCGAGATCGCCGACTTCACGCTGGGCGAGCCCGACATGCCCACGCCCGCGCACATCGCGCGCGCCGGCCAGGAAGCCATCGCGGGCGGCGACATCCGCTACACCAGCCCGAACGGCACCGTGGGCCTGCGCACCGCCATCGCCAACAGCCTCGAACAGACCCTGGGCGTGCGCTACGGCATGGACCAGATCACCGTGGGCGCGGGCGCCAAGCAGATCATCGCGGCCGCGCTGACAGCCAGCCTGGAGCCGGGCGACGAAGTCATCGTCTGCGCGCCGTACTGGGTGTCCTACCCGGACATGGTGTTGCTGGGCGAAGGCAAGCCGGTCGTGGTGACCGGCCCCGAATCGCAAGGCTTCAAGCTGGACGCGGCCACGCTGGAAGCGGCCATCACGCCGCGCACGCGCTGGCTGATCCTGAATTCGCCCAGCAACCCCAGCGGCGCGGTCTATAGCGCGGAAGAACTGCGCGCGCTGACCGACGTGCTGGTGCGCCATCCCCACGTGTGGATCCTGAGCGACGAGATCTACGCGCCCTTCACCTACAGCGGCCAGGCGCACGCCTCGCCCGTGCAGGTCGAACCGCAGCTCATCGGCCGCACGCTCATCGTGAACGGCATGTCCAAGTCCTACGCCATGACCGGCTGGCGCGTCGGCTACGGCGCCGGCCCGGCCGAGCTCATCAAGGCCATGAGCACCGTCATGTCGCAAAGCACGTCGTGCCCCAGCGCGATTTCGCAGGCGGCCGCGCAGGCCGCATTGGAAGGCGATCAGTCCAGCGTCACGGAAATGGTCGAGATCTTCAAGAAGCGCCGGAACCTCATCGTGAGCCGCCTGAATGCCATCCCCGGCATTTCGTGCGCCATGCCGGACGGCGCGTTCTACGTGTACGCCAACGTGCAGGGCTTGATCGGCAAGAATGGGCCCGACGGCGAGCTGAAGACCGACCTGGACGTCAGCCTGTTCTTCCTGCGCGAGGCCGGCGTGGCCGTGATCGACGGCGGTTCGTATGGGCTGTCGCCGTACGTGCGCTTCTCGTTCGCGACCTCCACCGAGGTCATCGAACAGGGCATGGACCGCCTTGCCGCCGCCGTCGGCGCATTGATGGCGGGCTGAACCGTGGCGCAGCACTCCGCTCAACACCCGGTGCGGCGCCCGCCCAGCCGGGTTTCCTGGAACGATCCGGCCACGCGGGCGGTCGTCTACCAGGCGCTGGCCCTCGCGCTGGTCGGGGCCGCCGTCTGGTTCCTGGTGCACAACACGCTGCACAACCTGTCGCTGCGCAACATCGCGACGGGTTTCGGCTTTCTGAACCGCGAGGCCGGTTTTGCCATCGGCGAAACCGTCATCGCCTACTCGCCCGCTGATACCTACGGACGCGCCATCTTCGCCGGCATCCTGAACACGCTGCGCGTCGGGCTGCTGGCGCTGGTGGCCGCGACCATTCTGGGCGTGTTCATCGGCATCGGTCGCCTGTCCAAAAACTGGCTGGTCAACAAGATCACCTCGGTCTACGTCGAGGTGATGCGCAACGTGCCGCTCTTGCTGCAGCTTTTCTTCTGGTACGCGCTCATCACCGAGAACATGCCCGGGCCGCGCCAGGCGCACAACCCGCTGCCGGGCGTCTTCATCTCCAACCGCGGCCTGAAGGTGCCGGGGCTGGAAGGCGCGTCGCTGGACTGGGTGCTGGGCGGACTGGCGCTGGCCATCTTGGCGATCATCGCCGTGAGCCACTGGGCCACGAAGCGCCAGGAAGCGACGGGGCAGCCTTTCCGGCTGGGCCGCGTGGCCATCGGTTTCTTGATCGCGTTTCCCGGCATCGGCTGGCTGGCCAGCGGCGCATCGCTGACGCTGGACATGCCGGCGCTCAAGGGCTTCAACTTTGTCGGCGGCCTGACGCTGACGCCGGAGTTCGTCGCCCTCTTCCTGGGCCTGACCGTCTATACATCCGCCTTCATCGCCGAAGTCGTGCGCTCAGGCATCCAGGCGGTCAACAACGGCCAGTGGGAAGCCGCCGGCTCGTTGGGCCTGCCGCGCCGGCTGGTGCTGCGCCTGGTGATCCTGCCGCAGGCGCTGCGCGTCATCATCCCCCCGATGACGAGCCAGTACCTGAACCTGTTGAAGAACAGTTCGCTGGCGGTGGCGATCGGCTATCCGGACATCGTGTCTGTCGTGAACACCACGCTGAACCAGACCGGCCAGGCCATCGAAGGCATCCTCATCATCATGGCCGCCTACCTCACGGTCAGCCTGTCGATCTCGATATTCATGAATTGGTACAACAAGCGCATCGCGCTGGTGGAGCGTTGAGATGAGCAGCACTACGCAAACCCTGGGCGCCGACCTCGCCCCGCCCGGCGCGCAAAGCGGCGCCTGGGCCTGGATGCGGTCGCGCCTGTTCTCCTCGCCGCTCAACATCCTGATCACCGTGCTGCTGGCATGGTGCCTCCTGATGGCGCTGCCGGCGCTGGTGGAATGGGCCTTCATCAAGGCCAGTTTTGACGCCACCAATGCGCAGGAATGCCGCGCGGCAGGCGGCGCGTGCTGGGCGTTCATCATCGAAAAGCATCGGCTCATCCTGTTCGGCACCTATCCGTTCGACGAGCAATGGCGGCCGCTGATCGCCACCGGCATCCTGATTGCGGTGATCGTGGCAAGCGGCATGCGCCGTTTCTGGAACGGCAAGCTGGCGCTCATCTGGACGCTGGGTCTGGCGGCCGTCGCCGTGCTGATGTGGGGCGGCGTGTTTGGCCTGACCTACGTCGAAAACGCCCGCTGGGGCGGCCTGCCGCTGACCCTGATCCTGGCCACCTTCGGCATCGCCTTCGCGTTTCCGGTCGGCGTGCTGCTGGCCCTGGGCCGCCGGTCGAAGATGCCGGCGATCAAGGCGCTGTGCGTCGTGTACATCGAGCTGATCCGCGGCGTGCCGCTCATCAGCCTGCTGTTCATGTCGTCGGTCATGCTGCCGCTTTTTCTGCCGGAAGGCTTCACCATCGACAAGCTCTTGCGCGCGCAGATCGCGATCATCATGTTCGCCGCGGCCTACATCGCGGAAACGGTGCGCGGCGGCCTGCAGGCCATTCCGAAGGGCCAGTACGAAGGCGCGGATTCGCTGGGTCTGAACTACTGGCAGCAGATGCGCAAGATCATCCTGCCGCAGGCGCTCAAGATCGTGATCCCGCCGCTGGTGGGCATCTTCATCAGCCTGTTCAAGGACACGTCGCTGGTCGTCATCATTGGCATTTTCGACCTGACGCTGGCGGCCAAGGCGGCCCTGTCCGACGCGGCATGGCGAGGTTTCGGGGTGGAGGCCTATCTCTTCATCTCGCTCATCTACTTCGTCTTCTGCTATTCCATGTCCAAATACAGCCGCGCGCTCGAGCAGCGCCTGGCCACCGGGCACGCCCGGTAAACCCGAAGGAGAACAGGCATGTCCGATGCCATCATTCGTCTGCAGGACGTGAACAAGTGGTACGGCCAGTTCCACGTGCTGCGCAACATCAACCTGAACGTCGCCCAGGGCGAGCGCATCGTGGTGTGCGGCCCGTCGGGCTCGGGCAAGTCCACGATGATCCGCTGCATCAACCGGCTGGAAGAGCACCAGAAGGGCCAGATCATCGTCGACGGCACCGAGCTGACCAGCGATCTGAAGCACATCGAAACCATCCGCCGCGAGGTCGGCATGGTGTTCCAGCACTTCAACCTGTTCCCGCACCTGACCGTGCTGGAAAACCTGACGCTGGGGCCCATGTGGGTGCTCAAGCAGTCGCGCGCCCAGGCCGAGGCCACCGCCATGAAGTATCTGGAGCGCGTGCGCATCCCGGATCAGGCCGCCAAGTTCCCCGGCCAGCTCTCGGGCGGCCAGCAGCAGCGCGTGGCGATCGCGCGGTCGCTGTGCATGAACCCGAAGGTCATGCTGTTTGACGAGCCCACGTCGGCGCTTGACCCGGAAATGGTCAAGGAAGTGCTGGACGTGATGGTGACGCTGGCGCAAGAGAGCGGCATGACGATGATCTGCGTGACGCACGAAATGGGCTTTGCACGCAAGGTTGCCAACCGCGTCATCTTCATGGACCGCGGCGAGATCATCGAAGAGAACAATCCCGACGACTTCTTCGATCACCCGCAGAGCGAGCGGACCAAGCTGTTCCTGAGTCAGATCCTGCACTGAGGCGGCGGGCGATCAGGGGCTGCAGCGTGGGGCAGCCCATCGCGGGACACGCGCAGGCGAACCTGCCGTGTCCTGCATGCCCATATACATATGTGATATCGGTATTTTTCACGCGGCGGCATGTCTCTTAGGATTTCAGCGTTCTTTATCCCCACGCTGGAGCCGCATTGTCACGCCTCTCTCCCCTGGATCCCGCCAAGCTCGATCCCGCCACCGCCCAATTGTTCAACCAGCTTCTGCAGGACTATGGCCCCTACGCGAATATGCTCAGCGCCTTCGCGCCGAGGCCGCCGGCCCTGCAGCACTTTTTCTCGTATCTGGTGCAGTCGCGCGAAGACGGGCTGATATCGCCGCGCCACCTTGAAATCGCGCTGCTGACCGCATCCAAGGCCCACGCCTGCCATTACTGCGTCACGCTGCACACGCCCAAGCTGGCCGCGCACGGCATTTCCCAGGACGCCATCGACCGGCTTCTGGAACCGCAAGTGCCCGGGCTGGACGACAAGGACCTGGTGGTGCGCGACTACGCCGTTCTGGTCACGCTGACGCCGTCCAAGGTCAGCGATGCGTTCTACGCAAAGCTGCAATCGTTCTTCAGCGAGGAGCAGATCGTCGAACTGACCATCCGCATCGCGCTGTGCAGCTTCTTCAAGCGCTTCAACGAAGCACTTGAAGTGCCGCACGAAGACGTGGTGGCGCTGGAACTGGGCCACCGCGCGGCTTGAGGCGGCGCGCAGTTGTTTGCCATGAGCCCTACCCCGCCCCTGAAGCTCGAGATCCGCAACCTATCCAAGCGCTTCCAGACCGACACCGGCCCGGTCCAGGTACTGGACGACATCAGCCTGAACGCCGCCAGCGGCGAATTCGTCAGCATCATCGGCCCTTCCGGCTGCGGCAAGTCCACGCTGTTCAACATCCTGACCGGCCTGCTGGAACACGACGCCGGTACGATCGCGCTGGACGGCCGTGCGCTTCCACACCTGCGCGGCCGCGTCGGCTATATGCTGCAGCGCGACCTGCTGATGCCGTGGCGCACCGTGCTGGACAACGTGCTGGTGGGCCTGGAGATCCGCGGCGCGCCCAAGGCCGAATCCGTCGAACGCGCGCGTGAATACCTGGACACCTTTGGCCTGCTGCCGTTCCAGGACAGCTATCCGAAGGCGTTGTCCGGTGGCATGCGCCAGCGCGTGGCCCTGGCGCGCACGCTGCTGCCCGACCCGGACGTGCTGCTTCTGGACGAGCCGTTCTCGGCGCTTGATTACCAGACCCGCCTGTTCCTGGAATCCATGCTGGCGGACACCGTCAGCAAACAGGGCAAGACCGTGGTGCTGGTCACGCACGACATCGACGAGGCCATCGCGCTATCCGAGCGCATATTCGTCCTGAGCGCCCGGCCCGGCCGCCTGAAAAGCGAGCATCGCATCGAGCTGGGCACGCGCTCGCCGCTGCATGCGCGCCACGACAGCCGCTTCCCTGGCTATTTTGACCTGCTGTGCCAGGAACTCGACATACAGACCGCCCGCAAGGACGGCACTCACGCATGACCCAGTCCACCGCATCCCTTGCCCCGGGCGTCGCCACGTCCGCGCCCGCGCGCCGGCGAAATGGCTTTCTTGTCCCTGTCCTGGCGACTCAGCTTGTCATTCTTGCCGTGCTCTTCGGCGCGTGGGAAGCCGCCGTGCGCACCGGCGCGGTCTCTGGCTTTCTGTTCGGATCCCCGGCGGGCGTCGTGCAGGCGGCGTGGAAGCTGATTCTGTCCGGCGAACTCTGGGAACACGCCAACTACACGCTGTGGGCGTCGGCCGCCGGCTTCGTCGTCGGCACCGTCGTGGGCACCATCCCGGGTCTGGCGCTGTGGTATTCCCCCTATGGCGCCAAGGTGGTCGAACCCTTCCTGGTCGCGATAAACAGCGTGCCCAAGATCGCGTTCGCGCCGCTGGTGATCCTGTGGTTCGGCACAGGCCTCATTTCGAAGGTGGCCCTGTCGATCTCCTTGACGTCCATCGTCGCGCTGCTGGCCGCCTTTCAGGCCGCCAAGGACGCAGACCCGGACATTCAGAAGATGCTGGTGTCGCTCGGCGCCACCAAGAGGCAGATCTTTGCCAAGGTCGTCGTGCCATCCGCGCTACCCGCCATCATCGCCACGTTCCGCATCAACATCGGCTTCGCGCTGGTGGGCACGGTCGTGGGCGAATTCATCTCGTCCAAGTACGGCCTGGGCCACATCATCTTTGTCGCCTCGTCGCTCTATGACCTGAACACGGTCTGGGTCGGCATCTTCTCGCTGATGGCGCTGGGCTTTGTCCTGTACGCCGGCGTTGACGTTGCCGAAAAGCGCCTGCTGCGCTGGAAAGACCAGACCTACGCCACCCAATTCAAACTGTGAAGCGCGCGTCACGCCGCTGCAAACCCATGAAAATCCGTACCCCCCTTCGCATCGCCGCCGCCGCTGCGGCCTCTTTGCTGACCGTGTCGGCAATGGCTGATGACAAGGCCAACGACAAGGCCGTCGTCTCGGCAGCCTTCAAGTCGGTGTTCTACCTGCCGGTCTACTTTGCCGAGGATCATGGCTACTTCAAGGACGAAGGCCTGGACGTGCGAATCGACGTCGCATCCTCGTCCACCAACGCGCTGGCCGCTGTCATCTCCCGAAGTGCCGACTTTTCCCTGCACGGCCCGGAATGGACCGCGATCTCCTTCGGGCGCGGCGCACCCGTCAAGGTGGTGGGCGGCACGCTGAACCGCCTGGGCGTGTGGCTGACGTGCAAGCCGGGCTTCGCCTTTGACGGCTTCAAGAGCCTGAAGGGCGCCACCATCTCGACGGGCGCGATGCCGACGACCAGTTCGTCCGCATTCATCAAGCTCGTCAAGCACGCCGGCCTGGATCCCAAGCGCGACGTGAACCTGCTGGAGGTGCCGCTGGGCAACGAGATCGGCCCGCTCAGTTCCGGTCAGGCCGACTGCGCGGTGCTCTACGAACCGGGCGCCTCGCAGGCGCAGGCGCAGGGGTTCAAAGTGGTTTCCGCTTTCTCGCGCGAGATGGGCCCGTACACGTTCTCGGCCATTTCCACACGGCAGGACATTGCCCCCCACGTATCGCAGAAGTTCGTGTCCGGCATCGACCGTGCGCTCAAGGCGATCCACAAGGATCCGGCCGCCGCCGTGGCGAGCGGCTTGAAGCTCTTTCCCAACCTGGACCCGGCCGTCGTGCGGGCGTCCGTGCAACGTCTGATCGAGGACGGCGTGTTCGCCGATTCCGTCGCCGTGCCGGAGCAGGCGTTGAAGGACGCCCTGCAGACCCAGATCGACCTGGGCAATCTGGACCGCATCCCCGCGGACGGCAAGTGGCTGGATCTCGGCTACGCGGATTCGATCGCCGGAAAGGCGTACTGACGCACGGTCAGAAGCGGTGGCGCATGCCCACCGCGTACTGGGACTGATGCCAGGACGGATCGTCCCAGGCTCCGCGCATGTAGCCGTAGATGGCGTACACGTTGGTGCGCTTGGACAGGTCGTAGACGTAGCCGGCCGAATAGATCTGCTGGGTATGCGTGGCGCCATCGCGCTCGAGCGCGCCGCCGCCCGGCAGGCTGCCCTGCCACGACGCCATCACGGTGCTCGCACCATTGCGCCAGGCAGCGCCCGCCATCACGCCGTGCACCGTGCTGCCCGGGAAGTACACCCGCTGACCGGGTGACTGGACCGCCGGGATGGTTGAGCCGTTGCGCATCACCGACCAGCCGGCATAAAGCGTGAACGCATCCACCGTGGCGCGGCCGGCCAGCGTGTAGGCGTAGGGCCGGCGGTCGGCGCCTGCCCGGGTCATGGCGGCCGATTGCGCCGTGCCGTCCGCCCAGCTTGCGCCTTCGTAGGTGGCGGCGATCGAATAGCCCGGCTGGTCGAACACCACGGCGGCGCTGTATAGCTTGTTGGTGGACGCGGTCTGGAACCCGCCCCCGCCGTCATAGTCCAGGCTGGCATCGACGCCCGCGCGCAGCCCGCCGACAGAGGGGCTCCAGTAGGCCACCATGTTGTCTGCGCGATTGGCGTTGTACGGCAGCAGCGCGGTCTGCGCGCCGGTGATCAGGTACGACGCCAGGAACGCATCGTAGTCGGCCAGCGTGGCTGACGACACCGACGTCTGCCGGCCAAGCCTAAGATCGCCAAAACCGCCCGACACGCCCATCCACGCCGCGCGCCCGAACAGGCGCCTGCCCTGCGCCGAGTTGCCGTTGTTGGCTAGAAAGCCGCTTTCAAGCTGGAAGTTGGCCCGCAGCCCATTGCCCAGGTCTTCGCTGCCGCGCAGGCCCCAGCGCGATCCGGACTGCACGCCGGACTGCATGTTGATGGCCGTGCCGCGCTCCTGCGTGGAAAAGCCAGCGATGCTCAGGTCCACGACGCCATACAGCGTCACGGCGTTCTGCTGGGCGAGCGCAGCCCACGGCGCCATCAATGCCGCGATGCCCGCAGCCCACTTGCGTACCGCCATCGCCGGCCTCACAGGTACTTGAGCCAGGCGATATCGCGGCGCGCCGCCTTCAGGCGTCCGAACCAGCGCACGGGCCAGAACAGCGCCACCGCCAGCAGGATCGAGATCAGCCACACCGCGCCCATGCCGTCCACGCCGAAATACTTGCCCTGGTTCAGGCCCCAGATGGCTTCGCCGCCCAGATACAGCGCTTTCAGGACATACAGGTGCAGCAGATAGAAAAACATGGGCGCCGCGCCAAAGACGCACAGCGCGCGAACCCACGCCGCCGACTGCGCGCGCTCGATCAGCACCAGCAGGCACAGTCCCAGCCCCAGCGTCAGCAGCAGGAACATCAGCGACGGCGGGTACTTGGTGATGTTCAGAAAGCTCATGGCCGTATGCAACGCGTCGTCATGCACCGACCATTTCTGCGATTGCCCATACCCGTTGATCGCCCGCAGCACCACGAAACCCGCCACGGCCGCCAGCCCGGCCGCCCACAAACGGCGTTGACGCAGGGCCGCATCGGCGCCCGGCTGGAACCACGGGCCGGCGGCATAGCCCAGCGCAATCACGCCGATCCAGGGCAGCAACGGGTACGAGGTGCGCAGGCGCAGCGTGTCGCTTACTTCGATCCAGCCGCGGTCATGCAGCACCGCCCACGGCACGTGCAGGGCGTGACCTGCCGCGAAGTGAACGGCATCCAGCGCGTTATGGCCGGCAACCAGCGCCACGCCGGTCAACACCAGCGCCCAGCGCGGCAGCCATAGCAAGGCCGCCAGCGACAACATGGACAGGCCGATCACCCAGATCACCTGCAGGTACACAACGGAGGGCGGAAACTGAAAGGTCCACGCGAAGTTCACGACGATGACTTCGAGCGCAATGAGGAACGCGCCCCGCTTGGCCAGAAACGCCGCAGTGGCGCTTCGGTTGCCGGCCTTGGCGCCATACAGCCAGGCCGAAAGGCCCGTCAGAAAGACGAACACCGGCGCGCACAGATGCGCCAGCAGCCGCGAGAAGAACAGGTCGGGCGGCGTGGCGGATACGTCCATCGGGTCGCCGACCTGGTGGTGCAGGAAGAAGGTCTCGCGCACGTGGTCGAGCAGCATGATGACGATGACCAGGCCGCGTAGCGCGTCGATGGAGCGCAGCCGGGCGGCCGCGGGTTGGGAAACGAAAGAAGTCATGGGGAATGCGGAACTCGCGGCGACGCGCGCCGGGCGAAAAAAGCGAGAATAGTAATGTAATAACATTACTATTCCAAGACATTTTGTCCCTGTTTGACGCGCTGGCGTGTTGCCCGCCCCCTCGCGCAGGCGGGTGCCGCCGTTTACCCAGCCGGGGTGGGTGCGGGTCCTGCCAGGTCCACGCGGAACTGGCTACCCTGCCCGGGCCGCGATTGCAGCGACACGCGCCAGCCCTGGTGCTCGCAGATGCGTTGGACGAGCGACAACCCCAGCCCCAGGTTGCCATCGTCAGGCTGTCCGCCGCGCACGAATGGCTGGAAGAGCGATGCCTGCCGTTCCACGGGAATCCCCGGGCCGTCGTCCTCGACTTGCACGAAGTCCGGCCCCGCCGTGATGGCGACCCATGCCTGCGGCCCGGCATATTGCAGCGAATTGCGGATCAGATTGGACAGCACGGCGCGCAAGAGCGGCGCCGGAAACAGCAAGGCGGGCTCGTCCCCGCCGGCGGTCTCCAGGGTCAACTGCATGCCGCGCCGCTGCGCCACGGGCGACCAGGCCGCCAATTGGCCGCGCGCGGTGGCCGCGGCGCTTTCGCGCGGAAAAAGGCCGGCGGCATCGCCGCCGCGCGCCAGCATCAGATACGTGTCCAGCCGTTCACCCATGTCGGCCGCGGCCGCTTCGATGCGCGCCAGCCGCGCCCGGCCCGCCGCGTCCAGTCCGTGTTCTTCGCGCAGCAGCTCGCACGAGCTGGAAATCACCATCAGCGGCGTGCGCAACTCATGCCCGACATCGGCGGTAAAGAGCTGCTCGCGCCGCAGCGCCTGCTCAAGCTGGTTGTAGGTCGAGTCGAACGCGGCCGCGAGCTGGCCGATCTCGTCCGGCGGATAGTCTTCGGCCAGCCGGGTCTGCGGCGGCTGCGCGCCGCGTGTATTGACCTGCGCGGCCAGCCGCGCCAGCGGGCGCAGCAGGCGGCGGGTGGCCACGATGCCCAGCACGAACGCCAGCGCCAGACTGCCCGCCAGCCCCGTCACCGCGGTCAGGTGCGAGGCCGACTGGTTCTGCTCGTACTCGGTGTAGTCGCGCAGCAGCATGTAGCGCTGGCCGTCCAGGTCGTCGACCATTACGTGCCACACGCGGCCGTTGCGCTCGATCTTGTGAAAGCCCGGCGCCAGCGGCCGCAGCCACTCGGGAAACGCCGCGCTGTCCGGATCGCCATGAAAGAACCGGTTGGGCCGGCCCGGATCGATGCCGGCCAGGAAATCGCCCCGCACCCGCTCCACCGCCATGCCCATGTCGATGCGTTGCAGGTGGGCCTCCAGCTTGCCCACGCTCCAGACCGACAGCCAGGTCAAGAGACCCGCCACCAGCAGCGCCAGCGCAAGGTATGTCAGCACGAGGTGGCGGGCCAGTCCGCGCCGCACCGGGCGTGCGCCGCGGCTAGCCATCGCTGGGGGGCCGCAACTGGTAGCCGATGCCATGCACGGTGTGCAGCAGCGGCGTGTCGTAGGGCTTGTCGACCACGTGGCGGATCTGGTGGATGTGGGTGCGCAGGCTGTCGCTGTCGGGTGGCGAATCTCGCCATAGCGCCTCTTCGAGCCGGGTACGGTGGACCACCGCCGGGCTGGCGCGCATCAGCAAGGTCAGCAGTTGCAGCGGCGATGGCGGCAGGCGCAGGGCCTGACCCGCGCGCGCCAGCGCCAGGGTGCCGGTATCCAGCGTCAGGTCGCCCACGCGCAGGACTCGGGACGCGCCCGCCCCGCTGGCGCGATGCAGCAGCGCCTTGACCCGCGCCGCCAGTTCGGCCAGCGCAAATGGCTTGACCAGGTAATCGTCGGCGCCCGCGTCGAATCCCGTCAGGCGGTTGTCCAACGTGTCGCGCGCGGTGACCATGATGACAGGCGTGTTGCACGCCGCCTCGGTGCGCAGCCGGCGGCAAAGCGCGTAACCATCCAGCCGCGGCAGCATCAGGTCCAGCACGATCAGGTCGAATTCGCCCGTGGCCGCCATCGCATAGCCGCGCTGGCCATCCTCGGCGCAATCCACGATGTAGCCGCGGCGCGTCAGGTGATGCGTGATATTGGCAAGAATGTCGGGGTCGTCTTCGATGACGAGAACGCGCATGGCGAGACAGCTCGGAGAACAACAATCAATCTCACATTGTAGTGGCCGAGGCGTGGGACGCCCGGTGTCGGATGCCGTGTGTGCGGCGCCTGCGCCACAGGTTCGGCGCGTCTTAACGAATTCTTGAGACCGGTTGTCGGACACTGCCCGGCGATAAGAATGGTTCGCGTTACCCGAAACGCGCGGCCAACGCCCCAGAAGGATTCGCCATGCCCCCGATTGCCCTGTTCCGTGCGGCCGTGACCGCCGCCGCCCTGTTCTGCGCCCTGCCCGCCTCCCATGCACGCGAGGTCACCGACCTGGCTGGCCGTGTCGTGACGGTGCCCGACCACCCGCGGCGCATTCTGCTGGGTGAAGGCCGCTTTGCCTTCGCGATGGCGCTGCTGGACCGGCACGACCCCGTCGCGCGCGTGGTCGGCTGGCAAGGAGAGCTCAAGCAACAGGACCCCTATTCCTGGAACCAGCTCGTCAAGCGCTTCCCGCAAGCGGCACAGGTTCCCTTGATCGGCAAGACGTCGGAAGCCAGCGTCAGCCCGGAAAGAATCGTTTCGCTGCGGCCCGACGTGGCGATCTTCAGCATCAGCGGCCACGGTCCGGGCCGCAACAACCCCATGATTCCCGCCTTGCAGGAAGCCGGCATCCCGATCGTTTTCATCGACTTCCGCCAGCACCCGGTACGCAACACGGTGCCCAGCCTGCGCATCCTGGGCCAGGCCCTCGACCGGCAAGCGCAGGCCGAGGCCTACATTGCGTTCTACGAGGAGCGCCTGGCCCGGGTGCGCAAGGTGGTGGACGCGGTGCCACAAGCGCAGCGGCCGCGCGTCTTCGTGGAAATGCTGGCGGGCGTGTGGCCCGCGTGCTGCCACACCACCGGCAACGGCAGCTTTGGCGACCTGCTGGAAGCAGCCGGCGGCGTCAATGTGGCCGCGCCCGTGCTGCCCGGCGCCATCGGCGACGTCAGCCTGGAATTCGTCATCGACGCCAAGCCCGACGTTTACATCGCCACGGGCAGCCGGTCGGAGCCAGGCCGGCCAGGCCTCTTGGCCGGGCCCGGCGCAGATCCCAAGGTCTCTGCCGGCAGCCTGTCCACGCTGCTGGCCCGCGACGGCATCCGCGACCTGGATGCTGTCACGCAACATCGCGCCTTCGGCATCTGGCACGCCTTCTACAACTCGCCCTACAACATCGCCGCCATCGAGGCGATGGCCAAGTGGCTCTACCCCGAGCGCGCGGCGGCGCTTGATCCGCAAGGCACGCTGGACGCGCTGTACAGCCAGTTCCTGGACCTGGACAGCACGGGTGCCTTCTGGACGACCCCGGCCGCGCCTGCGAAGTAGACCGACATGACCGATATCGTCACCGCGACGCCGCTACGCGCGGCGTCCGTCCCCGGCGACCCCATCGCCGCATACCGGCGCGCGGTGCGCAAGCGTCTCTTGCTGACCGCCGCGCTGGTGCTGGCCATCGTGGCGAGCCTGCTGGCCGACATCGCGAGCGGACCCGCATCACTGTCCCTGCCTGAGTTGCTGCGCACGCTGCTGCACCCCGACGTGTCGGACACCGGCACGCGCGTCATCGTCTGGCAGTTCCGGTTGCCCTATGCGCTGATGGCGCTGCTGGTCGGCGTTGCGCTGGGCCTGGGCGGCGCCGAGATGCAGACCATGCTGGACAATCCGCTCGCCAGCCCCTACACCCTGGGCGTCTCGGCCGCGGCAGCCTTCGGCGCGTCCCTCGCCATCACGCTGGACTGGCATCTGCCGGCGCTGCCGGCCGGCATGACCGTGTCCGTGTCGGCTTTCGCCTGCACGCTGCTGTCGGTGCTGGTGCTGGAGCGCGTGGCGCGGTGGCGCGGCGGATCCACGCTGGGCGTGGTCCTCTTTGGCATCGCGCTGGTGTATTCGTTTCAGGCGCTGGTGATGCTGCTGCAGTTCGTCGCCAGCGAGGAAGCGCTGCAGGGCATCGTGTTCTGGACCATGGGCAGCCTTGCGCGCGCCAACTGGACAACGGTCGGCGTCATGGCGGCGGCCCTGGCGCTGGCCATTCCGTTTTCGATGCGCGACGCCTGGAAGCTCACCGCGGTGCGGCTGGGCGAGGAGCGCGCGGCCAGCTTCGGCATCGACGTCAAGCGCCTGCGCCTGGTCAGCCTGCTGCGCGTCAGCGCGCTGGCGGCGCTGGCCGTGTCGTTCGTGGGCACGATCGGCTTCGTCGGTCTGGTTGCGCCGCACATCGCGCGGCTGCTGCTGGGCGAAGACCATCGCTATTACCTGCCGGGCAGCGCCCTGGCCGGCGCGCTGATCCTGTCGCTGGCGTCCGTCGCCTCCAAGACCGTGCTGCCCGGCGCGCTCATTCCGGTGGGCATCGTCACGTCGCTGGTCGGCATTCCCTTCTTTCTCACCATCGTCGTGCGCGCGCTCAAGCGCGCCTGACGGCATCCCATCGCACAAGGAGACACCCCGATGAAATTCCGCCTGACGCTGACCCTCGCGGCCCTGATGATCGCCGGCACGGCCCATGCCGCGCCTGCCGAGTGCAGCATCGACGTCGAAGGCCGTCCCGGCAAGCAGTTCGGCCCTGACCACATCGTCGTGCCGGCAAGCTGCCAGGAATTTACCGTGCGGCTCATACACACGGGCAAGAACAGCAAGGAAAAGGCCGGCCACAACTGGGTGCTGACCAAGACCGAGGACATCGACGCCGTCATGACGGACGGCATCCAGGCCGGTGCGAACAACGACTTCCTGAAGCCGGGAGACGCCCGCATCCTGGCCAAGACGCCGATGCTGCGCGGCGGCGAGACGGCCACCGTCACCTTCCCCGTCAGCCGCCTGCGCGCCGGCCAGTCATACACCTACTACTGCTCGTTCCCGGCGCACGCGCAGCACATGCGCGGCACGCTGGTCCTGCAACCCTGACGATGACGCAGCTACGCATCCAGGCGCTGTCCGCGGGCTACAGCGGACGCCCGGTGCTGCGCCACGCCAGCGCCGGCCCCATGACCGAAGGCGCCGTCACCGCGCTGCTGGGCCCCAACGGCAGCGGCAAATCCACGCTGCTCAAGACGCTGGCGGGCCTGCACCCCGTGATGGACGGTGCCCTCTGGCTGGACGGCGAGGACCTGGCGCAGGCCAGCGCCGCCCGCCGCGCCGAATGCGCGATGTACATGCCGCAGGCCCTGCCCAAGGGGGTGCACATGACCGTCTTTGAATCGGTGCTGGTGGCGGCGCGTTCCGGAAGGCACGGGCAACCCGGCCACGCGCTGATGGAGGACGCCATGGCGATCATCACCGAGCTGGGCATTGCGCCCCTGGCCAGCCGCCATTTGGACGAACTGTCAGGCGGACAGAAGCAGCTTGCCTCGCTGGCCCAGGCGCTGGTGCGGCGCCCGCGCCTCTTGCTGCTCGACGAACCGCTGTCCGCGCTGGATCTGAATTATCAGTTCCACGTGATGGACGTGTTGCGCCGCCAGACGCGCCGGCACCGCCTCATCACGCTGGTGGTGCTGCACGACCTGAACATCGCGCTGCGCCACGCGGACCATGCGTTGCTGCTGCACGCGGGCGCGATCGAAGCCGAAGGGCTACCAGGCGATGTCGTGACGCCCGACACGCTGCACCGCGTGTACCGGGTGCGGGCACGCGTGGAGCATTGTCCGCAGGGACAGGCGCAGATCCACGTCGACGGGCTGGCGGAACGCTGAACCGGACCCGCGCGGCTTCAGCGGTATATTCACCCCTCCCGCCATCCTCTGAGTCCGCCCATGACGAGCCGCCGCGCCCTCGTGCTTCTGCTCAGCCTGCTGGCCGCGCCCTCGGGCGCCGCAGTGGTCTATGACAATCACGGCCTTGTCGTCGACGTGGCAGCCGGCAGCCGCAGCGACTGGAATACCGGTCAGCGCCAGACGACGCGCGCCACTACCATCACGTTCCAGGGCAAAAGCCTGTGCGGCGCGGACGTCGGCGCCCTGCTCTTTCCTGGTAGCAATGCGCCGCAAGCCCGCGCGTTCTTCTGCCCCGGTCCCGTCGCCATTCTGGAAACCGATGCCGTGCTGGCATTCTTCACCAGCTCCAGCGCCAGCACCGTCCTCGCGCATCTGCAAGTGATCAACGGCGCGCTGCGCGTGCAGCGCCTGGCCGTCTCCGACAAGCCAGACCGCGACCGGATCCACGGCACGCGGTTCGAGGACGCCCGCCTGCCCGGATGGACGCGCGTGAATTCCGCCTGGAACGAAACCGTGATGATCCGGCATGCGCCGCTCAAGGCGCTGAACCTTGGTCCGGGCAAGCTGCTGGACGTGGCCGGCGATGTGGCCTACCTGGCTATCCCTCCGGGCCGCGACGTCGTCGTGCTGCAACCGGCCACTCACGTCAAGGACGCCCACGGTTACCTGCAATACGTGCCGGAAGTCAGCAAATTCGTGGATACGCCCCTGGCGTTTCGCGCGGTGCGCCTGAGCGACGGGCGTGAACTGGCGCGCCTGGATTTCAAGGACACGTGCGTGGGTCTGCCTGCGCTGCAATTCGAACGGCCCAGTGCAAAGGCCGCTTCCGGCTCGTCGCCGGCCGTCGCATTCGACGACGTGCCCGCATGGCGCGCAAACGCGCTGGAACTGACCCAGGCGCAGGGCCGCGCGACGCTGCGTTTGAAGCCTGGCGTGGCATTGCCGCGCAAGGCCGGTTGCAACGCCAGCTAAACGCCCGGCCACACGCTCAGATCAGGAACTGGCGGTAGGCCTCGTTCCCCGTTTCCTCGGCGTGCGCATAACCCAGTTGCCGCAGGAAGGCATCCAGCGCCGCATCGTCGGCCACCGGCGCCTGGATGCCCACCAGCGCCGAGCTGAAGTCCGTGCCCTGATTGCGGTAATGGAACAGGCTGATGTTCCAGTTGGGCGCCATCGCCGACAGGAACTTCATCAGCGCGCCCGGCCGCTCGGGAAATTCAAAGCGGAACAGACGTTCGCCGCCTGCCAGCGGCGAGCGTCCGCCGACCATGTAGCGGATGTGTTGCTTGGAGACTTCGTTGTTCGTCAGGTCGGTCGCCGAGAAGCCCTCGGCCTGCAACGCCGCCAGAATGTCGGCGGATTCACCGCGGCGCGCGATCTGCACGCTGACGAAGATGTGCGCGGTGTGCGCGTCGGCGATGCGGTAGTTGAATTCGGTCACGCTGCGTTGCCCGATCACCTTGCAAAAGCGCCGGAAGCTGCCGCGTTCTTCGGGAATGGTCACCGCGAACACCGCCTCGCGCGCCTCGCCCACCTCGGCGCGGTCCGCCACGAACCGCATGCGGTCAAAGTTCATGTTGGCGCCCGAAGTGATCGCCACCAGCGATTGCCCGCGAGCGCCTTCGCGCTCGACGTATTTCTTGAGCCCCGCCACCGCCAGCGCACCTGCGGGCTCCAGCACGCTGCGCGTGTCCAGGAAAACGTCCTTGATGGCCGCGCATACCGAATCGGTGTCGACCAGAATCACTTCGTCCAGATGCTCGCGGCACAGGCGGAACGTCTCTTCGCCCACCAGCTTGACGGCCGTGCCGTCCGAAAACAGGCCCACGTCGGCCAGGATGACGCGTTCGCCCACGCGCAGCGACTGCGCCATCGCGCAAGAGTCCTCGGTCTGGACGCCGATGACCTTCACGCCGGGATGCACCGCCTTCACGTAGGTCGATACGCCCGCCGCCAGGCTGCCTCCGCCGATGGGCACGAAGATGGCGTGCAGCGGTTCGGGGTGCTGGCGCAGGATCTCCATGCCCACCGTGCCCTGGCCGGCGATCACATACGGATCGTCGAACGCGGGGACAAACGTCAGCCCCTGTTCCTGCGCCAGCATCTGGGCATGGGCGTAGGCGTCGCTATACGAATCGCCGGCCTGCACCACGGTGACGGTCGGGCCGCCGTGGGCGCGCACTGCGTCCACCTTCACTTGCGGTGCGGTCTGCGGCACCACGATGATGGCCCGCACGCCCAGCTTGGCCGCCGAAATGGCGACACCCTGCGCATGGTTGCCGGCCGACGCGGTGATCACGCCGCGCTCCAGCGCCGCCCGCGGCGTGTTGCGCATCTTGTTATAGGCGCCGCGCACCTTGAACGAAAAGACCGGCTGGTTGTCTTCGCGCTTGTAGTGGACAGTGTTGCCGAGCCGGGCGGACAGTCCGCGCGCCAGGTCCAGTTCGGTTTCCCGGGCAATGTCATAGACCCGGGCGGTCAGGATCTGCCGCAGGTACTCCATGGGCGTGGCGGCGCCAGCCTGAAATTCCGAGGGTGCGTTGGGGGGGGTAGCGGACATGGTTTCTCTGCTTGGGTAGGCTTGCCCGGCAGAGGCGGCCACAAAAAACCCGCCTCGTGGGGCGGGTGGCTGTGACTGTTGCGGTCGCGCGCTAACCCACCATTCCAGGAATGATGGTAATAATCAGCGAAATGCGGACGGCGCGGAAATTCATGGGCGCTACTTTCCTCTCATCGCGCCGCTTTGTCAAACGCGAAAGTTGGGCGCGATCCGCATCACATTGGCCGGCCGCACGCGATCCGTCCCTGAAACTTTGGGCATATGCATATTGCGTCGCCATCATGAAATGGAATCATTTCCCGGCGCAATGCGTAGCACGGTATTACAATGGAAAGTTCGTGGCGGTCGCACCTTCCAAGGCGGACCCGGATACGGCCCTTTCAATTGGGCCGGCCGGTCCAGTCAAACAATAGGACGGGCGGCGGTCATGTTGGGCGGACGGCTTGCCTGCGCGTCCCTCCATACGAACCCACTCTCGACAACATCTACCGGCGTACGCCGCATAGCATGTTCGGGTTTGCGCGTTAATCGCCTGAGCCGAACAGATTCAAGGATCATGTCTCTTACTCCGAAGATTATCTATACCCTCACCGACGAAGCTCCGGCACTTGCAACCCGTTCGTTGCTGCCCATCGTCCAGGCATTCGCCAAACCCGCAGGCATCACGGTCGAGACCCGCGACATTTCGCTGGCAGGCCGCATCATCGCCCTGTTCCCGGATTACCTCGAAGACGGCCAGAAGCTGTCCGACGCCCTGGCTGAGCTGGGCGCCCTCGCGGTCAAGCCCGAAGCCAACATCATCAAGCTGCCCAACATCAGCGCCTCGATGCCCCAACTGAAGGCGGCCATCAAGGAACTGCAGGACCAGGGCTACAAGCTGCCGGATTACCCGGATGCCCCCGCCAACGACACTGAACGTGACGTCAAGGCCCGCTACGACAAGGTCAAGGGCAGCGCCGTCAACCCGGTCCTGCGCGAAGGCAACTCCGACCGCCGCGCCCCGCTGTCGGTCAAGAACTACGCCCGCAAGCACCCGCACAAGATGGGCGCCTGGTCGGCCGACTCCAAGTCGCACGTCGCGCACATGAGCGAAGGCGACTTCTACGGTACTGAAAAGTCGGCCCTGATCGCCGAAGCCGGCGACGTCAAGATTGAACTGACGGCTGCCGACGGCACCAAGACCGTCCTGAAGGAAAAGACCCCGGTCAAGGCCGGCGAGATCATCGACGCCGCCGTGCTGTCGACCGCCAAGCTGAAGTCCTTCCTGCAGGCGCAGATCGACGACGCGCGCGCCAACGGCGTGCTGTTCTCGGTCCACCTGAAGGCCACCATGATGAAGGTCTCGGACCCCGTCATCTTCGGCCACGTGGTCTCCGTGTTCTACAAGGACGTCCTGGCCAAGCATGCCGACGTCCTCAAGCAGGCCGGCTTTGACCCCAACAACGGCATTGGCGACCTGTACGCCAAGATCCAGTCGCTGCCCGCCGACCAGCAGGCCGCCATCACCGCCGACATCGACGCCGCCTACAAGACCCTGCCGCAGCTGGCCATGGTGAACTCCGACAAGGGCATCACCAACCTGCACGTGCCCAGCGACGTCATCGTCGACGCGTCCATGCCCGCCATGATCCGCGACTCGGGCAAGATGTGGAACGCCGAAGGCAAGCTGCAGGACACCAAGGCCGTCATCCCCGACCGCAGCTACGCCGGCGTCTACCAGGCCGTCATCGACGATTGCAAGCGTAATGGCGCGTTCAATCCGGTCACGATGGGCAGCGTGCCCAACGTCGGCCTGATGGCCCAGGCTGCCGAAGAATACGGTTCGCACAACAAGACCTTCGTCATCCCGGCCGCCGGCACCGTGCGTGTCACCGACGCCTCCGGCGCCGTGCTGCTGGAGCAGGCCGTCGAGGCCGGCGACCTCTGGCGCATGTGCCAGACCAAGGACGCCGCGATCCAGGACTGGGTCAAGCTGGCCGTCACGCGCGCCCGCGCCACCAAGACGCCCGCCGTCTTCTGGCTGGACGAAAAGCGCGCCCACGACGCCCAGGTTATCGCCAAGGTCAAGCAGTACCTGAAGGACCACGACACCAGCGGCCTGGACCTGCGCATCCTCGACCCCGTCGAAGCCACCAAGTTCTCGGTCAAGCGCATCCGCGAAGGCCTGGACACCATCTCGGTCACCGGCAACGTGCTGCGCGACTACCTGACCGACCTGTTCCCCATCATGGAACTGGGCACCAGCGCCAAGATGCTGTCGATCGTGCCGCTGGTCGCCGGCGGCGGCCTGTTTGAAACCGGCGCGGGCGGTTCGGCGCCCAAGCACGTGCAGCAGTTCCTGGAAGAAGGCTTCCTGCGCTGGGATTCGCTGGGCGAATTCATGGCGCTGGCCGAGTCCCTCGACCACCTGGGACGCACGTACAAGAACCCGACCGCCCAGATCCTGGCCAAGACGCTGGATCAGGCCACGGCCAAGTTCCTGGACGAAAACAAGTCGCCCGAGCGCAAGGTCGGCGGCCTGGACAACCGCGGCAGCCACTTCTACCTGGCGATGTACTGGGCCCAAGCCCTGGCCGCCCAGACCGAAGACCGCGCCCTGGCCGCCCAGTTCGCGCCCGCCGCGACCGCGTTCTCGGAAGGCGAGAACAAGATCCTGGACGAGCTTAAGGCCGCCCAAGGCAAGCCCGTGGACATCGGCGGCTACTACCAGCCGAACGAAGCCAAGGCCAGCCAGGCCATGCGCCCCAGCGCCACGCTGAACAAGGTGCTGGCCTCCATCGGCTAAGCGTCCCCTGCTTTGCCAGCCGGCGCAAGCTGGCTGACAGACAAGAAACCGGCAGTCCCGTTGGGGCTGCCGGTTTTTCTTTGGGCGCGCCGGATGCCTGCATTCGTGGGCAAGGCGACACGCGCCCTTACCGCCCCGGCATCAACCTGTCCAGCCGCAGCCTTCCACGCTCATCGGTCAATCGGCGCATGGCGCCATAGGCTGCGCCCATCGCTGCCATGCCGCTTGCGCCGCACAGCAGAAACATCAGCAGGATCTGGTATTTGGCCGCGTCCACAGGGTCCATGCCCGCGATGATCTGGCCGGTCATGATGCCGGGCAAGGTGATGATGCCCGCGGCCGACATCTGGTTGATGCTCGGCACGATGCCGCGCCGCACGGATTCTCGCAACAGCGATGAGAACGCCTGGTGGACCGTGGCGCCCAGCGCCAGGCGCGCCTCGATGCCCAGCCGTTCGCGGCGCACGCCTGACAACATGCTGTCCAGCGCCAGACTGGCGGCATTGAGCACGCTGCCCAGCACGATGCCCACCAGCGCAATGGTGTAGCGCGGGTCGTACCAGGGGTCCGGGCGCAACGCCGTGCTCAGGATGAACAGCGCCGTAATGAGCGTGGTGCTGGCCACCGCCAGCGTGCCGACCCAGCCGTTGCCGTGTCCGGTCAGGCGCGCCTTGGGCCGGGCGGCCACCTCGCGCGCGGCCAGCGCCATCATCACGGCCACCACCAGCGCCGTCAGCCATGGCGCGGCGTGGGCGAACACGATGCGAAGGATCTGGCCGACCAGGAGCAGTTGCACCACCGTGCGCACCGCCGCCCACAGCACCTGCCTTTGCAGGTTCAGGCGCAGCGCAAAGGAAATGCCGGCGCTTAGCAGCACCAGCAGCGACGCGATCACCAGATCCAGCGCCTGCAGTTGGATCACGTCCATAGGGGCTCCATGCGGCCCTGCGTCATCCGCCAGCTTCGGCGCGCCAGACGGCCGGCCTGCTCGGCGCTGTGTGTGACGATCAGGATGCCGCCACCGCGAGTCAGAAACCGCGCCAGTTCGGCCTCGACCAGCGCCGTCGCGACCTCGTCCAATGCCGCGGTCGGCTCGTCCAGCAGCAGCAAGCGCGGCTCTTGCAGCAGCGCGCGCGCGAGCCCCATGCGTTGGCGCTCGCCCGTGGACAGTTCGTGGACCAGCGCATCGAACTTGTCCTCGGTCAGCCCCAGCCGGCGCATGACGCCGACCGCCTCCGCGCGGTTCGCGTAATGCGCGGACACATGGTCCTCCCACCAGCCGGCCTCGGCCTGGCAATACACCACCTGGCGCCGCCATTCGAAACCGCGCATGGCCGACCGGCGGCGGCCATCCAGCTCGGCCTCGCCGTGGCCGGGATCCAGGTCGGCGATCTGGCGCAGCAGCAGCGATTTACCCGACCCCGACGCGCCGACCACGGCCGCGCACTCGCCCGCGGCCAGATCCAGGCTCACGGGCGCCAGGCGCTCGCTGTACAGGCCGCGCAGTCTGAGCAGCGGCGGAGCGTCAGAATCGGAGTGCGTGGAAACCGGCATGGGGGGCATGGGTATGCATCATATCGAATAGTCGGCGATCATCGAACGTCCAAGCCCTATAACGGCATACGCAAGTCGACTGATCATCTCAACGTGCAGGTATCATCAGTTCCGTTCACGCTTCTTACCCACGCGCGACGAACTCTCGGGGGCCCGCCCCGGCCGCAATTTCCAGCGGTGCGCATTGGCCAGCAACTGTGACTGAACGTCCGGCGGATAGTCAGCGACGGTAGTGAAAGCGGGCGCCGGCTTTCCCGGCTGGCCTGCCTCACGAATGACGCGCGGCCAACGTGGCCGCCAGCACAGCAACAACGAAGCCCAATGCGAGAGCCCGACGATAACGAATGCAGGCGAGATCAGCACGCAACCCAACCACGTCAACGGGCCGCTGTTGCGCAGAAACGGACCTAGCGCCTCGAACTGCGCCGTAAAGGCTGGCCAGGGCAAAGGCAGCTGCGAGCTGATGCGCGGTCTCTCGACAGCTTGCAGACCGCCCTCGTCCATGTACCGGCGGATGAATTCCCATTCGCACTGCAGGTCGGATAGACGGCTGCTTTGCCTTCCAATAAACACCGCGGTCGGAAAGGGCAGGTCCGTGTTGTCACCGGGGTACCAGCCCATCACCAACCTCAATCCGGGAATTTCCTCAGTATGTACACCCTCCCAAGGCAGAACCAGAATCCCCCCGCAGCTCGCCGGCCGATGAAGAAAGACTTGACGGGTGATACGGTTGAAGCGAATCAGGAGGTGGCGTGATGTGAGCATTTCAAGGCGAGTGAAGCGAAATGCATACTTGAAATACAGCCAGAGCGCTCCAGCCGTCACCGTGGTCCCCAAAAGAAAAGTGAACAGATCACCGATATACAGGTCTCGGCCAAAGGCGACTCCAGAGCCGGATAGGACTGCCCAAAGCAATCTTCCGTCTATGTCTATCCATGAACCCACCATGAAGTACATGAAGACGATCGTGAGCAGAGAGATGAATCCTCTCTTGTCTTCTAAACCACCGCAGCGCATTTCAAGGTATGCGTCGGTGCATGCATAGACCGGCCCCTTCGTTCTAGCCTGGCCGAACCGCTTCGCAGATTGGCGCGCACGGTCCTCCACAAGGCAATCTTCATAGGCCGGCTGAACGATTGGGATCGCCTGATTCTGGTATTCCTCGAGATTTTTCCTTAACCACGCGTCCGGTTTCAGACATACGAACCAAGAGATCCACTCAGCGATGTACATCAGATGATTTCCAAAAGCGCGCTATACAAGGCGGCCAACTCTTCTTCGGCATCCTTGTAAGTCTTCTCATACTTGAACTTCGGACCACGGTAGAGGGAACGCTTGCACCACTTTTCGAGGGCATCGTCATCAAATATCGTAATGACCACCGTAAAGGCGACTGTAATTAAGGTCCCACGAAGCAACACGCGCCGCAAGAAAAGGATGACCGCTTGTCGAGCCAAAACTGCGGAGACGCGAGAAAACAAATTCCACCAGGCAGCGTATTTCGTCGTTGTCGCGCGCTCGGCCAGCATCTTGATCATTGGGCGCGCCGCCGCAACCGCCAGACCTGCTTGGCTGACGGTCATGGCAGCGGCCGCCCAGAATCGAATTCGATATGCAGTCCCAAGCACTGTTCGACGTTCCCCAATGGCGGCCGTGCCATCCTGCCATTCGTAGATCATGAGCACGACGCTCCCCGCCGTCGCCAACGCCCCACCCCAAAGCCGCAACCTCCCCAAGAACACCGTGGCCCCGACCCCGGTCGTGCTTCCGGCGTTAAAGTGCCTCAACACCAGCTCCGTCCCGCAGGCCAGCATTTCGATCCCCGCCGCG
>NZ_CADIJP010000004.1 GCF_902859725.1 Achromobacter mucicolens | reverse complement strand
AGTCACCGCCACGGAAGACGCGCGCCTGCAAGCGGGTCGCGACATCAACCTGGCGACACTGCAGGAAAGCCACGGTGAATCGCTGGTCCGAAACAAGAAGAACCGTCACGATCTGAGCACGAGCTCGGAAGTGGGTTCGTCCATCGCGGCGGATGGCAACCTCACGCTGATTGCCGGGCAGGACGTCAATGCGCGTGCAGCGGACGTGACGGCGGGCGAACAGCTGGCCGTGGGGGCGGGCCGCGACATCAACCTGATGGCTGGCGTGCAGACCGGCTCGGCGTACGACGAGACCCACTACAAGACCAAAGGGTTCATGTCGTCGAAGACGACGCACACCAAGACGGCCAGTGAATTTGAGCTCGCTCAGGGCTCTAACTTCATGGGTGACACCGTTGCGTTGATGGCCGGTCGGGACCTGAGCGTCCAAGGCTCCAACGTCGTCGGAGATAACGACGTGTTGCTCGCGGCAAATCGGGACATCACGATCGCCGCGGCCACGGAGTCTTACAAGGACTATCAATACGAAAAGGTCACGAAATCGGGCCTTGGCGGTGGCGGTGGCTTCAATATCGGCTACAGCAAGCAAGCCAGGACCGATTGGATGAAGGGAGAAAGCGGCGGTTTCTCCGCGAGTACGGTAGGAAGCGTCGGCGGCAACGTGACTATCGATGCGGGACGCGACGTCGGTGTGTTCGCCAGCAATGTGTTGGCGCAGGATGGCGATATCTCAATCGCCGGCCGGAACGTGGCCATCGTCGCAGGCGTAGGCGAAGCTCGCCAACACGAATATCACGAGTTCAAGCAATCGGGAATCACCATCGGCGTGGCGGGCGGCATGCTGGGTGCAGCCCAACAGATCCATGGCACGCTCCAACAGGCTGGAGAAGCCAAGAGCGGACGTCTTGCAGCGGTCAAGGTTGGGCAGGCAGCGTACCAGGCTGTGCAAGCCGACAGGATGATGGACGCGGCCGATGCACCCAACGCCAAAGCAGCGCAGAAGGAAGCCGCAAGCGCCCAGATCCAAATCAGCGTGGGCTCCAGCAAATCGGTCAGCGAGACAAAACGCAGCCAGGAAACCGCATTTGGGTCGTCCATCATGGCCGGAGGCAATGTCTCTATCGTCGCGTTGGGAGAGAAGGGTGTCGCCGGTTCCGGCAATCTGTCGATCATAGGAAGCGATGTCACCGGCAAGAACGTTCTGCTGGCGGCGACTAACGACCTGCACCTTCTTAGCCAAGCGCAAACTTCGACAGAAACCTCAACCAACAAGAATAGCGGCTGGAAGGTCGGCATTGGTATCGGCGTGTCGGACAGCGGAAGCGGCGGGGGTATCAACATCTTCGCCAGCGGCTACGCCGGAAAGGGTAACGCCAACGGAAACGGCACGACGTACCAAGAGTCGCAGATCAGCGCTCGCGACAATTTGACCCTGATCTCAGGTCGGGACACCGTCCTGATGGGCGCCCAAGCTCGCGCAGACAGCATCCGCGCGGACATCGGCCGCAACCTGACGATAGCAAGCCAGCAGGACACGGACCGCTACAACGCCAAGCAAAGCCAGGTCAATGCAGGGGGCAGCTTCAGCTTCGGCTCCATGACGGGTAGCGCATACATTGGCGCCAGTATCGGCAAGACCAAGTCCAACTACGACAGCGTTATCGAGCAGTCAGGCCTGTACGCGGGCAGCGGCGGCTTTGATATCTACGTCGGCAAGCACACGCAACTGGACGGGGCCGTAATCGCCAGCGATGCGGAAGCAGCCAAGAACAAGCTGTCCACCGAGACGTTCGGCTTTACCAATCTTGAGAACAAGGCGACATACAAGTCCACGACGGCTGGCGTGAACCTCGGCATGTCCGGCGCGTTCGATATCGCCAAAATGGGCGGTGCCAATGGCATTGGTCCGTCGGGATTGAGCTTTGGTCAAACGAGCGGCAGCGACTCGGGCACCACCTACGCAGCCGTCGCACCCGGCTCGATTGAGGTGCGTTCTGATAAGGAGACGGGTCGCAACAGTACGGCAGGGCTGAGCCGAGATACGGCCGGGGCTAACGGCAGCATCGGGCAGATCTTCGACAAGGACAAGGTCCGCGAGCAACTGGAGTTCCAGCAGGCGTTTGGTCAGTTGGGGATGCAGATTGCAGGGGATGTGCTGAAGGACTTGAGGGGCAAGGATGAGGAACTCTGGGGCGAAGGCAAGCCCGGTGCCATAGCGCTGCACGCGGCCATTGTGGGTATTGGAGCAGCGTTAGGCGGAGGAAACGTCGCTGGTGCGATTGCGGGGACTGTTGCGGGGGATTTGGCCACGAACTTGGTGCGTGAACAAGTCGAACTCGCTGTCGCCGGCTTGTCCGGCGAGGCGCGCGATCAAGTCACCAAAGTGGTCTTGAATGTCATTGCAAGTGCTGCCGGCGGAGCAGTAGGTGGACTTAGCGGCGCGGGCGGGGCTGCTGTTGCGGATATGTATAACCGTCAGCTGCATCCGGATGAGGGACATTGGATCAAGAACAACGCCCAGCGTTACGCCGATCAGAAAGGGATCTCAATTCAACAGGCACAAGCCGAACTCACTGCCCAAGCACAGCGGCAGGCCGATTCTGAGGGCGCGGCGCGGTATACGGAAAACTCGGATGCCCGCACATTTCTATCAGAGATGACGGGCACTCAGGGTGCCGGGTTTGTCTATTTTGACGGTGGTGCAGACAAATCATATTTTGACCAAATCTTGTTCGCCGGAGGAATCAAAGAGGACGCCGGACTAACGGAACTGTATGACTTGGCTTGGAAAAAAGTCCAAGAATCGATTCAGCTCACCTCGAAGTTGAGTGGTTCTAATCTTGCCCTTGCTGATGCAAGTAGAGACATTGCGAGCTATGTCCATCACCCCGAAGAGATAGTGAAGGTTGCGCAAGCGTTGCGGGATGAAAAGGCAAAAGCTGAAGCTGCCCATGATTACATTCTTGCCAACGTCATTAACGACAAGCTGACAAACATCACCCTTATGCAGAACGGTGGCATGTTTGATTTGCAGGACTTAACGTGGGAACAGCGAGAGGCCCTAGGAACTGCCCTGCAATTGGGACTTGAAGGAGGCAAGCTATCAATCGCTAAGGTCCGTGCGATGATCGCCAAGGTCCGGGTCGAGAACGCGGTCGGCGGAGTACCTCATTTCGATAGAAATGCTGCGGTGCTCGCAGCTGACGGGAGTGAAATATTAAGAATGGACCCCGCGACGGGTCAATATATTTATGTCGATCGGAACTCTGCAGTGGATGGAGCCGGCGGGGCGAAGAGCCCACCATCGGTCATTCCATACGAACCAACAGGTTCTGTCGTTATGCAAGGAAAACAGACCCAACGTGCGGCCCTGCTTGCGCAGCGATGATCATCACTGATAAAACGGGAAAGTCCATTAGCCTATTGGATGCGATCGATAACTTTGTCGACGGCGTTAGGCCATCTGGCGTCAATGCAATCGAGCTTTCAAAAGTCATATCTGACGCTGGTATTTCCAACTCGGTAAATTTGTCTTTGTTTCCTCAACAATTAAGTCTCGCCATTCAGCGAGGGGATAGCGTTATCGTGAATCTGCGTCTGCCAGCGGGAGGGCATTTCGTTATCGTTGACGATTTGCAGACTATTGACGGGGTGGAATACTACATGACGCGGGACCCATACACAGGCCCTCGCGGTGTGCTCAAAAGTAGTTTGGATCGAGCTGTTTCTGCGGGTGTAAATGCCATTGTGATAGGAAAGTGATTATGGATGTCAATGAGTTGTTTGATGTTGCATTGTTTCATCAAGGTGAGCGTTTGCGGAATGCAACGCTTGAAGGTTGGTTGGTAATCATTAACGAAGGGCTATATGTTTTGGAGAATGAATGCAAAGATCCATATTGGGACAGCAAAAAAATAAAAATTCGTAACTCTGAAATCATCTATCCGGTGCGGGACAAAATTCTGCCTCTTGGTGGGGGTAATAGTTTCGTTTTTCATAAATGCAGGATACAGGGGGGATTGGTTTGGGATGCAGCTCCGATGGTTGAGGTTGAGAGTATTCTTGTGTATGAGAAGCCTGCTGGGTTCATTGCGATTGATATCTCTCAAGCCGAAATCGCCCGATGCAAGAAAAAATATGGTGAACAATTTTTCTCCAACTCAACTAGCAGCTCTCGTGATTGGCTTGATCATATTTAGCTGAAGCTAGCATCTTGCAAGCCATTTTATGAATGAGAAACCCCGGTAAAAATTCATGGCCGACCCGGTTGAGTCGATGCATGCCAGTGCCTGACCGTCCAAGGTCGGCATGTTCGGTGCGAGAACAGCCCATCCTGCTGCTTATGCAGGCGAGGCAGTATGCACAGCGTTGAACAACGAGCTTCCAAGCGCAGTGGATGCCCCGGGACCAACGTTATTTGCAACCTTGGTTCTGTTTTTTTGGTTGATGTATATGCACCCGGAATTGGGTGTTGGGTATTGGGCGCTGCTTTCATTTTGTCGTAGAGCCTTCTTGAATCTATTTAAATCGTATGCGGGGTTAATGATGCCCTAGTGAGTAAATAAAATTCAGGTTCGAGTAGCAATTGCAAAGTTCGAGGGTGGGTAACTCCTGCGCCGATCAATGCGCTCTCAAATGCTCTGACAAAAATGGTGTTTCTAATTTTTCCAGAGGCTTATTCCGGAGAAAACCAAAAATAGTTGGATCCCCAATGCTCGTTCTGTCGTAGTGCTTGCCGGACATCCGAGTCGACTTCGGCCGCCCGTGACCTTAGCAAGCCAGCAAAACACGGGGCGCTACAGCGCCAAGCGAAGTCAGGCCAGTGCGGACGCAGCTTTAGCTTCGGCTCCATGACTGAATTATGAATTATTATGAAATTTCGTCGCTCTCCCATATTTATCTTGAAGATAGCTACGTGTTGGCTATTAATGAGGGGGTAAATTCACTCGTCATCGAGTTGGAGGCTGTTCTTACTGAAAAGCACTCGAAGTATGAGAAGCCCCGCGCTGGAGAGTATTATTGCTATCGAAGGGCTTCATTACGATTTTCAAACTTTGAATCTCTTGAGTGGGTTGAGAGGCGCTTTTTTGGTTTCTCAGACGCATCTGGTGAGGTTGATTATGGGAATATAGACAGCTTTAATTATGAGAATAGCTGGTTCTTACTATCAGGAGATTGGGGCAAGGTGAAAATAAAAGGAGGGGTAGAATTTATTTTCGCTGATTAGTTTGTCCAGATGATGCAAAGGAAGGTCGGTTTGGCATAAAGTGGGGTCATGAGAATTCTAAGAATGCAGATATGGATTGGCGTACGATTTATCAGTCCTGTTTATTTTCCCACCAAATGAATGGCAGCCTTGAGAACGTTCCGTGGCTAGTGTCTAACCCCAAAATCATGTTGTCGAGAAGGCAGGCTTTCGTATCTCGGGCTGATCAACACAGTCGCTGGCGATAGAGTGCATCGCACTGGATACGCTACCTTAATGATGTTAATTGCTGAAATATGAAAAATCACTCGTCCGAAACATGGCCCGAAACGTTGAAGTCTGTATTGATCAGAGACGGCAATTTCAAGCCTTTTTTTCGATTCTTCTTTGTGATTGTCGGTGTCGCTGTCATTTTTCTGGATTTGAATGTTTGGCGCACAGGCTGGTTGAACATCCTCGGGTTTGTGATGGGAGGGATAGGGGGGTATTCCGCGAGGGCGCATTCGCTGGGTATTAAGCCGTTCGAGCCGTCTCCCTATCCAGACGGATGGTTAAAGAAACGTAGGGCAGCTAAAGACGTAGGTGAGAGTGATCCCGAAAGGCCAGATCTGTAGTCGAACGTACTGTGGAGGATGTTCCACAGGTAAACCCGTTCCATGCGCTTTCGTCGTTTGAGCAATTCTTTTCGTACCTCTCGCGGAGTGTGAACCTTTCCAACTCTAATTGGGGGGGGCGTTCTCAGGACGGCAGGCGTGAAAGGTTTGTGCAACTTCCCCACAGTCATATCTGCGCCGACGGTGCTAATTGATCCCTCATCGGCCGACCCTTCATACCGTAGTCAGCAGCCAGCCTCGAACTCCCCAAACCATTTCATGCGTAGGCGCAATCCCCTCCAAAAACGCCTCATCATGCGACACCACTACCATCGCACCGGGATACCCTCGCAGCGCCTTCTCCATCGCCTCCGCCGACTCAATATCCACATGATTCGTCGGCTCATCCAGCAGTAGCAACTGCGCAGGCGCTTTCCGCCACAACGCACATGCCAGGGCAGCCTTGAGGCGTTCCCCGCCGCTCAAGGTCCCGGCGGGCGTATTGACCTGCTCAGATCCCAGGCCCAGCAACGCCAACCGACTGCGAAGTTCACCTTCCGATAACGTGGCGCCCAGCGCATGAAGCGTCTTCAGCAGGGACTTATCTTCCGGAATGACGGACGCCCGCTGGTCCAGCATGGCGGTCGGCACGCGTACGTCGCAGAGGCCTTCGTGCGGAATCAGCTCCCCCGCCAACATCGATAGCAACGCGCTTTTGCCGCAGCCATTCGGCCCGCGAATTGCCAACCGGAAAGAGCCTGTCAGGGTCATCGTCAGCGTGCAAGCGTCCGCTGGATAGGGTGGTCTCGCATGCTCCAGATGCAGTACGCGGCGGCCCGACGGCACCGCTGTTTCGGGCAAAGCCAGTGCGACGTTGGCCGATTGATCAATCTGTGCGGCTGCCTGCCTTACCGCGTCATCCAGCGCCGCAACCGCATCCTGCCGCCGCACGTTCTCTCTGCCCGCATGAGCTTGGGCATTCGCCTTCTTCATCCCCAGCAGGATCGGCGCCTGGTTCGCATCCCGGGCCTTGCGGGCGTCGCGGGCGGTGCGTTGTTGTTGGGCGTCGTGTTGCTGGCGTAGCGCGCGCAGGGTGGCGGCCCGTTCGTTGCGGGCGTGTGCTAGGGACGCTTCGTTCGCGGCGGTCAAGCGGTCGCGGTGGTCGCGATAGGCGGAATAGTTGCCGGAATGGGCGTTCAGGTGGCCGCGATCCAATTCGACGATGCAGGACATGGCATCGAGCAGCGTCCTGTCATGGCTGACGACAATCAAGCCGCCGCGCCAGGTGGTGATCTGATCCATGAGCCAGCGGCGGGCGCCTGCGTCCAGGTGGTTGCTGGGTTCGTCCAGCAGCAAGGCGTCCGGGGTTTGCATCAGGGCGCCTGCGAGCGCGACGCGGGTCAGTTCGCCTCCACTGGCGGCCGATGCGGGATGTTCGGGCTGCCACGCAGGCAAGCCCGCGTCGACAAGCATGCGGGTCCATTCATCTCGAATGCGCCAATGGCCCTCGGCGAGGTCGTAATCCGCTTGGCGGGTGCTGCCGGATTCGATGCTGGACAACGCGTCAAGAATCGGCGCGATGCCGGCGACCTGGGCCAAGGTGGTGCGGGCGGATCGTGGTTGTTCCTGCGGGACGTAGGCGATGCGGCCGTGACGCACGATGCGGCCGCTTTGTGTGCCGATGACGCCGTGCGCCAATTGCAGCAGTACGGACTTGCCCGCGCCGTTGCGGCCGATCAGGCCGTGGCGGATGGGGGCGAAGTCGTGGCTGACGTCACGGAGCAGGACGCGGCCGTCTGGCAGCGCATGGCTGATGTGACGCAGGCTGAGGAAAGGCGCCGACGCGGGCGGCTGAGGATGCGCCGCTGCGGGCGCGTGGGAAGACTGGGCCATGAAAAGCTCTCCGGAATCGACAAGGCGCGTTGCGCGTAGCGCAAGCGGTGATCTGGGGGAGGGCTTAGAGGGTCATGGCCGGACGAGTCTCCGCGATGAGGGAATAAGTGAGATTCGAGCAGGGTGCCGCGGGAAAGTTCCGGGCTGCACGCTGCGAAGCATTTTAACGGGCGGGCGGCACCGTAGGCGCATTGCCGTTTCTACACCGGCAGCTGGCAAGCGAAGCGCTGGGCCGTTTTGAAAGGGCGGCTGGCATTCAAACCTGTGCACGGTTGAGCATATGCAGCCGGTATTGAAACACATGACCGTTAAGGCTCAGGCAGCCTGTAAAAGAACCATGCGGTCATCAGCCACGCCGCCCGATCCTCCTCAATCCTCCAGCAGCCGCAAATCCGGCGGCCGGTTTTCGATAATGGCTTCCATGCTGAAGAACCCTGTCACGGTGGACAGCTCAAAATCCGTGATCAGCTTTTGGTAGAACCGGTCGTATCCTGCCATGCCTCGGCAGACGACTTTGATCAGGTAGTCCCAATCGCCGCCGATGCGATAGAACTCAGTGACTTCGGGTAGTCGTTCGACGTGCTGGCGGAATCCGTCGGCCCAGGCCTTGGCATGGTGGCTGGTGCGGATCATGACGAAGACGGTCAGATCCAGGCCCAGGGCGACCAGGCTGACCTCTGCGCGCGTGCCGCGGATGATGCCGCATGCGTTCAAGCGTTGAAGCCTGCGCCAGCACGCGTTCTGGGAGAGGCCGACCCGGTCGGCGAGCTCGCGCTGGGACAAGGAACCGTCTTTTTGCAGGCAGTTGATGATGCTTAGATCAAGCTTGTCTATTTTTTCCATGAATTCGATCATATGACCCGTTTATGCGATAAGTCAGCAAAAAAACGGTGATGTTTCATCTGGGCATCCATCGTATGATATTTCCGAACTTTTCGGATCTATCGCCTCATGAACACGACCCTCGCCGGTGCGCCCGCAGGCGCCCCGGCTTTGCCATTGCAGCAGTTCCAAGACAGCTTGAAGACTTCCGATATTGCGGCCGCGCTTGCCGACGGGCTTATCGGAAAGGACGCCAGCATTGATGGACCTTTTGGCTCCAAGCCGCTTGTCTACGCCGATTACGTGGCGTCAGGCCGTGCGCTGATGCAGGTCGAGCGCTTTGTGCTGGAACAGGTGCTTCCGTATTACGCCAATTCGCACACCGAAGCCTCGTTCTGCGGCGGCTTCATTACGCGTCTGCGGCGCGAGGCGCGTGCCGCGATTGGCCGAGGCTGCGGGGCGGGCGATGAACACGCGGTGATTTTCTCGGGCTCGGGCGCTACGGCGGGCATCAACCGGTTGGTGAATCTGTTTGGTGTGAAGGCGGCGGTGGCGGCTGGCCGGAAGGTCCGGGTCATTATCGGACCCTACGAGCATCATTCAAACATCCTGCCGTGGCGCGAATGCGGCGCTGATATCGTCGAACTGGAAGAAAGCGCCGAAGGCGGGCCGGATCTGGCGCAACTGGCGCAAGCGCTGGACGCACCGGCGGGCGCGCTGGTCGTGTGCGCGCTGTCGGCGGCGTCGAATGTGACGGGCATCGTGGCGGAGGTCGAAGGCATCACGCGGCGGGTGAAGGCAGCCGGCGCGAAGATGCTGTGGGACTATGCAGGCGGCGCGCCGTACCTGCCGATTCGGATGTCGCCGGCGCCTGATGCGCAGATCGACGCCATCGTGTTTTCGCCGCACAAGTTCATTGGTGGTCCGGGTGCCTCGGGCGTCCTGATCGTGCGCCGTGATGCGGTGCTGGATACGACGCCGACGTGGCCGGGTGGCGGCACGGTGAAGTTCGTGTCGCCCGTGGGCCATGACTACAGCGGCAGCCTGGAGTCGCGTGAGGAAGCAGGTACGCCGAACGTGGTGGGGGACATCCGCGCCGCGTTGGTGGTGCTGGTCAAGGAAGCATTGGGCGCGGATTTCATGCAGCGGCGCCACGCGCATTTCGTGCAGCGGGCACTGGCGGCGTGGAAGGGCGCCGAGCGCCTGGAACTGTTGGGGTCGCTGACGGCGCATCGCCTGCCGATCTTTTCTTTCCGGGTGCGCGACGGCAAGGGCGGGTTCGTGCATCAGCAGTTGGTGACGCGGATGCTGAGCGACCGTTTTGGCATTCAGGCTCGTGGCGGATGTGCATGCGCGGGTCCGTACGTGCATCGTCTGCTGGAAATCGATGACGCGCAGTCTTTGCAGATGCGGCAGGCCATTCTGGATGGTCGAGAAATCGAAAAGCCCGGCTTTGTGCGCTTGAACTTCAGTGCGTTGCTGTCGGACGCGAAGGCGGATTTCATTCTGGAATCGGTGTTGGCGCTGGCGGCCGACGCCACGGAATATGCGCACCTTTATGGCTTTGATCCCAGCCGCGCCATTTTCTTTCCGCATGACGCCCAAAAGAAGGCGGCTTGACGTGCGCTAGCGGATGACTGCGGTTGCGGCGCTTGAACGGCCGCAATCGCAGGCCCGCGTTCAATTCTTCATGTGCAGGCCGCAGGTCCGGATCCACGACGCCTTCATGTCCGTGAGATCGTCGGACGCGCCCGTCAGCGTGCGCGTGACCTGATCCGAAAACTGCACGCCGTCGCGGCGGCATGCTTCAAAGTCGTCGCTGAGCGCAAAGCGCGCGTCCAGTAGGTCCAGCCGGCCCTGGCAAAGCTCCCGATTCAATTCCAGATTATTGGCGGCCTCGCGCGTGCGTTGGACGTCTTGCGCCTGTTTGATGCGGGCCAGCTCCGCATCGACGCGCGCGATGCAGCCGTCGTCGGCAAAGGCGGGCGCGCTGGCGCACGCGGTGATGAGTAGAACGGTGGCGAGGAACGGGCGAGGCGGTACGGCCATGCTGGAAAACCTTGATGTAGCGCGATGATTGGCTTGCATCATAACTGCTGCCCGCAGCCCGGGGACGCTTAAGTTCCAGGCCCATCAACCGTTAAGGTCGATACAGCGCCCACCGGCCGTCAGGAAATCTTCTCCATGTTCAATATCATTTCGCTCGTCGTCACCATCATCGCGCTGATCGCCTGGGCCGTGCATCGCCAGCAGAATCGGCACAAGGCGTTGTTGGCGAAATTTCGCGAACACAATCAACGGCTGGGCACGGCATTTCCGGAAGACAGTGTCGACAGCGAGTTGATTCTGGGCGACAAGGGCAAGAAGGTCGTTATCGCATTCGACCCGCAAAGCCAGAAACTGTGCATGGTCGACGGCGCAAAGGATCCGGGCGAAGTCCTGGACTTTTCTTATATCCGGAAGTGGCAGCTCAAATGGACCGAGCAGTCCGGCAACGGAAATCTGTCGTTCCTGAACGTTCACTTCGACTTTTCCACCAACGATCTGAAACGGCCATTGATCCGTATCCCGGTCGCTGGCAAGGGCTATGGCGACATGTGGAATAGCCGGTTGGGAATTCTTCTGCAGGGCTGAAACGCCATTGCGTTAAAGCGGCAATGCCGGGGGCCGAAAATTGTCGGCCCGCTGCGCGGCATGTGCCGGTCAGCAGGCGCCGTCTTCGGTGCATCTTCGTCCAGACGTCCCCAGCAGGGGACCCAGCCTGGGGGCGAGGGCGACCCGATCAGTGCGAATGACGCATGACGCGTATTGCGGCAGCCCGTTCAGCCTTCGCCCGATAGTTGTCAGTCTCGGCTTGCCAGCCCAGTTCCCAGGCGTCGACTTTTTGTTTCCATGTTGAGATGGATTCGCCTGTGTAGTTAGGCAACGCTCTGTCGCGAAAGTATGGGCAGTCGAACAAGCTCAAACCATCCCGCGCCGCCTGTGCCCCAAGCTCTTGGATATCGTTGCGCCGCATTGGCTGTCCTTCGAAAGTACATACTGGTGGGTCATTCTTACGCGGCGTGCAACGGGTTGGGACAGCGTTGCCGCACTAGCGCTATTTAGAGATGCCATCGCTTTTCAGGGGAGCTGATTCAGCCTTTGAGCAGTGTTAGAAAGGCGACATCGTACTTTTGATTGAGCGCTGTCCCTCCACCTGGCGGAGAGCCGACAAGATCTCGTTTTTGCTCCCTAGGCGTTGTTGGTTCCCACGCTCAGGAGCTTTGCATAACGAGGTCTGTCGAAGAAGGTCCTGGCCTCTACTCGCGGCGCCCTAGCATTACGCCGAGGATGAGGCCTGTCACTGCAGATAATCCAGCTGCTACCCAGGGGCTCTCGGCCCCTAACCAACTCGTTGTCTGCGGGAAGTTTTTTTGCGGACTTTTAGCCGCGTGCATGTTATCCGCGCTTTGGCTTCCAACCAGGCTAGAGTGGCTAGCTCGTGTCTCTCCACTAGCTGGTCTGCCGTTTTGAGGCTGAGTATTTGACGGCATTGGCTGCCCATCAATGTCGAAGTCTGAACTACTTAGGTTCTTCATGGTGAGCTCCGGTAGTATTAGGCACTCCTCCAATGGATGGTGTCTTTGATTGCACTGCCCTATAGGAGCCGAGGGATTCTCCGAAGAACAAGTCTACGGTCGATCACGACTTCCGGGGGCCAGTATGCCCGCCGACCTCGGGTGCCTTTTTTTCGATCCGCTCTATCGGATCGGTCTTGTGCGCGGAGTCTTCCTTTTGTCGTTCCGCTTGCTTTTCTGGCTGATTGCCCGGCAAGTCTTTCTCGTTCAGGGTGCCTGATTGGTTAGGAGGGGAATTCATGCGTATGGTCGTAGACATGTGGATACCTTTTAGGTTGTTGTGGCTGTATGCCACAAGCCCACGGTACGCCTAATGATTGAACGGACCTACGACTATATTGAAACAAGCGTAAGGTCTGAGGCCGCGATCTCCATACGCTGACTTCACGCAACCGCCTATGCGCCTCGCTGCTTGATGTGGTGGACGCAGATGCACTCGGCGAAGGCGACAGAAGGGTAATTGCTCGCTTGAGGCGGCAACCTAGCGTTGTGACGGCGCCAGGCGTTGCGCAAGGTGAAGGCATGGGCGACGCGGTCGTCGCGAGCGTTGAAGGTGGATAGCTTCTGTGCGCCAGGCAGGGCGTCCGGTCGGGTGCCGGCGTCATGCTCTGGCGGCCAGCGAACAAAGAGGCCTTGATACCGCGGCCACATGTCGTACTTGCCGAGCATGCCCGGTCTGGTCACGCCGAACTTCTGGAGAAGCAGCTCAGCCTCTTTCATGTTTTGGTAATGACCGCACATCAGATAACAATCCTCTGATGCCAACGCCCATGATGAGTGGCCCTATCGCTACACACAGAACTTCATCCTCATATTTGTGAGAGTAAAGCTCCGTCACGCCTTGGCTCGCCAATCGAGCTTCTAAGGCCTTACCGAACTGTTCTCCTTCGCTCCCAAGACGTAATGCCATTTCGACGATGGAGGCGTTGTACTTGGCCATCAATCCGAATAGGCCACTGAAGATGGAGAACGGCGAGCCCATATTTCATCGCTGCCGACGACACTAATCCAAGCAGCACATTGGCCTGGGAGATAAGCAGGGCGACGGCTGCACCCGTCAACGTCAAAATACCATTCAAGAAGGACAAGGATGCCGGCGCCATGTGTCTAGCTGTCTGCGTCAACGTTGCGGCGGCTGCATACTGCTCGGGAGATGGCGGCGGGGACGTTGTTCAGTACATGAGTAGCCAGCGGAAAGAAATTCTTATCTAGGGCGCGCCCTCATTTTCTGCTTGCTGCAGCATGTGCCCGGCAGCCTGCCGGACTCTCGGATGGTGGGATGAAGAAGGATATGACGCACTGTGCAAAAAGCCAGTTTACCGCTCTCGTAATCTGTCCTACCGTCCTTAACAGATCAATGGCTTGCGAAGCCTGAGTTGCTGCTTCTTTTTAGACAGCCAGCGGTCGACCTTTCTGTTTTATCAACGCTTTACGACGGAGATGAAAGAGGATGACCAACACGCTTATCAGTGTCGATCTGGAACAATCCCCCTACGACAACAAGCAGATCCATAACCGCTGGCATCCGGATATTCCGATGGCGGTGTGGGTCAAGCCCGGGGACGATTTCGTTCTGGAAACCTACGACTGGACGGGCGGCGCGATCAAGAACGATGACAGCGCCGACGATGTGCGGGATGTGGATTTGTCCACCGTGCACTTTCTGTCCGGGCCCGTGGGCGTGGAGGGCGCGGAGCCGGGGGACCTGCTGGTGGTCGACCTGTTGGATATCGGCGCCAAGCCCGACAGCCTGTGGGGGTTCAATGGATTTTTCAGCCGCAACAATGGCGGCGGGTTTCTGACGGATCATTTTCCGCATGCGCAGAAATCCATTTGGGATTTTCACGGCATGTTCACGTCGTCGCGGCATATTCCGGGCGTGAGCTTCGCTGGCCTGATTCATCCGGGACTGATCGGGTGCCTGCCGGACCGCAAGCTGCTGGACGAATGGAACCGGCGTGAGCAGGCGCTGATCGATACCAATCCGAATCGCGTGCCGCCGCTGGCCAATCCGCCCGCGCCCAAGACTGCGCACATGGGCGCGTTGCAGGGCGCGGACCGCGATCGGGCGGCGGGCGAGGGGGCGCGCACGGTTCCACCGCGCGAGCATGGCGGCAATTGCGACATCAAGGACCTGTCGCGCGGGGCGCGGGTGTTTTTTCCGGTGTATGTGAAGGGCGGCGGGTTGTCAGTGGGCGATCTGCATTTTTCGCAGGGCGACGGCGAGATCACGTTCTGCGGCGCGATCGAAATGGCCGGCTGGGTGCACATGCGCGTGTCGCTGATCAAGGGCGGCATGGACAAGTATGCGATTCGCAATCCGATCTTCAAGCCCAGTCCGATCACGCCGGCCTACAAGGACTTCCTGATTTTTGAAGGCATTTCGGTCGATGAGGCCGGCAAGCAGCATTACCTGGACGTGAACGTGGCCTACCGGCAGGCGTGCCTGAACGCCATCGAATACCTGAAGAAGTTCGGCTATTCGGGGGCGCAGGCCTATTCGCTGCTGGGTTGCGCGCCGGTGCAGGGGCATATCAGCGGCGTGGTCGACATTCCCAATTCGTGCGCGACGCTCTGGTTGCCGACGGAGATTTTTGATTTCGACATTCAGCCGTCGGCCAGCGGGCCGGTCAAGCACATCAAGGGCGACGTCGACATGCCGCTGTCGCGCGATCTGTAGGAGAAGACCATGCCGATGTATGACTACGCTTGCGGGGATTGCGGCGAATTTGCCGTGTTGCGGCCTTTGGCGCAGTGGCGGGATCCGGCCTCATGCCCGCAGTGCGGGGCGCTGTCGGGCCGCATCGTGGCGGGGGCGCCGGCGGTGTCGGCGCTGTCCTCGGCGATAAACCGGGCGCACGCGGCCAATGAACGCAGCGCCAACGAGCCGCGCAGCACGCGGGCGGGGCACGGCATGAACTGCGGGTGCTGCGGCGGCGGGCGTTCGCGGGGCCGGACGCGCACGTCGGGCGATGGCGCAAAATCATTCGCGGGCGCAAGGCCCTGGATGATCAGTCATTAGCCCGATCGCTGCCGGCCGGGCCGCTGTTCGAAGACGCCCGGCCGTGCGGCGTTCCCGCGCCTAAGACTACGTCTACGACTGCGCGGCCGGTTCCAGCGGCGCCACGGCGGCGCCCTGGATCTTGTGGCGCGCCAGCGCCTCGGCGACGAAGCCGGATTTCTTCATGGCTTCGACGAAGGCCGAGAGGTAGGCGCTGGCCTTGTCGCCGCGCCGCTTGGGCACGCCCATGGCCTGACGGATCAGCATGAAATGGCCGTCCAGAAGGCGCAAGCCGCCCAGGCGTTGCGCGTCGGCTTCGAGCTGCTGCTTCACGCCCGCGGCAACTTCCATGTTTTCCTTCAAGAAGGTGTCGACGACGGCGGGCGAGGTGGGGGCGCGAAAGATCTCGGCCTGCTTCAGTTCACGCGTCAGGTACAGGTCATAGGCGCTGCCCTTGCCGACGACGACGCGCTGGCCCGGGCAGTCGACTTCGTCCATGGCGGCAATCGGCGATTCCTGGCGGACGAGGTACGCGCCTTCTATGACGACATACGGCGCCGTGAAGGCGATCTGCTCGCCGCGCAGCGGGTCGATCGCGAAAAAGCCGACGTCGGCCTGTTCGGCGGCCACCGCACTGACGGATTCGCCCGCCGATTTGAAGACGACGAGTTCCAGTGTCATACCCAGCCGGCGCGCCAGTTCGGTCGCCAGGTCCACCGATACGCCGCCGGGTTGGCCAGTGGCGGGGTCGGCATTGGCGAGGATGGGATTGCCCAGGTTGATGGACGCGCGCAGCACGCCCGTGGGGGCGAAGGCAGACAGCAGTTCGTGATCGGTCTTCATGGCTTCCTTGCGGGAGGGGACGCGCCGCCGGGCGCGATCAATGCCAGAGGATAGCCCCAAAGCCCGCAGCGGCGCGATGCCTTATTGCGCGCGGCGCAGCACGTAATGACCCGCGAGCGGGCCGGTGGGACGCGTGCCGTCGCGGTACAGCATCGTTACCTGGTTCTCGCCGACGAAGTAACGCTGGCTGTCGCCCGCGGCATCCAGACGGATCGTGCTGCCGTCGGACTCCCAGCTGAAGGTGCCCGACACGACTTCGGGCTGGGGCTGGCGGTCCAGATACTGCGTCAGCTTCTCGTAGCGGCCGTCCTTCATCAGCGTCAGGCGCGTGCGGATGCCGGGGCAATCGGCGCAGGGCAGCACGCCTTCATAGCTGCCAGCCCAATCCAGGGAATCGCGGGCGGTGTGGTTGTCCACCGGCACGGAGCGGGCGGTGATCGGCTTGGACGGGGCGCAGCCCGCAAGCAGCGCAAGACTCAGGGTGCAGGTCAGGGTGGTTTTCATCATGGCGAGCTCCTGTGTGACGGCCTGACTGAGGGCCAGACGCGTTTTCACGATACGGACAGTAACTGTCCGATGCTGAAACGGGATGTAAGACCGCAACGGCGCCAATTTGGCCAACCGGGAGAAGCAGGCGTGCGCTAAGCTCGGCGTTCCTTGCGCGGGAGGCGGCATCGGGCTGCCGGCGCGGCGATAGGGCGAGAGGCATGAAAGACGAACACCATTACAAAGTTTGCGTCGAATGGATCGGCAACACGGGCGCCGGCACGGCCGGCTACGCGGCCTATTCGCGTAACCATCAGATCCAGGCCGAGGGCAAGCCCGACGTGCCGGGATCATCGGACCCGGCCTTTCGCGGCGACCCCGCGCGCTGGAATCCCGAGGACATGCTGGTGGCCTCGCTTTCGGCCTGCCACAAACTCTGGTATCTGCACTTGTGCGCGGTCGAAGGCGTGACGGTGCAGGCCTATCGGGACGAGGCCGAAGGCGTCATGGTGGAAGACCCCGAGCGCGGCGGCGCGTTTGCCTCGGTCACGCTCAAACCTCAGGTCACGATCGCGGCGGGCGGCGACGCCGCGTTGGCGCAAACGCTGCACGAGCGCGCGCACCATTTCTGCTTCATTGCCAATTCCGTGAATTTTCCGGTACGGTGCGAGCCACGCATCGTGATCCAGTCTGCCTCCTGACGACATTCCATGAATACCGCTCTTATCGTGATCGACGTGCAGCGCGCGTTGTTCGAAACCTCGCCGCCGCCCTTCGAGGCCGCGCAGGTGCTGTCTCGCGTCAACGCGCTGGCCGAACGCGCCCGCGCGGCGGGCGTGCCGGTCATCTATGTTCAGCATGAAAGCCCCGGCTCGGACCTTGCGCATGGTGCGCCGGGATGGGATCTGGACACGCGCCTGGCGACTTCCGCGCAAGACATCCGCATCCGCAAGACGACGCCGGATTCGTTTCTGCGCACGGATCTGGCGCAGGTGCTGGCGGACCGGGGCGTGACGCAACTGGTCGTGTGCGGCTACGCCACGGAGTTCTGCGTGGACACCACCGTGCGGCGCGCGGCGGGGCTAGGATTGCCCGTGACGCTGGCGGCCGATGCGCACACCACGCACGACAAGCCGCACGCGGATGGCGCGCAGATCCGGGCGCACCACAACGCGACGCTGCCGGACATTTCGAGCTTTGGCGTGAAGATCGCCGCGGTGCCGTCCGCCGAGCTCTTTGCCGGCGGCGGGCCGCGATGAACGTGATGGACCCGGCACTGCTTTCGCTGCTGGTCACGCGCGACATGCCCTTCGGCAAGTACAAGGGGCGGTTGATTGCCGATCTGCCGGGGCCTTATCTGGCGTGGTTCGCGCGCAAGGGCTTTCCGCCTGGAGAGCTGGGGCGCCTGTTGGCGCTGATGCACGAACTGGACCATAACGGGCTGTCGTCGCTGCTGGACCCGTTGCGCCAATCGCGGCGCCCATCTTGAGGGCAATCCGGCAAGCGGGGCTGACCGGAAATGCGAGGAAACAACTGGCGGCTTCTGTGTAGCGTCTTGGCACGACGCGGGCGCCACGCCGCGTAATACGATAGGGTCGCAGCCGGCCATCGGACCGGGCGCTGACTTATCGAAGAGGTTTCCATGAACAAACACCACGTCTCTGCCTTCCTGCTTGCTGCCCTGTGCGCGGCGGGCGCCGCCCAAGCCCAGAACGCCGTGCCCGGCACGGCGCAGGAAATGCAGTTTCCGTCCAGCCCGGGCAGCCTGTCGCCGCCGTCGACTCTGCGCATGACGGTCACGCCCGAGACGCCGCCGGTGGTGATCCGCGATACGCCGCAAAGCCAGGCCGAATTCCAGCGCTGCCGCACGGTGTCTGACCGTGCCGCCACGTCGCGCACGCAGATGCAGGCCGGCCTGGAGCAGTGCCTGCGCGAACTGGAGCAGCGCCGCCAGCAGCAATAGAAGCGGGTGGGAATCCAGGGCCGGAGCCAGAGCGGGTACACTTGTGCGCCGTTTTGCTCTAAGCGCCTGAATTCCCATGATTTCCACCGCCTGCGGCGTCGACTTCGGCACCTCCAATTCCACCGTCGGCTGGAGCCGTCCCGACCAACATGCGCTCCTGACGCTGGAAGACGGCAAGACCACCTTGCCGTCGGCCATCTTCTTTCATGACGAGGACGCCGAGGTCAGCTATGGCCGGGCGGCCATCTCCGACTACCTGGCCGGCTATGACGGGCGCCTGATGCGCTCGATGAAGAGCCTGCTGGGCAGCTCGCTCATCGACGGCTCGACCGAAGTGCAGGGCCGCTCCATCCCGTTCCGCGTGCTGTTGACGCGCTTTATCGCCGAATTGAAGGCGCGCGCCGAGGCGGCCGCCGGGCGCGGCTTTACCCGCGCCGTGCTGGGCCGTCCCGTGTTCTTCGTGGATGACCATCCCGCCGCCGACCAGACGGCGCAGGACACGCTGGAAGAGATCGCGCGCAGCGTGGGCTTTACCGACATCGAGTTTCAGTTCGAGCCGCTGGCGGCCGCGTTCGACTACGAGTCGCAGATCAGCCGTGAAGAGCTGGTGCTGGTGATCGACATTGGCGGCGGTACGTCGGACTTTTCGCTGATCCGGCTGGGACCGGACCGCGCAGCCAAGCCCGACCGCCGCGACGATATCCTGGCCTATGGCGGTGTGCATATCGGCGGGGTCGATTTCGACAAGCAATTGAGCCTGGCGCATGTGATGCCGCTGCTGGGCCTGGGCAGCCAGCTGCGCAGCGGCAAGGACGTGCCGTCGACGCAGTACGGCAATCTGGCCTGCTGGCACACCATCAACCAGGCCTACACGCGCAAGGCGGCCGAGCACTTTGCCTACATCCGAGCCGAGGCCGGCGACCGCCAGAAGATCGACCTGCTGCTGAACCTGGTCAAGGAGCGTGCGGGCCACTGGGTGGCGGTGCAGGTCGAGGAAGCCAAGATCGCGCTGTCGGATGCGCCTGCCGCGCGCATTGACCTGTCGCGCGTCGCGCCGGACCTGGGCGTCGAGGTGACTCGCCCGTCGTTCGACGCGTGCGTGGGGCGATTGATCGACAAGGTCGAGACCACCGTGGGCCAGCTGCTGCGCGATGCGGGCGTGTCCACGGCGGACGTGGACACCGTGTTCTTCACGGGGGGCTCCAGCCGCGTGCCGCGACTGCGCGAAAGCGTGTCCCGGCTGGTGCCCGAGGCGCGCAGCGTGGAAGGCGATTTGTTTGGCAGCATCGGGGCGGGCCTCGCGCTGGATGCGGCGCGCAAGTTCGGCTGACCGGCTGCCGGCGGGGCGATGGTAAGCTGCCAGGCGTGCCTCGCACGGCCATCCGCCCTTTCCTGTCCATGATCCAGACGTTCTCATGACCCGACCCGCCGATACCCATCTCGTCGAAACGCTGCTCGCGAGCGAGGCGCCGTACGACGGCAGCTTCCTGAAGATCCGCCGCGACACCGTCAGCCTGCCCAACGGCCACACCGGCATCCGCGAATACGTGGTGCACCCGGGCGCGGTGGTGGTGATTCCGCTGCTGGACGACGGCCGGGTGCTGCTGGAGCGCCAGTTCCGATATCCCATCGGGCGCGTGATGACGGAGTTTCCGGCGGGCAAGCTGGATCCGGGCGAGGATCCGCTGGTGTGCGCCAAGCGCGAACTGCTCGAGGAAACCGGTTATACGGCCGCCCAATGGGCCCACGCGGGCGCCTTGCATCTGGCGATCGCCTATTCCACCGAGATCATTCACATCTTCTTTGCGCGCGGCCTGCAGGCGGGGGAACGCCAGCTTGACCAGGATGAATTCCTGGACGTGATCAGCACGCGTCCCGAAGACCTGATCGCGGCCTGCAGCCAGGGCGAGGTCACGGACGCCAAGACCCTGACCTGCGTGCTGTGGATGCAGAATGTGCTGTCCGGCGCCTGGAAGCTGGACTGGCAGGACAACGCCGCCTGAACCGCGGCTGCCGTCCCACCGCCCATGTCCTCGTACCCCGTTCTTGTCCAGCCGGCAGGCCTGCGCTTTGAGGCGCGCGCCGGCACGTCCGTGCTGCTGGCCGCGCAGGCGGCGGGCATCAAGCTGCCCAGTTCGTGCCGCAATGGCACGTGCCGTGCCTGCATGTGCCTGCTGGTCGAGGGATCCGTCGTGTATGGCGTTGAATGGCCTGGCCTGTCGCGGGACGAAAAGGAAGAGGGCTGGATCCTGCCGTGCGTGGCGCAGGCGACGTCCGCGCTGGAGATCCAGGCGCCGGGCGCGGCGCCAATCGAGGCGCGGCCGCCCGCCGTCCGCCCGCTTACCGGCGCCAGACGCTGAGCGCGGCCACCGGCAGCAGGGCGGCGGCCATGCCGGCGGTCATGCCCAACACCATTCCCCAAAAAGGTGCGGTTTCCAGCGCCTGGGCCGTTTGAACGCCCAGGCGCGCGCCCAGCACCATTCCGATCGCCATCAGGATCAGGCAGAGTACGCGGCTTGCCAGCGGCGTTTTTGCCCCCGGACGCCGGGACCAGGGAAGCCGGGACCAAGGCAGCAGCGCTGCCAGCGCCATCGCGGCGGAACTGGCGGGCATCAGCGCCGCGTGCCGCCAGGCCAGTTGCACCAGGGTGCCCGGCGCACCGCATTCGCTGGCCAGCAGCGCGGCGGGCGTGCGCCATGTGTCCACGACCAGTCCGGCGCCCATGGCCGCCAGGCAGGCCAGCCAGAGGCCCGCCATGCCGGCCGTGGTCGGCGGCTTAGCGCTGGCCGTGGCAGGCTGGGCGGGGGGCGTCGCCATATTGGTCATGGTGGCGCACCCAGTCGCGTACGTCGAAATACGGGCCGTTTTCATTGCGGCCCAGCGGCGCGATGTCCAGGTAGTTATACGCGCCCGCCAGCCGCTCCACGCCGCGTTCGAAGGCCGAGTAGGTGTGGAAGATCTCGCCGTCGGGATCACGGAAGAAGGCGCTGGCTCCAGGACGTTCCTCGACCGCGCCATCCGCCTGCGGCACGGACGCACCGAAATCGAAGTTGAAGTCGCTTTCCGCCGAGGAATACCAGTCAAACGCCCAGCCCATGCGGGCCTTGAACGCGGCCAGCCGGGCATACGGCGCGCGCGAGACGGCCACCACCGATACGTCGTGGTGCGGCAGATGCATGAGCGCGCTGTCCAGGTGGTCGGCCAGCAGTGAGCAACCCACGCAGCCTTCCTCCCAGTCCGGACCAAACATGAAGTGATAGACGATCAGCTGGCGCTTGCCGTGAAAGAGGTCCTGCAGGCGCTGCGGCCCGTGCGCGCCTTCGAACAGGTAGGGCTTGTCCACCTGCACCCACGGCAAGGCCATGCGGTCGCGCGTCAGGGCGTCGGTGGCGCGGGTCAGTTCCTTTTCGCGCCGCAGCAGCGCCTCGCGTGCAATGTGCCATTCGTTGCGGGATACGACGGGATGATCGGTTTGCATCGTACGTCTCCTGTGTATGCCGGGCGCGTCGGCCCGGGCTCGGGTTCAGCGTCAGGCCGCGCCGGCCAGGTGATTGGCCAGCCGGTCCAGGGCGCCCGACCAGCCGTCTTCGTGGCCGTCGCGCGTGGCTTCGTCGACGAAGGGCGTCTGCAGGAAGGCAAGGTCGGTGCCGGCGCCCGCCGCTGTGAAGTCCAGGGTGATCAACGAAACTTCCTGCGGCGTGTCGCGCCACGCCCAGGTGAACACCAGGCGGCGATGCGGCGCGACTTCCTGATAGCGGCCACTGGCGTAGTGCGCCGCGCCGTCGGCGGTGACGAAGCCCACTTGATAGGCGCCGCCCGCCCGCACGTCGGTCTCGGCCAGCAGCACACGCTGCGTGCCTGCCGGGCCGAACCAGCGCATCAGCGCTTGCGGGTCCGTCCAGGCTCGCCAGACGCGTTCGACGGGGGCGTCGAAGCGTCGCTGGAGCCGCAACTCGATGGGGGAGAGTCGGTTTTCCATGGATGGATTTCCTCTTCGTGATACAGGTATCGCGCCAGCGAATCCAGTTGGCCCGTCCAGAACTTCTCGTAGCGCGCCAGCCAGCTGGCGGCGGCGCCCAGGGGCTTGGCCGACAGCGTGCAGCTCACGACCCGGCCGTCCTTGGCACGCGCGATGAGCCCGGCGTCTTCCAGCACCCGCAGGTGTTTCATGAAAGCGGGCAGGGACATGGCATGCGGCTGGGCCAGCGTGCTGACCGAGGCCGTGCCGTTTTCCAGGTCGGCCAGCACCCGGCGCCGCGTGCCATCGGCCAGCGCGGAGAAGATGGCATCGAGCGCGTCATCATTTAACTTAACCATAAGGTTAAGTTTTAGGCCTGCCACGAATCCCTGTCAAGCCGGGAGGCTGCGGAATTTCCCTAGGGGGAGCGCTTATTTGGCGCGAGGCTTGATGATGTCGCAGGCCGCGGCGGTGCGGCTGGCCTGGGCGTCGCTGCCCAGCAGCGCCCGAACGCCACAGATCGACCCGAACATGCGCTTGCCGTCGTGGCCGACGCCGCCAACTTCAAAGGCGGTGTGGCGCAGGTTGACGGGCTTGCCGCCACGCGCGGCCAGCACGTGTTCGTACTGGACGTAGCCCGTGCCGCGCGCCAGCCGGGTGGCGCCCTGTGCTTCGGCGCCGCAGGCCTTGTCCAGCAGACGGTGTTCGGGGTTGTTGTCGGCGCCGCCCAGCAGGTAGACCACATCGCGCGCGGCGTAGCGCACAAAGAGCGTGGCGTCGTCGGTTTCGCGGGCGTAGGCGGGCAGCTTGTCGGTGCCGTACTTGTACTGGTTGTAGGTCGGGCAGATGCCGCGCTCGTACGGCGCATAGCCCTTGCCGTCGGCGCGGGGCCGCTCGTTGGTCAGGTACAGGTAGGACGACGGATTGGCAATAACGTAGCGCAGCGTGAGGCCGTCGCGGCGCAGTGCGCCATCCAGATTGTTCAGCACCGCGTACCGGTGCACCAGTTGCGCGCCGGCTGAATGGCCGGCCAGCACCAGCCCGGTCAGCGACGGCAGCCGTTTGCGGTCGTTCAGGCTGCGCAGCAAATCATCCAGGACCTGGAACGAGGCGACGGGGGCGGGGCGGCCTGCGGCCTGGACGCTTTCCTGGCCGTCTTCCCAGCTGGCCTTGCGCCAGGCGGCCATGCCGGCAAACCCGGAGTCGATGGAGCCGGAAAACCGGGGGGCGAGCACCAGCGTGTCGCCAGCGCGCGCCGGGTCGTCGGCGACCAGCGCCGCGGCAGTTTCGAAGTATTGATCGGCGTCGCGCTTGACGCCGTGGATGACGATGAGCACCTGCTTGATGCCGCGCAGGTCGTCCTTGGTCAGGTCGCGGTTTGCGTAGACCGGCATCTTGTACCGGTGGCCGGGCCGGCCCAGTTCAACGGTCTGCCAGCGCAGCGGCGCCGCGCGCTTGGGCGCGGGCGTGGCTTCGTCGTAGTCGTAAGGGTCCGGCAGCGGCGTCTGGGCGTGCGCGCTGGCAAATGCCAGCACGGCGGCCACCGCCAGTGCGGCAGGCAAGAGGGCAGGCAAGAGGGCAGGCGCGCGGCGCATGGCGCAGCGACTGCTCAGCAGCTCTCGTGTCCCAGCAGTTGCTTGAGCGCCGGCAGGTCCAGGATGCGGACTTCGCGCTGGTTGATCTTGATGAGACCGTCGCGCGCAAAACGCGAGAACAGCCGGCTCACCGTTTCCAACGTCAGGCCCAGGTAATTGCCGATTTCTTCGCGGCTCATGCGCAGCACGAACTCGGTCGAGGAATAGCCCAGCGAGGCATAACGCTGCGACAGGTTCAGGAGGAAAGCGGCCAGGCGCTGTTCCGAACGCATGGAGCCCAGCGACGCGAGCATCTGGTGCGAACGCGTGATTTCGCGGCTCATGAGGCGGCGGAATTGCTGCTGCAGCGAGGGCAGGTGCGAGGCCACGCGATCGACTTCATTCAGGCGGATGACGCAGACCTCGGAGTCTTCGAGCGCCACGGCGGCCGACACGTGCTTGCCGTCCAGCATGCCGTCCATGCCGACGATCTCGCCGGGCAGGTGAAAGCCCGTGATCTGGATCTGGCCGGTGGCGTCTTCAAGTTGCGTCTTGAGGCTGCCGAAGCGCACGCCGTACACGGCGTCCAGCGGATGATCCAGCGAGTAGAGCGTCTTGCCTTTTTCGACGCGGACGCGCTCTTTCACCAGCTCGTCCAGCTTTTCGACTTCAGCGGCTGCCATGCCCACGGGGACGCAGACATGGCCCAGCATGCACGTGGAACAGTGGGCGGCATCAGGGGCAATGGGGACCCGTTTTTGCATACGATGACCTTTAGAGTGCCCATTGCGCGGCGGGCGCCGGAACGGGTGTGGAGCACGAGACAGGCGTCTATTGTAGTCCGTTGTTACTACGGCCGTCTTACGAGGGGGCCTTCCGGTCGTCCGGCGTTGTCCGGGAAACACGGTGGACGATCCAGTCGTCCCCGGCGATATCGACCGCCGCGGCCCGCCACGCGGGGTCGATCGGGTAGTACTCGCAGTGCAGCAAAAGGGGGTCGCCGGAGCCTTCCAGGCGTGCGCAGACCGTCCTGCGCACGAAGCAGCATGGCTTGCCGGGCTCGTATTCCTCGATCTCGTCCATCAGGGCGAGCAGCGCCGGGCCCACCCGGAAGACGTCGCCGCGGACCCGCCGGCCGTCGTCCACGGGGATGAGTCCGGGCCAGTCGCCAAAATCGACCAGCATGCCGGGCACGCTGGCGGCGCCGACATGGCTGGCCGGGGGCAGGCCGCGCCGTGCAGCGGCCCGGGCGAGGTCGTTGATTTCGCCTGCCCGTAGGGTTCCGTACACAAAAACGTATATGCTCATCGCTAAGTTTGCTGCTGCACGTCGAAAAAGACCATGAGGGGCGCCGGGTGTTGAAATTGTCTCATCCGGCCACATATTCAGGTTATCGAGCCAGCCGGCACGTATCGGTCAGGCTCCCCACAAGCCAATAGACCATTATGCGATTCGACAAACTTACGACCAAGTTCCAACAAGCGCTGGCCGACGCGCAAAGTCTGGCCGCCCGCAACGATCATCCCTACATCGAACCCGTCCACGTGCTGTCCGCCCTGTTGTCGGATCCCGACAGCGGCGCGGGCAGCCTGCTGGCGCGGGCGGGCGTTGCGGTAAATCGCCTGGGTCCCGCCCTGGAGACGGCGCTCAAGTCCCTGCCGCAAGTGCAGGGCGATGACAACGTTCAGGTGGGCCGCGACCTGCAAGGCGTGCTGACGCGCACCGACAAGGAAGCCGCCCGCCGCGGCGACACCTACATCGCCAGCGAACTGTTCCTGCTTGCGCTGGCCGACGACAAGGGTGAGGCCGGCCGCATCCTGCGCGAAGCGGGCCTGCAGAAAAAGGCCCTGGAAGCCGCGATCGACGCCGTGCGCGGCGGCGAGAACGTCTCCGGCGCGGAAGGCGAGGCCAACCGCGAGGCCCTGTCCAAGTACACGCTTGATCTGACCGAGCGCGCCCGCCAGGGCAAGCTCGACCCGGTCATCGGCCGCGACGACGAAATCCGCCGCACCATCCAGATCCTGCAGCGCCGCACCAAGAACAATCCCGTGCTGATCGGCGAACCCGGCGTCGGCAAGACCGCCATCGTCGAAGGCCTGGCGCAGCGCATCGTCAACGACGAGGTGCCCGAGACCCTGCGCGGCAAGCGCGTGCTGTCGCTGGACCTGGCTGCGCTGCTGGCGGGCGCCAAGTTCCGCGGCGAGTTCGAAGAACGCCTGAAGGCCGTGCTGAAAGAGCTGGGCCAGGACGACGGCCGCAACATCGTCTTCATCGACGAACTGCACACCATGGTGGGCGCGGGCAAGGCCGAAGGCGCGATGGACGCGGGCAACATGCTCAAGCCGGCGCTGGCGCGCGGCGAGCTGCACTGCATTGGTGCGACCACGCTCGACGAATACCGCAAGTACATCGAAAAGGATGCGGCGCTGGAGCGGCGCTTCCAGAAGGTGCTGGTCGACGAGCCCGACGTGGAGTCCACCATCGCGATCCTGCGCGGTCTGCAGGAACGCTATGAAATCCACCACGGCGTCGAGATCACCGACCCCGCTATCGTGGCGGCCGCCGAGCTGTCGCATCGCTATATCACCGACCGCTTCCTGCCCGACAAGGCCATCGACCTCATCGACGAGGCCGGCGCGCGCATCCGCATGGAGATCGACTCCAAGCCGGAAGTGATGGACAAGCTGGACCGCCGCATCATCCAGCTCAAGATCGAGCGCGAGGCCGTCAAGAAGGAAACGGACGACGCGTCCAAGCGCCGCCTGGGCGTCATCGAGGACGAGCTGCAAAAGCTGCAGCGCGAATACAACGACTTCGAGGAAATCTGGAAGGCCGAGAAGGCCGCCGTGCAAGGCACGCAGGCCATCAAGGAAGAGATCGACAACGTCCGCGCCGAGATGGCGGAATTGCAGCGCAAGGGCCAGTTCGACAAGCTGGCTGAGCTGCAGTATGGCAAGTTGCCGGACCTTGAGGCGCGCCTGAAGGCCGCCGAGGTGGGCGCCGCCGAGGCCGCTGAAAACGCGGAAGGCGACGAAACCCGTCCGCGCCTCTTGCGCACCCGCGTCGGCGCCGAGGAAATCGCCGAAGTCGTCTCGCGCGCCACCGGCATTCCAGTGTCCAAGATGATGCAGGGCGAACGCGAAAAGCTGCTGCACATGGAAGAGTTCCTGCACAAGCGCGTGGTGGGCCAGGACGAGGCCGTGCGCCTGGTGTCCGATGCCATCCGCCGCTCCCGTGCCGGGCTGGCCGATCCGGCGCGTCCGTATGGGTCGTTCCTTTTCCTGGGGCCGACCGGCGTCGGCAAGACCGAACTGACACGTGCGCTGGCCGAGTTCCTGTTCGACTCCGAAGAGCACATGATCCGCATCGACATGAGCGAGTTCATGGAGAAGCATTCGGTGGCGCGGCTGATCGGCGCGCCGCCGGGATACGTGGGTTACGAAGAGGGCGGCTACCTGACCGAGGCCGTGCGGCGCAAGCCCTACAGCGTGGTGCTGCTGGACGAAGTCGAGAAGGCGCATCCGGATGTGTTCAACGTGTTGCTGCAAGTGCTGGACGACGGCCGCCTGACCGATGGCCAGGGGCGCACCGTGGACTTCCGCAACACGGTCATCGTGATGACGTCCAACCTGGGTTCGCAGCATATCCAGACGCTGGCCGGCCAACCGTATGACGTGGTCAAGGAAGTGGTGTGGGACGAGCTGAAGCAGACGCTGCGGCCGGAATTCCTGAACCGCATCGACGAAGTGGTGGTGTTCCATGGCCTGGAAGCGCAGCACATCGAGTCCATCGCCCGCATCCAGCTTCGCCGCCTGGGCGAACGCCTGGAAAAGCAGGAGATGCGGCTGGAAGTGACCGAACCGGCGCTGGCGGAACTGGCCCGCTCCGGCTTCGATCCGGTGTTTGGCGCGCGCCCCTTGAAGCGCGCGATCCAGCAGCAGATCGAGAACCCGGTGGCACGCCTGATCCTGGAAGGCAGGTTCGGCCCGCGCGACGTGGTGCCGGTCGACTGGCAGGACGGCAAGTTCGTCTTCACCCGCACCTTGCAGTAAGCCTGCTGCACCAAGAAAAATGCCCGGCGCGATGAGCCGGGCATTTTTTTGCCTGCGCCGCGCCGCCGGAAATGGCGGCGCAGGCGGGTCGATCAGATCAGTTTTCGACGGTTACGAACACCGGGTTTGAATAGAACCACAGGTCGTTGTAGTTGCGCGCGTTGATCGCGTTAAAGCGCGCCGCGTTGTCGGCCAGGTCGATCTTGGCGTCCGGCAGCGGTTCGCCCGCTGCGGTTTCGCCGGCCACGTCCACGCCAAGATTGGTGCCGCGCAGGCGCAGGTACTGGCTCTTGTCGGCGGTGATCGTGGTGGTGATGACGTTGTAGCCTTCGTCGTCCACCTTCCAGTCCGCCTTGGTGAAGCGGGCCAGCACGCGCGTCGTGGGATTGGTGTCGGCATCGTATTCCGGCGTGCCTGCCTGGGCGCGTTCGGTCACGTCCCCAACGATGAGGTCCACGTGATGCACGGTGGGCTTCACGTAGGTCGGATTGCCGCTTTCGATCGGGTACTCGTAGTTGTTGCTGTCGGGGCTGCGAAAGCGGATGGTGACTTCCACTTTTTCGCCCTTGGCCGCCTTCAGCTCGCCACCCATGTGCGCGGCGCCGGCCAAGCCCTTGGCCTGGAAGTCCAGCGCGTCGATCAGGTCGCCGAAGACGCCGAACATGCGGCCGCTCTTCAGGCCGGCCACCACCGCCGCCATGTCGTCACCGTCTTTCCAGACGTGCGTCTTGCTGTATTCGCCGGGCGCGTAGCCGCTGCTGTACAGGCCCGAGGCCGTGCGGAAGTGATAGTCCGAATCCGCCACGTTCCAGATGCGCCGGCCTTCGCCCAGCAGCGCGTCCCACGTGCCGCCAAGGTGCGCGACCAGGTAGTCTGTGCCGCCATAGGTGCGGTTGGGCAGGAAGGGCGTGGTGTACGCCGTGGCGTAACCGCCGCGGTCCGGTTCCATCTGGTTGCCGACCATGCCTTCGATGGCGAAGAAGACGGTGGGCGCCAGGTCGTTCATCTCGCGCAGTTGGGCGATGGTGTACTTGCCCGCGTAACGCGAGGGGTGGTTCAGCAGCATGTAGCTGTCGGGGTGCTTGTCGCGCAACCACTTCAGCGCGGCCAGCGCGTCGGCGTGCGTGGTGTAGGCGCGCGTCTGGCCGGACAGGCGCGAGACCAGCAGCGGGTCGAACTTGTTCGGATCGCGGTTGGTGAACAGGTATTCGAACTCGGCAACCGCCTCCAGCGACTTGGCGGACTGCGGATCGTTGTAGCCGATGCCGATGTTGACGTGGTCGTGCGTGGGCATGTCCCATTCGAACGACGAAAAGATGATCTTGCCGGCGTAGCGGCCCGCGGCCTGCGCCTGCTTGATGAAGGGCGCCTCGTACTGCGCCATGCCTTGCGAGAACGGGATCGAGCCGCCCGGCAGGTTCACGCCCGTATGGTCGCGCGCGGACAGGCGCAGGTGATTCGAGATCGCGGCCCAATCCAGCTTGTAGCGGTCGAACGCCTGGTCCAGCGCGCTTTCCAGGCTGACCTGGGCGTCGTCCGACTGGAACGTATGCACGTGCAGGTCGCCCGTGGACCACGCGCCCGTCTCGACCGGCTTGGGCTGCTCGGCGGGCGGCGTGGGATCGGTCACGACGGGGGGCGCCGGTTCGGGGGTGACTTCGTCATCGTCATCGCTGCCGCCGCAAGCGCTCAACAGGGTCACGCAAGCCAGCGACAAAGGCATGAGGGCTCGCCGCAGGCGGGATACTTCGAACTGCATCTACAACACTCCAACGTCAGGCGGCGTGCAACACGCACTGCCGCGAAGCGCGCCACTATGCGGGCGGGGAATGACGTGGGAATGACAGCGGCGGGCGCGGACGCGGATCTGGTGCGCTGTCCGGGCCGGCCTATTTCTTGCCGGCTTTGGCTTCGGCCAAGGCCTGGGTGATGATGGCGTTGGCGGTCCAGCGCACGACGTCGGTGACGCCGGGCAGGTCCAGTTTCCAGATGTCCTTGAGCACCAGGAACACCTCGGTGCCGTACACCAGCGACAGCGCCTGCGCGACGCGCTCCTGTTGTGCCGGCGTCAGGTCGGCGGCAAGCGGGGCGATGGCGCGTTTCAGGATGTCGACCCGGTGGCCGCGCACCAGCCGCGGCTCGGCGTCGGCCTTGCCGGCGCTGGCTTGCGCGTGCTGTTGCAGCGACACCAGGATGGCGGCGCGCAAGGGCGCTTCGTGGGCCTCCAGCCGCGGATAGGCGAAACGCAGCAGTTCGTCGACACGGGCCGCGGCGTCGGGCGCGTCGGAATTCCAGGCGAGGATGGGACCCAGGCTTTCGTCCACCACGGCCGCGATCAGCGCGCTCTGGCTGGGGAAATAGCGGTAGGCGGTGGCGCGCGATACGCGGGCGTGCTCGGCCAGTTCGGCGACGGACGGCGTGACGCCTTGCGCCATCAGCTGCTGGGCGGCCTCAAGCAGCGTCTTGCGCATCCGGGCGCGCGGCCCGTGGGGCGGTTCGCCGCTGGCCGCCGCCTGCGGGCTGGCGGGAGCGATCAGCTTGGCGCCGCCTGCGGACGCTTGCCCCTTGCGGGCAGGGGAGTCGGATTGACGTGAGACAGGTGTCTCAGTATGATTCTTTCGTCTCATTTCTGGATTCTACAGGCCTTTGGCCTCACATATCGAGGCGCGCACGGAGTGTAGCCGCCCGCGGAGGAGTCATGACGCATACCAAGCAGCGGGTGTTTGTGGCCGCGACCTACGACACCAAGGGCCACGAGGCCGAATACGTGGTGGATCTGCTCCGGCGCGAAGGCCTGGACGTGGTGTCGGTGGACGTTTCGACCTCGGGCGCGCCCAGCGCCGCCGAGGTCTCGGCGCAGGAGGTTGCGCGCAGCCATCCGGAGGGCGCCGGCGCGGTCTTCACCGGCGACCGGGGTTCGGCCATCGCGGCGATGGCGCTGGCGTTCGAGCGTTATGCCGCTGGCAATGCCGAGATCGGCGCGCTGCTGGGCCTGGGCGGATCCGGCGGCACCGCGCTCATCACGCCCGCGATGCGCGCGCTGCCCATTGGCACGCCCAAGGTGATGGTGTCCACGATGGCCTCCGGCAATGTCGCGCCCTATGTGGGACCGTCCGACATCGCGATGATGTATTCCGTGACCGACGTGGCGGGCCTGAACCGCATCTCGCGCCGCGTGCTGGCCAATGCGGCCGGGGCGATTGGCGGCGCGTTCCGCCAGGCGGTGAATGCGGCCGCCGACGACGGCCGGCCGGCCGTGGGCATCACCATGTTCGGCGTCACCACCGCCTGCGTGCAACAGGTCACGCCGCTGCTGGAATCGCAGTTCGACTGCCTGGTGTTTCATGCCACGGGCACGGGCGGCCAATCCATGGAAAAGCTGCTGGACAGCCGCCTGCTGGCGGGCGTGCTGGACCTGACCACCACCGAAGTCTGCGACCTGCTGTTCGGCGGCGTGCTGGCGTGCACGCAAGACCGCTTCGGCGCGGTGGCGCGCACGGGCGCGCCGTATGTCGGCTCTTGCGGCGCGCTGGACATGGTCAACTTTGGCGCGATGGACACCGTGCCCGAGCGCTACCGCGGCCGGCTGTTCTACCCGCATAACCCGCAGGTCACGCTGATGCGCACGACCGCCGAGGAAAACATCCGGCAGGGCGAATGGATTGCCGACCGGCTGAACCGCTGCGATGGGCCGGTGCGTTTCCTGATCCCCGAGGGCGGCGTGTCCGCGCTGGACGCGCCGGGCCAGGCGTTCTGGGACCCCGAGGCCGATGCCGCGCTGTTTGCCGCGCTCGAAGCCAACCTGCGGCAGACGGCGGACCGCCGGCTGATCCGCGTGCCTTGCCACATCAACGATCCGCTGTTCGCGAAAACGGCGGTCGACCATTTTCTTGAAATTGCCGCACATTGAGGATTGCCGCCATGCCGCGTTTTGACCGTCACGAACTGCTGGACAAGTTCCGCGCCATGGTGCGCGCCCGCACGCCCATTGTGGGCGGGGGCGCGGGCACCGGGCTGTCGGCCAAGTGCGAGGAAGCGGGCGGCATCGACCTTATCGTGATCTACAACTCGGGCCGCTACCGCATGGCAGGCCGCGGCTCGCTCGCGGGCTTGTTGGCCTACGGCAACGCCAACGAGATCGTCGTGGACATGGGCCGCGAAGTGCTACCGGTGGTCAAGAACACGCCGGTGCTGGCCGGCGTGAACGGCACCGACCCCTTCTGCGATTTCGATGTGTTTCTGGACGACCTGAAGCGCCAAGGCTTTGCCGGCGTGCAGAACTTTCCCACCGTCGGCCTCATCGACGGCAACTTCCGCGCCAATCTTGAAGAGACGGGCATGGGGTACGCGCTGGAGGTGGACATGATCCGCCTGGCGCACCAGAAGGGAATGCTGACAACGCCGTATGTCTTTAACGAGGACGACGCCGTGGCCATGGCCCGCGCGGGCGCGGATATCATCGTGGCGCACATGGGCCTGACCACCGGCGGGTCCATCGGCGCCGAAACTGCCCTGACCCTGGACGATTGCGTGGGCGCCATCGACCGTATCGCCGAGGCCGCGCTGGCCGTGCGCCCGGATATCATCGTGCTTTGCCATGGCGGTCCGATTGCAATGCCCGAGGATGCGGCGTACGTGCTGCGCGCCTGCAAGCATTGCCACGGCTTCTACGGCGCCAGCTCGATGGAGCGCCTGCCGACCGAACAGGCCCTGACGGCCGCCACGCGTGAATTTAAGAACCTGACCTTCTGATCCGCATTGCCGCAGTTTCCCCCTGATTCGACGCGCATCGCGTCCGCCGGAGCCCGTATGCCGCACACCGTACACATCACCGCCATCGTCAACGCGCCGCTGGACAAGGTCTGGCCGTTGTTCCGCGACTTCAATGGTCTTGGGGGCTGGCATCCCGGCGTGGCGCAAAGCCGCCTGGAAGAGGGCGGCCGCCACGACGCCGTGGGCTCGGTGCGGCACCTGACGCTCAAGCCGTCCGGCTTCGTGCGCGAACAGCTTCTGATGCTGGACGATCCCAACACCGCGCTGCGTTACGCCATCATCGAAACCGACCTGCCCATGCGCGACTACGTCGCGGGCGTATCGCTGCATCCCGTCACCGAGGGGGGCGGCACGCTGGTGCAGTGGTGGGCCGACTTCCGCGTGGAAGGCGCGCGGCTCAGCGATGTGGCCGAGGCCGTGGGACAGAACGTGTTCGCGGCGGGATTGGCTGCGCTGGATGAGAAGTTGCGTGGGGGGTAGGGAACCCGATTAGTGCTTCTGGCGCGCTGCAGATAGTCGGCGGCAGCCCGGGGGTAGCTGGGCCGTTCGCAGGTAGTCGTGGATGGCCGAAATCAATGCCTGTGCAGCGGGGCTCAACGGATATTCCTTGTTGCGGATGATGCACAGCGTGCGCACCACGGTCGGCCGCGCCAGCAGTGCGTAGGCCAGGCCCGGTTCCATGACGCGTTGCGCAGCCAATGCCGGCAGCAGCGCCACCCCCATTCCCGCCTTGACCAGCGCCGCCTGCGACGTCGTGCTGGACGCTTCATAGAACGGCGCCGCGGCCTCGATCGGCAGGTCCGCGCGGGCGCGCAGCAGCGCCATGATGCCTGTTTCATCCACCACGCCCACCAGCTTGCGGCCGGCCAGATCGGACCAGCGCATCGCGCCGTCGCGGCCCGGGCGCAGACTGGCGTCGTCCTGCCGGTAGAGCACGCCAAAGCGGTCCTCCAGCAAGGCGTCGAACTGCAGTCCGGGCGCGTCGGCCCAGCGGCTGGTCAGGCCAAAATCGACCTCGCGCGCGGCCACCTTGCGCTGGATGCGGCCGGAGTTGTCGTCGCTGAGATACACGCGCACCGCCGGATACTGCGCGGCGAACACGGCGGCCGCCGGCGCGATGAGCTGCGTGATGGCGGACGGCGCCGCCGCCACCCCCACCCGCCCGCGCTCCAGCGCGCCAAAACGCACCACGTCCTCGATCACGCCATCAAAATCGGCCAGAAGCCGCATGACGCGCGGCAGGAATTCCTCGCCGGCCGGGGTCAGCAGCACGCGCCGGCTGGTGCGCGCGAACAGCTGCGTGCCGAGCGCGTCCTCAAGCTGGCGCACCAGGCTGGTGACGGACGATTGCGTCTGGAACAGGCGCTTGGCGGCGTGCGTGAAACTGGATTCCTGCGCCACCGCGACGAACGCGGTCAGGTGCTTCAACGTGACGTGCTTGGGCAGACGATGCATTTCAAAACGCGATAGATGGATTAATAAAAACAATTTTTCCAGATTGATCGCGCCGACGATACTAGGGCCTTCATCAAGGCAGGAACACCATGCAGGGCACTCTGGATCTGATCATCGAAGGCGGCTGGCTCATCGACGGGCTGGGCGGTCCGCGCCAGCGCGCCGACGTGGGCGTGGCGGGTGAACGCATCGCGGCCATCGGCGACCTGTCGGCAGTAAAGGCCGCCCGGCGCGTGGACGCCACCGGCAAGATCGTGGCGCCCGGCTTCATCGACGTGCATGGTCATGACGATCTGATGTTCGTGGAAAAGCCGGACCTTGCCTGGAAAACCAGCCAGGGCGTCACGTCGGTGGTGGTGGGCAACTGCGGCGTAAGTGGCGCGCCTGCGCCGCTGCCCGGCAATACCGCGGCCGCGCTGGCGCTGCTGGGCGAGACGCCGCTGTTCGCCAGCATGCAGGCCTACTTCGATGAATTGCGCGAGCGCCAGCCGGTGATCAATGTGGCTGCGCTGGTGGGGCACGCGAATCTGCGCCTTGCCGCGATGCGCGACCCGGCGGCGCAGCCGACCGCCGCCGAACAGGAATCCATGCAGCGCATGCTGGCCGACGCGCTGGACGCCGGCGCGGTGGGCTTCAGCACCGGCCTGGCCTATCAGCCAGGGGGCGCGGCGCAACCGCCCGAACTGGAAGGTCTGGCCAGCGTGGCGGCGGCGCGGGGCGCGATGCATACCAGCCATATCCGCAACGAAGGCGATGCGGTCGAGGCCGCCGTGGACGAGGTGCTGAGCATCGGCCGCAACACCGGCTGCGCCACCGTGCTGTCGCATCACAAGTGCATGATGCCGCGCAATTGGGGCAAAAGCGCCGCCACGCTATCCAACATCGACCGCGCCCGCGCCGAGGGCGTGGACGTGGCGCTGGACATCTACCCTTATCCCGGCAGCTCGACCATCCTGATCCCCGAGCGCGCCGACACCATCGACGACATTCGCATCACGTGGTCGACCCCGCATCCCGAGTGCAACGGCGAATACCTGAGCGATATCGCGGCGCGCTGGGGATGCGACAAGACCGTGGCGGCCGAGCGCTTGTGCCCGGCGGGCGCGATCTACTTCGCGATGGACGAGAACGAAGTGCGCCGCATCTTCCAGCACGAGTGCTGCATGGTGGGCTCCGATGGCCTGCCGAACGACGCGCATCCGCATCCCCGGCTATGGGGCAGCTTCACGCGCGTCCTGGGCAGGTATGTGCGCGAGGCCCGTCTGGTGACGCTGGAGGCGGCGGTGGCCAAGATGACCGCATTGCCCGCCCGCGTTTTCGGCCTGACGGACCGCGGCCGGATCGCCGTGGGCGCATGGGCCGACATCGTGGTGTTCGATGCCGAGACGGTGATCGACCGCGCCACGTGGGAAGCGCCCACGCTTGCGTCCGATGGCGTGGCGCATGTGCTGGTCAATGGCACACCTGTATATCCGGCCGAGGCGAACATGCCGCGGCCCGGCCGCATCCTTCGCCGCGATCCGGCCGCGGCGCAACCCCTTTCATAACAACAGCCGTTCCAGGAGATCCACCATCATGTTCCGCAAGACTTGCGCCGCCCTGGCGCTGGCCGCCGCGCTGCCGGCCGCCCACGCTGCCTTTCCTGACCGCCCGATCACACTGATCGTGCCGTTCCCGGCCGGCGGCCCCACGGATATCGTCGGCCGCGTGGCCGCCGCCAAGGCGGGCGAGATCCTGGGCCAGCAGATCGTGGTCGAAAACCGCACCGGCGCGTCCGGCACCATCGGCATGACCGCCACGGCGCGCGCCAAGCCGGACGGCTACACCGTGGGGCTGGCCACCGTCAGCACGCATGGCACGGCGCCGCACCTGTTTCCCAACCTGGCTTATGACCCGGTCAAGGACTTCACGCCCATCAGCAACCTGGTGACCAGCCCCAACATCCTCAGCGTGAATCCGAATTTTCCGGCCAAGACGCTGGCCGAATTCGTGACTCACGTGCGCGCCAATCCCGGCAAGGACGGCTACGCCAATGCGGGCGCGGGCGGCGTGAACGACCTGGGCATGATCTGGTTCCTGCAGATCATCGGCGGCAAGATGAACAGCATTTCGTACCGCGGTTCGGCGCCTGCGCTGACCGACACGGTGGGCGGCGTGGTGCCGGTGATCTTCGACAACTTTCCGTCGTCGCTGCCCTACGTCAAGAGCAATCACCTGAAGGCGCTGGCGATCACCGGCACGGCGCGCAACCCGCGCCTGCCGGACGTGCCGACCTTTGCCGAGCAAGGCTACAAGGATTACGACGTGACGGCGTGGTACGGCGTGGTGGGTCCGGCCAACATGCCGGCCGACGTGCGCGACAAGCTGGCCGACGCCTTTGCCCGCGCGGTACGTGATCCGGCGACCGCAGCGAAGATGGAAGAGACGGGCGCGTTTCCGCTGGGCAACACGCCGGCGCAGTTTGGCGAGCAGATCAGCACCGAACGCGATCGCTGGAAGACGGTGATCGACCGCGCGCAGATCAAGCTGCAGTAACCGGTCCGGGCAACCCGGCGCGCGTTCAGTACACGTCGCGCCGGTAGCCCCCGGCATGCTGCAGCGCCTGCAGGCGGTCCTCGCCCAGGATCTCGCGCAGCGCGGCATCCACGCCGCCCGCCATGCCTTGCAGGCTGCCGCAGACGTACACCGCGGCCCCTGCGTCCACCCAGTCGCGCAGGGCGCCGGCCTGTTCGCGCAGGCAATGCTGCACGTAGCGGCGTTCGGCCTGGTCGCGTGAGAACACCCAATCCACGCGCGCCAACGTGCCGTCTTGCCGCCACGCGTCGATTTCATCGCCGCAGAACCGGTCATGGGCGGCATTGCGCTCGCCAAAAACCAGCCAATTGCGAAGGTGCCCGGCCGCGCGGCGCGCCTTAATGAGCGCGCGCAGGCCGGCTAGACCCGTGCCATTGCCGATCAGGATCAGCGGACGGCCGTCCTCGGGCGGATGGAAATTGCGGTTGGCGCGCACGCGCAGCGCGATGTCGTCGCCGGGCTGCGCAATGTGCGTGAGCCATCCGCTGCCCAGCCCCAGCACGCCGTCCGAGCCGCGCATCTGGCGCACCAGCAGTTCGATGGCGCCGTCAGCGGGCAATGAAGCGATGGAGTATTCGCGATGCGCCTGCACGTCGCCGCCGCGTTCCCGCCGGGGGCCGATCTCGGCGATGTCGCCCGCCTGCCATGACGCGGGGCGGCCGGCAGGCGGCGTCAGCGTCAGCAGGTAGCAGGGCCCGCCCTGGCTATCGGGATTGAGCAACGTCCGGCCGGCGAGGCGCCAGGTGTCGTAGACCGGCGCTTCCCAGTCGGGCAGGTCGCTGCGGCCCGCCAGCAAGCCCAGGTGATGCTGCCAATGACGCAGCGCGGCGGCGTCGTCGTTGTCCACCTCGACCAGGTCGAAGAGCGGCGCCGCGCCGTGCGCGTGCAGCCAGTCGTCCAGCCGGTGGCCGAAGCCGCAGAAATGCGCGTATTCACTGTCGCCCAGCGCCAGCACGGCGTAGTGCGCGCTCGCCAGCGCGGCGCCTTGCGGGGTTGCTTGCATCATGCCGGCAAAGGCCGCCGCCGCGTCGGGCGGATCGCCTTCGCCGTAGGTGCTGACGACGAATAGCATGCGCCGGTACGCCGCCAGCCGTGCAATGTCCAATTGGTCCAGCGAGGCGACGCGCACGGTCAGGCCGCCGGCGCGCAGCGATTCCGCGGTCTGCGTGGCCAGGGACTCGGCATAGCCGGTCTGGCTGGCATAGGCGACCAGCACGGCGTCTTCGGGCGCGGGGGCGCCAAGGGCCTGCAGCGCAAGCGCATGTTGGGCGTCCTGGCGGCGGGCGCGCCGCCAGGCCCACAGGCACAGCAGCAGCCAGGCCAGCACCACGCACGCCGCTGCAATCAACCGGGTATAAAACATGAGCATTCAGGGCGCAAGGGCCAGAGCCTCGAACTGCGGCGTGGCCACGACGCGCCAGGCGTCTTCCCCGCGCAGAATGAAAAGCGCCGCGAGACCATGGCGGCGCGCGTAGGCCAGCCCGTCGGTGTCGCCCAGCACCGTCAGCACGGTGGCCAGCGCGTCGGCCTGCATGCAGACAGGATGCAGCACCGTCACGGACGCCACCGCATTGCGCACCGGCCGGCCGGTGCGCGGGTCGATGGTATGGGCGTAGCGCGCATCGCCGTCGCCCGCGTGGCGCCGGTAGTCGCCGGACGTGGCGATGCTGCAGTTCTCCAGCGGCAAGGCCAGTGCATGGTCGTCGCTGGCGTCGGGCACCTCGATGGCCACGCGCCAAGGCTGTTCATCGGGACGTTTGCCGCGCGCACGCAATTCGCCGCCGACTTCGACCAGGTAATCGGTGATGCCCAAGGCATCAAGCGCCAACGCGGCGCGGTCCACGCCGAACCCCTTGGCGATGGACGACAGGTCCAGATACACGCCGCCGGGCTGCCAAGCCGCGCGGCGGTCTTCGTCCAGCGGTACACGTTGCCAGCCGCACCGGTCGCGCGCGGCCTGGACGGCGGCGGGCGAGGGCGGTTCGAAGGCGCGCTGGTGCGGACCGAAGCCCCACGCATTCACCAGCGGTCCCACGGTGGGATCGTAGGCGCCGCCGCTGTCTTGGGCCAGCATCAGCGCATGCCGCAGCACATGGAAGAATTCGGCCGGCAGCGTCTGCCAGCCCGATGCGGCGCGGTTGTAGCGGCTGATGTCGGAGTCCGCCTCCCATGTGCTCATCTGCGCGACCACGTCATCCAGCGCGGCCTGGATGGCGCCCCGCGCTGCCGCGTCGGCCACGCCCGCGGGCAACGCCATGCGTGCGGACCATGTGGTGCCCATGGTGGCGCCGGCCAATGCGGCCGGGCGCGCGGGCATCGCGCCATAGGCGATGCGAACGGCGGGCGCCGCCGCGCAGCGCGGCGCATAGGAAGGGGCATTGGCCACGCGCGCCGCTGCCTTACGGTTGCAGCACTTCGACGGTGCCCGCGTACGACAGGCGGCGCTTCTTGGCCTGCGGCACGGTGACCTTGGCGTCTTCCATGCCGGCTTCGATCCAGTACAGGCCGGGCTGCGGCCACTTGATCGAGAATTTGCCGTCCTTGTCAGTCTTCACCGCGATCTCGCCGACCTTGTCGCGATAGCGGCTGCCGCCCGGCACGACGGTCACGTCCAGCTCCGCGGCGGGCTGGCCGTCCAGCAGCATCTGGAACGTGGCGGCTTCGTCCGTGAAAAGGTCGTTCGGGTGCGTCACGGGCGCCAGCTCCAGGCCGCGGCCCACGGGCTTGACTGCCGACGGCTTGCCCGCGGTCACGAAGGTTTCGACGCGGCCCAGGCTTTGCGACACTTCAAGCTCATCGGCCTTGGCCGGGACGGCCTGCGCCAGTCCGTCGGCCTTGCCGAAATAGCGCTTGTTCTTGCCGTCTTCCTTCCAGCGTGCGAACACGCCGTCGTTGACCACGGCCACGCGGTAGGTGCCGGCCTGCTTGAGCTGCAGATCGAAGGTGCTGCGCAGCTTGCCGCGGTTGATGTTCTCGGCTTCGGCTGCATTGCCGTCCGGCGCGGTCACGGTCAGGCCGTCCAGGCGCAGCGGGGCGTGATTGAAGTAGAACTTGTCGTTGCCGACCGCGGCGTCCACGGTGATCCAGCTATCGGTGCCCGACAGCACGGTGGAGGACGGCACGATCCAGACGTCATGCGCGTGGGCGGCAAAGGGCAGGCACAGCGCCAGCGCGGCGGCCAGTTTGGCGGCGGTTTTCATCGTTGCGTTCCTTTAGGGCGGGGTCAGGGTTTGAGGTCGAGCGCGATGGCGCCCAGTTCGTGTTCGCCGCGCGCGGCCAGTTGCTCGGCCTTTTGCGGCGGCCACTGGAAGGGGATGCGCACCAGTTCGCGGCCGCCCACTTCGCGCGCGGCTTCGACCACCACGGCGTACTGTCCCGGCTTGAGTTGCGACAGGGGCTTGCTGGCCGCGTCAAAGGACAGCGCGTGCTTGCCCGCGGGCTTGGTCGCGCCGCTGACGCCGTCCACCGGGAACTGCTGGTTGCGGCCGCTGCGGCGCCACCACTGGCGCATGTCCTTGAGCCATTCGGTGCCTTCGTTGTTTTTCTTGGCCACGTCGTACCAGACCGCCAGGTCGGCCGCCACGCTCTGGTCGGGGTTCTCGATCCAGATCGCCACGTACGGGCGGTGGTATTCGGCCACGTCCAGACGCGGCACCTCGATGGACAGGCCGATGTCTGCCGCGTGGGCCGTTCGGGCGATCAGGCCGGCGAGCAGCGCCGGCAACAGCAACTTGCGCATGGAAATCTCCAGGGCGTATCGATGGAATCAATGGATGAAAAGCAGCGCCAGCACCAGCGGAATCACGAGACCCAGGCCCACCATCGGCCAGGTCGCGCTGCGGTTGCCGGCGTGCATCTTGAGCAGCACCAGCCCGGTGAGTGAAAACACCAGACAGGCGACGGCAAAGATGTCCAGGAACCAGCTCCAGGCAAGGCCCGTGTTGCGGCCCTTGTGCAGGTCGTTCAGGTACGAGATCCAGCCGCGGTCGGTGCGCTCGTATTCCACGTCGCCGCTGGCGCGGTCGATGGACAGCCAGGCATCGCCGCCCGCGCGGGGCAGCGACAGATAGACCTCGCCGGCGGACCATTCGGCGGGCCTGCCGGCCGTCGAGGCGTCCAGCGCGTCGTCCAGCCAGGCGGCGACGGCGGCGGGCAGGGGCGCCTTTTTTTGCGTGGGCGTGGCGGCAAGCTGCTGGAGCTCGGCGTCGGGAAGGCGGACCTCGCGGCTGGTCACCACGGCCTTCGATTCGATGTGCGACGCGTTGTTCAGGGTCAGCCCCGTCACGGCGAACAGCAGCATCGCCACCATGCAGAGCGCAGCGCTGATCCAGTGCCACTGATGCAGGGTCTTGAGCCAGTAGGCGCGGCGTCGGGGAGCGGGTTGGGTGTCCATGGAATGTCAGGCGGGAAGCGGGCGGATTCTAGCATTTAATGAGAATTACTCTTAAAAAAGACCGGCTCCCGCGCACGCGAAAATTTCAATCGATTTCGGCCGGAGATGGCTGCCGCGCCGAGTCTGAACAAAAGCTGAACGCGGGTTGCCGGGTGCGCGCGCTGCCCGGCGGGGCTAAGATAGGCCACCCTTTGCAAACACCGGAGGTCGTCATGCTGCAACAGCAAGTCGTGGATCAAATCGGTCGTCATTGGGGGTGGGTGGCGCTTCGCGGCGTCGTCGCCATCCTGTTCGGGTTCATGGCCATGTTCATGCCGGCCATCACCTTGTCGGCGCTGGTGCTGGTGTGGGGCGCGTTTGCGCTGGTGGACGGCGTGCTGGCGCTGATCGCCGGCTTGCGCATCCGGGACAACGGCAAGCCGTTGTGGGCGCTGATCGTCGTGGGCCTGCTGGGCGTGGGCGCCGGCATCGTCACCTTCCTATGGCCGGGCCTTACCGCGCTGATCCTGCTCTACATCATCGCCATCTGGGCGATCGTGGCGGGCGTGTTCCAGATCATCGCCGCCGTGCGCTTTCGCAAGGCCATCCGCAACGAATGGCTGCTGGGCCTGGCCGGGCTGGTGTCGGTGGTCTTCGGCGCCATGCTGATCGTTCAGCCGGGCGCCGGCGCGCTGGCGCTGGTGTGGGTCATCGGCATCTACGCCGTGTTCTTCGGCATACTGCTGCTGGTCTTTTCCCTGCGTCTCAAACAACACGGCAACGCCTGAACTCCATGTCCGCTTATCAAACGCTGGTTCCCCTGAATTTCCTGGCCGTGGGCCTGGGCGCCATGTTGGGCGCCTGGGCCCGCTGGCTGATGGGCCTGTGGCTCAATGCCGGCTCCTGGCCGTGGGGCACGATGGCGGTGAATCTTGCGGGCGGTTACCTGGTGGGCGTGGCGCTGGCGCTGGTGGCCGGGCATCCGGAATGGCCGGCGTGGGTGCGGCTGGGGGCCATCACGGGTTTCATGGGCGGACTGACCACGTTCTCGACCTTTTCGGCGGAAACCGTGGCGATGCTGGAACGCGGGGCGTACGTCAGCGCGCTGAGCTACGCCGGATTCAGCCTGGCCGGGTCGCTGGCGCTGACGGCGGCGGGCCTGGCCACGGTCAGCCTGCTGCGTTAGCCGCCACCATTTGCGGTGGTCAGGCGCCGTCCGAGGGCGTGGCGACGGGCGCGGGCAGCCACGTGGGCTGGCCGGGCATGTCGTGCGCCTGCATGTCCATGCGGTATTCGTAGCGGTCCGGCCGATAACGGGCATGCAGCCATTCCACCGGTCGTCCGGACGCATCGCGCACCAAGCGATGCAGGCTGAGCAGGGCCGATCCCACCGGCACGTCCAGAAGCTCGGCGATGCCGGGCTCGGCCAGCACCGCCGAAATCGATTGCTCTGCCCGCGCCACGTGCACGCCCAGGTCGCGGAAGATCGCGAGCAGGGGTTTGGCGCCCAGGTCCTTGCGGCGGATGCGCCGGCCGATGTCGTCCGGCACGAACGTGGTCAGGTACGAGAACGGCTGTCCTTCGTGACTGCGCACGCGCACGGCGCGCTGCACAAGGGCGCCCGGCGGCAGTTCCAGGCGCGCGGCCACCAGCGGCGTGGCCGGCGCGGTGTCCAGTTCCAAAAGGCGCACCTGGGTGTGCATGCCCATGCGGGCCAGGTGCGCCATCAGCGCGTCAATGCCCGCGCCATGCTGCGGCGCCCCGAATGTGGCGGGCGCGACGGCAAAGGTGCCGCGCCCCTGGCGCCGCTCGATGAGGCCATCGGATGCCAGCGCATCGAGCGAGCGCCGGACCGTCAGGCGCGACACGCCGTATTCTGCGGCCAGCGCGTTTTCGCCCGGCATGGCGCTGTCCGTGGCGAATCCGCCCGCTTCCAGCCGTTGCTTCAGCAGCAGATAGACCTTGTGATAAAGCGGTAGCGGGCTGGCGGGCACGATGGGAACTCCTGGTTGGGTTCAGTCGACGGTCGCGCCGGTGAACTTGACGATCTCGGCGTAGCGCGCGATGTCCTGGCGCACGAACTCGTCCAGTTCCTGCGGACTGCTGCTCACGGCGGTGGCGGCCTCGCCCTCAAGCAGTTTGCGGAACGACGGCGTATCGACGGCCTTGCGCGCGGCCGCGTTCAGCGCCGCCAGCTTGTCGGCCGGGAGCTTCGCGGGACCGAAGAGCGCGAACCACGCGTTCGATTCGAAACCCGTGATGGTATCGCCGATGGGCGGCACGCCGGGAAACTGCGGCAGCGGCTTCGGGCTCGACACCCCCAGCGCGCGCAATGCGCCGCTCTTCATGTGCGGCAGCGCATTGAGCGAACTGGCGAACATCATGTCCACCTGACCGCCCAAGAGGTCGGTGATGGCGGGCGCCGTGCCCTTGTACGGCACGTTCAGGATGTCCAGGCCCGCCATCATCTTCATGCGCTCGCCGGCCATGTGCAGAGAGGATCCGATCGCGCCCAGCGCCATCGTGTACTTGCCGGGGCTGGCCTTTACCAGCGTGACGAACTCCGGCATGGTGCGCGCCGGGAAGTCCTTGCGCACGACCAGCACGCTGGGCACGTTGGCCAGCATGCTGATGGGCGTGAAATCGGCCACGGGGTCGAAGGGCAGGTTCCGATAGAGCGTCGCGTTGATGGAGAAGCTGGTGAACGTGACCAGCAAGGTGTTGCCGTCGGGATTGCTCTTGGCCACGTAGTCCGCGGCGATGTTGCCGCCCGCGCCCGGTTTGTTCTCGACCACCACGGGGCGTTTCAGGTCCAGCGCCATGTGCTGCGCAATGCTGCGCGCCACGGTGTCGGTGGTGCCCCCCGGCGGCGCGCCCACCACCAGCCTGATGGCGTCGTTCTGGGCAAGGGCGGGGGCCAGCGGCATGGCGCATGCGGCCAATAGCGCGCAGCCCGCGGCGATTCGATGCAGTCCCGGCATGAGTTGTCTCCTGATATGTTGTATTGAGGACAATACAAGTATAGGAAGACTGGCCTGGGCGCGCCAGCGCGTTTGCCCTACCTGCGGTCATTGCACGGGCGCGTTGCCCGTTCCTGGCGCCTTGGCGTATTCCATGATGGCAATGTCCCGGAAAGCCTGGATCAGCGCCAGGCGCGGCGACACGCGCGACCAGATCAGGCCAAAGCGGCGCGGCTCGCAGTGCTCGGGCAGTGGCAAAGCCAAGAGGCCCAGCCGTTCGATCGTGCCGTTGGTGGACCGGGGCAGGATCGCCACGCCAAGGTCCCGGCTCACCATGACCGCGATCGATTCGATCGCGTTCAGCTCGAACCGGTCGCGCGGCGTGATGCCGACCCGGCGCAGGTAGTCGTCGACATGGCGTCCGCTCCAGTCGCTGCGCTGGTAGCGGATGAACGGCTCCGCGGTCAGCAGGCTGTGCGGGTGCCGGCCCGCATGGCGCGGGGCGGCCGCCAGGACATAGGGTTCTTCGCGCAGCAACTGCCAGCCCAGGCTCTTGGACAGGGGGTAGGGCGCCTCCAGCGCGATGGCGGCGTCCAGCTCGCCGCTTTCGATGGCCGGATAGAAGCGGGCGGAATGCCCGGGCTGGATCTCCACGCTGATGAGCGGATGGCGTCCGACCAGGTGTTCCAGAATGGCCGGCACCATCGAGTTCAACGCCGTGTTGCCGGCGCCCAGCCGAAGCTCGCCCATCATCTCGCCGGACCGCGCCAGGTACCGGATCTTTTCGATGCGTTCCAGGACCTCGCGTATCGGTCCGATCAGCTCGATCGCCTTGGCTGTCAGGTGCACGGTGCGCCCGGCGCGGGCGACCAGCGGCACCCCCAGTTCCTGTTCCAGTTTGCGTACCTGTTGCGCCACGGCGCCGTGCGTCAAGCCAAGGCGGCGCGCGGCCTCGGCCATGGAGCCGTGCTGGGCGACGGCGGATAGCGTGTGCAAGAAGTCGGTATTCATGATGATAGGAATTCTATCTTTTTATCGTATGCCCGCTTTCCCCTGGCAAGCGCCTGCGCGATCACAATGCGGCCAGGAGACCACAATGAGAAGCAAGCTTTTTGTGCCGGCGTCGCGCCCGGAACTATTCGACAAAGCCCTGGCCAGCGAAGCAGATGCGCTGTCTTTCGATCTGGAAGACGCCGTCGCGCCCTCGCGCAAGCCGGCGGCGCGCCAAGCGCTGGCCGACTGGCTGGCCTCGCCCGCATTCCTTGCGGCGCAGTCGGAACATCCCAAGAAAATTATCGTCCGCGTCAATGCGGCGGACACGTCGTATTTCCCCGAAGACGTGGATGCACTGGGCGGCTTGCCGATCGACATGGTGAATCTGCCCAAGGTCGAGTCCGCCGATGCGCTTCGCGAGGCCGCTGCGCGCGCCGCGCAGGCCGGCTTCGAGGGCGAATTGCTGGTCACCGTGGAAACGCCGCAGGCGCTGGCCCGCGCGGCGGAGCTGGCAGCGGCGCATCCGCGCGTTGCCGGCCTGCAACTGGGGCTGGCCGACCTGTTCGAACCGCTGGGCATCGACCGCTACCAGCCCGAAACCCTGCGCGCGGTGATGCTGGCGTTGCGCCTTGGCGCCGGCTGCGCGGGCAAGTACGCCATGGACGCCGCCTACGCCCGGGTGCGCGATGGCGAGGGCTTTCGCGCCGAGGCGCAACTGGCGCGATCCCTTGGTTTTCTGGGCAAATCCTGCGTGCATCCCAGCCAGGTCGCCATCGCCAACGAGGTATTCGGGTTCAGCGCCGAAGAGATTGGTGCGGCCGAACGGATCGTCGCCGCGAGCGAGGCCCAGGCGGGCGTGGGCGCTTTTCTGCTGGACGGCAAGATGATCGACGCGCCTTTCGTGCGCCGCGCCCGCGACGTGTTGCTGGCGGCCGGGCGGGCCGCCTGAAGCGGTCTGCGCAACGCGCGGCCGAGCCATTTATCGGATGAATTGCATGATGGAATTTGAAACCCCGGGTCAACTGCCGCTCGCCGGCGTCAAGGTCCTGGATCTGAGCGCCTACATCGCGGGCCCCTACGGTTGCGCGCTGCTGGGCGACATGGGCGCGGACGTCATCAAGGTCGAGCCGCCCGAAGGCGACAACCTGCGCAAGTACCCGTCGACGCTGCCGGCCGAGAGCCGGGCGTTTTTGGGGATCAACCGCAACAAGCGTGGCCTGTGCCTGAACCTGAAGGACCCGGCGGGCTACGAGGTGCTGGTCCGGCTGGTGCGCGAGGCCGATGTGCTGGTCCACAACTTCCGGCCAGGCGTTCCCGAACGCCTGCGCATCGACTTCGCGACGCTGGCCGCCATCAACCCGCGCCTGATCTACTGCGCGATGACGGGCTACGGCGCGGCCGGTCCGATGGCGCGCCACGCCGGCTACGACCAGGTGCTGCAGTCCATGACTGGGATGTGCGCGGCGCAAGCCAAGCCCGACGGCCCGCCCGAAGTGCTGTACGGATCGGTGGTCGACTACTACGGCGCCGCGCTGATCTCCAACAGTGTGTCCGCCGCGCTCTATCAGCGCGAGAAAACCGGGCGGGGGCAGGCCATCGAAGTGTCGCTGCTGGGCAGCGCGCTGGCGATGCAATCGGCCCGTCTGGTGTGGGCCGAGGGCGAACCGCGCCGCATCGAACGCGACATGCGCTCGGGCGGGATCACGGGCATCCATCCCACGCGCGAAGGCCATCTCTACATCTCGGCCAATACGCCGCACTTCTGGCGCGCGCTGTGCGGCCATCTGGACCTGCCCGATCTGGCCGAGCATCCCGATTACGACACGGTGAAAAAGCGCGCCGCGCAGGCGGCGGTGCTGGTGCCGCTGGTGCGCCAGGCCTTGGCGCGGGCCTCGGCCCGCGAATGGGCCGAGCGCTTTGGCCAGAGCGTGCCGTGCGCGGAGGTCCGGCCCGTTGAAGACATGTTCGACCACCCGCAGGTGCAGGCGATGGGATTCATGCGCCCCTATCGCAGCGAGCAGGCGGGCAACTATCTCGGGCTGGCGCAATGGGCGCACTTCGGCGGAGCCGTGCAGGATGGCGCGCAAGTGGGCGCCCATGAGGCCGAACAAGACGCCGCCGGACGCGCCGCGCCGGCGTTGGGCGAGCACAGCCGCACAATTCTGTCCGCCCTGGGATACACAGCGGACGAAATCGACCACTTGCTGCACGCCTCCGTGGTGCAATAAGCCGTAACAAACAAGACAGGCATCGTCCGGGGAAAAGGGCGAGGAGACACAAATCATGAATGCAGCGCAACGGTATCTGCGCCGTCCGGATGGATCGAACTGGGGCGATTTTGGCAGCGAAGACCAGCTGGGAACGCTGAACCATCTGGACAGCCAGGCGCGCCTGGCCGCCGTCGCCGAGATCCGCACGGGCATGTCGTTCTCGCTGAGCCTGCCGCTGACCGTGCCGCGCGCGCCGGTGCTCAATCCGCGCCGCAAGGGGCCGGTGATCCAGCCGGCCGAGAAGAACGGCGTGCCGGTCTATCGCTATCCGCTGGACCGCGACGTGCCGGGCGCCACGGACGTCATCAGCGACGACCGCGTCACGCTGTCGCCGCAATATTCCACGCAATGGGACGCGCTGGGCCACGTGGGTTCCATGTACGACGCCCACGGCACGGGCCAGCCGCAGCCCACCGGCTACAACGGCTTCACGGTCAGCGAGCCCGCCGCCGAAGGCTTTACCGGCACGCGCGACCTGTCGATTGCGCCGATGGCGCGCCACGGTATCCAGGGGCGCGGCGTCATGGTGGACCTGCGCGCGCATTTTGGCGATGCGCAGCGCAAGGTATCCCACCGCGAACTGATGGACGTGATGCGCGCCGATGGCGTCGAGGTCCGGCCCGGCGATGTGCTGTGCCTGCATACCGGTCTGGCCGACCTGGCATTGACGCTGGGCGATGACGAGCAGGAGCGGCTGAAGACGAGCTGCTGCGTGCTGGACGGCGCCGATGCGGACCTGCTGGCGTGGATCAAGGACAGCCGCATCGCGGCCATCGCCGCCGACAACCACGCGGTCGAACTGCGCAACCATCACCTGGACGCTGGCAAGGGCGCGCTGCTGCCCCTGCACGAGCAATGTCTTTTCAAGCTGGGCCTGCCCTTGGGCGAGCTCTGGCACCTGACCCCGCTGGCGCAATGGTTGCGCCAGCACGGCCGGCATGCCTTTTTCCTGACCGCGGCGCCCATGTACGTGCCCGGTCTGGTAGGCGCGCCGGTCAATCCCATCGCGACCGTCTGACGACGGATCGCGCTACGACCCTTGAACGATTGAACATCCCCGCAGGGGAGACCCGAGGAGCACACATGAAGAAAACCCGTCGCACGGCCCTGGCCGCCATTCGCCCGCTGGCAGCCGCCATCGGCCTGGCCACTGCATTTGGCACCGCGAACGCCGCCGGTTATCCGGAGCAGCCCATCACCGTGGTGGTGCCGTATTCCGCCGGTGGCGGTGCGGACAACGCCGCGCGAATCATCGCGCAAGGCATGGGCGAGGTCGCCGGCCAGAGCGTGGTGATCGAGAACAAGGGCGGCGCCAGCGGCTCCATCGGCGCGGCGTTCGTGGCGCGGGCCAAACCGGACGGCTACACGGTGCTGTTCGACGCGTCGTCCTTCGCGATCAATCCGGTGCTGCGCAAGCTGCCCTACGACGCCAAGAAGGACTTCATTCCGGTTTCGCAGGCCATCAGCGTGCCCAACATCCTGGTGGCCGCGCCGGGTTCCAGCTTCAACAACCTGCAGGACTTCATTGATGCCGCGCGCGCCAAGCCCGGCCGTCTGACGTTTGCGTCCTATGGACCGGGCAGCCTTGCGCAGATGGCCGCCGAGCTGCTTAAGAAGGATGCGGGCCTGGATATGGTGCACGTGCCCTACAAGGGCGGCGCACCGGCCATCGTGGACGTCATGGGCGGTCAGGTCGACGTCTACTTCGCCAACGCCGCCTCCAGCCTGAACTACGTCAGCGGCGGCAAGTTGAAGGCGCTTGCGGTCTCGTCGGACAAGCGCATGCCCGAACTGCCCAATGTGGCAACGGTGGGCGAAGCCGGCATCAAGAACTTCAACGTGGTCGAGTGGAATGGCTTCTTCCTGCCGGCCGGCACCAGCCCGGAAGTGGTGGCCAAGCTGCAGGAACTCGTGCAAAAGGCGCTGACGCGTCCCGATACCCGCGAGAAGCTCGCCAAGCTGGGCCTGACGCCGGTCGGCAGCAGCGCCGCCGACTTCGCCAAGTTTGTCGACGCGGAACAGACGCGCTGGGCCGAGGTCGTGAAAACCAATAACATCCAGGTGAATTGATCCTCCGGGGGCGGGCGCGGCATCGTTTGCACGCGCCAGCCCCCCGATCCGAATGGAGATTGACCCGATGAGCCGGCAAGACGATTTCGAACGCGGCCTGGCGAACCGCCGCGCCGTGCTGGGCGATGCATGGGTGCAGCGATCGCTGGATCGCGCCACCACGTTCACCGCCGACTACCAGAACATGATCACGCGCTACGCCTGGCACGACATCTGGAGCCGCCCCGGCCTGCCGCACAAGGCGCGGCGCATGATGGTGCTGGCGGTGACGTTGTCGCTGGGCCGATGGGAAGAATTCGAGCTGCACGTGCGCGCCGCGCTGACGGCGCAGGATGCCTCGCGCCTGACGCCCGACGAGCTCAAGGAAGTGCTGCTGCAGAACGCCATCTATGCCGGCGTGCCGGCGGCCAATACCGCCTTCAATCTTGCGCAGAACATCCTGCGCGAGGTCGCCGAGCAGATCGGCTATGAGCTGGCCCCGGCGGACCCGCGCCAAGCCGATCTGTTCGACCAGCAGGCCGGCTGACCGGCCCTTTCAAGACAAGGGCGATGCGCGATTCGCCCGGTCTTTTCAGTCCGCGCGGGGGTTGAGCACGCGAGCGGCCTGCAAGCCGCTGCGCACGGCGCCTTCCAGCACCCCGGGGTAGCCCGTGTCGGTCCAGTCGCCGGCCAGCGCCAGCGTGGGCCACGGCGTGGAGTTCAGCGGGCGGATAAGTCCTGGCACCGCCGCGAACGTCGCGCGCTTTTCAATGAAGAGTTCGGCGGCCGACACGTCCGGCATCGGCTGCAGCCTGAGCGGATGCGCGGCGGCCTGTTCGGCCACCTGGTCGATCAGGGCTTCAATCACTTGCCGCCGGTTGCGTTCGCCCATGCCGACCGCGGCGCTGGCCACCAGCGCCAGTTCGCCGGCCTTGGTGTCGCCGGCAAGCTGGGCGCGGTCGAACACCCACTGGCCGGCATGACCGCGGGCCGCGTCCTCACGCAGCATCATCATCGGCTCGGGCAAGCGCCACGGGCTAGCCAGGCGGATGTTCAGCGTCGCGATGGGCAGGTAGTCGAAGGCCTTGAGCGCATCGAGCAGCCCGGTGGCGCCGGCCTTGCGCAGCGGGCCGTCCAGCAGCCGCGCGGCGTAGGTGGGCGGCACGGCCAGCACGGCGGCGTCAAAGCGCTCCTGGTTGATGTCGATGCCATCGGCTGACGGATGCAGCTGGCGCACCGTGCTGCCATACCGCATGGTGACCTGGCGGGCGGCGGCGTCCGGCCACAGCGCCGACAGGTCGGTGCAGGGCAAAAGCAGATCGCTGTCTTCGCGCGCGCCAGCAAGACTGTCGCGCAGCACCCGGGCGAACAGCACGGCGCTGGCCGTGGCGATCGGCGTGTTCAGCGCGGCCAGGCATAGCGGTTCCCATACCTGCCGGATCAGCACGTCGGACTGCGCGTGATAGTGCAAGAGATGCAGCACCGTCCAGTCGCGCGGCGGCGTCCAGGACATGGTCTTCAAGCCGCGCATCAGGCGCAGCATCGCAAACCGGTCGCCCCACGAAAGGCCGCGCGCACGCAGCACGGCCAGGGCCATGTTCAGCGGCGCCGGAATGCGAGGTGCGGACAGGTGAAAGCGCCCGTCCAGGCTGGCAAGCCGCAAGGGGCGCCGCATCAGCAGGGCGTCCGGGTTGCGGCCCACGCGGCGCATCAGCGCCAGCGTTTCCTTGTAGGCGCCGCACAAGAGGTGCTGGCCGTTGTCCAGCGGCGCTTCGAATTCGTCGTGAAAGACGCGCCGCGCGCGTCCGCCCGGGGTGTGCCCGGCCTCGAACACCGTGACTTTCGCGCCGGCTTCACGCAGGGCGACGCTGGCCGCCAGCCCGGCCCAGCCTGCGCCAATGACTGCCGCCTTCACCGCGCCAACCGGCGGACCAGGCCGCGTCCGCCGCCCACCCAGGTTTTCCAGGCAAGCCAGAGTTTGCGCAGGGGCGTGAGCGAAATGCGCTGGTGCAGCACCTGCCAGTTGTCGCGCTCGATCTCGTCGAGCAGCGCGTGGTAGATGGCGGCCATCATGAGTCCGGGCCGCTGCGCGCGGCGGTCCGCCTCGGGCAGGTTGCTCATCGCCTCGCGGTACAGCTCGCGGGCGCGGTCGGCCTGGAACTTCATCAGCGCGCTGAAGCGGTCGGAATACTCGCCATTCAGGATGTCCGAGGCCTTGACCTCGAACTGCTGCATGTCGTTGACCGGGATATAGATGCGGCCGCGGCGCGCGTCGTCGCCCACGTCGCGGATGATGTTGGTCATCTGGAACGCCAGGCCCAGTTTTTCGGCGTACACCAGCGTCTTGGGGTCGGAATAGCCGAACACGCCGGCGGACAGCTCACCCACCACGCCGGCGGCATGCCAGCAATACTTGCGCAGGCCGGGCCAGTCCAGGTAGCGGGTCTGGTCCAGGTCCATTTCCATGCCGTCGATCACGGCCAGCAGGCGGGCGCGGGTGATCGAACAGGTCTCCAGATGCGGCTGCAGCGCGCGCGTCACGGGGTGATCGGGCTTGCCGTCGAACATCTGGTCGACCTGCGTGCGCCACCACGCGAGCTTAATGCGCGCCAGCGACGGATCGGTGCATTCGTCGACCACGTCGTCCACTTCGCGGCAGTACGCGTACAGGGCCGTGATGGCGCGCCGGCGCTCGGGAGGCAGGAACAGGAAGGAATAGTAGAAGCTGGAACCGCTTTTGGCGGCTTTTTCCTGGCAATACTCGTCAGGGGTCATTAGGCACGGCCTGTTACTTGATGGAGCGCCACAACATGATGGCCCAGTCTTTGGCGCCCAATTCGGGGCGATTCATGAAAACATCGTAGCCGCTCGCCTCGATCCGCTCCAGGACGCGCAGCCCGCCTTGCACCACCAGGCGCAGCTCCAGACCGATGCGGCCGGGCAGGCGGCGCGCCAGCGGAGCGCCGAAGTGTAGCAGCGCCCGCGTGCGTTCGACCTGGAAGGCCATCAGCTCGCGCCAGGCGGGCGTAAGGCGGCAGGCGGCCAGGTCTTCGTCCGAGACGCCGTGGCGGCGCAGGTCTTCCTGTGGCAGATAGACGCGGTGCTTGTGCCAGTCCACCCGCACGTCCTGCCAGAAGTTCACCTGCTGCAGGCCCGTGCAGATGGCGTCGGACTCGGTGATGTTCTGTGGCGTGCTGGCCTGGAAAAGGTGCAGCATCAGGCGCCCGACCGGATTGGCCGAGCGACTGCAGTAGTCCATGAGGGCAGGGTAGTCGTCGTAGCGCTTGACGGTCAGGTCCTGCTCGAAGGCGGACAGCAGGTCGTAGAAGGGCGTGATCGGCAATTGGTGCCGGGCGATCGTCTGCGCCAGCGGCGCGAAGATGTCGGACAGGGGCGGCAAGCCGGGCGCCGGGGGCGTGCCGGGTTCGGCGCCGATGCGGTGCAACTCGGTGCGGAACGCGGCCAGTTGGGCCAGGCGCTCCTCGTCGGTCGCGCTGCCTTCGTCGGCAATGTCGTCCGCGGCGCGGGCGAACCGGTAGATATCGGTCACGGCGCCGCGAAGCCTGCGCGGCAGCAGCAGCGAGGCAACGGGAAAATTCTCGTAGTGATCGATGGACATGGAAAGTAGCCTGTGAACAGACCAGGTCTGCAAAGACGGCGCAAAGCGGAAAACGGTCTCATTTTAGAGTAGTCGCCCGCGCTTGATCTGACCGCCTGCCGTCCGAGGCGCCGGATCAGTTAGACTTGGACGCCACAGGATCTCACACCATGCCGCGCCCAATCTCCGCTACCGTTTCCGTTTCTGCCCTTGCGCACAACCTTGACGCCGTGCGCCGCCACCTGGACCAGACCGCCGCCGCTGCCGGCGGGGTGCCGCCATCGATCTGGGCCGTCATCAAGGCCAACGCCTACGGACACGGCATCGAACAGGCAGTGGCCGGCTTTTCCAAGGCGCAGGGCCTGGCCATGCTCGACCTCGAAGAGGCCGTGCGCTGCCGCGAGGCCGGCTGGGGCGGGCCGATCCTGCTGCTCGAAGGGTTCTTCAACCCATCCGACCTGGACATCGTCGACCGCTACCACCTCAGCACCACCGTCCATCAACGCGATCAGCTCGACATGCTGGCCCGCGCCCGCCTGTCGCGCCGCGTGGACATCATGGTCAAGCTCAACAGCGGCATGAATCGGCTCGGTTTCAGCCCGGCGGCCTTTCCCGCCGCCTTCGAGCGCGCCATGCTGCTTCAACAGCAGGGCACGCTGGGCTCGGTCGGCAAAATGACCCATTTCGCCTGCGCGGACGGTCCGCAGGGCGTGAACGAACAACTCAGCGTCTTCAATTCGGTGACACATAAGCTGCCGGGCGCGATCAGCGTGTGCAATTCGGCCGCCGCCTTGCGCTTTGCCGACATCGCCGTCGGCTCCGAGAGCCAGTCGCACTGGGTGCGCCCGGGCATCTGCCTCTACGGCGCGTCGCCCTTTGCGGACGCCGAAGCCGCGTCGTTCGGGCTCAAGCCCGCCATGTCGCTCAATTCGGAAATCATCGCCGTCCAGGAAATCAAGGCCGGAGACTCGGTGGGCTATGGCGCCTTGTTCCGCGCGGAACGCGCCATGCGCATCGGCATCGTGGCCTGCGGATACGCTGACGGCTACCCCCGCCACGCCTCCACCGGCACGCCGGTCGTGGTCGCCGGCATCCGCACCCAATTGCTGGGCCGGGTGTCGATGGACATGCTGGTCGTGGATCTGGGGCCCGTGCCGTCCGCAGGCGTGGGCTCGCCGGTTTCCCTATGGGGGGAAGACGGCCCCTCGGTGGATGAGGTCGCCAGCGCGGCCGGCACCATCGGCTACGAATTGCTCTGCGCTCTGGCCCCGCGGGTGCCGGTCACCCGGGATGCCTGACGCGTCCGGTGGGCAAGAATTGCTACGCAAATTACAAGACACACGACGCCGGATAGTGTCTACTTCGAAAACCGGGCGCTCAGGCGCCCGTTTTTGACCAAGAAAACAGACTGCGAGGTTTCATCCCATGAAGGACAAATGTGTGCTCATCACGGGCGCCACCAAAGGCATAGGCTGGGCGCTTACTCAGCGGTTGTCCGACATGGGCTGTCATGTGGTGGGCATCGCGCGCAACACGGCCGACGTCGATTTCCCGGGGTACCTGTACGCCTGTGATCTGGCCGACGCCGGCCGTACCGAAGAAGTCCTGCGCGAAATCCGCGAAAAATTCCCGGTGGACGCCGTCGTCAACAATGTGGGCATTGTGTCGCCACAGCCCCTGGGCGAAATCGACCTGGCCACGCTGTACAACGTGCTGGACTTGAACGTGCGCGTGGCGGTGCAGGTGACGCAGGCGTTCATCGAATCCATGAAGGCCCGCCGCGCCGGGCGCATCGTCAACGTGGTCAGCCGTTCCATCCACGGCGCACTGGACCGCACCGCCTATTCGGCCGCCAAGAGCGCGCTGGTGGGCTGCACGCGCACCTGGGCGCTGGAACTGGCCGAATACGGCATCACCGCCAATGCCGTTGCGCCGGGCCCCATCGAAACCGAAATGTTCCGCGCCACCCGGCCCGCCGGCAGCGACAACGAAAAGCGGGCGCTGGCATCGGTGCCCATGAAGCGGCTGGGCACACCGGCCGAAGTGGCGGCTGCCATTGCCTTCCTGCTGTCGGACGACGCCGGCTTCATTACCGGCCAGGTGCTGGGCGTGGACGGTGGCGGCAGCCTGGCCGGCCGTTCATGATTCCCGGCACTACCCGCATGAACCACGCACCTTCGGGTGCGTTTTTTTTGCCTGGCGCAGAAGGAGAACCTGGCCAACCTGCCCAGCCATTGTTTGTATAATAATAACTATCATTTCCATTTTGGATGCTCGCCGTGTCGGACCGAGAGCACGCAGTTGCCGCATCGCTTTCTGCCCTGTACACCGCGCATTGCGGCTGGTTGCAGAAATGGCTGAATCGCCGTCTTCAGGACAATCATCAGGCCGCCGACCTGACGCAAGACACCTTTGTGACCTTGCTGGTGCGACGCCATGCGCTGGCCGACGTGCGCGAACCGCGCGCATTCCTGACCACCATCGCGCGCGGCCTGCTGGTCGATTTTTGGCGCCGCCGCGACATCGAACACGCATGGGCCGAAACCCTGGCGGCGCGTCCTGAAGTCACCCACCCATCCCCCGAAGTGCAGGTCCAGGCGCTGCAGGCGCTGGTCGAGATCGATCGCAAGCTTCATCGCCTGGGCGTGCGCGCGCGCGCAGCCTTCCTGATGCATCGCATCCACGGCATGACGCACGAGGCGATCGCGGCGCAATTGCGTGTGTCTGAACGGACCGTCCGCAACGACATCGCACAGGCCATGCTGTGCTTTCTGCTCGACACCGACCTGGAGCCGGACGGCTTGTGCCGCGGCACGGCGAGTAGCCGATGAGTGCCGCCGCCGTCGACTCACGCATCCTGGAAGCGGCCGCGCATTGGTATGCGCTGCTCACCTCGGGCGCGGCCAGCGCAGAAGAACGCGAGCGCTGGCAGGCTTGGCTGGACGCCGATACGGCGCATCGCCGGGCTTGGCAGCGCGTCGAGGACGTTGGCGCGCACTTCGATGCGTTGATCGCGCAGCCGATGGGGCGGGAAGCCAGCGTGGCAAGCCTGAACGCCGCGGCGCAGGGCCGGCGTGAGCGCCGCAGGTTGTTGACGGTTGCGCTGATCGGGGGCGCGGCAGGATTGTTGGGACTGGGCGCCGCGCAGTCGCCAGTGGGACGCCGCACGTGGGCGGCCCGGCAGGCAGACCTGGTCACGCCGGTGGGCGGCGCGCACGAGGCCCAGCTTGCCGACGGCACCCGGATCCGGCTCAATACCGATACCGCCTTGAAGGTGGACTACACCCGCGACCAGCGCCGCCTGGTGCTGCTGCGCGGCGAGATCATGATCTCCACCGCGGCCGACCCCGGGCGCACCTTCGTGGTGGACACGCCCGAAGGCCGGATGCAGGCGCTGGGCACGCGGTTCAACGTGCGCAGTATTGATGGAGAAACCACGCTTGCGGTGCTGGAGGGCGCGGTGCAGGCGCATTTCACGGGCGCGCCGCCGGCGGGCTATCGGGTCGGCGCGGGCATGCGAATGCGTGGCGGCGCGCAAGGCATCGAGGCGCCCGCGGCGCTGCGAGCCGCCGACCACAACTGGACGCGCGGCATCGTGCAATTCGAGGAGACGCCGCTGGCGCAGGTCGTGGCGGAACTGGCGCGATACCGCCGCGGGCATCTGGGCTGCGCCGACGACGTGGCCGCGCTGCGCGTGACGGGCACGTTCCCTCTGCAGGACAGCGATCGCGCGCTGCGCCTGCTGAGCGAGGCCTTGCCGCTGCGGATCAGTCAGCCGATGCCGTGGTGGACGACCCTGCAGCCACGCTGAGACCCCGCCGTTACAAATTAGTTTGCCGCTTTTGCCGCGCTCATCCGGCCTATGGGCAGTTCAACACCCATATCGCGGATTCGTGGCATGACCAACCCCCTGATTGTTTTTCCCCTCCGTCCGATCCGCCGTGCGCGCATCCTTCCGCTGGCGCTGGCGATCGGCGTGGCGCTGGGCGGCGCGGCGCCCGTCAGTGCCGTCCACGCGCAGGCGGCCGAAACCCAGGTCCGCCATTTCGACATTCCGCCCGGCCCATTGAGCCAGGTGCTCAATCTGTACTCCGCCGAAGCCGGTTTGTTCGTCAGCGGCCACGGCGATCTGAGCGCCGGCCGCCATAGCCCCGGCCTGCGCGGCCGCTATTCGCCCGAAGCCGGCATGGCGGCGCTGCTGAGCGGCACGGGTCTCGTGGCCGAACGCCTGCCGGATGGCGGTTTCGTGTTGCGTCAGGGGCGCCAGGACGTGACCTTGCTGGAACCCATCGCGGTCACCGCCCAGATCGAACGCCCGGACGGCCCGGTGCTGGGCATCGCGGCCACGCGCAGCGCGACGGCCACCAAGACCGACACGCCGATCATCGAAACGCCGCAATCGATTTCCGTGGTGAGCGCGGCGCAGATCAGCGATCAGAAGGCGCAGAGCCTGCAAGAGGCGCTGAGCTACACCCCCGGCATCATGCCCGGCCTCGTCGCCAAGAGCTCGGTCTTCGAAGACACGATGTTCATCCGCGGCTTCGAGGCCAACCCGCAGACCGGCAGCTATTACCGCGACGGCATGCGATACATGATCAGTCAGTACAACGGCAAGCAGGAACCCTACGGCCTGGAACGCGTGGAGGTACTGCGGGGGCCGTCATCGGTGCTGTACGGCGCCGCGGCGCCGGGCGGCATCGTCAATACCGTGACCAAGCGCCCGCCCGGCGAATCGATGGGCGAAATCAATGTGGACGGCGGCAGTTTCGACCGCCGGCAGATTTCGGCGGACATCGGCGGCCCCATCGATGAGGCCGGCGTGTGGTCCTATCGTTTGACCGGCCTGTTCCGCGAAAGCAAGCAGTTCGTCGATTACGGCTCCGACGATCGCACCTACTTCGCGCCCGCCCTGACGTGGCGTCCGACGACGGCCACCTCGGTCACGCTGCTGGCCAACTATCAGCGCAGCAAGACGTTCAATCCGCCGGAAGTGCCGGTCACCGGCTCGCTCTGGACCAACCCGAACGGCCAGATCCCGCGGTCGCGCTTTCTGGGCGAGCCCAACCACAATCGCTTCGATATCGAATCGACCTCGCTGGCCGTGCTGATCGAGCACGCGTTCGACGACACGCTGAAGTTCCGCCAGTCGATGCGCTATTACGACGCGGACCTGAACATGCGCTATGTACTGTTGCAGGGCGACGTGGACGCGGCGACGCAGCGCCGGGTGTCCCGCTCCGCACGCGGCTTTAACGACCGCACCACGGTGCAGACGATCGACACCAACATCGAGAAGCGGTTCGAGACCGGCCCAGTCACGCAGACGTTTCTTGCGGGCTTCGACTACACGCGTTCGACCTATAACAGCGACCGCCTGCGCGGCAATCTGCCGCCCATCGATGTCTTCGATCCGGTGTACCTGCCCGGCGACGTCGTGGCCTTGCCTTGGCAGCAGCGCCGCAACACCGAGCATCGCCTTGGCATCTACCTGCAAGACCAGATCAAGCTAGCGGACAAGGTAGTGGTGCTGCTGGGCGGGCGGCATGACAACGTGCGCGCGGAGAATCGCGCCTTGCATGCGCCGTCCACCAATTCGAACGACAAGGACTCGGCCTTCACGGGCCGCGCGGGCGTCGTGTACCTGGCCGACAACGGCCTGGCGCCCTATGCCAGTTTCAGCCAATCGTTCGAACCCACCAGCGGCCGCGATCGCAACGACGGCAGCTTCGAGCCCAGCCGCGGGACGCAGTACGAAGTCGGCATCCGATACCAGCCCGCGGGCGAAGACGTGATGCTGAGCGCCGCGCTTTTCAACCTGGAGCGCAAGAACGTGCTCACGCCGGATCCGGTCGATCCGACCTTTCTGGTGCAGACCGGCAAGGTGCGCTCGCGCGGCCTGGAACTCGAGGCGCGTGCGCGCGTCACGCCGCAGGTCGACGTGATCGCCGCCTACACCTACACCGACGCCCGCGTGGTCCAGAGCAATCTGCCGGGCGAGGAGGGCGAGCGCTTCAACACGCCGTTGCATGCCGCGTCCATATGGACCGACGTGAACCTGTCGGATTGGGTGTTGATGGGCCTGAAGGCGGGCGCCGGCCTGCGCTACGTGTCGGCGCGTCCCGACCGGCCGTCCAGCGGTTCGCTGGGGGGCGCGGGCTACACCTTGATCGATGCGCGGGTCAGTTATGAAAGCGGCCCGTGGCTGTATGCGCTCAACGTCACCAACCTGACGGACAAGACCTACATCCCGTCCATTTGCTACAACGGCGCGTGCAACTACGGCGAGCCGCGCCGCATCATCGGCACGGTGAGCTACCGCTGGTGAACGTGCGCGCGGCGCTGCTAAGCCTGCATCGCTGGACCGGCCTGGTGCTGGCCGGCTTTCTCTGCCTGGTCGCGCTGACTGGCATTCCGCTTGCGTGGTATGACGCGCTGGACGCCGCGGCAGCTCCCGCGTTGCACCGCGTGCCGCCGCCATCGGACGGCGCCGCGCGGCTTGACGCCTTGGCGCTGCGCGAGCGCGTGGCCCGCTTTGTGCCGGCGGCAGTAATGCCTGCCACGCCGCTTGGCGGGCAGGCCGGACGCAGCGTGGCGTTTCCGGTGTGGCTGCATGAGGACGGCGCCGCAGGACCCGTGCTGCACGAGATATTTGTCGACCCGTACGATGGCGCCATTCTGGGCCAGCGCCGCTGGGGCGATCTGCGCGAAGGGCTGCGCAACCTGATGCCGTTTCTGCATCGCATCCACACGGCGCTGCTGTTCGAGGGCATCGGCGAACTGTTGCTCGGCATCGTCGCATTGGCCTGGACGCTCGATGGCTTTGTCGGCGCCTGGCTCACGCTGCCGCCGCGAAACCGCTCGCGCAGGCTGGCCCGGTCCTCATCCGTGTGGCAGCGCTGGGCGCCCGCCTGGCGCATCCGTTGGCAGGGCGGTCCCCACAAACGCAATTTCGATCTGCACCGCGCGGGTGGGCTGTGGCTGTGGGCGGCCTTGACGCTGATGGCATGGAGCAGCGTCGCGCTCAATCTGCCGGCGGTCTACGACCCGGTGATGCGCGCTGGCTTGAGTTATCAACCCGATCCCCGGCGCGGCGCACCCGCCACGGCCGGCGACCCGATGCCCCCCGAGCGGGCGCGCGACGCGGGCCGGCAACTGATGGCGCAGCTGGCCGCCCGCGAGGGGTTTGCGGTGCTGGGCGAACACTGGTTGGCGCTGGATACGCGCCGCAACCTGTACCGCTACAGTGTGCGCAGCAGCCGCGATCTGCGCACGCGAAGCGGCGCCACGTCGGTGGTGTTCGATGCCGTGAATGGACAACGGGTGGGCAGCCATCTGCCGACGGGCCGGGCGGCGGGCGACACGGTCAAGCATTGGCTGACCAGCCTGCACATGGCGGCGCTATGGGGCTGGCCCTTGCAGGTGGCGGTGGCGCTCGTCGGCGTCGTGACGCTGGTGCTGAGTCTGACCGGCGTCTGGTTGTGGTGGACGCGCCGCCGCGCCCGTCAGTACGGACCCTTGCCCGCAGCCACTGCCGCCACTTCCTTGAACTCGCCCGCCAGCGCTTCGGCCGCGCGTGCCAGCAGCACCGCGTCCACGCCTACCGCCACGAAGGTGGCGCCCAAGGACAGATAATGCTTGGCCTGCGCCACGCCGCTGTGCAGGATGCCCGCGGCCTTGCCGGAACGCACGATGCGCGCGATCGCGTCATCGATGGTCCTCTCGACTTCCGGATGCTCGGGCTGGCCCAGATATCCCATGCCGGCCGACAGATCGGCTGGTCCGATGAAGACGCCATCCACACCGTCCACGGCAAGGATGGCGTCCAGCGCCTCGATGCCGGCGGGCGTCTCGATCTGCACCAGCACGCACATTTCGTCGTTGGCGCGTTCAAGGTAGTTCGGGATGCGGTTCCAGCGCGACGCGCGCGCCAGCGCGCTGCCCACGCCGCGGATGCCTTGCGGCGGATAGCGCACGGCGGCCACCGCGCCGGCGGCTTCCTCGGCGGACTGGATCATGGGCACCAGCACCGTCTGCGCGCCAGTGTCAAGGATTTGCTTGATCTGGACCGGGTCGTTCCAGGCCGGGCGCACCACGGGCGCCACCGGGTAGGCCGCCACGGATTGCAGTTGGGCCAAGGTGGAGTCCAGCGTGTTGGGCGCGTGTTCGCCGTCGATCAGCAGCCAGTCGAAGCCGGCGCCCGCAAGAATTTCCGAGGTGTACGCGCTGGCCAGGCCGGCCCACAGGCCGATCTGAGGTTTGCGGTCGCGCAGGGCTTGCTTGAACGAATTCGTCAGGAGGTCCATGGACGTTGGATTGCCTAAGAGGGAAGGGGGAACGGCGTCAGGGCGTGCCGGCATCGCGCGTGGGGCCGTCGCGCTTGATGAGATCGACCATCGCGTCCACGTCGCGGTACAGGCGATCGAGCAATTCCTTGCCGATCCTTTCTTCGATTTCCTGGTACTTGGCGTCAACCATCGGACGCATGCGGTCGATGAGCTTGTTGCTTTTGACGGTCAGGGAGATTTCCTGACGGCGCTGGTCGGCGCTGGAGCGCGTGCGCTTGATGAGTCCTTGCTCTTCCATGCCGGCCAGCATGCGCGTCAGGCTGGGGCTCAGGATCTGACAGGCGCGGGCGATCTGGTTGGGTTCCAGCGAGCCCACCTCGCTCAGCGTGCGCAACACCCGCCATTGCTGTTCGGTGACGCCCGCCGCGTGCAGCACGGGACGGAAATGCGCCATCAGCGTTTCGCGCGCATAGAGCAGCAAATGGGGAAGATTGCGGTGGTGGAAGCTCGGACTCATGGCGGCTATGTTAGCAAGAAGCCGCCCAAAAATTGCTCAATTCTTCGGGCCTGGGTGCGGCCCGCGCCGGCGCGGGGCGGGCCGGCGCAGGGGCCGGCCCGGTGGGTCACGCCGGGTTCTGGCGGGACAGCTCCTGCAGGTCGTCCGGCAGCGCGAAATCCGGCGCGCCGCGTTGCAACTCGCGCAATGCGTGAACGGCGTCTTCTTCGCGGTCGTCCACGATCAGGCCCCGAATCTGGGCCACCCGGGTTTCGATGTCCTGCTCGGTGAAGGCGGCGACCTGTTGCGATTCCGCGGGGGCTTCCTGGGCAGCGGCCGGCGCCGCTTCCTGGGCCGCAGTCTCGGCAGCGGCCGTTTCAGCCGCTGCCGGGGCGGGCGCGGCGGGAACCGCAGCAGTCACGGCCACGGCGGGCTGCGCCGCGGCAGGTTGGGCGGGAACCGCCGGTTCCTGCTGCAAGGCGACGACGCGGCGCAGGGGTGGCGCATCGCTGGGCGGCGCGGCCGACGCCGAGGCGGCCTCTTGCGTTGCCTCGTTGGCCTGCACGGCGACCAGCTGCATCTGGGGTTCGGTGTCGTCGATGGCCTCGCGCATGTCGGTCCAGGCGAACAGGCCTGCCACCATCACGGCGCAAGCGGCTGCGCCCCAACCGGGGTGCCAGCTATGGCCAGGGTGCCATCTGCGTCGTACCGCCGCATCCAGTTCCGGATTGGCGCCGGGACCCGGCTTGCGGTACAGGGCGCGCAGATCCCGTTCATCGTCTTCGTCAAATGGGGGGCGATAGGTAATGCTCATGCGCGTACTCCTCGCATATACGCCGGGTGGCACGACGTATCCGCGTTTGACCTTTGCGTGCGCCGCGCCGGTGGTCCGGCGTCTAGTCGTGCTGGGGTCATGTTCCGGTTTGAGCGGCCTCTGGGGAGGCTGCGGGTGATTGCGCCGCGATTGGCCACGAAGTGCGTCCAGAGGACGTCCATCGTGCCGGGTGCCGTCCGGTCTGGACGGTTCGACAAGATGCGCTGCACTTGGCGATTATGCGCGATTTGAAACGGATCGGGCAGTAAATTTCTTGTGTTTGCATCATGTAACTGCTGTGCGTCCCTTTTTGTGAAAGCTGCCTGAAAGAAATGAGCTTCGCGCGACGTCTCGGCGCGTGATATTCCGGTCATTGTTCCCGCGCGGCGCGGGCATGTTGCCGGGTACACTTTCGCGCATGGCAAAAACCCGTACCGTCTATGTGTGCGCCGACTGTGGCGGCACCACCCCGAAGTGGCAGGGCAAATGCCCGCATTGCAACGCCTGGAACACGCTTGAAGAAACGGTGGAGTCGTCCGCGCCTGCGGCCGCCGCGCACCGCTATGCGCCGCTGGCCTCGTCCAGCCCGGTGCGCAGCCTGTCCGAAATCGAGGCCCGCGAAACGCCGCGCCAGCCCACCGGCCTGGACGAATTCGATCGCGTGCTCGGCGGCGGCCTGGTGGCCGGCGCCGTGGTGCTGATCGGTGGCGATCCCGGCATCGGCAAGTCGACGCTGCTCTTGCAGGCGCTGGCCTCGCTGTCCGAAACCACCAACGTGCTGTACGTGACGGGCGAAGAGTCCGCCGAACAGGTCGCGTTGCGCGCGCGCCGGCTGGGACTGCAAACCGGCAACGTCAACCTGCTGGCCGAAATCCGCCTCGAAGCCATCCAGGCCGCGGTGTCGGAACAAAAGCCCACCGTCGCCGTCATCGATTCCATCCAGACGCTCTACAGCGGCGAACTCACAGCGGCGCCGGGATCGGTGTCGCAGGTGCGCGAATGCGCGGCGCAGCTCACGCGGCTGGCCAAGCAGACGGGCATCGCCATCGTCATGATCGGCCACGTCACCAAGGACGGCGCGCTGGCCGGACCGCGCGTGCTCGAACACATCGTGGATACCGTGCTTTATTTCGAGGGCGACACGCATTCGTCGTTCCGCCTGGTGCGCGCATTCAAGAACCGCTTCGGCGCCGTCAACGAGCTTGGCGTGTTCGCCATGACCGACCGCGGCCTGCGCGGCGTGGCCAATCCTTCCGCACTGTTCCTGTCGCAGCACGAACAGCAGGTCGCCGGTTCGTGCGTCATGGCCACGCAGGAAGGCACGCGTCCGCTCCTCGTCGAGATCCAGGCGCTGGTCGACAGTTCCCACGCGCCCAATCCGCGCCGGCTGACGGTCGGCCTGGAAGGCAACCGTCTGGCCATGCTGCTTGCGGTGCTGCACCGGCACGCGGGCGTGTCGACCTTCGACCAGGACGTCTTCGTCAATGCGGTTGGCGGCGTGCGCATCACCGAACCCGCGGCCGACCTGCCGGTGCTGCTGGCCATCATGTCGTCGCTGCGCGATCGGCCGCTGCCGCGCGGGTTGATCGCCTTCGGCGAAGTGGGCCTGGCCGGCGAGATCCGGCCCGCCCCGCGCGGCCAGGAACGTCTGCGCGAAGCCGCCAAGCTGGGTTTCTCGGTGGCGCTCATCCCCAAGGCCAACGCGCCGCGTCAGCCCATCGAGGGCCTGGAGATCTGGGCGGTCGATCGCCTGGACGCGGCATTGGAAAAGCTGCGTTGATGCGTCGCGACGTCTGTTGGAGCAACAAGTGAGTCTGTTCGTCATCGCCGCCTGCCTGGCAGCCGGCGGCCTGATCGGTTTCATGGGCGGCGTGCTGGGCATCGGGGGCGGACTGATCGCCATTCCAGCCCTCGTCCTCCTGATGGGAATGTCGCAACAGCTTGCGCAGGGCACGGCGCTCATCATGGTGTTGCCGACCATCATGATGGCGGTGCGCAAGTACAACCAGCAGACCCGCATCGACAAGCGCGTCGCGCTGGCGGGCGCGGCGGGCGCCGTGGTGTTCACGTGGGTGGGCGCGCGGATGGCGCTGGGCATCGACTCGACCTTGCTGCGCCGGAGCTTCGCGGTGTTCCTGTTCTTCATCGCGCTGTTCTACGTCTGGCAGACCTGGCGCGCCTCGCGTCCGGCGGTGCGCCGCGCGCCACCGCCCAAGCGCGCCGCGCCGGTCTTCACGCCGCGCCGCGCAAGCGTCCTGGGCATCCTGTGCGGAACGCTGGGCGGATTCTTTGGCGTCGGCGGCGCGGTGCTGGCCGTGCCCATCATCACAACGGTCTTTCGCCTGCCGCAGACCACCGCGCAGGCGCTCGCGCTCAGCATGGTGATCCCCGGTTCCACCATCGCGCTCATCACCTATACGTGGGCGGGACAGGCGAACTGGATGGTCGGCGCGCCGCTAGCCATCGGCAGCCTGATCTTCGTGCCCATCGGCGTGCGGCTGGCCTACCGGCTTCCTGAACGCAAGCTGAGAGCATGCTTCGCACTGATGCTGTTCGCCACCGTGGGGTTGCTGGCGTTCGAGGGATAGCAACAATTCTTGAGTGACGGAAAAATTGTGGTTCGGAAGTGAACCTTCTGAAGGGGCGGGCTTCAAACCGCATACGGGACTTGCGGCATCGTGCCGCCCCCTAACGGCAAAAGGCCTCTGGCCTTCACCAACCAGGAGTACCACAAATGACGACTCACTCCCGCATTGCTGCGTTTCTTTCCACCTCGGCCCTGTGCCTGGGCCTCGCCGCCGCACCGTCGGCGTTTGCGGCCGGCGCCAGCAAGACCGGCGACACCAAGACCCAGGCGCATCACAAGCATCACAAGGCTGACAAGTCGTCCGCCAAGCATTCGGCAGGCGCAGCAAACACGCACAAGTCTGGCGCCACGACGCCGACGAAGTAACCGCGCCGGGCGGCAACGCCCACGTTCCTTTGCGCGACAAAGACTGACCGGACACGCGGGGGCCGGAAAGTCGAAAGCCTCTCGGTATGGGCGCCGAGAGGCTTTTTTGTGTCTGATGCCAGGCCGGGCGCCGCGCAGGCGCCCCGGGCGAACAAGGCCGGTTATTCCACCGGCGTGATCACGCGGCCGGTCTCAAAGAACGACTGCAGGTTCTCCAGCATCATGTTTTCCATGGCCAGGCGCGTTTCCTCGGTGGCGCTGCCGATGTGCGGCAGCAGCACGGCCTTGTCGCTCTTCATCAGCGCTTCGGGCACCTTGGGTTCGTGCTCGAAGACGTCCAGCGCCGCGCATCCGAGCTTGCCATCTTCCAGGGCCGCGACCAGCGCGGTTTCGTCGATGACCGGGCCGCGCGCGATGTTGACGATGATGCCCTTCGGGCCCAGGGCTTCCAGCACGTCGCGATTCACAAGGTGGCGCGTGCTGGGACCGCCCACGGTGGCCACGATCAGGAAATCGGCCCACTTGGCCAGGTCCGTCAGCGACGCTTCGTAGCCGTAGGCCACGTCGTCGCGCTTTCTGCGGTTGTGATACCGAACGTCCATGTCAAAGCCCGTGCCGCGCTTGGCGATCGCTTCGCCGATGCGGCCCAGCCCGACGATGCCCAGTTTTTTGCCGCTGACGCGCAGGCCCAGCGGGATGCTGCCATGCACCTGGCCCCATTGGCCGGCTCGCACGAAGCGTTCTCCCTGACCCATGCGACGCGCGCCAGCGATGAGCAGGCCCCAGGCCAGGTCCGCCACGCAATCGGTCAGAACGTCGGGCGTATTGCTGACCAGCACGCCACGCTTGCGCGCGGCCTCGACGTCGATCGTTTCGTAGCCCACGCCCCAGCTGCAGATGGCCTTCAGGTCCGGCAGCGCGTCGATGAGCTCGGCGTTGGCGCCGAAATTGGCGGACGTGACGACGGCGGTGACGCCCTTGCCGTGCTCGGCCAGCGCAGCCTTGCGGTCCGGGTACTTCCACAATTCGATGACGTCATAGCCATCGGCCAGGCGCTGGTTGGCGGAAGGGGAGCCGGCCAGCGAGCCGACCTGGATGATGCGTTGCTTGGTGGTCATGTTGTCGTACGGTTGGGTGGCGAAGGTTTCATGCTACTTGATTCAAGCGGGGACCTTGCGGGCCGGGTGCGCAGCCAAGGCGCGGCTGCGTACCCGCTGCGGGATGCCCGCATGCAGGCATCCCGCGAAGCGTTACTCCAGCTGGATGTTGGCCTTCTGGATCACGTCCTTCCAGCGCTTGACTTCAGCCTGCTGGAAATCGGCAAACTGCTGCGGCGTGTTGGCGACGACTTCGAAGCCCATGCCTTGCAGCGTTTTCTGGGTCTGGGGCTCGCGCAGCGCGGTGCGCAGCGCCTCGGCCAGCTTGTCGACGACGGGCTGCGGCGTGCCCTTGGGCACGGCAAAGCCCTGCCAGGAATACACCACCATGTCCTTGATGCCGGCCTCCGTCAGCGTCGGCACATCGGGCAGGTCCGGCGTGCGGGCGTCACCCGTGATGGCCAGCGCCTTGAGTTTGCCGGCCTTGATGTGGTTCTGCACCGCGCCCAGGTTCTGGAATGACACGTTGACCTGTCCGCCGATGAGGTCCGCGATGGCGGCGCCGCCGCCCTTGTAAGGCACGTCCACGCCGGTGCTTTGGGTGCGCTGGCGGAACAGCACGGCAGAAAGGTGATCCGACGAGCCCGTGCCCGACGAGGCGTACGACACGCGATTCGGATTCTTCTTCGCGTAGTCGACCAGCTCGGCGACCGTGCTGGCCGGGAACGAAGGCGCCGCGACCAGCACGTTGGGATTGCGCACTGCCTGCGTCAGGTAGGTGAAATCCTTGCTGGGGTTGTACGACAGGTTCTTGTACAGGGCTTCGTTGATGGCGAAGGTGCCGATGGAGCCGACCATCATGGTGTAGCCGTCCGGCGTGGAGCGGGCCAACGCCTGAGCGCCGATGGCGCTGTTCGCGCCGGGCTTGTTCTCGACGACGAAGGTCTGTCCCAGGGTCTTGGACAGCGCCGGCGTGACCGAACGCGCGGTAATGTCGGAGGACCCGCCTGGCACGAAGGGCACGATCATGGTGACGGGCTTTTCGGGGTAACCGGCGGCATGGGCCGCCGGCGCCCCAAGCACAACGGCGCCCGCCGCGAATACGGCGCTGATCAGTTTGTTCATGGTGTCTCCTGGTTCGCGTGATGATGAAGAGCCCGCCGCTCACGCGTTGCGGGCAGGCCCCGGATCGGTGCAGGGTCAGTCGACCTTGGCGCCGGATTTCTTCACAACGTCGGCCCACTTGACGGTTTCCTGGGCCATGAACTGCTTGAACTGGGCGGGCGTGTTGCCGGACGGCGTCGCGCCTTGCGCCTGAAGCTGCGCGCGCACGGGCTCCTGCTGCAAGGCAGCGGCCACGTCGCGCTGGACCTTTTCGACGATCTCGGGCGGTGTGCCGGCCGGCGCTAGCAGCCCGAACCAGCTCGATGCCTCGTACCCCTTCACGCCGGCTTCGGCCATCGTGGGCACGTCGGGCAGGGCAGGCGAGCGGTTGGCCGTCGTAACGGCCAGGGGGCGAAGCTTGCCGGCCTTCAGAAATCCCATGGACGAGGGCAGGTTGTCGAAGATCAGGTCCGCCGATCCGGCCATCACGTCCGTCAGCGCGGGGCTGCTGCCCTTGTAGGGCACGTGCGTCATGCGCGTGCCGGTCATGCTCTGGAAGAGTTCGCCTGACAGGTGCGTGGAGGTGCCGTTGCCCGTGGACGCCATGTTGACGCTGTCGGGATTGGCCTCCAGGTACTTGATCAGGTCGGCCACGGTACGGATGCCGTGCTTGTCGGCGAACTTGGGGTTGAGCTCTAGGATATTGGGCACCGGAATCACCAGCGTGACGGGCACGAAGTCCTTGACCGGGTCATACGGCAGCTTGGCGTACACGGACTGGTTGATGGCGTGCGTGCTGACGGTGCCCATCAAAAAGGTGTAGCCGTCGGGCGTGGCGCGCGCGGCTTCGGCCGAGCCGACGTTGCCGCCGGCGCCCGCCTTGTTGTCCACCACCACGGGCTTGTTCCAGCTTTTGCCCAACTCGGCCGCCACCACGCGCGCGGCGATGTCGGCGGTGCCGCCGGCGGGGAAGGGGACGATGATCTTGACTTCCCGCTCGGGGTAGTCGGCGAAGGCCGCCGAGGCCGGCAGGGCAAAGGCGGTGGCCGTCAGGAGGGCGGCGGCAAGAAGCCGGCCTCGCGCAGGGGCTGCATACATGGAATTCGTCTCCTCGGTGTGCGCGTGGCCGCGCATCGTTTGTGGGGGTATTCCGCTCCCGGCGAGCCGGGAACTCGAAGACGCATGCGGCCCGCGCCTCATGCGTCTTGCGTGCTGCCGTTCAACTTGTCAAACAAATATAGGTATTGAGCTATAGCTTGTCAACCAAGTATACTTTTTCGACCCTACTTCTCTGACAACCGCACCCGCCAGGAGCCCTTCCATGAAAACCACCCCGGTCACCGCCCAGGATCTGCAGCGCTCGGTCATCGCCGTGCCGCCGCTGGCCCGCAATGCCGACCTGTCGCTCAACGAATCGGCCAACAAGGCGTTGCTCGGCCACCTGGAAGCGGGCGGCGTGCGCAACGTCATGTATGGCGGCAACGCCAACTTCTACAACGTGGGTGTGAGCGAATATGCCCGCATCGTGGACATGCTGGCGAGCCTGGCGGGCCCTGACACCTGGATCCTGCCGTCGGTGGGCCCCGACTACGGCAAGATGATGGACCAGGCCGCCATCCTGCGTTCGCGCGCCTTCCCGACGGCGATGCTGCTGCCCATGTCCTTTCCGTACACCGACGCGGGGCTTGCCGACGGCGTGCGCCGTTTCACGGATGCGCTGGGCAAGCCGGCGGTGGTCTACATCAAGTCGGCGGACTACCTGGCGCCGGAAACCGCGGCGCGCCTGATCGAGGAAGGCCGCCTGGTCGCCTTCAAGTACGCCGTCGTGCGCGACGATCCGTCCGAAGACGCCTACCTGTCGGCGCTGCTGCAGGCCGTGGATTCGCGCTGGGTCGTCAGCGGCATCGGCGAGCGCCCGGCCATCGTCCACTACCGCGAATTCGGGCTCAAGAGCTTTACGTCCGGATCGGTCTGCGTGGCGCCGCGCGGGTCGATGCGCCTGCTGCATCTGCTGCAGGAAGGCCGCTACGACGAGGCCGAAGCCGTGCGCGAACAGTACCTCGGGCTGGAAGATTGCCGTGACAGCATCAGCCCCATCCGCGTGCTGCACGATGCCGTGACGCTGTCGGGCGTGGCGGACATGGGTCCCATGCTGCCGCTCTTGACCGGCATCTCCAGCGCCGAGCGCGAACGCGTGGCACCGGTGGCCCGCGCGCTGGCCGCCTGGGACCGCGAGACCGCCACGGCGTGACGGCCGCGGCGCGCCGGACCCGCATTGCGGGTACGATGAGCGCCGTCCGCGTGTCGCAGCAGTCTGTCAGGGCCTGTTCCCCGCGCGTGGACAGGCCCTACTACCAGGAGGTTACGTGGCTCGACCCAAAGCATCCCCCCAACCCGCGCCGACTGCGTCCGGCGAACCGGAGGCGTCCGCCGCGCCGGTGCTGGAACGCGGGCACCGGGTACGGCTGGCGGACCAGCTTTACGGCCAGATCTTCGAACAGATCGTCTCCGGCGGACTGAACGTCGGCGACAAGCTGCCCTCCGAAAACGAAATTTCCGAACGCTACGGCGTGTCGCGGCCGGTCGTGCGCGAAGCCTTGCTGCGGCTGCGCGCCGACGGCCTCATCACCGCCCACCAGGGTCTGGGCACCTTCGTGAGCCACCAGCCCGCGCCGCGCCTGAAGGCGTTCAACGACGTGCAGAATGTCGGCGCCTATCTGCGCGCGCAAGAGGTGCGCGTGGCGCTTGAAGGCGACGCCGCGCGCCTGGCGGCCTTGCGGCGCACCGACGAACAGCTGGGCAAGATCGCCGAGGCGCATGCCGCTTTCGCGGATACGCTTGCCAAGGGCCAGGTGTCGGCGGAAGCGGACCTGGCGTTTCATGCCAGCATCGCCGAGGCCAGCGGCAACGACTTCTATCTGGGCGTGCTGGAAAGCATCCATGAATCCATCAGCGGTTTCATGCGCCTGACGCTCAATCTGACGCGCACGGGTTCGCGCCAGCGCGCGCAGCGCGTCGTGGACGAGCACGCGACCATCCTGGATGCGATCCGCGAACAGGACGGGGAACGCGCGCGCGTCGCGATGCAGTTCCATCTGGGCCAGGCCCGTCACAGGTTGGTCGACCGGGACCGGGACTGACGCCCCCAACGCCGCCCGCCACACAACAAGACAACAGGAGACAGACAGTGTCAGGGAACGGAGCAAACGCCACGGCCGTGCCGGTGGAAGAGGTGCGTGAGCAGATCTTGCAGGTGCTGATGGCGTGGGGCATGGCCGAGGATCTGGCCCACACCACGGCGGGCTTGATGGCGCGCACGGACCTCTTCGGCATCGATTCGCACGGCATCTCCATGCTGCCCGCCTACGAGGAAAAATGGCGCGCCGGCACGCTGCGGCTGGACGCTCGCGCGCGCGTCGTGCGCGACAGCGGCGCCAGCGCGCTGATCGATGGCATGGGCGGGCTGGGCTATCCGGTGGCGGCGCAGGCCATGAACCTGGCCGTTGACAAGGCCCTGGAACATGGCGTGGGTGCCGTCTCGGTCTGCAACTCGCATCACTTCGGCGCGGCGGGCGTCTACGCGCGCATCGCGGTCGAACGCGGCGTGGTCGGGCTGGTCACCAGCAGCGTCAACGGCGTCATCATGGTCCCCACGCGCGGCGCGATGCCGATGCTGGGCACCAATCCCATCGCGTTCGGCGCGCCCGCGGCCTACAACGAGCCCTTCGTGCTCGACATGGCCACGACCACCGTGGCGGCCAACAAGGTCAAGGTCTACGACTTCCTGGACAAGCCCTTGCCGCCGGGCTGGGCGGTAGACGGGCAGGGCGCGCCGGTCACGGACGCGGACGCCGCGATGCAATTCATCTTCAAGCGCCCGGAAGGCGGCCTCACGCCGTTGGGTGGCACAACCGCCATGAGCAGCCACAAAGGCTATGGTCTGGCGATGATGGCGCAGATCCTGGGCGGCACGCTCAGCGGCAGCGCGTTCGCGGCCCGTCGCGCCGCCACGCGCCGTCCTGGTGAGCCCGACGACGTCGGGCACTTCTTTCTCGCGCTCAATCCTGACGCCTTCCGCGCGGCAGGGTCGTTCGAGTCGGACATGGACGACATGATCGACGCCATGCACGACACGCCGCCGGCCGATCCTTCAGAACCGGTGCTGGTGGCCGGCGAGCCCGAAGCGGCCGAGCGCGTGCGCCGGTTGCGCGAAGGCATTCCGATTCCCGCTGCACTGGCCGAACGCCTGCGCGGCATCTGCGAGCGCGCCGGCACGCCGTACCTGCTTGATCCCGCCTGAGTCCGTCTTGGCGGTCGCGCCCCGACGGGGCGTCTTATGGTATGAACACGCATTGACCCCGCCACAGAGCAGAGGAAGCGAGACATGAGCCATTCCAACAATCGCAAGAAACCCGAAGACCTGCGCAGCCACCGCTGGTACGGCGTGAAGGACCTGCGGTCCTTCGGCCACCGGTCGCGGACCGCGCAGATGGGCTATCACCGCTCCGATTACGCCGGCAAGCCGGTGATTGCCATCATCAACACCTGGAGCGACATCAACCCCTGTCACAGCCACTTCAAGCAGCGTGTCGAAGAGGTCAAGCGCGGCATCTGGCAGGCGGGCGGATTTCCGGTGGAGATGCCGGCGATGAGCCTGTCCGAGCCTTTCCAGAAGCCCACGACGATGCTCTACCGCAACCTGCTTGCGATGGAGACCGAGGAGCTGCTGCGCTCGTATCCCGCCGATGGCTGCGTGCTGATGGGCGGCTGCGACAAGACCACGCCGGCGCTCATCATGGGCGCGGTGTCGATGGACCTGCCCACCATCTTCGTGCCGGCCGGGCCGATGCTGCGCGGCAACTGGAATGGCAACACGCTGGGCTCGGGGTCCGACACCTGGAAGTATTGGGCGGAACTGCGCGCGGGCAACATCACCGAGGAAGACTGGCAGGGTGTGGAAGACGGCATCGCGCGCTCGCCCGGCCACTGCATGACGATGGGCACGGCGTCCACCATGACGGGCGCGGTCGAGGCCCTGGGCTTGTGCCTGTCGGGCGCATCGTCGATCCCCGCGCCGGATTCACGCCATGCGCAGATGGCCAGCCTGACGGGCAAGCGCATCGTCGAGATGGTCTGGGAAGACCTGAAGCCCTCGGACCTGCTGACCGCGGCCTCTTATGACAACGCCGTGCGCACCGTGCTGGCGTTGTCGGGCTCGACCAATGCCGTGGTGCACCTGATCGCCATGGCGCGCCGCAGCGGCTTCGGGCTGGACCTGGACCGCTTCGATCACCTGGCGCGCACCACGCCCGTCCTGGCCAATCTGCGGCCGGCGGGCAAGTACCTGATGGAAGACTTCTACTACGCCGGGGGCCTGCGCGCGATGCTGGTGCAGCTGGGCGACCTGCTGGACACCGCCCAGCGCACGGTGGATGGCCGCACGCTGGGCGAGAACATCGCGGGGGCGCGCATCTTCAACGAGGATGTGATCCGTCCGCGGGCGCAGGCGCTCATCGAACGCGATGGCCTGGCGGTGCTGCGCGGCAATCTTGCGCCCGATGGCGCGGTGATCAAGCCGCCCGCGATGGAGGCGCGCCTGCAGGTGCACACCGGCCGCGCCGTCGTCTTCAAGGATTACAACGACATGGCCGAGCGCATCGACGATCCGGATCTGGACGTGGACGCCGATAGCGTCATCGTGCTGCAGAACGCCGGACCGCAAGGCGCGCCGGGCATGCCGGAATGGGGGCAGCTTCCCATCCCGCAAAAGCTGCTCAAGCAAGGCGTGCGCGACATGGTGCGCATTTCCGATGCGCGCATGAGCGGCACCAGCTATGGCGCCTGTGTGTTGCACGTTGCTCCCGAATCGTATGTGGGCGGACCGCTGGCGCTGGTCAAGGACGGCGACCGCATCACGCTTGACGTGCCGAACCGCCGGCTGGACCTGCTGATTCCGGACGCGGAACTGGCCGAGCGGCGTGCGGCCTGGCAAGCGCCGCCGCCCCGCTTCGAGCGCGGCTACGGCGTGCTGTATCTCAAGCACATCGGCCAGGCCGACACCGGGTGCGACTTCGATTTTCTGCAGTCCGAGGAGCGCGCCGCGCCCGCGGGCGAACCCGAGATCCATTGATGCCGATCGTCCGGGAGACACGGCATTTTTTTCTGACATGAAGGCGGCAATGAACTCACCTCTTCCCAATCGTTTCCGGCAGCGCATCCTGGCCCGCGAACGGCTTATCGGATTCTGGATGTGCATGTCCAGCCACATTACCGCCGAGCTCGTCGGCCTGGCCGATTTCGACTGGCTGCTTCTGGATGGCGAGCATTCGCCCAACGAGGTGCCGATGTTCCTGCAGCAGTTGCAGGCCCTGCAGGGCAGCGCCAGCGCGGCCGTCGGCCGTCCGTCCTGGAACGATCCGGTCGAGATCAAGCGCCTGCTGGATATCGGCTTCTACAACCTGCTGATTCCCTTCATCGAATCCGAAGAGGACGCGCGCCGCGCGGTGGCCGCCACGCGTTATCCGCCGCAAGGCATGCGCGGCGTGGCGGGCGCGCAGCGCAGCAACCGTTACGGTACGGTGCCCAACTACCTGCACACGATCAACGACAACATCTGCGTGCTGTTGCAGATCGAAAGCCGTCCTGGCATCGAGGCCGTCGATGAGATCGCCGCCGTCGAGGGCGTGGACGGCGTGTTCATCGGCCCGTCGGATCTGGCGGCGGCGCTTGGCCATCTGGGCAATCCCGGCCACCCCGAGGTGCAGGAAGCGATCCGCCATCTGTACCAGCGGGTGACCGCGCAGGGCAAGGCCGTGGGCATTCTGGCGCCCGTGCATGCCGACGCGCGGCGCTACCTGGACATGGGCATGCACTTCGTGGCCGTGGGCACCGACCTGGGCGTGTTCAAGCAGGCAACCTTCGCGTTGCGCGAGGCGTTCCCCACCTGAAGCCCAGGTTCGCTCAAGCCTCCAGCGCCAGCAGCTCCGCGACGGTCTGGCGCCGGCGGATCAGGCGCGCCTCGCCCTTGTCCAGCAGGACTTCGGGCGCCAGCGGGCGGCTGTTGTAGTTCGAGGACATCGATGAGCCGTACGCGCCGGCGTTGTGAAAGACCATGAAGTCGCCGATGCGCGGACGCGGCAGCAACTGGTCGGACATGACGCCGCCTTCGTTCTGCGTGAACACGTCGCCCGATTCGCATAGCGGACCGGCCACCGCGATGCGCGTTTCAGGCGCGTCCTGCGGATGCGAGCCGTCCGGCGCATGCACGGAGATCCGGTGATAGCTGCCGTACATGGCCGGGCGCATCAGGTCATTGAAGCCCGCGTCGACCAGCGCGAAATCACGCTCGGGACGGCGGTTGATGGCATGCACCTCTGCGACCAGCACGCCGGATTCGGCGATCAGGAACCGCCCAGGTTCGATCTCCAGGCGGATCTCATGCCCCAGGTACGCTGCGATGCGCTGGCGCGCCGCATCCCATTGCGAGAAGTAGTGGTCGCAGTCGATGCGCGGCTCGCCATCGCGGTAGGGGATCGACAGCCCGCCGCCCGCCGAGATGGCCTCGATGTCGTGATCCAGCGACTTCACCACGTCCACCATGGCATCGCACACGCTGGACAGATGGCCGTAGTCGACGCCCGAGCCAATGTGCATGTGCACGCCCACCAGCTTCAAGCCGTGCCGGCGCACGATGGAAATAGCCTCGGCCACGTCGCCGATCCAGATGCCGTGCTTGCTTTGCGGGCCGCCGGTATTGGTCTTGTTGCTATGGCCGTGGCCAAAGCCGGGGTTGATGCGCAGCCAGACGCGATGGCCCGGTGATGCCTTGCCCACGCGGTCCAGCATGTCCAGCGACCCGGCGTTGACCGTGATGCCGTGCTTGAGCGCGGTGGCCAGCGTGGCGTGGTCGAGGAGGTCCGCCGTGAAGACGATGCCTTCGGGTTCGCTGCGCGGGTCAAAGCCGGCCGCCAGGCTGCGCTCGATTTCGCCAAGCGACACGGCGTCCACGACCACGCCTTGCTCGCGCATCAGGCGCAGGATGTGCAGGTTGGAGCACGCCTTCTGGGCGTAGCGGATCGTATCGAAGCGGCGCAATTGCGCAATGCGTTCGCGGATGACGGCGGCGTCGTACACCCAGAGCGGCGTGCCGTGTTCGGCGGCAAGTTGGGTGAGCTGGCGCGGATCGAAGGTCATGATGGAAGCGGAACCGTGAGGAAAGTGAATCGAAGGCGGCATGATGCCTGCCCTACGTCATCCAGTAAAATGCTTTGATTTTCGGGATCGATTCATTCCTGATATGGAGTTGGGATGCTGACGCATCGCCACATCGAAGTCTTTCGTGCCGTGATGATCGCCGGCAGCGTGACCCGCGCGGCGGAATTTCTGAACACGTCGCAGCCAACCGTCAGCCGCGAGCTGGCGCGGATGGAACAGACCATCGGCTTCGCGCTGTTTGAACGCGTCGCGGGGCGTCTGCGGGCTACCAGGCCCGCGCTGGCCCTCTTTGAAGAGGTGAGGCAGTCCTACGCCGGCCTGGAGCGCGTGGCGTCCGCCGCGGCGCGTCTGCGCGCGTTCCGCGAAGGGCAGCTCTCGGTGATCTCCCTGCCGGCGTTCTCGCATTCGATCCTGCCCGATGCGTTTCTGCGCTTTCACGGCCGCCACCCCGGGGTGAGCCTGTCGGTCGAAACGCAGGAGTCGCCGCTGCTGGAAGAATGGCTGACCGCGCAGCGCTACGATCTGGGCCTGACCGAGCAGGATTCGGCTCCCGCCGGCACGCGGCTGGAATTGCTGACTCAGGTTGATGAGGTCTGCGTGCTGCCTGACGGCCATCCGCTGCTGGCCCGCTCGGCCCTCGGCTTGGCCGATTTCGAAGGGCAGGCCTTCGTCAGCCTGTCCGCCAACGATCCCTACCGCGTCCAGATCGACGAAGCATTCGCCCAGGCGGGCGTGCTGCCCCGGTCCATCGTGGAAACGCCCACGGCGGTATCGGTTTGCACGTTCGTGCGTCAGGGGCTGGGCGTGGCCATCGTCAATCCGCTGACGGCGCTGGACTTCGTGGGGCGGGGGTTGCACATCCGGCCGCTGACGCGGTCGTTTCCGTTCCGCGTCAATGTGGTGTTTCCGGAACATCGACCCGGCAACCCGCTGGTCGAGGCCTTCATGGAGTCGCTGCGCGATGCTGCTGCCGACATCGAGGGCAAGCTGGCATCCGCGCAGGGCGCGTAGAGGGCAGTGGCTGCAGCCAACAAAAAAAAGGATGCCCGCGGGCATCCTTCTTCATTTGCCGTATTCGTGACGCCCCGAAAACCGGGGCGGCAGAATGGCTTAGGCCAGCGCCTTGATGGCGGCAGCCAGGCGGCTCTTGTGGCGAGCAGCCTTGTTCTTGTGGATGATGTTCTTGTCAGCCACGCGATCGATCACGCTGGTGGCCTTCTGGAACACTTCGCCAGCCGCAGCCTTGTCGCCAGCGGCGATGGATTGGCGAACGCGCTTGATGGCGGTGCGCAGCATCGAGCGCAGGCTGGAATTGTGCTTGTTGCGCTCAACGGATTGGCGAGCGCGCTTGCGGGCTTGGGCGGTATTGGCCATGTTGCTTTGTAAGTTGAATTCGGCAAAGTCGAACATTGTAGCAAGCCCCGTGGGGAATGCAAGCTTTTAATGTCGCTTCAACCGATGGAGCGCCCGTCAACCGGGCGGGAGGGCGCTGCTGGGAAGAATTCCCGGGTTGGAGAACCCTTGCGATTGATCCTCTTGAAAACGCGAGGAAAATTCGCGGCGCCTACTGGATAAAAACACGGTGCGTAGTATACAACGGAAAGCGCCGCGCCCGGCAGACCTTCGTGGCCGTCGTTGTCAGGCCGCGACGCTGATGGACACGAACCACGGCGTGAACCGGCGCACCTGGATCGGCATCAGATTCTGCAGGCTGTCCAGCGCGGCGTCGGTGTCGTCCAGCGGAAAATGCCCCGACACGGGCAGGCCGCCGGCGGCCATCGACACGCGCAGGGTGCCGCTGCGATAGGGGCGCAGCGCGGCGATGACTTCCGTCAGCGGGCGGCCGCGGGCCTCCACCCAACCAGACTCCCAGGCGGCTTCGGCCATCAGTTCAGCGCGGGGGGTGTCCATGCGGGCATTGTCGAAGCGGGCGCCGGTGCCGGCGCGGATGGTGCCGTGAGCGCCCGACATGGTCTCGACTTCGACTTCGTGCTCGTGCACGACCACGACCGTGCGCTGCGCCTGCTGGCGCACCATGTAGCGGGTGCCCAGTGCGCGGACCGTGCCCTGCGCCGTCTGGACCAGGAACGGACGGCGGGCGTCCGGCGCGACGGACACGGTGACCGCGCCATCGAGCAACCGGACCTGGCGGTACGCGGCTGTGAAATCCAGGTCGACGCGGCTGCGGGCGTCGAGCAGGAGCTGGCTGCCGTCGGACAGCAGGTAGCGGCGGCGTTCGCCCGTTGCCGTGGCTGCGTCAGCGGCGACGTTGTTCAGCGGGTAGAAGGCGTTGCCGACGTAAGCGGCGGCCGCGCCCGTACCGGCGAGCGCAAGCGCACCAGTCAGGAATCGGCGGCGGGGCGGCATGATGGCCGCGGGCGGGGGAGGGATCAGCGAGGGGGCCGCGCCCGAGGCGCCGCCGCTGCCGGTGGCGTAAACATCGCCAAGCCGGCCGAACGACGATCCCGCCAGGGTGCCCGTCAATTGCTGCCAGGCGTTCTCATGGACAGGGTCGGCCGCTCGCCACGCCAGGAAGTCGTTGTAGTCCTGGGCCGTTGCTTTGCCAGAGCGCAGCAATAGCAGCCAATTGATCACCTGGTCCGCCATGGGTTGTCCTTGGGCGTACTTCACTTCATATTCCCGCCAGCCGGGGCCAGCAGGGGGTCCTCTCAGTCGCAATTTTTAAATCATAAAGGTTTTTTACCAAAGATTACGGCCTGCTTGTCAATTCTTGACGAATTTAGTGCGAAAAGCCGGCGTTTGGCCGGCTTTTGGATGGCAATGTAGCCCAAAAAGGGGGAATTACGGCTTCGGGCGTCGTCCGAAGTCCCTGGGACGAAATCCAAACAGTAACAACATGCCGAAATACACCACGCCGCTGGCGGCCAGCACCCCGGCCAAAAGGAGCGCGCGCTGGCCGGCATGCGCCTGCAGGGCGATCCAATCGATGCGGGTGTCCGCATACCAGAGCAACGCGGCCAGTCCCGCCAGGGCGGGCACCAGGCGCAGGGCAAATGCCGTCCAGCCGGCGCCCGGCTGGTAGACGCCGCGGCGTCGAAGGCCGATCAACAGCGCCAGGGCATTCAGGCACGCGCCCAGGCCGATGGCCAGGGCAAGTCCGGCATGCGCCAGCGTGGGGACCAGCGCCACGTTCAGCAGCTGCGTCACCACCAGCACGGCGATGGCGATCTTCACGGGCGTGCGGATGTCCTGTTTGGCGTAAAACCCGGGGGCCAGGATCTTGACCGCAAGCAGGCCGATCAATCCCGCCGAGTAGGAGATCACCGCCAAGCGGGTCTGCAATACGTCCTGGGCGTCGAAGGCGCCGTAATGGAACAGCGTGGCGACCAGCCCATCGGACAGCAGCGCCATGCCGACGGCGGCGGGCAGGCCCAACAGCAGGACCAGGCGCAGTCCCCAGTCAAGCAGTGCGCTGTAGCCGCCGTGATCGTCGCGGGCGTGCGCGGCGGACAGGCTTGGCAGCAGGACGGTGCCCAACGCCACGCCCAGGAGGGCCGTGGGAAATTCCATCAGGCGGTCGGCGAACGACAGCCACGTCACGCTGCCAGGCGTCAGCCACGTGGCGATATTGGTGTTGATGAGCAGCGAGATCTGCGCGACGGATACGCCCAGCGTGGCGGGCGCCATCTGCTTGAGGATGCGCTGCACGGTGGGATCGGCCCAGGCCTGGCCAAAGCGCAGCGAAAAGCGCGGCGTGAGGCCCAGGCGCGCCAGCGCGACCCACTGAACGGCCAGTTGCGCCACGCCGCCGATCATGACGCCGACCGCCAGCGCATACACCGGCACGTCCATGCGCGGCGCAAGCCAGATGCAGGCGCCGATCATGGACAGATTCAGCAGCACGGGCGTGAAGGCCGGGACCGCGAAGCGGCGCCACGTGTTGAGCACGCCGGACGCGAAGGCGATCAGGGACATGCAGAGGATGTAGGGGAACATCATCCGCGTCATCCAGACCGCCGCGCCGAATTCGGTGTCGCGCGCCGCGCCGCGCAGGCCGCTGGCCATCGCCGACACCACCCAGGGCGCCGCGATGATGCCGATCAGCGTGACCAGCATCAATGCGGCGGTCAGCAGCAGGGCGACGCGGTCCAGCAGCGTGCGGACTTCGTCTTCGGAGCGGTTGTTGCGCGCGGCGCCCAGGATGGGCACGAAAGCCTGGGCGAAGGCGCCCTCGGCGAACAGGCGGCGCAGCAGGTTGGGAATGCGGAAGGCAACCCAGAACGCGTCGGTAATGGGGCCGGCGCCAAAGGCGCGGGCCACCAGGATGTCGCGGACCAGGCCGGAAATGCGGGACAGCAACGTGAAACTGCTGACCGTGGCGGCCGAACGGAACAGGCTCATGGATGACTACTGAAGAGAATGCGGGCCGGATCGCCGCGGAGGGTGGGGACGGAATGCCGGCCGCCAGCACGGCCGGCCCAGGCGGGCCGGCCATTGCGCTGGATTTACTTCGGCGGCATGCGGATGGCGCCGTCCAGACGGATCGTTTCGCCGTTGAGCATGTCGTTGGTGATGATGCTGTGGACCAGCTTGGCGTAGTCTTCCGGCCGGCCCAGGCGTGCGGGGAAGGGGATGCTGGCGGCCAGCGAATCCTGTACTTCCTGCGGCATGCCGAAGATCATCGGGGTGCCGAAAATGCCCGGGGCGATGGTCATGCAGCGGATGCCGGTCTTGGCCAGGTCGCGTGCAATGGGTAGCGTCATGCCGGCCACGCCCGCCTTGGAGGCGGCGTAGGCCGCCTGGCCGATCTGGCCGTCAAACGCGGCAACCGACGCCGTGTTGATCATCACGCCGCGCTCGCCGGTGGGCTCGGGCGTATTGGCGCTCATGGCTTCGGCGGCCAGGCGCATCATGTTGAAGCTGCCGATCAGGTTGATCGACACGACCTTCTGGAACAGGTCCAGCGGATGCGCGCCGTTCTTGCCGACGATCTTGGCGGCGGGGGCAACGCCCGCGCAGTTCACCAGACCAAACAGCGAGCCCAGTTCCAGCGCGGCGGCCACGACCTTCTTGCCGTCGGCTTCCTGCGTTACGTCGCAGTGCACGTAGCGCTGGCCGAGTTCCTTGGCGAGGGCTTCGCCGGGCTCGTCCTGCAGGTCGGCAATGACGACCTTCGCGCCGTTTTCAACCAGCATGCGGGCGGTGCCGGCGCCCAGGCCGGATGCGCCGCCGGTAACGATGAATACCTTGTTCGCGATTTCCATGTGTGTACCACCAGATCAGTTCAAGGGAAGGGAGGCGGCGCGCCGGGCGCCGGATGCGACAAGGCCTTCGGGCCAGGGCCGGAACGCGGTGCGTCCGGCCGGCGCCGAAGGCCTTTGGGCCGTCGAGGCGCCGATCAGCTTTGAACGGCTTCGAACAGGCGCGACTTGATTTCGTCGACCGCGCCCACGCCGGAGATCTTGCGGTACTTGGGGGCGGCGGCGGGATCCTGCTGCGCCCAGGCCGAGTAGTAGTCGACCAGGGGACGGGTCTGTTCGCGGTAAACCGACAGGCGGTGGCGCACGGTTTCCTCGCGGTCGTCGTCGCGCTGGACCAGGTCTTCACCGGTGACGTCGTCCTTGCCTTCGGTCTTGGGCGGGTTGAAGCGCACGTGGTAGCTGCGGCCGCTGGGCTGGTGCACGCGGCGGCCGCTCATGCGTTCGATGATGTCTTCTTCGGGAACGGCGATTTCCACGACGTAGTCCAGCTTGACGCCGGCGCTCTTGAGCGCGTCGGCCTGCGGGATCGTGCGGGGGAAACCGTCGAACAGGTAACCGTTGGCGCAGTCGGGCTGCGTCAGGCGGTCTTGCACCAGGCCGATGATGATCTCGTCGGAAACCAGGCCGCCGGCGTCCATGACCTTCTTGGCTTCAATACCCAGCGGGGTGCCCGCTTTCACGGCGGCGCGCAGCATGTCGCCGGTGGAGATTTGGGGAATGCCGAAGTGCTGCGTTAGAAACGCAGCCTGGGTGCCTTTGCCGGCGCCGGGGGGTCCGAGCAAGATAAGACGCATGAGTGCTCCTGAAGGGGTTTATTTTTTGTGATCCGGGGGATTATGCCGCAACGCAGCAGCCAATGCGGGGCTGCGCCATGCGAAATAACCCTTATATCGGTTTGCTGTAGATCAAGCGGACGCGCTCCAGGTCGGCCGGGGTATCTACCCCGCCTGCAGGAGGCGTCGACGCCCGATGGACGACGATCGTGTGGCCATGCTCCATGGCGCGCAGTTGCTCCAGCGATTCGAAGCGTTCCAGCGTGCCTTGCGGCAGCGTGGGGAACCGGCGCAGGAACGAGGCTCGGTAGGCGTACAGGCCGATGTGATGCCACGCGGGCAGGCCGTCGGCCAGCACGCGTGCGCCGCCCGCCAGCGCGTCGCGCGCCCACGGAATGGGGGCGCGCGAAAAGTACAGCGCGCGGTCGTCCGCGGCGCAGACGAGCTTGACGACGTTGGGATTGAACAGCGCCTCGGCGTCGGCCAGCGGGCACGCGCAGGTGGCGATGTCTGCCTGCGGATAGGCCTGCAGCTTGGCGGCGACTGCGTCGATGAGTTCGGGTTCGATGAGGGGCTCGTCGCCCTGCACGTTCACGACGATCGCGTCGTCGGGCAGGCCCAGTTGCTCGACCGCCTCGGCCAGTCGGTCCGTGCCGGTGGGGTGGTCGCCGCGGGTCATCAGGGCGCGCAGCCCGTGCGCCTGCACCGCCTGCTGCACGCGCAGGTCATCGGTCGCGATGAAGATCTGCGAGGCGCCCGACAGCGCGGCGCGATCCGCGGTGCGCACGACCATGGGTTTGCCGGCGATGTCGGCAAGCGGCTTGTCGGGCAGGCGGGTCGAGGCGGTGCGCGCCGGAATGATGGCGATGAAGCTCACGATGCGGCGGTCAGCGGGGGGCTGCGGCGTCGTCCAGCGCGCGCGCTTCGGACTCCAGCATGACCGGAATGCCGTCGCGTATCGGGAAGGCCAGGCGATCCGCGCGGCAGATCAGCTCGGCCTGCTGGCGGTCGTGTTCGAGGCGGCCCTTGCACAAGGGGCAAACGAGGATGTCGAGAAGGCGGGATTCCATGACCGGGATTCTAAAACAGTTTTGCCCCCGGACAGCGCGCGGCTCGTCGGGGTTGGGCCAAGCTGCCGGTTACGCTGTTGGGTTGTGGCCCTGATTTTTGGCGCTGCCGTTCTGGCCGCTGCCCGGGCGCGCTTTTCGGGCGCGCAACGCGTCGGCCAGCCAGTCAAAGAGCGCCGGGTCGGAGAACGCGGCTTGCACGGGCACTTCCCACAGCCGGGGATCGTTCAGGGCGCCGCATTTGATGGCGTCCTTGGCGGTCACCAGGATGACGTCGGCGTCCAGCGCCTGGAACGGCGACGTGGCGTAGTCGTGGTGGTCGGGCAGCGGGAGCGTCGCGGACAGCGTGATGCCGGCTGCCCGCAGCGTGGTGAAAAAGCGCTCCGGATTGCCGATGCCGGCCGCGGCCGCGATGCGCGGCTGCCCGGCAAAGGCGGACAGCGGCTGCGTGTCACGTCCCCCGATATGGCGCGCCAGACCGGGTTCGAGCCACATCTGGACCTGGCGCGGAGGGGGGCTTGCGGTGTCTGACACCCTGGGGAGACCGCCTTCATGCCGCGAGTGTGCCGCAAGGGTGTCAGACACCGTAAGGGACTGCTCCGGCGTGCCGATGTTGGTCACCACGGCGTCCACGTCGGCCAGCCGGCTGGCGGGTTCGCGCAAGGGGCCGGCAGGCAACAGGCGCCGGTTGCCCACGCCGCGTTGGTCCTGCACCACGATTTCGATATCCCGTGCAAGCGCCAGGTGTTGCAGGCCGTCGTCCGAGACGATGACGTCAACGCGCGGGTGCGCCCGCAGCAGCGCCTGGGCCGCAAGTGCGCGCCTGGGGTGGATGGACACCGGCGCACCCGTGGCGCGGGCGATCAACGCCGGTTCGTCGCCGAAACGGGCGGCTTCCAGGTCGCCCAGTCCCACGCGGGGGTGGGGGCCGACCTTGACCCCATAGCCCCGGCTGACCACGCCCGGCGTGTAGCCGCGCGCCCGCAGGTTCTCGACCGTGGCAATCACCATGGGCGTCTTGCCCGTGCCGCCCACGAAGATGTTGCCGATCACGACCACCGGCACGGGGGCGCGGTACGCCACCTTGGCGCCGCTGGTGTAGCGTTCGCGCTTGCGCGCCACCGCCCAGGCGGTCAGCGCGGACAGGGGGCGCAGGGCGGTGGACAGCCAGCCGCCGCGCTGCCATTGGCGGGCCAGCAGTGATGCGCGTCTGTTTTTCAACGGTTGGTCTGGGCAGCGAAATTGACGCGGCCGATGCCGGCGAGGCGGGCTGCTTCCATGATGTTGATCACGGACTGGTGGGTGGCCTGGGCGTCGGCGTTGATGATGATGAGCGGCTCGGTCTTGCCGGCCGCGGCCTGGCGCAGCGCCTCGGCGATTTCGGGTGGGGTCGAGACGTCGATCAGGGTGCCATTCAGGGCGTAGCGGCCATCCTGGCTGACCGCGACTTCCAGCGCGGGGGGCGTGTCCTGTTCGGAGGACGCCTGCGGCAGCGTTACCTTCAACTGCGTGAAGCGGGTGAACGAGGTGGTGGCCGCCAGGAATATCAGGATGACCAGCAGGACGTCGATCAGCGGGATCAAGTTGATGTCCAGCTCATCGCGTTCGCCCCGGGATCCGCGGAAATTCATGGACGGGCCTCGCGGGGGGCGCGCGCCGGCGCGAGGGCGCGGATCAGGCGCGAGGCGGCCTGTTCCATCGCATTGAGGTAGTTGTCGACGCGGCCGCGCAGGTAGCGGTGCGCGATCATGGCGGGAATGGCGATGAGAATGCCGAAACCGGTGTTGTACAGGGCGATCGAGATGCCGCGCGCCAATTGGGCCGGATCGCCGCCGCCGGGGGTGTAGGAGCCGAAGATTTCGATCATGCCGACGACGGTGCCGAACAGGCCCATCAGCGGCGCGACCACGGCGATGGTGCCGATGGCGGAAATGTAGCGGGAGAGATCATGCGCGACGGCGCGGCCCGTGTCTTCGACCACGTTGCGCAGCTCTTCACGGGGCAGGTGGCGGTGACGCATCACTTCGGCCAGCACGCGGCCCAGCGGCGAATTGCGTTCCAGCCGGTGGATCGATTCCGGTGTGTCCTGGTGATTGCGCAGCATATCGGCGACCTGATCGTTCAGGCCGCGCGGCATCACCAGGCTTCGGCGCAGGGACAGGAAGCGCTCGAAGATCAGCGCCAAGCCCAGCACGGATGTCGCCAGCAGGGGCCAGATGGGCCAGCCGGCCTCGCGCAGAATGGAAAGCAAAGCGTCAACTCCTGAGAAGCCGAAGGCGCCGGATGGGGCGCGTCGTGGCGTCTGAACAAGCCGAAACTGTAACGGCGCGGCGCGCATGTGGCAAGGCGGGGCGATCCCAAGCTATCCACAGAATCTGTGGATAATTCTGTGTAGAACTCAGCCAGAAGGCTTATGGGCACAGGGCTTGCGCTTGTTTGCTTCAATTGAGCGCAGCGCCTTATCGCATAAAAGAATATATAAATCATGTACTTATGTCGAATTTGCTGCGTTTCTGGGCCGTTGCTGCAAATTCCTGGGGACGCGGTATCATTGCGGCCCGCTCCGCCTGCCCTGTGGACAGGTTCGCATCGGAAAGCCCCATGACAATTGAACTCCCAGTCACAAACAACGCATTTGCGCGGGAAATCCTTACAGTTGCCCAGTTGAACCAAGCAGTGGGGCAGTTGTTGGAGCGCAGCATCCCGGCGCTGTGGGTGCGTGGAGAGATTTCCAACTTCACGCAGGCGGCATCCGGGCATTGGTACTTCACGCTCAAGGACAGCCGGGCCGCCGTGCGGGCCGTCATGTTCCGAAGCCGTGCCAGCGCCGTGGGTTTCGTGCCCCGGGCCGGCGATCAGGTCGAGATACGCGCCCGGGTTTCGCTGTACGAGCCGCGGGGCGACTATCAGCTACAGGCTGACGCCATGCGACGGGCAGGATTAGGCAATCTGTACGAGGCCTTTCTGCGACTGAAAGAGCAACTGGCCTCCGAGGGGCTGTTCGATCCGGCCCGCAAGCGCGAGCCGGTCCGGCTTCCCCGCGCGATCGGCGTGATCACCTCGCTGCATGCGGCGGCGCTGCGCGACGTGCTGTCGGCGCTGGCGCGGCGGGCGCCACAGGTTCCGGTCATCATCTATCCGGCCCCGGTTCAGGGTGCGGACGCCGCGAGCAAGCTGGCCGCCCAATTGCGTCTGGCCAATGAACGGGCCGAAGTGGATACGCTGCTGCTCGTGCGCGGCGGCGGCAGCATCGAAGACCTCTGGAGCTTCAACGACGAGGACCTGGCGCGCCAGGTGGCGGTCAGCGAGATCCCCGTCATCAGCGGCGTGGGCCACGAGACCGATTTCACCATCGTGGACTTCGTATCCGATCTGCGGGCGCCCACGCCCACTGCCGCGGCCGAACTGGCATGCGCGCCGCGCGCCGAATTGCTCGGCCACGTCATGCAGACCCTGCAAACGATGGTGCGGGGCCAGCAACGGCGGCTTGAGCGGGCGGCGCAGCGTCTGGATCGCGCCACCGCGCAGCTCGTTTCCCCGGCGCAGCGCTTGCAGCACCAGCGCGAACGCTTGAACAGCCTGCAGTACCGCCTGGCCTCGGCCTGGTCGGCGCCGCAAGGACGGCGCACCGCGCGGGTCAATCTGCTGGCGCAGCGCCTGACCCATCGCGTGCCCGACACGGGCCGGGCGGCGGAACGCCTGGCCGGCGCCGTGCGCCATCTGGGCCAGGCCCAGGCGCGATTGCTCGTGGAGCGTCGCAACCGGCTTGCCGCCGCTTCCGCGCAGTTGCGCGCGTTGGATCCGGGCAACACGCTCGCACGCGGTTACGCGATCGCGCGCGACGAGCAGGGCCGCATTGTTCGCGACGCGGCTGCGCTATCGGCGGGCCAGCCGCTGGACCTGAGCTTCGCGCAGGGCGGCGCGCAGGTCCAGGTGCAATCGACGCGTTCCACGCGCGACCCGGGCTGATCTTTCCGCGCCGCAAATCCTTTCCACCCAAACCATGGCGGCAGGATGTTCCAAGACAGAAATCTGAAATGGGCGGCTACCGGTCTGGCCGCGGCGATATGGGCAACGGGGGTTGGCTCCGTGGCCCACGCGGACATCGCTACCAATTCTCTGGCGGCGGCAGCGCCCGCAGCTAGCGCGCCCTCAGTCACGCCGCCCACAGCAGCAGCCGCCGATTGCAACTGCGCGTCGCCGTACCGCGAGTACAAAAACGCCGATACCCCGCAGACCGAGGCGCTGTTCGCGGCAGTCAGCCGCAACGACGAGGCGGCGTTCCTGGCCGCGCTGGCACAGGTGGAACGCCCTGGCGACTATGCCCTGAAGGGCGTGCCGTTGCTGCACGCTTTGCTGATGCCGCCCCGCGGCCTGCGATCGCAGTACGTGTATTGGGACCTCACGCCGGAAGATTCCGCGCGGCTGCGTCAGGCCCACGAGGCCGGCCTGCCGGCCCGCGCGCGCATGCTGGCGGCATTGCTGGCCACCAAGCCAGCGCTGGATGACATCACGTACGAGTCGCGGCGCCCGCCGCTGCACCTGGCGCTGCTGTACGGCACGCCAGAGACGATGGAGGCGCTGCTGGCCGCAGGCGCCAACCCGGACCAGCGCGGCGACGGCAACGACACGCCCCTGGAATTCCTGCTGAATCGCGATTTCGAATATGCGGTGCGCATGACCTACCTGCCGCGCCTTGTCGACCGCAAGCCCATGACGCGGATGGTGGTTGCCTTGTTCGGCGCCGGCGCCAGCCGCCCCTATGCGGCGCTGGACGCCGCAGACAAGGCCGCCGCGTCGAGCGCGATGACGGACGGACAAGGCCGGGTGCGGCCGGCGGCCGACTTCCTGTGCTGGCTCCCGTTGGTGGAATTGACCGAAGGTGCAGAAGCCCTGCGCGCGTTGGCTGCCTCGGGCAGCCGTCCCGCTTATGAAGAGGAGCTGACCGCGCTGGCGTTCGCCGCCTACCAGGGTGATGCGCAGGCGGTGTCGTTCTTGATGGAGCAGGGACCGCGCACGATCCCCGCCACGGGGTGGGGCGAGAGCGGGGAACGCGATGTGTGGCTGGACGCGGCGCAGGCGGCGGTCGAAGGCGGGCACCCCGAGGCCGCCGGGTTGCTGCTGCGCGCGGACATGCCCTTTGCGCAACGCGGCCCGCAGGTGGGCTCAGGCGGTCTGCTCTTCGCCAAACCCGAGATGGGCAACCGGCCCATCATGAACCTGGCCGCGCAGCGCGGCGACGCGCAGACGGTGCGGCGCCTGCTGGCCCTGGGTGCGCCGGTCGATGGCGACCCCGCGGAGCCGCATGGCAACACGCCGCTGGCCGATGCCGTGCAAGCCGGCAAGCCTGACGTCGTCAAGACGCTGCTCGCCGGGGGCGCCGATCCCGGCTTGCGGCGCGACGGCTACGACCGCCAGTCGGCGCTGGATGCCGCGGTGCGGGCCGGGGACACGACGCTGCTGCGCACCCTCTTGTCCGCGATGACGCCCGACGCCTTGCGCGCGGCGCTGCAGGATCCCGGCAACTCGCCGGTGGCTCAGCTGTTGCGGCAACCGGGCGGGCAGGGCGCGGTGGTCCTGCGCATGTTCGCGGACGCGGGGTTCGACATGAAAACCCTGGACGCGGGCGCCATCCGCCAGGCGCTGGAAAACAGCGATACGGCGCTGGCCCTGATGCTGATCGACGCTGGCGTGCCGGTGAACCCGCCGGCGCCGGCAGCCGGGCGGAATGCCGCGCCAGCGGGGCCGGAGGATGCGCGCGGCACGCCGCCCCTGTTGCTGGCGGCCACGTCCGGCCACGTCGCCGTCGTCGACGCGCTGCTCGCCAAGGGCGCGGACCCGGCCGCCATCGCACCGGACGGCGAGAGCGCCTTGTATTGGCTGATCGGCCGTCAGGACGCCGCCATGCTGGATCGGCTGCTGCGCGCCGGCGCCCGGTTCGACGACCCGCGGCTACCGGCAGCGCCCAACCCCTACGCGCTGCTCAACGCCGCCGTGGTGTCGGGCGACATCGACACGGTGCGCCGCGTAAGCGCCGCGAATGGCCAGGCGATCGCGCAGGCCTGCCTGCCGGACAACGCCGAGTTCGTGCTGGTCGACAAGCCCGGCTACTTTGCGCAACTGCATGCGGCCGGGTTCACCGGCCACGAATCGGCATGCGCGCGTGATGGATGCCGCTTGTCCGAGCGCGTCGTGTCGATGCTGTTGCAAAGCCGGCAACTGATCACCGCTCGGCACGACACCGTGGTCCAGGTGCTGCGCCAGTTCAAGGACGCGGGAACCGACCTGGATGCGCCGGTGGCCGGCGAGGACACGCCGCTGACGGCTGCGATACGGCTGGGCCGCCAGGACCTGGCGAATGCGCTGCTGGAGGCGGGCGCGAGCCCTGACGCCGGCGCTGCCTCTCGTGGCGGGCCTGCGTGGGTTGCGCTCGAAACCGGCCAGCCCGGGATGCTGGCCTTGCTGGCGCGGCATCACGCGCGGTTCGATGCGGCTGTCGCGCCCGCCGGGCAGTCGTTTCGCATGGCGCTCGTCTGCCAGTCCGATCCGGTCTTCGCGCAGACCCTGCAGGACGCGGGCGTTACGCTGCAGACGGACTGCGCGCCACCGGCCGCGCAAGGCCGGCGCCTGGGCACGAAGGCCGCGAACAAATCCACCGAAGCCATCCGCGTTCCAGGACACTATTTCCTCGGCGGTGTCCGGGAGGTCGGCAGCGAATTGCTGCTGCGCGACGACGGCAGCTTTGAATACTTCCTGAGCTATGGCGCCGTCGACATCAACGCGCGCGGAGCCTGGCGCGCCGACGGCAAGCAGATTTTCCTGGACACGCCGCCGCTGCGGCCGTTTTCCGCCATCGCCGATGTGCGCGCCGACAGTCTGCCCGCAGAGCCCGGCATGCTGACGGTGCGGGTGTATCACCGCGGCAGGCCGGTCAGCATCGATGTGGCGGCGTCGTCGGCAGACGCCGATTACGGCGGCGGGCCGCGCCGATCGGAAGGCGCGGACGGCGTCAGCGTGCCCATCGCCGAGGGCGCGCTGAAGTCCCTGGCCGTATTCGTGCCGTTGCCGGCTGGCGAACGCTGGCATGAGGTGGACGTGAGTCGCATCGATCCGGCCACCCGGTCCATTCGCATCGATATCGACGTGCCGGACGCCGCGGCCAGCGCGCCGCTGCACAAAGTCCTGGCCGTGGCCGACGACGGCGCCTTGGTCGAGACGGCCGGCGGCAGGGAACTGCGCTACACGAAGTGACGCGATGCCCGCGGTCTCGCGCGGGCGCCTGGACGGCCCGGTAATAAGCATGTGCCCGTTAACCCCGCGCCAGCGCGGGGTTAACACGGTATCCTCAGGAGTTGCCGATACAATTGACCGGCTTGATCGTGCTCTCAACAGAAGGAACCATCACATGGCACATACTCTTCCCCCCCTGCCTTACGAACTCGACGCCCTGGCGCCGCACATCTCCAAGGAAACGCTGGAGTTCCACTACGGCAAGCATCACCAGACGTACGTCACGAATCTGAACAACCTGATCCCGGGCACGGAATTCGAAACGCTGTCGCTGGAAGACATCGTGAAGAAGTCCTCGGGTGGCATTTTCAACAACGCCGCTCAGGTCTGGAACCACACCTTCTACTGGAACAGCCTGGCTCCCAAGGCCGGCGGTGCTCCTACCGGCGCGCTGGCTGACGCCATCAACGCCAAGTGGGGCAGCTTCGACGCCTTCAAGGAAGCCTTCAACAAGTCGGCTGCCGGCAACTTCGGTTCGGGCTGGACCTGGCTGGTCAAGAAGGCCGACGGCTCGGTCGACATCGTCAACACCAGCAATGCCGCCACCCCGCTCACGACGGCCGACAAGCCGCTGCTCACCTGTGATGTCTGGGAACACGCGTACTACATCGACTACCGCAACGCGCGTCCCAAGTACCTGGAGAATTTCTGGGCACTGGCTAACTGGGATTTCGCGGCGAAGAACTTCGCCTGATTTCCGGTCCCGGGCGCCGTGCGGCCCTAGCGCCGCACCCCGCGGAAACGACCCCTCGCCCCGGCGAGGGGTTTTCTTTTGTTCAGGAAAAATTCAGTTTCAAAAACCCCTGTCGATTGTCGAGTTCATTACACGAAACTGACAGGGGAACTGGCTTCTCTTCAGGGCAAGTCCTAAGCCAAACGTCGCTATCGTTCCCTCCGGCCTGCGCCTGCACCCCGGAGCGCAGGGCTGCGGCAACGCCGCCACAAGCCGGGGCACTCACAGGGAAGGGAAGCATGTTGCGGTTATTTTCGGGAATGCGCATCGGGGCACGCCTGACGGGCGCGTTTTTGCTGGTGGCGGTGATAGGCGGTGCGATCGGGGCCTTCGGCGTATGGGGGCTGTCGCGAATCAATGAAATGAATGACAGGCTTTACGACACCGAACTGCGCGGCATTTCGGATCTGAAGGAAGCCAACCTCAACCTCATCTACGCGGGGCGTGCGCGTAACGCATACCTGGCCGCCTCCTCCGAGGAAGCGCGGCTGGCGCTGCGCAAGCAGTTCGACGATGCGGTCAGGACCATGGATGGCCTGCGGGACAAGGCGGCCGAGAATTTCTACGGCGAACCGGCCAAGCGCCTGCTGGCGCAGTTCAATGAAACCGAGCAGGCATGGAAGCGCGAGGCCATGGCGTTCTTCGAGGCGGCCAAGTCGCAGCCGCTGACGCAGACCGACGCGCGCGTGGCCGAAATCGACAAGCGCGTCATCGCGACGTCGCAAAAACTCGATGACCTGATGACCGACCTGGCAGTCAACAAGGAAAAGTCCGCCGAGCTTTCCGTGCAGGACGGAACGGATCTCTACAACACGGTTCGCGCTGTCATGATCGCGCTTGCGATCGCCGGCGTGGCCATCGGCATGCTGCTGGGATGGCTGGTGACGCGAGGCATCGTGCGTCCGCTGAGCGAGGCCGTGTCGGCGGCGCGCCAGGTGGCCGCGGGCGACCTGACTGCCGATATCCGCGTCGCCACGCGCGACGAAACCGGCGACCTGATGGCGGCGCTCAAGGCCATGAACGAAAGCCTGGCTCGCATCGTCAAGGACGTGCGCGACGGCTGTGAGAACATCGCTTCGGCGTCGTCCCAGATTGCGCAGGGCAACTCCGACCTGTCGCAGCGCACGGAAGAGCAGGCGTCCTCGCTGGAAGAGACCGCGGCGTCGATGGAGCAACTGACGAGCACGGTGCAGCAAAACGCCACCAACGCCGGGGAAGCCGACCGTCTGGTCAGCCAGGCGTCCAGCGTTGCCGTGCGCGGCGGCGAAGTGGTCGAAGGCGTGGTGCAGACCATGAGCGCAATTTCCGACAGCTCGCGCCGGATCGCCGACATCACGGGCGTGATCGACGGCATTGCATTCCAGACCAACATCCTGGCGCTCAATGCCGCGGTGGAAGCCGCGCGTGCGGGCGAGCAGGGCCGCGGCTTTGCCGTCGTGGCGGGCGAGGTGCGCACGCTGGCCCAGCGTTCGGCCGTGGCCGCCAAGGAGATCAAGGCCTTGATCGACGAATCGGTGACCCGCGTCGAAGGCGGCACGCGTCAGGTCGACGAAGCCGGACGCACGATGCGCGAAGTGGTCGACAGCGTGCGCCAGGTCGCAACCCTGGTGCGCGAGATCTCCGGCGCCTCGGAAGAGCAATCGGCCGGCATCGGCCAGGTGAATCAGGCCGTGTCGCAGATGGACGCCGTGACCCAGCAGAACGCCGCCTTGGTCGAGGAAGCGGCAGCGGCCGCAGCCAGCATGCAGGAACAGGCCACCCGCCTGGCGCAGGAAGTGCGCCGCTTCAAGGTCGATGCGGGCGGCGCGACGGCGGTTCAGGCGCAAGCCCGGTTGCTGCCGTCGGAACGCACCGCCGCGCGCAAGCCCGCCGCTGCCGCGCAGGCCGCACGCCCGGTGCAGGCCCGGCCCGCCCTGGCCAACGCCTCGCAGGACGACGACTGGTCGTCCTTCTAAGGCGGCTGGCCCCGCGATGGGCGGCGGCCATTCGGTTACGGGTCAGGAGGGGATGGTATGGTTGGCAACCCGCCACGCCACCCATTTCTCGTCCATGTCCCTGCCCGACCCCGTCCGCCGCGTCATTGCCCGAACACGCCGGCTCACGCGCCGCAAGGTGCGTCAGGTCAACCGGCTGTCACGCAAAAGCGTGCAACTGGGGCTGCTGCTGGGCGGCGCCGCGCTGGTGGCGCTCATGTCGCTGGGTTTTGCCTACTTGGCCGATAAGGCGCTGGCCTGGAATCGCCAGTGGGTGGCCTACAACGGATGGCTCGCGCTGCTGGTGATGCCGTTCGGCCTTGCCGCCTTGCGCTGGCTCACGCTGCGCTTCGCGCCCAATGCCTCGGGCAGCGGCATTCCCCAGGTCATCGGCGCGTTGTCGCTGCCGCCGGGCCCCAGCCAAAGCAGCCTGGTGTCCTTGGCGCAAAGCCTTTGGAAAATTCCGTTGGCGTTCTTTGGCATGCTGGCGGGCGCGTCGATTGGCCGCGAGGGGCCTTCGGTGCAGGTCGGCGCGGCGCTGATGCTGGCATGGGGCGACTTCTGGAAGCGCCGCGGCCTGCAGCTGCGCGGCTTTCACGCCAACGAGCTGATCGCCGCGGGCGCCGCGGGCGGCCTGGCGGCGGCATTCAACGCGCCGCTGGCCGGGGTCATTTTCGCGATCGAGGAACTGGGCCGCGGCACGGTGCTGCGCTGGCAGCGGCTGGTGCTGATCGGCGTGTTGGCCGCCGGCTTCCTGGTCGTGGCCGTTGAAGGCAACAATCCCTATTTCGGCGTGTTCGGCGGCGCGCCGCTGTCCCAGAACATGCTGATGTGGATCGTCATCTGCGGCGCGCTCAACGGCGCGCTGGGCGGCATCTTCGCGCGGTTGCTGGGCAAGGGCCCCGTCCTGGCGGCGCCGCAATCGTGGCGCGGCTGGATCCGGGCGCATCCGATCTGGACGGCGTTCATCATGGGCCTGGCCCTGGCGGTCATCGGCCTGTGCACCGCGGGCAGCGTCTACGGCACCGGCTACGCCGCCGCCGCCGATCTGCTCAACGGGAAGGACTCGGTGCCGGACGGCTTTGGCATCGCGAAGCTGTTCGCGACCGTGGCGTCGTACTGGGCGGGCATTCCTGGCGGCATCTTCACGCCGGCGCTGACCACGGGCGCGGGCATCGGCCACCACATCTGGGAGCTCGCGGGCAACGGGGTCGACCAGCGCGTGCTGGTATTGGTGTCGATGGCCGCGTTTCTGGCGGCCGCCACGCAGGCGCCGTTGACGGCCAGCGTGGTGGTGATGGAAATGACGGGCAGCCAGCCCATGCTGTTCTGGCTGCTGGTGGCGTCGCTGCTGGCGTCCGGCGTGTCCCGCCAATTCTGCCCGCAACCGTTCTACCATCTGGCGGCCGGCCGTTTCCGCCGGCAAGCCATCGTCGAGGCGGGCCGCGCAGCCAAGGCCGGGACGCCCTGATCGCGTGCATGGGCGCCCGTTTTCGGGCGCGGCACGACGGACTAATGTGAACGTCCATTGGACACTGTCCGTGCAGCGGACATCCATGCAACGCACCAACTTGGCGCGAAACTGCTGCGTTAAGATCGTCCGATCCCGAGTTCTTTCACTTCACTCCGAGCTTCCCATGACCGTGAATGCCTTTATCTGTGATGCGATCCGTACCCCCTTCGGCCGCTATGGCGGTGCGCTGGCTTCCGTACGGCCCGACGATCTGGCTGCCGTAGCCATCAAGGCCCTCGTGGCGCGCAACCCCGGCGTGCGCTGGGAAGAACTCGACGACGCGATCATGGGCTGCGCCAACCAGGCGGGCGAAGACAACCGCAACGTGGCCCGCATGGCCACGCTGCTGGCAGGCCTGCCGATCGAAGTGCCCGGCGCCACCGTCAACCGCCTGTGCGGCTCCGGCCTGGATGCCATCGGCACCGCCGCGCGTGCCATCCGCGCCGGTGAAGCCGGCCTGATGCTGGCTGGTGGCGTGGAAAGCATGAGCCGCGCCCCGTTCGTCATGGGCAAGGCCGACAGCGCCTTCTCGCGCAGCGCCGCCATCTACGACACCACCATCGGCTGGCGCTTCATCAACAAGCTGATGAAGGCGCAGTACGGCGTGGACTCGATGCCCGAGACCGCCGAAAACGTCGCCGACGACTTCAACATCAGCCGCGCCGACCAGGATCTGTTCGCGTTGGCCAGCCAGGAAAAGACCGCTCGCGCACAGAAGGAAGGTGTCTTCGACGCCGAGATCGTGCCCGTGTCGATCGCCCAGAAGAAGGGCGATCCCATCGTCGTGTCCAAGGACGAGCACCCGCGTGAAACGTCGCTGGAGTCGCTGGCCAAGTTGAAGGGTGTGGTCCGCGAAGGCGGCAGCGTCACCGCCGGCAACGCGTCGGGCGTGAACGACGGCGCCGCCGCGCTGCTGCTGGCCGACGAAAAGGCCGCCGCCCGTCATGGCCTGACCCCGCGCGCCCGCGTGGTCGGCATGGCGACCGCCGGCGTCGCGCCGCGCATCATGGGTATCGGCCCGGCGCCCGCCACGCAAAAGGTGCTGGCCCAGACCGGCCTGACGCTGGATCAGATGGACGTGATCGAACTGAACGAAGCGTTTGCGGCGCAAGGCCTGGCTGTGCTGCGTCAGCTCGGCATCGCCGACAACGACCCGCGCGTGAACCCGAACGGCGGCGCCATCGCCCTGGGCCATCCGCTGGGCGCCAGCGGCGCGCGTCTGGCCACCACGGCCATCAACCAGCTTCATCGCACCGGTGGCCGTTATGCCCTGTGCACGATGTGCATCGGCGTCGGCCAAGGCATCGCGCTGATCGTCGAGCGCGTGTAACGCAGTGACCTCGGGCGGACAGTACCCGCCGCCCCAACGACAAGGGAGCCCTCGGGCTCCCTTTGTCTTGTATCGGTTCTGACAGTTGCCGGCCGAATCAGGGCAGCCCGTCCAGCTTCTTGCCCGCGGAGATGCCGTGCGCGTCGAACCATCCTTGGGCCATTTCCAGCGCGTAGCGGACCGGCTTTTTCGCACAATGGGGATCTTCGGTCTGCGGCGCCATGTCCTCGATGTTGACGATCGTGCCGTCGTCGGCGATAAAGGCAATCGACAGGGGCAGCAGCGTGTTGCGCATCCAGAAGCACTGCACGTCCGGGCGGTCAAAGACGAACAGCATGCCGTCGTTGCCCGGCAGTTCCCTGCGGAACATCAGGCCGTCGCGCCGCGTGGCGTCCGTGTCTGCGACTTCCGCGCGGATAATATGGATGCCGGCCGACAGTTGCGTGGTCGGCAATTTTGGTTGCGGACCGGTCTGTTGCTGGGCGCTGGCCGGCAGGGGCAGGGCGGCGGTTGCGAACGCGATGGCTGCGGCGGCAATTACCGAACCCTTGCGGCCCGCCGAAGTGCCCGCTGACGATGCCTTGGTGAACGTTGTTTTGAACAGTGAGCGCACAATGGGAAACAAAACGGCAATCTTCAGCATGGTCCGGCGGAGTAATTAGAAAATAACAAGGCGGGGCCCGAAAGCCCCGCCTGGATAATGGCGCAACCTTACCGTTGCGCTTTAAAGGGTAACTCAGGCTGCCGTAATATTGAGCGCCTGTTTGCCTTTAGGCCCCTGAATAATCTCGAAGGCCACTTTCTGGCCTTCTTTCAGGGTTTTAAAACCATTCATCTGGATGGACGAGAAGTGGGCGAACAGATCTTCACCGCCATCGTCGGGCGTAATGAAGCCAAACCCCTTTGCATCGTTGAACCATTTGACGGTGCCCGTCGATTTGGGATTGTCCCCTTGGACGGCGGTTGCGGTCGTATCAGACATGCGGCCTGCCTCATTGAATCGTATGTTGACAGAAGGGCATTGCGGTCTAGACCCCTGTCCCCCCTCCGGCTTCCTGGCAGATTTTCGGTAAATTGAAAACCCCAGAATGCGTGGATAATGCGCCGCTTTTCTTGACCTAGTCAAGTATGGATACTACGTATTTCTGCGTGTAATTTTCAGTAAGTTGAGTGGTTGCCGTCCCCAGTTTAAATAGAATACCCGCCCTATGAGTTCTACCTTGGATTCCCAGCATGACTTGGTCGTCGAAAAGGCGCCGGCTCGCGCTGCGCCGCCACCGATGTACCAGGTGCTGCTGCTCAATGACGACTACACCCCGATGGAGTTCGTCGTGAAAGTGCTGCAGAAATTCTTCAATAAGAATCAGGAAGAGGCGACGCGGATCATGCTGCAGGTCCATCACGAAGGTCGAGGCGTCTGCGGCGTTTACCCGCGCGACCTCGCGGCCACGCGCATCGCGCAGGTCGGTCAATATGCGCGGGCGCGCCAGCACCCGTTGCAGTGCGTGATGGAACCGGTTTGAAAACGAAAAAAGTCAGCGCCGCCAGCAATGGCGGCGTTGTGCTGCCGGTTGCATCCCGGATGACGGGATGAACGGTTTTGCCGCGTAACGGGAAGCGCGCGGCGCATGCGGGTCGGCAGCTCCGCCGCTAAGGAGCGTTGCGTTTTAGTGGGCGGGGAGGGTTTCGCCGTGAGTGGAAAGTTCAACAAGACCTGGCTGGCAGTAGCCGGGGTCGCGGTCCTGGCCGGCGCCCTTGGCGTGGGCTGGTGGATGGGCAAGGGACAGCAGCCGGCAACGCCCGCAGCGGTTCCGGCGGCGCAGACGGCCACTGCCGCCGCCCCGCAGGCGGCGAATGGCGGCGCGTCCGCGCTACCCGCCACTGCAACGGTGGGCGCCGCGGATCCCTTCGCAGCGTTGAACTGCCAGCCCCGCCAATACAACGATGCCTTGTCGCTGGCCGTGACCTTCACGCAGCCAGTGGATGCCAAGAGCAATCTGGACGCCTTCCTTCAGGTGACCGACACGGGTACGACGGCCGGCAAGGCCGACGAGGACAGCGAATCGGCCGCCGCGGCGGGCCAGCAGCCGGCCTCCGTGCGTCCCGGCGATTCCGCGCCCAAGGGCAAGATCGTCAAGGGCAACTGGGTCGTCGGCGACAACCCGCGCGTCGTGTACTTCCCCTACGTGCAGCCGCAGCGCTCGTACGCCATCACGGTCCGCTCGGGCCTGCCGGGCGCGGGCGAGAAGGTCGCGCTGGCCGAGGCCTCCCATTGCGAAGTCAGCACGCAGGCCATGCCGCCTTCGTTCTACTTCGCCAGCCGTGGCGTCGTGCTGCCGGCGGGCCAGAACGGCGGCCTGCCGGTGGCCACGGTCAACGTGCCCGAGGTCGACGTGCAGTTCCTGCGCGTATCGCCCGAACGTGTGCCCGAACTTTTCGACACCGTGCTGGGCGTGGGCCGCACCCCGGCCGCCTCGGACGACGAGGACGACAACGGCTACGACGAGAACGACTGGCGCTATGCCGGCAACCGCAGCCTGAAGGGCTCGGTCAGCAACTGGGATCTGGACCGGCTGAATTCGCTGACGACCAGCGTCTATCAGGGCCGCTTCATCACCGACGACAAGCCGAACCGCCGCCACGTCACGTTCCTGCCGGTCGAAGGCATCAAGGAACTGCAGGAGCCGGGCATCTATGTCGCGGTCATGAGCCAGCCGGGCCGCTTCCGTTACGAGTACCAGGTCACCTATTTCTACGTCAGCGACATCGGGTTGCACGCGCGCCGTTACAGCGATCGCATCGAAGCGTATTCGGTGTCGTTGAAGTCCGGCCAGGCGATTTCGGGCGCCGTGTTCGAGCTGGTGGACGGCGCCGGCAAGCCGTTGGCCAAGGCGGCTGCCGATGCGCAGGGCCATGTCCGCTTTGACGGCAGCTTTGCCAACGCGCGCGTGATCCGCGCCTCGCGCGACAAGGAAATGACCGTGCTGGCGCTGGGCGAACCGGCGCTGGACCTGTCCGAGTTCGACACCGGCGGCCACGCGTCGCGCGCCAACAATCTGTTCGTCTATGCGGGCCGCAACCTGTACCGCCCTGGCGAAACGTTCCATGTGTCGGTGTTGCCGCGCGACCTGGACGGCCGCGTGCTGACGCCGTCGCCGCTGACCGCCACCATCAAGCGTCCCGACGGCCGCACGGTGCAGACCGCATTGTGGCAGCCGCAGAAGGACCTGCCCGGCTACGTCGAGCGCGCAATCGATCTGCCGCTGGATGCGCAGACCGGCACGTGGATGCTGGAGTTGCGCGTGGACCCGTCCTCGCGTGCGCCGGATGCCTCCTGGAAATTCCAGGTCGAGGAGTTCCTGCCCGAACGCATGAAGATGGCGCTGACCTCGGGCCAGGAGGTGTTGTCCCCCGACGAGGAACTGACCGTCGATGTGCAGGGCGATTACCTGTACGGCGCGCCTGCGGCGGGCAACCGCCTGTTGGCCACCTTCCAGGTCAAGCGTGACCGCTTCGCGCTGGCCCAGCAATGGCCCGGCTTTATCTTCGGCGACGTGGCCGACGATACGCGGCGCAGTTTTGGCGAATTGCCGGAAACCGCGCTGGACGACAAGGGCCGCGCGCAACTGGACGTGAACCCGAACGCCTCCGGCACGCATTCGCCGATGAAGGTACGGGTGTCGGCCAGCCTGCTGGAATCCGGCGGCCGCCCCGTGGTGCGCTCCATCGAACGCACCGTCTGGCCCGCCGACAAGCTGATCGCCGTGCGTCCGCAGTTCGACAGCGACGTGGCCCGCGAGAACGCGCCGGCCGGCTTTGAAGTGATCCGCGCCAACGCGCAGGGCAAGGTCGAACCGCTTGCGCAGGCGCAGATGCGCCTGTTCCGCGAAGAGCGCCAATACTACTGGCGCTTCGACGACCAGCGCGGCTGGAACAGCGGCTATACCGAAACCGAGGAATTGGTCGATTCGCGCGAAATTGCGCTGAAGGATCGCACCCAGCTGACCGTGCCGGTCAAGTGGGGCCGTTACCGCCTGGAAATAACGGATCCGGAAACCGGTGAAACGATGCGCTATCGCTTCTATGCCGGCTGGAATGCGCAGGACGCCGATGCGATGGGCAACCGTCCCGACCGCGTGCAGATGAAGCTGGAAGGCGTGCCGGCCAAGCCGGGCGACACCGTCAAGCTGACGCTCACGCCGCCGCATGACGGCCAGGCGCTCATCACCGTCGAAGGCGACCGCATGTTGTGGTCCAAGTGGGTGGCGGTGAAGGCGACCGGCACCGAGGTCGAGATTCCGGTCGACAAGGAATGGAAGCGTCACGACCTGTACGTGGCGGCCGCGGTGTTCCGCCCGGGCAGCGAAGGCGACCGCGTCACGCCGGCCCGTGCGCTGGGCCTGGCATTCCTGCCGATCGCCAGCGCCGACCGCAAGCTGGACGTCAAGCTCACCGCTGCGCCCAAGGTTGTGCCGGAGACGAAGACGACCGTACGCGTGAAGGTCGACGGCGCGCAGGGCAAGCAGGCGATGGTGACGCTGTCCGCGGTCGACGTGGGCATCCTCAACATCAACCAGTACGCCACGCCCGACCCGCTGGATTACTTCTTCGGCAAGCACCGCTACGCGCCCGAGTTGCTGGACATGTACGGCAAGCTCATCGAAAAGATGGATGGCACGAAGGGCAAGCTGAAGTGGGGTGGAGACGCCGCGATGCGCGGCGACAGCAAGAGCCTGCCCAAGAAGGTCAAGCTGGTGGACCTGTTCTCGGGGCCCGTTGCGCTGAACGCGCAGGGCGAGGCCGACATCCCGCTGGACCTGCCCGACTTCAACGGCACCCTGCGCCTGATGGCCGTTGCGTTCACGCCCGACAACTACGGCAGCACCGACGCCGAAATGGTGGTGGCCGCGCCGATCGTGGCCGAACTGAACACCCCGCGCTTCATCACGCCGGGAGACCAGGCCGCCATTGCGCTGGACGTCACCAACCTGAGCGGCGCCGAGCAGAAGATCTCGGTCAAGCTCGAAGCCCTGGATCCGTTGGCCATCGTCGATGGCGTGCGCACCGTCACGCTGAAGGACAAGCAGCGCACGACCCTGCGCTTCACGGCCACCACCACCGGTTCGTATGGCCTTGGCCTGATGCGCCTGACGGTGGACGGGCAGGGCGGCGCCAAGCCGGTGCACATCGTGCGCGAGTCCGTGCTGCAGGTGCAGCCGGCGCATGCGCCCGAACGCCAGGTCCGGCGTCTGCGCCTGAATCCGGGCGAATCGCAATCGGCGCAGACATCGTGGGTCGCGTCCTACTACCCGGACTCCACCACCGTCAGCCTCACGGTGTCCAACCGTCCGCCGTTCAACGTCAACCGCCTGGTCGAGGACCTGCTCAACTATCCGTACGGATGCACCGAGCAGACCATCAGCGCGACCATGCCGTGGGTGATGCTCGATGAGGATTCGGCCAAGCAGTTCGGCCTGAAGCCGCGCACCCAGGCCGAGCGCGCCGCCAAGGTGGCGGGCGCCATTGGCCGCCTGTCCGGCATGCGCAACTCGGTGGGTTCGTACAACCTCTGGAGCGGCTCGTCCTCGCGTGATGTGTGGCTGACGGCCTATGCCGTGGGCTTCATGCAGGACGCACGGGATCGCGGTTTCGACGTGCCCGAGTCGTCGCTGGACCGTTCCCGCACCTGGCTGCTGGAACAGGTGCAGCAGAGCACGGGCGCGTTCGGCACGTGGTCGGCCAACCTGCGCCGCAACGTCGAGGCCAACCGCATCGACAGCAGCGACGCCAACGTGCTGCGCGAAGACCATCGCCGCTTCGCCGGCCTGGCCACGGCCGCGCTCGTGCTGGCGCGCGACAAGAAGGCGCCTCTGTCGACGGTGCGTCAGCTTTTTGACAACTACCAGGAGCGCGCACGTTCGCCGCTGCCGCTGGTGCAACTGGCTGCCGCCTTCAAGCTGATGGGCGACGAAGGGCGCATGAAGCAGGCGCTCGACCTGGCCATGACGCGCGCCTATGGCATCAACATCAACAACCGCAGCAGCGCCTACTACGACGAATGGATGGGCGATTACGGCAGCAGCGTGCGCGACTACGCGCTGTCCTATGCGCTGGTTTCGCAGTACGAGTTGCGTCACGAGCGCAGCGAAAACCTGCTGAACCAGCTTTCCAGCCGCCTGGGCAATCGTTCGTACCTGTCCACGCAGGAACAGATGGCGCTTCTGTTGGCCGCGCGCGCCGCGGGCGGCAGCAAGAACACGCCGTGGGAAGCCGTGCTGACCGTCAATGGCGAGCGCAAGCCGCTGTCCGGCGGCAAGAGCGACCAGACGGTCTCGCTGTCGGCCGCGGATCTGGCGGGCACGCAGATCCAGAACACCGGCAGCCAGTCTCTGTTTGTCGAGTACGACATCCAGGGCAGCCCGACCGCGACCCCCGCGCCGCGCAACGACATCATCCAGCTCAAGCGCGGCTGGTACCGCCCGGATGGCCGTCCGTGGGATGGCGGCACGCTGCAGACCGGCGACATGCTGGTGGTGTGGGTCCAGGCCAGTGCCAACCAGAACATCCCGGATGGGCTGCTGGTTGATCGCGTGCCGGCGGGCTTCGAGGTCGAAAACCTCAACCTGTCGCAAAGCCCCGAGATGCAGGACTGGAAGATCGGCGGACGCCGCGTGGCCGACGCCATGTCCGATTCCAACATCAAGCATCGCGAGTTCCGCGACGACCGCTATGTGGCGGCGGTATCGCTGGGCCGTGGCAAGGTGGACGTGTTCTATCTGGTGCGCGTCGTGACGCCGGGCCGCTACGCGGTGCCGTCGACGGTGGCCGAGGATATGTACCGCCCCGAAATCCGCGGCGTGGGTGAGCAATGGAGCACGGTCGAAATCCGCGATCGCGGCGCCAAGCGTCCTTGAACGCCGCCGCCGCACCCGGGGCGGGCGCATCGCGCGCCCGCCGCTGGCGGCGGCGCGGCATCTTCGCGGCCAGCGCGTTGTCAGCGCTGGCCGCGTTGTTATTCGCGCTGGACCGCCTGTATCCGCTGCCCCCCATCGACTCGGGCGGGGCGGCGGTCGTCGTCGCGGCCGATGGCACGCCGCTGCGCAACTATCCCAGCCGCGACGGCATCTGGCGTTATCCGGTCCAGCCCGGCCAGGTCTCGCCCCGCTATCTGGAAACCTTGCTCACGTATGAGGACCGCTGGTTCTACTGGCATCCGGGGGTGAACCCCGTGGCCCTCGCGCGCGCCGGCTGGCAGTGGGCAACCAACCGCCGCATCGTGTCGGGAGGATCGACGCTGACCATGCAGGTGGCGCGGCTGATTGATCCGCAACTGGCAGGCAAGCCGTCGCGCACGATGTCGGCCAAGCTGCGGCAGGCCTGGCGCGCCGTGCAGCTGGAAATGCACTACAGCAAGGACGAGATCCTGTCCCTGTACCTGACGCATGCGCCCATGGGCGGCATCGTCGAGGGCGTCGAAATGGGTTCGCGGCTGTGGCTGGGCAAGCCCGCCCGCGACCTGGGGCCGGCCGAAGCCGCCATGCTGACTGCCTTGCCGCAGGCGCCGTCGCGGCTGCGCCCCGACCGCCATCCTGACGCCGCGCAGGCCGCGCGCGACAAGGTGCTGGACCGCATGGCCGAACTGGGCCGCTGGACGCCGGCCGAGGTGGCCGACGCCAAGATCGAGACCGTGATTGCGCCGCCGCTCAGGGCGCGCTGGCTGGCGCCCCTGGCCGCGCAGCGCCTGCTGCTCGAGGCGGGCGGCCCGCGCCGCGCGGGCGGACGGCCGCCACTCGTCACGTCCACGCTGGATGCCGACATGCAGGCGTCGGTGGAACAAATGTTGCTGGACCGGGTCGATAACCTTCCACCCAAGGTGTCGATGGCGGTGCTGGTCATGGACAACGACTCGCTGGAGGTCAAGGCTTACGCCGGATCAGCAGATTTTTCCGATGATTCCCGTTACTCGCATGTGGACATGGTGCGCGGCGTGCGTTCGCCGGGCTCCACGCTGAAGCCGTTCCTGTATGCGCAAGCGTTGGACGAAGGGCTGATCCACTCGGAAAGCCTGCTGATGGACGCGCCCATGTCGTTTGGCGGTTACGCGCCCGGCAATTTCCAGGCGGCGTTCGCGGGGCCGGTGAGCGTGGCACAGGCCTTGCAGCGGTCGCTCAACGTGCCCGCCGTGGACCTGCTGGACCGGGTCGGACCGGTCAGTTTTGCCTCGGTTATGCTGGCGGGAGGCGTGAAGTTACGTATGCCCGCGGGGGCGGAGCCGAATCTGAGCTTGATTTTGGGCGGGGGCGGCACCACATTGGAAGAACTGGTCGGCGCTTATCGCGCGTTGGCCCGGGGCGGCGTCTCGGGGCGGCCCCGCCTGACGGCGGAGCAACCCCTTGTCGAGTCCCGTATGATGAGTCCTGGCGCGGCCTGGATCGTCCGGGACATCCTCGAAGGCGGTGGACACCCGGACCGGCCGTTCTACCAGTCGGGCAGCCCCGGACGGCAGCTGGCCTGGAAAACCGGGACCAGTTTTGGCTTCCGGGACGCCTGGGCGGTCGGAGTGACCGACAGATGGACGATCGGCGTATGGGTCGGCAGACCCGACGGTACGCCGAACCCGGGATTTTTCGGGGCGAATGTGGCGGCGCCGCTACTGCAAGACATTGTGGCGGCGTTGCCGGAAGGCGCCCAGCAGGTCCGCGTCAGGCCCGAAACGGTGCAGGCGGTGGTGACATGCTGGCCCCTGGGTTACAGGCTGGGCAGCGAGCCCTCCGGCGCGTGTCCCGAGCAGCGGGCCGCCTGGATGCTCAATGAAACGGCGCCGCCCTCGTTTGCGGGCTATGCCGACGCCACCCAGGGACCGCTGCGGCTTGGCGGCGTGGCCAACGGTTCGGTGCTGCGGCCCGTGCCCGGCATGCGGCAAGTCGCGCTGGACGTCGACGTCCAGGGCGCTGAAGGCGAAGTATGGTGGATGCTCGATGGTCGTGTCGCAAGTCATGGCGCCGCGGGTCATCCGTTTAATTTGGTGCTGGCGCACGACGGCCGGTATACGCTAACCGTCATGGATACACATGGCCGGCACGACAGCGTGGTTTTTGAAATCGCTGGCGTTACGCCATGATCGGCATAGAATATGAATCGTGTATTAGCCCGCTTCGATGCGTTACGGAGGAAGCGTGATTTCTCAAGAGCTTGAAGTCAGCCTGCATATGGCTTTCGTCGAGGCCCGTTCGGCCCGGCACGAATTTATTACCGTCGAGCACCTGCTGCTCGCCTTGCTCGACAACGCTTCGGCGGTCGAGGTCCTGCGCGCGTGCGCGGCCAACCTGGATGACCTGCGCCGCAACCTGCGCCAGTTCGTCTCGGAAAACACCCCGGTGATCCCCAGCGGCGCCGAAGTCGACACGCAACCCACGCTAGGTTTCCAGCGCGTCATTCAGCGCGCGATCATGCATGTTTCGGCCGGCGGCACGGGCAAGAAGCCCGTCACGGGCGCGAACGTGCTGGTGGCCATTTTTGGCGAAAAAGACTCGCATGCCGTGTACTACCTGCAACAGCAGGGTGTCACGCGTCTGGACGTGGTCAATTTCCTGTCTCATGGCATTACCAAACAGCCGCAGGTGGAGTCCGCCGCCGTGCAGAAAGAGCAACAGCCCAATGGTGAAGAGCAGGGCGATTCGCGTCAGTCGCCGCTGGATCAGTACGCCACCGACCTGAACGCCGCCGCGCTTGCGGGCCGGATCGATCCCCTGATCGGCCGCGAGCACGAAGTCGAGCGCGTCATCCAGGTGCTGTGCCGCCGCCGCAAGAACAACCCGTTGCTGGTGGGCGAGGCCGGCGTTGGCAAGACCGCCATCGCCGAAGGCCTGGCCTGGCGCATCACGCGCGGCGAAGTGCCCGAAGTCCTGCAGGCCGCTCAGGTCTATTCGCTGGACATGGGCGCGCTGCTGGCCGGCACCAAGTACCGCGGCGACTTCGAGCAGCGTCTGAAGGGCGTGCTCAAGCAGATCCGCGGCAACCCCGACGCCATTCTGTTCATCGACGAAATTCACACGCTGATCGGTGCGGGTTCCGCATCGGGCGGCACGCTGGATGCCTCCAACCTGCTCAAGCCGGCCCTGTCGTCCGGGCAGTTGAAGTGCATTGGCGCCACCACCTACACCGAATACCGCGGCGTCTTCGAAAAGGATCACGCGCTGTCGCGCCGGTTCCAGAAGATCGACGTGGCCGAGCCCAGCATCGAGCAGACCGTGCAGATCTTGCGCGGCCTGAAGAGCCGCTTCGAAGAGCACCATAGCGTGCGCTACTCGGCCGCGGCGCTGTCGGCTGCCGCTGAATTGTCGGCCCGCTTCATCAACGACCGCCACCTGCCCGACAAGGCCATCGACGTCATCGACGAGGCCGGCGCCGCCCAGCGCCTGCTGCCGCGTTCGCGTCAGAAGAAGGTGATCGGCAAGGTCGACATCGAAAACATCGTTTCCAAGATCGCGCGCATTCCGCCGCAGTCCGTCTCCAACGACGACCGCAGCAAGCTCGCCACGCTGGACCGCGACCTGAAGACAGTGGTGTTCGGCCAGGACGGCGCCATTGACGCGCTGTCCGCCGCCATCAAGATGGCCCGCTCGGGCCTGGGCAAGCCGGAAAAGCCGATTGGCGCCTTCCTGTTGTCCGGCCCCACCGGGGTCGGCAAGACCGAAGTCGCGCGCCAGTTGGCCTTCACGCTGGGCGTCGAACTGCTGCGCTTTGACATGTCCGAGTACATGGAGCGTCACGCGGTGTCGCGCCTGATCGGCGCGCCGCCGGGGTACGTGGGCTTCGACCAGGGCGGCCTGCTCACCGAAGCCATCACCAAACAGCCGCATTGCGTGCTGCTGCTCGACGAGATCGAAAAGGCGCACCCGGATGTGTTCAACATCCTGCTGCAGGTCATGGACCACGGCACGCTGACCGACAACAACGGCCGCAAGGCGGACTTCCGCAACGTCATCCTCATCATGACGACCAACGCGGGTGCCGAAACCTTGAACCGTCCGTCGATCGGTTTTGCGAATTCGCGGATGGTGGGCGACGAAATGGCGGAAATCCGCCGCATGTTCACGCCTGAATTCCGCAACCGCCTGGACGCGATCATTCCCTTTGCCTCGCTTAACCACGAGGTGATCATGCGCGTGGTGGACAAGTTCCTCATGCAGCTCGAAGACCAGTTGCACGAGCGTCGCGTGGAAGCGGTATTCACCACGCGCCTGCGTGAACACCTTGCCAAGGAGGGGTTCGATCCGCTCATGGGCGCGCGTCCCATGCAACGCCTCATTCAGGACACCATCCGGCGCGCGCTGGCCGACGAGCTGCTGTTCGGCAAGCTGGTCGACGGCGGTTCGGTCACGGTGGATCTGGACGAGTCGGGCAAGGTCACGCTGGACTTTGACGATAGCGGCAAGCCCCCTTCGTCGGACGCGCCTGACAAGCAGGAAGTCGAACTCGTCGACTGATGACCGCGGAACGCCAGCCGCTGATCGAATGCGAACACTGCGCAAGCATTTATCGCCGACATCAGCTTGAACCTGGCGAGACCGCCAATTGTGCCCGCTGCGGCGCCGTCCTCTGGCGCTACAGCGGGCTTACTTTGTCCAATTGGCTGGCGCTCGCCATCACTGCCCTGATCGTCTTCGGGGTTGCCAACGCCTACCCGGTCGCGTCGATGTCCGTGCAAGGCATGGTCCAGCAGGCCTCGCTGCTGGACGCCATTTCCATCACCTGGCGCCAAGGCCATTGGGTGGTCTCCATCATGACCGGCCTGGCCGGGTTCGCGCTGCCGCTGCTGCAGCTGACCGTGCTGCTGTGGGTGCTGGGGCCGCTGTCGCAGCACCGCGAGCCCGCCGGGTTCCACGGCGCGATGCGTCTGTTGGGCATGCTGCGGCCGTGGTGCATGGTGCCGGTGTTCCTGCTGGGCGTGCTGGTCGCGGTGGTCAAGCTGGCCGGAATGGCCGCGGTGTCGCCGGGCATAGGCCTGGCCGCGTTCGGCATCCTGACCGTGCTGCTCACGATGCTCGGCAGGCTGTCGCCGCACGTGCTGTGGCGGTATGCCGAATCGGTTGACGTGGTGCCCGTGCATGTGCCCGAGGCGGGGCCGGACGTCGTCCTGACCGGTTGCCACGTCTGCGGCCAGGTGCAGGCGCTGCCGCGCGATGCCGATCCCGAAGCGCACCATCACTGTGTGCGTTGCCACGCCGTGGTGCATTACCGCAAGCCCGATCACCTGGCCCGCACGTGGGCGCTGCTTTTAGCGGCCGTGGTGTTCTACATCCCGGCGAACGTGCTGCCCGTGATGAACGTCAGTTCGCTGCTGGGCGACAGCGCGCACACCATCCTGGGCGGCGTTGTCGAGTTGTGGCAGATGGGTTCCTGGGACATCGCGCTTATCGTCTTCATTGCCAGCGTGGCCGTGCCGCTGACCAAGCTGATGGCGCTGATCCTGCTGCTGCTGACCGAACAGTGGCGTAGCACAACCAATCTGGGGGCGCGTACGCGGTTGTATCAGATGGTTGAATTCATTGGCCAGTGGTCCATGCTGGATGTTTTTGTCGTTATATTGCTGGCGGCTCTGGCAGACTTCAAAGGCCTGATGGAAATCAGCGCTGGCGCGGGCGCCGCCGCGTTTGGCGTGGTCGTCATCCTGACCATGCTGGCGGCCATGAGCTTTGACCTGCGCCGTAGCTGGGACCTGGAAGGTCAGACCGAAATCGAATCAGCGCCGGTGGAGGGCCGGCATGCGCCGGCGTCTGCCGCCGGCAAGCAAGCGGGCTAGGAAAGGCCTCACGCCGTTGTTTTCCGCTCAGAACAAGGAAAAAGTAGATGTCCGAGCAAGCACCCGGATCCGGTGAAGATAAGTTCGCGTCACCCGCGATCTCGCGCAAGAAGAAGAGCCGGATCTCCTGGATCTGGCTGGTGCCTGTAGTGGCCGCATTGATGGGCCTGTCGCTGGTCGTGCGGACCTGGATGCAGGCCGGCCCCGACATTTCGATTTCGTTCAATACCGCCGAAGGGCTGGAGGTGGGCAAGACCCAGCTTCGCTACAAGGACGTGAACATCGGCACGGTCAAATCCATCGGCTTCAATTCGGACCGCAGCAAGGTCGTCGTGAAGGCCGAGCTGGCCAAGGACGTTTCCGATCTGGCGCGAGAAGGCACCAACTTCTGGGTGGTGCGGCCGCGGCTGGACGTCAGCGGCGTATCGGGCCTGGGCACGCTGCTGTCTGGCGCCTATATCGGCGTGGACGCGGAAGAGGGCAAGGACGGCACCGAACGGGCCACCAAGCTGTCTTTCGAAGGCCTGGAAACCCCGCCCGCCGTCACCCACGACCGCGCGGGCAAGCGCTTCATGCTCAAGGCGTCGGACCTGGGCTCGCTGGATATCGGCTCGCCTGTCTATTTCCGCCGCATCAACGTGGGCCGCGTGATCGGTTATGCGTTGGACGAGAACGGCCGCGCCGTGAACGTCGAAGTGTTCGTCGATGCGCCCAATGACAAGTTTGTCACCAACGGCACGCGCTTCTGGAACGCCAGCGGCGTGGACTTCAGTGTCAACGCCGACGGCCTGAAGGTGCGCACCCAGTCGCTCGTGTCGATGGCGGTGGGTGGCGTGGCCTTCGCAACCGTGCAGACCGCGCGCGACGGCGACGCGCCTGCCGAGGCGGACTCCGAGTTCGACCTGTACGCCACCGAGGCCGCCGCCAAGGCCAACCCGGACGGCGAAGCCTTCGCCATCCGCATGCGCTTTGACCAGTCGATCCGCGGGCTGGCCGTTGGGGCGCCGATCGATTTCAACGGCATCACGCTGGGCGATGTCACGCAGATCACGCTGGACTTCGATCCCGAGACCAAGCGCTTCTTCTCACTGGTGGACGCCACGCTGTATCCCGAACGCCTTGGCCGCGTATACGAAGAGGTGCGCGAGCGGGCCATCAAGGAAGGCGACGTGGCCGGCGGCCGCTTGCTGGGGGTGATGGTCAAGCATGGCCTGCGTGCGCAGCTGCGCACGGCCAACCTGCTGACCGGCCAGCTTTACGTGGTGCTGGACAACGTCCCGAACGCCAAGCCGGTTGAGTTCCAGATGTCGGAACCGGCGATGATCCCGACGGTGCCCGGCAATCTGGATCAGCTCCAGCAGCAGGTCACCAACATCGTCACCAAGATCGAGAAGATTCCGTTCGACAAGATCGGCGAGGACCTGCGCGCCACGCTGGCCAGCACGTCCAAGCTGATGAACCGCCTGGACAAGCAGGTGGCGCCCGAAGCGCAGAAGGCGCTCAAGGCGGCCAAGGACTCGATGGCGAACATCAACTCGCTGCTGGCCACCGACGCTTCGCTGCCGGTCAATGCCGAACGGGCCATGCAGGAACTGAGCCGCGCCGCGCGTTCGCTGCGGGCGCTGGCCGACTTCCTGCAATCCAACCCTGAAGCCCTGCTGCGCGGCAGAGGCGACGACCCCATCCCGGGCGCCGGCCCAGTCAGGAACTAGACGCTCATGAAAAGCCGACTCTCTTGCCTCGCAACCCCGTTTGCCCGCGGACGCAGCCGCGCCGCGCTGGCCGTGCTGGCGCTGTCCGGCGCGCTGGCGGCCTGCGGGTCGTCACCGCCCGTCCACTACTACACGCTGCAGACGCCCGAGCGGGCGGGTACGCCGGGCGTGGCGCCCGGCTCCGCCTCGTTCCTGATCGAGGTGCAGCCCGTCACGCTTGCCACGCAGGCTGACCAACCCCAACTCATGGTCCGCACCGGCGACGGCAGCATTTCCGCCCTGTATTCCGAGCGCTGGAGTTCGCCGCTGGGCGACGAGTTGCGCAATGCCTTGTCCGACGCGCTCAAGCGCGAGCTGGGCGCGCTGGACGTGCAGATGGTCAAGCCCGGGCCGGGCGCGCCCATTTGGCGCATTCAGACCGACGTCCAGCGTTTTGAGATGGTGTCCGGGCGCATGGCGCAGCTGGACGCCACCTGGCGCGTGCGGCCCGTGGATGCCAAGGGCACGGGCCTTCTGTGCCGCAGCGTCGTCACCGAAGACGTGCCCGACGACGCGATCCCCAGCCTGATCGCCGCGCAGCAGCGCGCGGTGGTGAGCCTGGCCGGTGTGATGGCGGCGGCAATCCGCGGCCAGACGCCCGCGGGATCGGGCTCGGTTCAGATGATGGGATGTTCCGCGCTCAAGGAATGATCTGCCCCGGAGATCGGGATAACCTCCGCGATCTCAATCGGTTAACTAGGGTTTAACCTAGGGTTAACCTTAATACAAACGCGGTTGCAACCTGTCTAGCATACGGTCCTACCCCTACTGGGTTCCGATCGGGCCCAGTTACACCTTTGCCATGCGACAGGAAGCAATCTCTTATGGCCAGCACGACCCTCGGCGTCAAAGTCGATGACGCACTCCGCGACCGCCTGAAAGCCGCCGCCCACAAGCTCAACTGCACGCCTCACTGGCTGCACAAGCAGGCGATCCTTTCCTATCTGGACAAGATCGAGCGCGGCCATCTGCCCGCCGAGATGTCGCACCTGAGCGCGGACGCCGCTGGCGAGGACGACGCGGCCGACACCCATTCCGCGCCCACGCCGCCGTTCTACGAATTCGGCCAGGACGTGCAACCGCAATCCGTGTTGCGCGCCGCCATCACGGCGGCCTACCGCCGGCCCGAGCCCGAGTGCGTGCCGCTGCTGCTGGGCCAGGCCCGCGTGCCCAACCTGGAAAAGGTGCATGCGATGGCAGCCGGCCTGGTCAAGAAGCTGCGCGGCAAGCGCACCGGCGGCGGGGTGGAAGGCCTGATCCAGGAATTCTCGCTGTCCAGCCAGGAAGGCGTTGCGCTGATGTGCCTGGCCGAAGCGCTGCTGCGTATTCCTGACCGTGCCACGCGCGATGCGCTGATTCGCGACAAGGTGGCCCGCGGCGACTGGAAGTCGCACATGGGCGGCTCGCAGTCGCTGTTCGTCAACGCCGCCACGTGGGGCCTGATGATCACCGGCAAGCTGGTGGCCGTGAGCAGCGAGCAGTCGCTGTCCAAGGCGCTGACGCGCCTGATCGGCAAGGGCGGCGAGCCGCTGGTGCGCAAAGGCGTGAACATGGCCATGCGCATGATGGGCGAGCAGTTCGTGTCGGGCCAGACGATCTCCGAGGCGCTGGCCAACAATCGCAAGATGGAATCGCGCGGTTTCCGTTATTCGTACGACATGCTGGGCGAAGCGGCCACCACGGCCGAAGACGCCGAGCGCTACTACGCGTCGTATGAGCAGGCCATTCACGCCATCGGCAAGGCCGCCGCGGGACGCGGCATCTACGAAGGCCCCGGCATCTCCATCAAGCTGTCCGCGCTGCACCCGCGTTATTCGCGCGCCCAGCGCGAGCGCGTCATGGCCGAGCTGCTGCCGCGCGTGAAGGCGCTGACCATCCTGGCGCGCAGCTACGACATCGGCCTGAACATCGACGCCGAAGAAGCCGACCGCCTGGAGATCTCGCTGGATCTGCTGGAAGCGCTTTGCTTCACGCCTGAACTCGAAGGCTGGAGCGGCATCGGTTTCGTCATCCAGGCCTACCAGAAGCGCGCGCCGTTCGTCATCGATTACGTGATCGACCTGGCCCGCCGCAGCCGTCACCGCGTGATGGTGCGTCTGGTGAAGGGCGCCTATTGGGATAGCGAAATCAAGCGCGCGCAGGTCGATGGCCTGGAAGGCTATCCGGTCTACACCCGCAAGCTGTATACGGACGTGGCCTACATTGCCTGCGCCCGCAAGCTGCTGGCCGCGCCCGAAGCCGTGTACCCGCAGTTCGCCACGCACAATGCGTACACGCTGGCGGCGATCTACCAGCTTGCCGGCCAGAACTACTACCCCGGCCAGTACGAATTCCAGTGCCTGCACGGCATGGGCGAACCGCTGTACGAAGAAGTCGTGGGCCCACTGGCGCAGGGCAAGCTCAATCGCCCCTGCCGCATCTACGCACCGGTCGGCACGCACGAAACGCTGCTGGCGTACCTGGTGCGCCGCCTGCTGGAGAACGGCGCCAACACGTCGTTCGTGAACCTGATCGGCGATGATTCCATTGCCGTCGAGACGCTGGTCGCCGATCCGGTGGAAGCCGCTTCGCGCATCACGCCCCTGGGCGCGCCGCACGAGAAGATCCCGCTGCCGCGCGAGCTCTACGGCAATCCGCAGGACGGCGCGCGCGCCAATTCGGCGGGTCTGGACCTGAGCAACGAACATCGCCTGGGCTCGCTGTCGGCGGCGCTCTTGGCCAGCGCCGGCACGCCGTGGCGCGCCGGTCCCATGCTGGGTGAAGGCGGCGAACACTGGGATGCCGCCAAGGCCATCGAGGTGCGCAACCCCGCCAACCTGCGCGACGTGGTGGGCCATGTCATCGAGGCCGATTCCGCCGATGCCGACATCGCCCTGCGCGCGGCCGCCAACGCCGCGCCGATCTGGCAGTCCACGCCCGTGGCCGAGCGCGCCCAATGCCTGCGCCGCGCGGCGCAATTGCTGGAAGAGCAGATGCAGACCCTGTTGGGCCTGATCGTGCGCGAAGCCGGCAAGTCGCTGCCCAACGCCATCGCCGAAGTGCGCGAGGCCGTCGATTTCCTGCGCTACTACGCCGATCAGGCCGAGCAGGAATTCAGCAACGACACGCACCGTCCGCTGGGCACCGTGCTGTGCATCAGCCCTTGGAATTTCCCGTTGGCAATCTTTACCGGACAGGTGGCGGCAGCGCTCGCGGCGGGCAATACCGTGCTGGCCAAGCCGGCCGAGCAGACGCCGCTGATCGCCGCGCAAGCCGTGGCCATCCTGCGCGCGGCCGGCGTGCCCGCCGGCGCCGTGCAGTTGTTGCCGGGCCGCGGCGAGACCGTGGGCGCGCAACTGGTGGCCAACCCTGGCGTGCGCGGCGTGATGTTCACCGGCTCCACCGACGTGGCGCGCATCATTGCCCGCACGCTGGCCGATCGCCTGGACGATAACGGACACACCATCCCCCTCATCGCAGAAACCGGCGGCCAGAACGCCATGGTGGTGGATTCGTCGGCCCTGTCCGAGCAGGTGGTGTTCGACGTGCTCAGTTCCGCGTTCGATTCTGCGGGCCAGCGCTGCTCGGCGCTGCGCGTGCTGTGCGTGCAGGAAGACAACGCGGACCACGTGCTGACCATGCTGCGCGGCGCGATGCGCGAACTCGCCGTCGGCAACCCCGACCGCCTGTCCGTCGACGTCGGTCCCGTCATCGACACCGAGGCGCGCAATGGCATCCAGCGTCACATCGAAGCCATGCGCACGGCCGGCCATCGCATCGACCAGGTCGAACTGAACGGCGAATGCCGCCATGGCACTTTCGTGCCGCCGACCATCATCGAGATCGATCACATCAGCGAGCTGACCCGCGAAGTCTTCGGGCCGGTCCTGCACGTGGTCCGCTACAAGCGCGACGAACTGGACGCGCTGCTTGATGCGATCAACGGCACGGGTTACGGGCTGACGTTCGGCGTGCACACCCGCATCGATGAAACCATCGCGCACGTGACGGGCCAGGTTCACGCCGGCAACGTCTACGTCAACCGCAACATCGTGGGCGCCGTGGTGGGCGTGCAGCCGTTCGGCGGTGAAGCCCTGTCGGGCACGGGCCCGAAGGCGGGCGGTCCGCTGTACATGTACCGCCTGCTCGGCACGCGCCCCGCAGGCCTGCCGCCGGCGCTGGACGCCGCGGCGCCGCTGCCGCAGCGCATCGCCTTGCCGGGCCCGACCGGCGAGACCAACACCTACATGGTCGAGCCTCGCGGCGCCGTGTACTGCGTGGCCGCCACCGAGGCGGGTGCGCGTGCGCAGTGGTCCGTGGCGCGTCTGACCGGCAACCACGCCTGGTTTGCCGACACGCCGGCCGCGCAGGCGCTGCTGGCGACGCTGGACGCCGAACAGCAGGGCCAGGCGGGCATTCTGGCCGATACCGACGTCGACGACGCCGACTACCAGGCTGTGCTGTTCGAAGGCGATGGCGATGCGCTCAAGGCGCTGAATCAGCGCATCGCGCGGCGTCCGGGCGCCATTCTGGCGGTGCACGGCCTGACGTCCGACGCCCTCGCCGCGGGCGCCAGCTACGTGCCGGAGCGCCTTTTGACCGAGCGTTCCGTCAGCGTCAACACGGCGGCGGCGGGCGGCAACGCCAGCCTCATGACGATCGGTTAAACGTCACCAGGGGTAACCCTTGGGCATCCAAGGGTTATCTCCAATATCGGGCTAGGTTGCACTGGAACGAAAATCCGGTCGCACCTCTGGTCTGGTTGCCGCAATCCGGCATTCAGACTCTGCAGAAAATGCATGCGCGGGACCCGGAGATCACTGGGCCCGCGGTAGTAAAAAACCAAAAGCCTGGCTAAAAGCTCAGGTATAACAAGGCCATAGTCCGATACCTCGGAGGATTCCCCATGAAGTTGCGCACCACTTTGAAGCTCCTCGCCGCCAGCATCGCCGCCGCTGGCATGACCGCCGCCGCGCAGGCCGCCGACATCAAGTTCGGCTTTGCCGCTCCGCTGACCGGTCCGCAATCGCACTACGGCGAGGACATGCAGAACGGTCTGAACCTGGCGCTCGAAGAAGCCAACAAGAAGGGCATCAAGGTCGACGGCGAGACGGCCAAGTTCGTGCTGGTTTCGCGCGATGACCAGGCTGACCCGCGCGTGGGCGTGCAGGTGGCCCAGCAGCTCGTCGACCAGGACGTCGTGGGCATCCTGGGGCATTTCAACTCGGGCACCACCATCCCGGCATCGCGCGTCTACCATGAGGCCGGCCTGCCGCAGATCGCCATGGCGACCTCGCCCGAATACACCAAGCAGGGCTACGAAACCACGTTCCGCATGATGACCAGCGACACCCAGCAGGGCGCCGCGGTCGGCAAGTTCATCGTGCAAAACCTGAAGGCCAAGAAGGTCGCGATCATCGACGACCGCACCGCCTACGGCCAGGGTCTGGCCGACGAGGTCGAGAAGGCCGTCAAGGCCGCCGGCGGCCAGGTTGTGCGCCGCGAGTACACCACCGACAAGGCCAACGACTTCACGGCCATCCTGACCAACATCAAGGGCTCCGCGCCTGACGCCATCTTCTACGGCGGCCTGGACGCGCAGTCCGGCCCCATGAAGCGCCAGCTCGCCACGCTGGGTCTGAAGGCGCCGCTGGTGTCCGGCGAAATGACGCGCAGCGACACGTTCATCAAGCTGGCGGGCGACGCCGCCGACGGCACCTACGCCTCGCTGGCTGGCGTGCCGCTGGACAAGATGGCCGCGGGCAAGGACTTCGAGCAGCGTTACCAGGCCCGCTTCAAGAAGGCCCCCGGCGTGTACGCGCCGTACGCCTACGACGGCGCCTGGAACATGATCTCGGCCATCGAACAGGCCGGTTCCGCCGAACCCGAAAAGTATCTGCCCAAGCTGGCCAAGCTGAACCGCAAGGGCGCGACGAGCGAGCACATTTCCTACGACGACAAGGGCGATCTGAAGGAAATCTCGGTCACCATCTACGAAGTCAAGAACGGCAAGTGGGAGATGGTTGAAACGATGGTCAGCCAGGCCAACTAAGCCGGCTTGAAACCAGGGCGGCGCTGGCCACGCGCCGTGATCCGCCCGCTTTTTTTTCCGCACGCGCCGTCCGGCGCTGCGGCGCGCGACGCGCGGCCAGGCCTCTTTGCGCCCTGGCCGCCCCGCGCGATTCTTCCAGGCTTATTCAGCGGCCCCTATGGATATCTTCATTCAACAACTGATTAACGGCGTCACGCTCGGCAGTGTGTACGCCCTGGTCGCCCTTGGCTACACCATGGTGTACGGCATCATCGGGCTGATCAACTTCGCGCATGGCGACGTCGTCATGATCGGCGCGATGGCGGCCACCACGATCGCCATTTCGCTTGTGGGCGGCGATCCCGGCGTCTCGGCCTTCGTGGTCCTCGGCGTGGGCCTGCTGGTCTCGGTGCCGCTGTGCATGGCGGTGGGCTGGACGGCCGAACGCGTGGCCTACCGGCCGCTGCGCCGCGCGCCGCGCCTCGCGGCTCTCATCACGGCCATCGGCGTGTCCATCATCCTGCAGAACGTGGCGATGATGGGCTGGGGCCGCAACTACCTGAACTTCCCGCAAGTGCTGTCGCCGCAGGTGTTCGAGTTCGCCGGCGCGCGCATGAGCACGCTGCAGATCGCCATCGTGGTGATCGCGGCGCTCATCATGGGCGGCTTGCTTGCCGTCGTGCACAAGACCCGGCTGGGCACCGCGATGCGTGCCACGGCGCAGAACCGCGAGGTCGCGGGCCTGATGGGCGTGAACATCAATACGGTGATTTCGGCAGCCTTCCTGATCGGGTCGGCGCTTGCTGCCGTGGCCGGCATGATGGTCGCCACGTATTACGGCGTGTCGCAATACACGATGGGCTTCATGCTGGGCCTGAAGGCGTTCACCGCCGCCGTGCTGGGCGGGATCGGCAACCTGGTCGGCGCCATGGCAGGCGGCTTGCTGCTGGGCATCATCGAGTCGCTGGGCGCCGGCTACATCGGCGACCTGACCGGCGGCTTTTTGGGCAGCCATTATCAGGACGTGTTTGCGTTCTTCGTGCTGGTGCTGGTGCTGATCTTCCGTCCCTCGGGTCTCCTGGGTGAACGGGTGGGGGATCGCGCATGAACGCCCATCTGAAGAAAAGCGGGTTCTCCACCCGCAACCTGATCGGCATCGCCCTGATCGGCGTCGTCCTGGCCGTGCTGCCGTTCGTCATCGGTATGGCCGGCCAGAGCTGGGTCCGCATCCTGAACTTCGCGCTGCTGTACGTGATGCTGTCGCTGGGCCTGAACATCGTGGTGGGCTTCGCGGGTCTCTTGGACCTGGGCTATATCGCGTTCTACGCGGTGGGGGCCTACACGTGGGCGCTGCTTGCCTCGCCGCATTTCGGGCTGCACCTGCCGTTCTGGGCGATCCTGCCGATCGCGCTGGCGGTCGCGTGCCTGTTCGGGGTGCTGCTGGGCGCGCCGACATTGAAGTTGCGAGGGGACTACCTGGCCATCGTGACGCTGGGCTTTGGCGAGATCATCCGCATCTTCCTGAACAACCTGAACGCGCCGATCAACATCACCAACGGGCCGCAAGGCATCAACCGCATCGACACCTTCAAGGTGGGCGAGTTCGTGTTTGGCCGAACGCAGAACCTGATGGGCATCCGGTTCACCGGGCCGGAAAAGTACTACTACCTGCTGCTCGCGCTGACGCTGATCATCGTCGTGGTGTGCGTGCGCCTGCAGAACTCGCGCATCGGCCGCGCGTGGGAAGCCATCCGCGAAGACGAAATCGCCGCCAAGGCGATGGGCATCAACACCCGCAACATCAAGCTGCTGGCCTTTGCGATGGGCGCATCGTTCGGCGGCGTCGCGGGTGCGCTCTTCGCATCGATGCAGGGCTTCGTCAGCCCCGAGAGCTTCTCGCTCATGGAGTCCATTTCGATCCTGTGCATGGTGGTGCTCGGCGGCATGGGCCACATTCCGGGCGTCATCCTGGGTGCGCTGATCCTGGCCGCGTTGCCGGAATTCCTGCGCGCCGTCGTGGAACCCGTCCAGCACATGCTGTTCGGGGCCGTGGTGCTGGATCCGGAAGGCATCCGCATGCTGCTGTTCGGCTTGGCGATGGTGTGCGTGATGCTGTTCCGTCCGGCCGGCCTGTGGCCGTCGGCAGTGCGCAAGCGCGAACTTGCCACCAAGACGCAAGGAGGCGCGGCATGAGCAAACTGCTGCAAGCCCAGGGACTGGGCAAGCGCTTCGGCGGGCTGCAGGCCCTGTCGGGCGTCAGTTTCGACATCGAACAAGGCGAGATCTACGGCCTGATCGGCCCGAACGGCGCGGGCAAGACGACGCTGTTCAACGTGCTGACCGGCCTCTACATCCCCGAGGAAGGCACCTGCACGTTCAACGGCGAATCCATGTCGGGCAAGAAGCCGCACGAGGTCGCGTATGCGGGCCTGGCGCGCACCTTCCAGAACATCCGCCTCTTCGCGAACCTGAGCGCGATCGAGAACGTGATGATCGGCCGTCACATGCGCACCCGGGCTGGCGTGCTGGGCGCGGTGCTGCGCACCCGCGCGACCCGTGCCGAAGAAGCCGCCATCGAGGCCCGTGCCCAGGAACTACTGGACTACGTGGGCATCGGCCATCGCGCCAACGACGTCGCGCGGTCTCTGCCTTACGGCGACCAGCGGCGCCTGGAGATCGCCCGCGCGCTCGCGACGGATCCGAAGCTGCTGGCGCTGGACGAACCCGCCGCGGGCATGAACGCCTCGGAAACGGTCGTGCTGCGCAAGCTCGTCGAAAAGATCCGCGCGGACGGGGTCACCGTGCTGCTGATCGAACACGACATGAAGCTCGTCATGGGCCTGTGCGATCGCGTGCTGGTGCTGGAATACGGGAAAGTGCTGGCGATGGGCAAGCCTGCCCAGGTGCAGCGCGACCCCAAGGTCATTGAAGCGTATCTGGGCGCCGGGGCTGCGCAGGATCCGCTCATCCACAACGAGGGCCAGGCAACATGACGGCATCCCAACCCCTGCTCGAGCTGCGGGGCCTGCAAGTGTCCTACGGCGGCATTCGCGCGGTGCGCGGCATCGATCTGCGCGTGGACGACGGTGAACTGGTCTGCCTGATCGGCGCCAACGGCGCGGGCAAGAGCACGACGCTGCGCGCCATCTGCGGCCTGGTGCCGCTGGCCGGCGGCGAGGTCGTCTATGCCGGCCAATCCATCGGCGGCCAGAAGTCGCACGAACTGGTCCGCAAGGGCCTGGTCATGGTGCCCGAGGGCCGCGGCATCTTCGGGCAGCTCACCATCGAGGAAAACCTGGCGATGGGCGGCTACATCCGCCGCGACGCCGCCCAGATCCGCCAGGACACGGACCGCGTATTCACGCTGTTCCCGCGCCTGGCCGAACGCCGCAAGCAGGCCGCCGGCACGTTGTCGGGCGGCGAGCAGCAGATGGTGGCGATGGGTCGCGCGATGATCGCGCGCCCCAAGCTGCTGCTGCTGGACGAGCCGTCGATGGGGCTTGCGCCGCTGATGGTGGAAAAGGTATTTGAAGTCGTGCGCACCATCGCCAGCGAAGGCGTGACGATTCTGCTCATCGAGCAGAATGCGCGCCTGGCCCTGGAGAACAGCCATCGCGGCTACGTGATGGAGTCGGGCGAGATCACCCTGTCGGGACCCGCGCGCGACATGCTGCATGATCCCAAGGTGCGCGCGGCGTACCTGGGCGAAGTGGAGTAAGCAAGACCCCACGCAAGGCGGTCTCCCGCCTTGCGTTCTTCTGGCATCAAGCCTGCACCGGCTCGCGGTCCACGGCCGCGACCACACCGGCGTCGATCAGCGCGTCGATCTCCTGCCTGTCATAGCCGAACTCGCCCAGGATCGCGATGGAATCCTCGCCCAGCCGCGGCGCGGCGCGATGGTACCGGGCAGGCGTGGCGGACAGTTTCACGGGCATGCCCACCGTGCGGACCTTACCCGCCACGGGGTGCTCCTGTTCAACCACCATTTCACGGGCCAGCGTCTGCGGGTGCGACAAGGCCTGCGCGATCGAGTGCACCGGACCGGCGGGCACGCCGGCCGCATCGAAGATGTCCAGCCATTCCTGCGCGTCCCGGGTTTTCAGGATGGCGGAAATCTCCTCCACCAGCGCGTCGCGGTTCTGCATGCGGTCGCGATTGCGCGCAAAGCGCGGATCGTCGGCCCATTCGGGCTTGCCCAGCGCCTGCGCGATGCGCTGCCAGTTCTTTTCGTTGGCGCCGCCGATGATGATCCAGTCGGTGCGCGTGGGAAACGCCTGATAGGGCGCGCTCAGCACGTGCGCCGACCCCGTGGGACCTGGCGAGACGCCGCTGCCGAAGTAGATGGCGGCATGCCAGTAGAGCTGCTGCAGGCTGGCCTCCAGCAGCGAGGTTTCCACGATCTGGCCTTCGCCGGTGCGTTGCTTGTGCTGGTAGGCCGCCAGCACGCCGAATGCCGCGAGTAGGCCGGCATTGATGTCGGCCACCGAGTTGCCGGTGCGCAGCGGCGGCCCGCCGGGTTCACCGGTGATGGCCATCAACCCCGAGAAGCCTTGCGCCACAAGATCGAATCCGCCCTTGTCGGCGTAGGGGCCCGTCGTGCCATAGCCCGAGACCGCGCAATAGATGAGACCCGGGTTCTCCTTGCGCAGCGTGTCGTAGCCCAGGCCCAGTTTCTCCATCGTGCCCTTGCGGAAGTTCTCGGTCACCACGTCGGCGTCGCGGATCATGCGCAAGAGCACCTTCTTGCCGTCGGGATGCTTCAGGTCCAGCGCAATGGCGCGCTTGTTGCGGTTGAGCATCAGGAAAGGCGCGGAGATGCCGTTGATCTGCGGATCGCGGTATTGGCGCGAATCGTCGCCGCCGTCGATCTTCTCGACCTTGATGACATCGGCGCCCAGGTCCGCGAGCATCATGCCGCAGGTGGGGCCGGCCATGATCTGCGACAGTTCGATGACGCGCATGCCGGCCAGCGCGCCGGCGGCGGGGGCATCGGAAGCGGGGAAGGGCGGGCGGCCGGAGCCGCGGTTGTCGTTGTGCATGCGTGTTCCTCGATCGTTCGTTCAGCGGCCGCTGAATTGCGGTTTGGCCTTGGCCAGGAAGGCGCGGTAGCCGGCGCGGAAATCCTCGGTGTCGAAGCAGTCGAAAGCTTCGTCGCGGTCGGCATCGGTCAGCGCCTTGCCCTGCGCCAGGTTGCGCACGAACTTCTTGTGCCAGCGGGCCACCAGCGGCGCGCCGTCCGCGATCCGGCGGGCCGTTGCCTGGGCGTCGGCCGCCACCTGGTCATCGGCCACCACGCGCGAGACCACGCCCAGTCGCAAGGCCTCGGCGGCGTCGAAGATGTTGCCTTCGAGCAGCACCTGCAGCGCCACGGTGGGGCCGACAAGCCGAACCAGCGGGGCCAGTTCCGAATAAGACATCACCAGCCCCAGGTTCTTGATGGGCACGCCGAACCGCGAGCTTTCGCCGCAGATGCGCACGTCGGCCAGGCTGGCGATCTCCAGCCCGCCGCCCACGCAGATGCCATGGATCTGCGCCACCACGGGGTGGCGGCACCCGCCGATCGCCTCGATCGTGCGGCGCATGACGGCGCCGTACTCCACGGCCTGCCGCTTGTTGCTGCGGGCGGTCTCGAACTCTCCGATATCGTTGCCCGGCGAAAATGCCTTCTCGCCCGCGCCGCGCAGCAGCACGCAGCGCACGCCGTCGTCACGGTCCAGTTCGAGAAAGGTGTCGCCCAGCAAGCGCCAGCCGTCGATGGTGAAGGCGTTGAGCTTTTCCGGCCGGTTCAGCACCACGGTTGCGATGTCGCCGTCGCGGTGCAGCAGGATGGGCGAGGAGCCCGGGGTGGAAGTAGCGGTCATGGGTTTCCTTTTGCATGCGCGGGGGGAACGTCCCCCGCCAGGTGAGTCGTGCCCGTTGTTGGGGCTTGCTGCGGGGCTTACTGCTTCGTCAGGCCCAGGCTTGCGGTGAGCTTGCCGTACTTGTTCCATTCGTCCCGCACGTACGAGGCGAAGGCGGCGGGGGATTGCGGACCGCCGCCCAGGTCCATGCCCTGGTCGGCGAGCTTGGCGGCGACCTCGGGGTCGGCCAGCGTCTGGGCAAGCGCCCGGTCGAGCTTTTCCATGATCGGGTGGGGCAGCTTGGCCGGAGCAAGGACCGCGTACCACTGCACGACGTCCAGGCCCTTGATGCCGGATTCCGCCAGCGTCGGCACATCGGGCAGCCGCTTGCTGCGCTGCGGACTGGTCACGGCCAGCGGCCGCAGCTTGCCGGCCTGGATCTGGTTAATCGCGCCCGGCAGCGTGTCGAAGTTCAGGTCCACGCTGCCGCCCAGCAGGTCGGTCATGGCCTGGCCGCTGCCCTTGTACGGCACGTGCTCCATCTGCACCCCGGCAATCTGCGAGAAGCGCGCGGCGCTCAGATGTTGCGGGCTGCCCATGCCGGACGACGCGTACAAGAGTTGCTTGGGCTTGGCGCGGGCGTCGTCCACCAGGTTCTGCACCGTGGCGTACGCGTGCTTGGCGGGATTGACGACCAGCACGTTCGGCACCGACCCGATGTACCGCACCGCCGTGAAATCCTTGTTGGGATCGATGTTGGACTGCACGACGTAAGGCGCAGCCACGGTGGACTGCATATTGGCCAGCAGCAGCGTGTAGCCGTCCGGATCCGCCTTGACCACATAGTCGGCCGCAATCAGGCCGGAAGCCCCCGGCTTGTTCTCGACCACGACCTGCTGGCCCAACAGGGTGGACAGGCGTGCCGAAAGGATGCGGGCCGACACGTCGGTGCCGCCGCCGGGCACGAAGCCGACGACCAGCCGGATGGGACGTTCCGGCCACTTGACCGGATCCTGCGCCACGGCGGGGCTGGCCGCCGCGAGGCCGGCGGCCAGCAGCAATACGCCGGTCCAGGCGCGAGCATGCTTGTTCATAGGGTCTCCTTTGGTGGATGAGTCCTGCCCAGGGGCTGCTTGCTCTATGATTGGGTCAGGTTGGTATGCCGTTGGTGTTTGGTATACCAGATACAAAAATAGTCGATGTTGCGAGCATGAACAACCCATGGCTAACCCTGAACCCTTGATTGCCGATGTGTCCGTCCCCGATTTGGCCATTCACCATCCCACGCTGCCGGCCGTCGTGGCGGAACGGCTGCGCCAGCTCATCATCGATGGGACGCTCAAGCCCGGCACGTGGCTGAACGAACGGGATCTGTGCGATCAACTGAAGATTTCCCGCACGCCGCTGCGCGAGGCGTACCGGATGCTGGCCTCGGATGGCCTGGTGACGCTGCAGCCCAAGCGCGGCGCGATGGTGATCGAGCTGTCCGCCGAGGACATCGAGAACATCTTCGACGTGCTGTCGGTGCTGGAAGGGCTGGCGGTGCGCAGCGCCGCCGAGCGCGCGTCCGACGCGGAGCTGGCGCAGATCGCGCAGCTGCATGCGCAGATGCTTGAAAACTATGAAAAACGGGATATCCGCGCGTACTTCGCGGCCAGCATGGGCACGCACATCGCGATCAATCGCGCCGCGCACAACCCGGCGTTGTCACACTCCTACGACCGGCTGAACCTGCAGGTGCAGGCGCTGCGGTACAAGTCCAATTTCGACCTGGACGAATGGACGACGGCGGTGGCCGACCACGAGGCCTTCGTGCAGGCGTTGATGGCGCGCGAGGGCGAACGCGCCGAAGCCCTCATCCGCAAACACGTGGGCGGCAAGAAGGCCTACAACCTGCGCGGGCGCACCGGCGGCGCGGCCTGAGGGCAGGGCGGCCCGTCCGCAAGCAGGCGCCCGCCTGCAAGCGGGCGCGCGAGTTCAGGCAGGTTGCGCCACCACGCGCTTTCTGCCGATCATGAGCGCCAGCACGGCGGCGATGATGCCGGTCGCGCCCGAGATCACGAAAGCCATCAGGTAGCTGCCCTGGGCTTCGCGCAGGGCGCCCGCCATCCAGGCGGCGCTTGCCGCGCCCATTTGGTGGCCCGCCACGATCCATCCGAAGACGATCGAGGCGTCGCGTTCGCCGAAGGCTTCCGTCGTCAAGCGCAGCGTGGGCGGGACCGTGGCGATCCAGTCCAGACCAAAAAAGATCGCGAAGATCGACAGGCTGTAGAACGAGAAATCGGAATAGGGCAGGTACATCAGCGACAGGCCGCGCAGCGCGTAGTACACGAAGAGCAGCTTGCGCGGGTCGTAGCGGTCGGTCAGCCATCCGGAGGCCGTAGTCCCAAGCAGATCGAAGATGCCCATCATGGCCAGCAAGCCGGCCGCCTGCACTTCCGGCATGCCGTGGTCGCCGCAAAGTGCGATCAGGTGCGTGCCCACCAGGCCATTGGTCGTGAACCCGCACACGAAAAAGGTGGCGAACAAGTACCAGAACGTGCGCGTGCGTGCCGCGCGCGCCAGCGTGCCGAAGGTGGCGGCCACCATGCCGGTGCGCGGCGCGGCGGGGGCGGGCATCGCGTGCGGATCGCTGCCAAAGGGCACGAGACCCACGCTTGACGGGCGGTCGGGCACCAGCCACCAGGCCAGCGGCACTAGCGCGGCCGCGGCGCCGGCTACCGTCCAGACCACGCGCGTCCAGTCGCCCGACGAGGCCAGCGCGGCCAGCACCGGCAGGAACACGAGCGTGCCAGTGGCGGCGCTGGCGGTCAGAAGGCCCATCATCAGTCCGCGGTGCTTGACGAACCAGCGGTTGACCACGGTCGCGCCCATCACGATCGCCACGGCGCCCGAACTGATGCCCGAGAACACGCCCCAGGTCATGATCAGATGCCAGGGTTCTGTCATGTAGGCGCTGACGGCGCTGGAGGCCGACATCAGGATCAGCGCCGTGATCAGCACGCGCCGCAGCCCGAAGCGCTCCATCGCGGCCGCTGCAAAGGGGCCGACCAGTCCGTACAGAAAAATGCCCAGCGCGGCGGCAAACGAGATCGAACTTCGGCTCCATCCGAATGTTTCTTCCAGCGGCACCAGCAGCACACTCGGCGAAGATCGCAAGCCAGCCGCGACCAGCAGCGACAGGAAAATCACGGCAACCACCACGAACGCGTACTTCTGACCGGCGCGGCGGAAGGGAAATGGAGGCTGGGCTATACTCATGTTACTGACCGGTACGTATTAAGGTTTGCGGATAGTACGTACCGGTCAGTAACATCGTCAAGCGAATTTTGGCGACCCTGTTTTCGCAGATGGCCGCTCGCGCTGTTTCGCAGAAAAGGAGCCTCGTATGGCCAGCAAGAGTTCCCCCGCGTCCGCCGCACCAGGCGCCACCCCATCCAAGCCGCTGCTGGCGGCCGACCGTATCCGTAAGACCGCGCGCGAGATGTTCTACCGCGATGGCATCCGCGCCGTGGGCGTGGACGCCATCGTCAGCCAGGCCGGGGTGACGAAACCCAGCCTGTACCGCAGTTTTTCCTCGAAGGACGAATTGGCGGCTGCCTACCTGCGCGATTACGACGCCGAATTCTGGGCGCGCTTTGACGCCGCGTGCGCCGCCCATCCGGGAGATCCGCGCGCCCAATTGCTCGACTACCTGACAGGCATGGCCGGACGTGCGGTGCAGAACGGCTACCGGGGATGCGGGCTGACGAACGCCGCGGTCGAATACCCCGAACCCCATCATCCGGCCCGCGCCGTGGCCGTTGAACACAAACGCGAATTGCGCCGCCGGCTGAACGCCATGGCCGCCGGGATGGGCGCGGAAGATCCCGAAGCCCTGGCCGATGGACTGCTGCTATTGATCGAAGGCGCGTTCGTATCCAGCCAGCTTTTTGGGGCGGGTGGGCCCGCCGGGCGGGTGGCTTCGATGGCCGACAAGCTGATTCAGGCGCACCTGCCCGGCCGAACGGCCTAGGGCGCCGCACAAACTCGGTGCGTAACCGTGTGCGGCATGCACCGATGTGGTGGTGTTTGTACCCATTGCGCAACGCCGAAAAAAATGTTTATGGTTTTTATTGCAACGCAGCATACGCGGATCTAAGATGGATTCACGTTGTTCCACATCGCGCTTTCTCAAGGAGAGAATCATGAGCGATACCGCGTTGAAAAATGCCCGTATGTCGGATGCGCTGGAGCGGTCCCTGATCCGCGAGGCCATCAAGGCGGAAACCCTGTCCGGTCCCACCGCACGCTCGCGCTGGTTGCGCCTGAAGCTGCGCATGGCTGCACTGGGCGGCGCTGTCGGCGAGGTCCTGCACAATATGGACGCCGGCCGCCGTCAACACCCGGTCGTGTCCGCGTACCACTGAAGCACCCCCCCAGAAAAAACGCCAGCTTTGATCGCTGGCGTTTTTTTTGTCTGCCGCCGGCCCCACTCAGGCCACGATATCCAGCAGCAGATAGGCGTCCAGCACGATGATGCCCACGGTGGCGCCGATGGCGGCCCAGGCCCACGCGCCTTTCAGCACGTAGCGGCCCATCAGGCTCTTGCGGCAGGCCAGCACCACCAGCGGACCCAGGGCGAAGGGCAGGGCAAGGCTCAGGATGACCTGGCTCAGCACCAGCAACCCGTCCGGATCGTTGCCGCCCGTGAACGCCAGCAGGCCGACGGCGGCAGCGCCCGCCACCAAGCGCGTCATCAATGCGCGGCGGCGGTCGGACCAGTTGCTGCCGACCTGGAATCCCTTGGACAGGATGCGTCCGGCCAACACGCCCGTGATGGTGGAGCTTTGGCCCGCGGCGTACAGCGCCACGGCAAACACGACTGCCGCCCCGATGCCCAGCGTGTGGCCGATCACCGCATGCGCATCGTCCAGACTGGACACCGTCATGCCGGATCCCGACAGCGAGGCGGCCGCCACGATCATGATGGCCGAGTTGATGAGCATGGCCACGCCCAGCGACACGATCGTGTCGTTGCGCGCCACGCGCATCGCCATGCCCAGCGCCTGCGGCGGCAGGTCCCGCGCCCGCTGCGCAAGCGAACCCGAATGCAGATAGAGGTTGTGCGGCATGAGTGTCGCGCCCAGAATCCCCAGCGCGATCAAAAAGCCCTGCGGATCGCGCAGCGCGCGGCTGGTCTCGGTAACGCCCTGCGCCACTTCCGTCCAGGCGGGATTGGCCTTGAACAGCAGGAAGACGAAAGACAGCGCGACCACGGACAACAGCAGGGCGATCACGCGTTCATGCCGGTCGGCACTGCCGCGCGTCATGGCCAGCACGACAAAAGTGCCGATCCCCGTCACGGCGACGCCCGCGATGAGCGGCAGTCCGAACAGCAGCCGCAGCGCGATCGCGCCGCCGATCAGTTCGGCCAACGCGGTCGCCAGAATGGCGGCCTCGCCGGCCAGCCAGGCTGCCTTGGCCAAACGCGGGGAAAGGTGGCGGGCGGTGAGAGTGGCCAGATCCTGACCGGTGGCAAGCGCCAGACGCGACACCAGCACCTGAAAACCCAGCGCCAGAAAGGCCGACGTGATGACGACCATCAGCAGGCCGTAACCAAAGCCGCTGCCGCCGGCGATGTCGGTCGCCCAGTTGCCCGGGTCGATGTAGCCGACGGCGACCAGGATGCCCGACCCGACCATGCGGCGCAGGTTCGCGGATACCCGCGCGTCCTGCGCCAAGGCGGCATTGCCGCCTGATATTGCGTAGATGAATCCGGTCATGTGCTGCTCCTGAGAATGGTTCTCATTTTTCAGGAGCGCACCTGCAGCGTCAAATTGATTTTGGCCACGTCCGGGATAGGGCGAGCCAATGATCCGGCCCCGTCCGGAGCCGGATTATCTTCGCGCCGGTCAGGACTTCAGCTTGGCGTCCATCGAGATCTTGGCGTTCAGCACCCTGGAAACCGGGCAGCCCTTTTCGGCCTTGCGGGCGGCTTCCTCGAACGCCTGGGCGGAAGCGCCGGGAATGACGGCCTCCACGGTCAGGTGCACGGCGGTGATGGAAAAGCCGTCATCGACCTTGTCCAGCGTGACTTCGGCCTTGGTGTCCAGGCTTTGCGCGACCATGCCCGCTTCGCCCAGGATGTTGGACAGCGCCATGGTGAAGCACCCGGCGTGCGCCGCGCCCAACAGTTCTTCGGGGTTGGTGCCCGGCGTGTCGCCGAAGCGGGTGTTAAAGCCGTAGGGTTGGCTCTTGAGCGCGCCGCTCTGCGTGGAAATCGTGCCTTTGCCAGTCTTCAGATCGCCCGACCAGGCGGCGGTTGCGGTTTTCTTCATACGTGACTCCTGTGTGGGAACGCAGCCGCGTGCGGCGCGTCCGGGGTGGGGAGAGGCGCCGCCGCGGGGGCGGCGCGCCTTGCCTCAGGCGGCACCGTCGATGATACGGCCCGCCACCCCGCCCATTGCGTAAAACGGCGGTACGCAACGGCAAGCCGATGTAACGATGGCCTGGCGGGACACTCACCTCGCGACAAGGGTTGGCCACGTCAATAAGCGCCGCTGGCGCATCAGGCAAAATAGCGGCATCTCCTTCACTCCTATCCAAGAGCCGTAGTCATGCCTTGCATCCTTGCCCGCTACGCCTGCGCCGTCGCGCTGGCCGTTCCCGCCTTGTCCGCCCAAGCCGAAATCGTGATCGGCGTGGACGTGTCCACCACGGGCCCCGCCGCCGCCATCGGCATCCAGACCAACAACGCGATCCGCCTGTGGCCCAATACGCTGGGGGGCGAACCCGCGCGTTACGTGGTGCTGGACGATGGCACGGACGTCAGCCGGGCGGTCAAGAACATGCGCAAGCTGACGTCCGAGGACAAGGTGGACGCCATCGTCGGCCCCAACATCACGGCTTCCGCGCTGGCCGCCCTGGACGTGCTGGCCGAAACCAAGACGCCGATGATCGCGCTGGCCGCGTCCAGCGTCATCGTCGAGCCGCAGTCGGATCCCAAGCGCACCTGGGCCTTCAAGATGCCGCAGAACGACTCGCTGATGGCCACGGTGCTGGTCGAAGACATGAAGAAGAAGGGCCTGAAGAACGTGGCCTTCATCGGCTTTGCCGATTCCTATGGCGACAGCTGGCTGAAGGAGTTCACGGCCGCGGCCGGTTCCGATCTGAAACTCGTCGCGCAAGAACGCTTCCAGCGCACCGACGCGTCGGTGGTCGGCCAGGTGCTCAAGGTCATTGCCGCCAAGCCGGACGCAGTGCTGATCGCCGGCTCCGGCACGCCGGCCGCGCTGCCCCAGAAGACGCTGCTCGAACGCGGCTACACCGGCGCCGTCTACCAGACGCACGGCATCGGCACGCTTGAATTCCTGCAGGTCGGCGGCAAGGACGTGGAGGGGACCCTGTTCCCCACCGGCCCGGGCGTGGTGGCGCGCGAGCTGCCCGATTCCAACCCGGTCAAAAAGGTGGCGGTGGCCTTTGCGGACAAGTACGAAAAGCAATACGGCCCCAATACGCTGACCCAGTTCGCCGGGGACGCCTACGGCGCCTGGATGCTGCTGGATTCGGCGGTGTCCCGGGCCCTCAAGACGGGCGCCAAGCCCGGCACGCCCGAGTTCCGCCTGGCGCTGCGCGACGCGCTGGAAAACACCCGTGACCTGGTCGTTCCGAATGGCGTCTTGAACATCACGAAGGAAAACCACCAGGGATTCGATGAGCGCGCCCGGGTGATGGGAACGGTCAAGAACGGGCGCTTTTCCTACGCCCAATAAACGGTGCCATATCTCTCTACCGTTCGTAACGTGTTCTAACGCGTCATAGGGCATCGAACGTCAAAAGCAGGCTTAGGCCTGCTTTTTCACGTCTATATCATTCGTGTCGAAATCATTTCTTAGCGTATTATTTTTAGTGAAGCCATGTACCTAGAAATAAATTCGGGAGAAAGATTCATGACCCTCATCCAATCCAGACGACTGCTGTTGGCCCTTGGCCTGGGCGTTCTTGCGGCGTGTTCGGACTCGGGCGGCGACAAGACCGCGGCAGCAGGCGATGCGCCAGCCAGCAGCGCCAGCACGCTGGAAGCGGCCAAGTCGGCTGGAAAAATCCGTATCGGCTACGCCAACGAGGCGCCATTTGCCTATATGGACAGCAAAGAGGCCAAGGTCACCGGCGAGTCGGTGGAAATCGCCCGCGTGGTGCTCAAGCGCATGGGCATCAACGAGGTGGAAGGGGTCCTGACCGAATTCGGTTCGCTCATCCCGGGGCTTGCGGCCAAGCGCTTCGACATCATTGCGGCGGGCATGTACATCACGCCCGAGCGCTGCCAGCAGGTGGCTTTCTCCAACCCCACCTATGGCGTGGGCGAGGCGTTCCTCGTCAAGGACGGCAATCCCAAGAACCTGCACAGTTACGAAGACGTGGCCAAGAACCCCGACGCCAAGCTTGGCGTGGTGGTGGGCGCCATCGAGGGCGATTACGCGCAGAAGGTCAACATCCCGGCAGGGCAGGTGGTCGTGTTTCCGGATGCGGTCAGCGCGCTGTCCGGGGTGCAGGCCGGCCGCGCGGATGCCTATGCCGCGACCGCGCTCACCATCAACGATCTGATGGGCAAGACGCAGGCGGGCAGCGGGCTGCAGAAGGCCGAGCCGTTCACGGACCCGGTCATCGACGGCAAGGGTGTGCGCGGGTACGGCGCTTATGCCTTCCGCACGGACGACAAGGCCTTCGCGGATGCCTTCAACGCCGAGCTCGCCAAGTTCATCGGCACCGACGAACACAAGAAGCTCGTCGAGCCGTTCGGCTTTACGGCCGACGAACTGCCCCAAGGGGTGACCGCGGACAAGCTCTGCAGCGGACAGTAAGGGGCGCCGATGCAGTTGATGTCTGAACATATCGCGCAGCTTGTGCCGCCCCTGCTCGAGGGGCTGGTCGTCACGCTGCAGATCATGGCGGGCGCCGTGGTCCTGGCGGTGCCGCTTGCGCTGCTGTCGGGGCTGGGCCGCCTGTCGTCCCTGCGGCCCGTGCGTTGGGCGGCGTCGATCTATGTCGAGGTCTTTCGCGGCACGTCGGCTCTGGTGCAGCTCTTCTGGTTCTACTTCGTGCTGCCGCTCTTTGGCGTGCAGCTGCCGGCCATGCTGGTCGGCATCGTGGTGCTGGCGCTGAATGCGGGCGCCTATGGGGCGGAAGTGGTGCGCGGCGCCATCCGGGCCGTGCCGCCCGGGCAGCGTGAAGCCGGCGTGGCGTTGAACCTCACGCGCCGTCAGATCATGCAGCGCATCGTGCTGCCGCAAGCCGTGCCGGCCATGCTGCCGCCCGCGGGCAACCTGCTGATCGAGCTTCTGAAGAACACGGCCCTGGTGTCGCTGATCACCATCACCGACCTGACGTTCCGCGGCCAGCTGCTGCGCAGCGAAACCCTGCGCACGACCGAGATCTTCACGCTGATGCTGCTGATGTACTTTGCCGTGGCCCTTTTGATCACCGCGGGCGTGCGTCTGCTTGAGCGGAGGGTCCGAGTCCGATGACACCGATATTTGACTGGTCTTTCGCCCTGGAAATCCTGCCCACGCTGGGGTCGGCGCTCGTCATCACGATCCAGGCCACCGTGCTCGGCATGCTGGTGGCGGTGACGTTGGGGCTGGTGCTCGCCATGCTGCGGCGGTCGCGGCTGCGCATCGTGTCGATGCCCACGGCGTTTTTCATCGAGTTCGTGCGCAGCACGCCGCTGCTGGTGCAGATGTACTTCCTGTTCTATGTCTTGCCGCTGACCGGCGCGCAGATGTCGCCGCTCATGACGGGCATCGTGGCGCTGGGCCTGCACTACGCCACCTATTGCGCCGAGGTTTACCGTGCCGGCATCGAGGCCGTGCCACGCGGCCAGTGGGAAGCGGCCACGGCCCTGAACATGTCGCGCTGGCGCACGGCGGTGGGCGTGGTGCTGCCGCAGGCGATCCCGCCGGTGGTGCCCGCGCTGGGCAACTACCTGGTGGCGATGTTCAAGGACACGCCGCTGCTGTCGGCCATCACCGTGGTCGAGCTGCTGCAGCAAAGCAAGATGATCGGATCCGCGACGTTCCGGTACACCGAACCCCTGACCCTGGTGGGCCTGCTGTTCCTGGCGCTGAGCCTGGTCGCGGCCTGGGGCGTGCGCGGCCTGGAGGCCCGCCTGCAACGATATGGAGGAAAGCGATGAGCGCCAGCGTGAGCATCAAGAATCTGCACAAGCGTTTTGGAGACGTGGAAGTCCTGCGAGGCATCAATCTCGAGATACCGGCGGGGCAGACCGTGGCTGTCATCGGCCCGTCGGGTTCGGGCAAGTCCACGTTGCTGCGCGTGCTGATGACGCTGGACCCGCCCACCAGCGGCGACATCGAGATCGATGGCGAGCCGATGTGGACCGACGCGCAGGGTCGGCCTGCCGGCGTCAACTCGGCGCACCTGCGCCAGGTGCGCGGCAAGATCGGCATGGTCTTCCAGCACTTCAACCTGTTCCCGCACATGACGGCGCTGGGCAACGCCATGGAGGCGCCGCTGCACGTGCTGGGCATGCCGCGCGACCAGGCGCGCGATCGCGCCGTCGAGTATCTGGAAATGGTGGGCTTGGGCGACAAGCTCGACGTTTATCCCGCCCAGCTATCGGGCGGGCAGAAGCAGCGGGTGGGCATCGCGCGCGCGCTGGCGATGTGTCCGCAGGTGATGCTGTTCGATGAAGTCACGTCCGCGCTCGACCCGGAGCTGGTCGGCGGAATCCTGCAGATCCTGCGCGACCTGTCCGCCCGCCGCAGCATGACGATGATCATCGTCACGCACCAGATGAAGTTCGCCGAACGCAGCTCGGACCGCACGCTGTTCTTCGACCAGGGCAACATCGTCGAAGATGCCGAGTCGTCCGTGCTGTTCAGCCAACCCAAGGAGGCGCGCACGCGCCAGTTCCTGGATTCGGTGATCGAAGGGCAGTAGGCGATGCGGTAACCCTGCCGGGGGCGTTGGGATTGACGGCGTTTGCCCGGCCGGGCGCTATGCTGTGTCGTCCAACGCACCCGGAGCCTGCCCGCATGAGCCATCTGTTCAGCCCCACGTCAATCGGCAATGTCGCCTTAGCCAACCGCATCGTCATCGCACCCATGTGCGAATACTCCGCCGAAGCGGGCTGCGCCACGGACTGGCACATGATTCACCTGGGGCACCTGGCGCTGTCGGGCGCCGCGCTGCTTTTTACCGAAGCCACCGCCGTCGAGGCCGACGGCCGCATCTCTCCCGGAGACCTGGGCCTGTGGTCCGACGAGACGGAAGCCGCACTGGGCAAGGTGGTTGCCGCCGTGCGCCGTTACTCGCCCATCAAGCTGGGCATCCAGCTGGGCCATGCCGGCCGCAAGGCTTCCAGCGACGCGCCTTGGAACGGCGGCCAGTTGGTGCCCGAAAGCGCCGGCGGCTGGCAGGGATGGGCGCCGTCCGCCTTGCCGCACAACGCACACGAGCCCGCGCCGCATGCGCTGGACGCGGCGGGCCTTGAGCGCATCCGCCAGGCGTTCGTCGACAGCGCGCGGCGCGCGCTACGCCTGGGCTTTGACGCCATCGAAGTGCATGCCGCGCATGGCTATCTGCTGCACCAGTTCCTGTCGCCGCTGTCGAATCAGCGCGACGACGCCTACGGCGGATCGCTGGAGAACCGCATGCGCTTTCCGCTGGAAGTCTTCCAGGCCCTGCGTGAGATCGTGCCGCAATCGGTGGCGCTGGGTGTGCGCGTGTCCGCGACCGACTGGGTCGAGGGCGGCTGGGACCTGGAACAGACGTTGACCTTCGCCGAAGCGCTGAAGGCGCGCGGCTGTGAGTTCATCGACGTCTCGAGCGGCGGGGTGTCGCCGCAGCAGAAGATCCCGGTCGGGCCGAACTATCAGGTTCCCTTCGCCCAGGAAATCAAGCGCCGGATCGGCATGCCTACCATCACGGTGGGCCTGATCACCGAGGCCCAGCAAGCCGAGGACATCATTGCGCAGGGCCAGGCCGACATGGTCGCGCTGGCGCGCGGCATGCTTTACGACCCGCGCTGGCCGTGGCACGCAGCCGCCCAGCTGGGCGGCCAGGTCAGCGCGCCAAAGCAATACTGGCGGTCGCAACCGCGCGAGTTGAAGGCGTTGTTCGGCGAGACGCGCTTCGGCCAGCGCTAGCGCTGGCGGGTTGCCGTCCATAAAAAACGCCGCGATTGCGGCGTTTTTTTGGGCATCCGGGGGCTTACAGCCGCGCGTATGCGGCTTCCAGTTCGCGATGCAGGATCTCTGCAAAGTCCGCGCTGGCCGGATCCTGCTGCGACAGCAGGCGCGCGAGCACGACGTTGTCTTCCTCGCCGTTCCAGATCTTGATGTACGTGCCTTCCTTGTAGCCGTGCTGCTGGCGGAAGATGTTCAGCACGTTCTTGGACACGTACTGCGTGTAGGCGTCGTTCCACGTCATGTCGCACGCGGTCATGGTCTGCTCCAGGACCTTGAAGCTGGCACGGCCGCAAACTGCCAGGCCGCCGATCAGCTCAAGCAATTCCGGCACGTTCAGGGCGGCGAGGTCATGGGTCTTGCCGTCCAGCGTGACGGTGGCGGGCGAGGCCAGGTCAGCGACCAGCGCGCGCGCGGCGGCCTCGACGTCGCCCGCCGATTGAACGATCGTGTGCGACAGGTAAAAGTGCAGGATGTCGACCAGTTCCATCTGGACCTGGGGCAGGTCGATGGTTTGCTTCTTCCACCACTTCCAGCCGTAGTGTTCCAGGGCTTCGGCCGACTCGACGAAGGCGGCGCGCAGGAAGCGGGCGCCGCCGTTGACCCAGTCCGGATTGATCATGCTGTTCAGGTGGCCTTGCAGCTTCAGCATCGTGGCCGCCTGGGCCTGGTTCAATCCGACTACGTTGTTCACTTTCACTCCGGGGATGGGGCTGATTCAATGGCCGGAAATGTTAGCACCAACGCCCGTCGGCCACGTGCACGCGCGTCAGGCGCCGTCCTTGCGATACGAGGACGGCGTCAGCGGCGGCAACTTGTTCAGGGGCGTCTTGCGGGGATTGCGGGCGCCGCGGGCTGCCTTGAACAGCATGAAGGCAAAGAACGCCAGGAATAGGGCGGGCATCAGCTCATCCAGTTCGAACTGGGGGCTGTGCAGCGCACGGAAGGCGATGTTGGCGGCGGCCCAGCCCGCCAAGATGCCGGCCACGGTCAGCACGACGCCGAGCTTGCGCCGTCCCGCCTGCCGGGCGAGGGTGATGTTGGCTTCGTCGGGTTGGCCCGGCGCCGTCGCCAAAGGCGCTTGGGACGCAGAGCGCGACCGCGGGGCGGACGAAGCCGTATTGCCCCACGGGGCTTCCGACAGCGAACCCGGGGTGGAAGAGGGCGACGCGGCCACGGGCGTTGGCACGGTCACCGGGGACGATTGCCTGCGGGCGTCGCGACGGCTTGCGATGCGGCCGGGCGAGGTGCCGCCGGCGCTGGTCAACTCTTCGATATAGCGCGCGAAATCGCCGTTCTTGGGCTCGGCATCGATGGCCATGACGCTCTCCGGATCAATTGCCTCGCCGCACGCGCACCGGTTGGCGGCGCTTGCGCACCATGGCGAGGAGAAGCCCGCATCCTAGCAAAACCGACAGCCCCGCGCCGATCATCATGGCGATCTGCTGGGCGTTTTCCGCTGTGCCCAGGCTGCGTGCGGTGATGTAGCCCGGCGCCAGCATCAGCGGCATCCAGAGCATGGCCGACAGCACGTTGGCGATCTGGAAGCGGCTGTGCGCCATGCCCATCACGCCGGCCACGGTCGGAATCGTGGAGCGGATGGGGCCCAGGAACCGGCCGATCAGCACGGACGCAAACCCGTAGCGGTAAAAGAACAGCCGCGCCCGGGCCACGCCGGTGCGCTGCTGCTTGAGCGGCCAGCGCCGCAGTACGCTCGGGCCCGCCCAGCGTCCCAGGTAATACGACAGCGCGTCGCCCACGATGGCGCCCGCGATGCCCCAGGCGATCACGCCCCAGGGCGCGAGCGTGCCGGAGCCGATGAGGCCGCCCGTGAGCAGCAGCAGCGCGGTGGCGGGAATGAACAGTCCCAGGAGCACCATGGACTCGCCCATCGTGAGGAGGAATGTGATCGGTCCGGCCCACGCCTGGTTGGCCTCGATGAATTGGCCGATCTGAGTGATGTATTCATCCATGAATGCAAAGTTGAAAATTAGCTGAACGCAATCGGGTATGTTAACGCCTGCGAGGCCGGTCGTATCGCGGGTAGGCCTTTTGGTGGAACGCTCGACGTTGGAGAAACATGGATTCAGTTACACAAGCGGTGCTGGGCGCCGGCATCCAGGGCGCCTTGCTGGGGCGCGTGCAGGGCAGGCGCGCCCTTGTCTATGGCGCGGCGCTGGCCACCCTGCCGGATCTGGACGTCCTGATGCGCTATCCGGATCCGGTATCGCTCATGACGTATCACCGGGGCTTTTCACATTCCGTGTTCGTGCTGACGGGCCTGGCGATATTGCTGGCGTGGCTGATACGCAAGTACTGGCCCAACGCCCCGTATAGCGGGCGGCGGCTCTTTCTGACGATATGGCTGGTGCTGATCACGCATCCCATTCTGGATGCCTTCACGGTATACGGCACCCAATTGTTCTGGCCGCTGGCGCTGACGCCGGAGAGCTGGTCGTCCGTCTTCATCATTGACCCGGTGTACACCGTGCCGCTGCTCATTGGCGTCGTGTTTGCGATCATCGCCGGCATGACCCGCTCCGCGCGGCGCGTGCTGGTGGGGGCGCTGGTGTTCAGTACCGCTTATCTGGGCTTCGGGCTGGCAGGCAGGATGGCGGCCGAGCAGCGCGTGCACGAGGTGATGCAGGCGCAGGGCATTGAGGTTACGCAGGTGCGGGCCATCCCCATGCCGTTCAACACGCTGGTGTGGCGCGTGATCGCCAAGAGTGGCGATGGCAACTATTACGAATCGGTCAGCAGCATCTTTGATCGCCATCCGCCGGAATGGGTGCGGCTGCCGCTCAACCTGGAGGCGGGCCGCGTCCTGGCCGGGGTGCCGCTGCATGAGCGCTTGCGCTGGTTCACGGACGATTGGCTGCGCTACGACGTCATCGACGATGCGCTGGTGGTGTCGGATCTGCGCATGGGCATGGCAGGACATTACACGTTCCGCTTCAAAATGGCCGAGCGTGCGCCGGACGGCGCATGGAACGCCATTACACCTTCGGTCTGGCCCACCAACCGCGGCGGCTGGGATGAAATGAAGCTGGTGCTCGGCCGCATCCTGGATGCGCACCCGCCCTTGCCGTTGGCGCAATGGTCCGAGTTGGCTACGAAGTAATCCGACCCGCCGGATACTCGTCCGCACTTTGAAGGCCTCCGCGAATGCGGGGGCCTTTCACTTTCCGGGTCCGTATTGACCTGTTTCCATCGCTTGCATTATTCTTGTTCTCTAATAAGGAACTTAGTTTCCGTTTTATGGAACAAGCATGAGTATTCTTGACGGCGCGCAGCGCGTGCTCTCGCTCTACGCGGAAGGCGCGGCCGAATTGAGCTTCACGGAAGTCGCGGCGCGGCTGTCCATGCCCAAAAGCACGGCGTCGCGCCTGTTGAACCAGATGCAACACTACGGCCTGCTCGACCAGGACGCGGCCACGCGCCGCTACCGCCCCGGCGCGCTGCTGGCGCAGGCGGTGCGCGCCGGCATGGCCGCCACGCCGCTGGACGAAGCCTGCCGCGGCGTGCTGGCCCGCTTGTCCGATGACAGCGGGTTGACCGCCTATCTCTCCACGCTCAACCAGCGTGAAACCGTCGTGCTGCAGCGCTTGAATGGTTCGCACCCCGTGCAGGTGCTGTCGCCACCCGGCTCGCGCCGCGCCGCGTCCGGCACCGCGATGGGGCGCGCGCTGCTGTCGCGCCTGACCGATGCTGAATTTGAGGCGCTGTATGGCGCCGACCCCGCCCAGCCGCTGCCCGTCGAAGGGCGCGACTGCCCGGCCACCGTGGGCGACCTGGCGCGCCTGGTGGCGCAGACGCGCGCCGACCATTGCGGGGTCGCCATCGACCAGGCCATGCCCGGCATCGGCGCCGTGGCGGCCGCCGTGCGCGACCCGGCCACCGGCGAGCTGCGCGGGCTATGCCTGTCGTTCGTCTCCTTCCAGGCCGACGCGGCGCGCGTGGCCGTGCTGCGCGAATCGGTCCTGCAGCAGGTGGGCGCGCTGGGCCGCGAGTTGAACGATCCCTACTGGCTGAACTGACCGCCTGAACTCACGGCGCCGGCCGCAATGCGCCACGCCCAGAACCCTTACCCCTTCGGACTCTGACCTCCATGAACCTTCTGCTCCTCAGCAATTCCAGCAGCGACGCCGGCTACCTGGTGCACGCCATGCCGGACATCCGCGAACTGATTGAATCCCTGCCGCAAGGCGCGCCGGCCGTGTTCGTGCCGTACGCCGGGGTCACGCGCAACTGGGACGACTACACGGCGCTGGTCTCGTCCGCGCTGGCCGACACGGGGCTCGCCATCCAGGGCCTGCACACGGCCGAGGATCCCGTTGCCGCGCTGGAGGCCGCGTCGGTCATCATCGTCGGCGGCGGCAACACGTTCAATCTACTGGGCCAACTGCGCCGCCAAGGCTTGCTCGAGGTCGTGACGCGGCGTGTGCGCGCGGGTGCGGCCTACCTGGGCTGGAGCGCGGGCTCCAACCTGACGTGTCCCACCATCTGCACGACGAACGACATGCCCATCACGGACCCGCAAGGCTTTGATGCGCTGGGCCTGCTGTCTTTCCAGATCAATCCGCACTACACCAACGCGCACCCGCCGGGCCATCGCGGTGAAACGCGCGCCCAACGCCTGGCCGAGTTCTGCACGCTGAATCCGGCCATGCCGGTGCTCGGCCTGCCCGAAGGCGCCGGTCTGCGCGTGCGTGGCCACAAGATCGCGCTGGTCGGTCCGCACGATGCGCCGCTCTTCCTGGGACGCGAGGAACCGCGCATGTTCCGTCCCGGCCCCGTGGAAATCCCGGCATGAAGCAGGTTATCGACGTCATCGAATTGCTGTCGTCCGCGCACGTTACGGGCGAGTCCGTGGCGCAGGTGCTGCGCGACGCCGGCCATTGCGAAGTGCAGGTCACGCACCTGGAGCGTGACGGTCTTGCCACCGACTTCCTGTCCATCGTGATTCCCGGCGCGGATGCCTCGGCCCCGCAATTGGGCATTGTGGGCCGCTTGGGCGGCATCGGCGCGCGCCCCGCGGTAACGGGCTTGGTGTCCGATAGCGATGGCGCTGTCGTCGCGATCGCCGCCGCGCTCAAGCTGATGGCGATGGCGCGGCAAGGCGACGTACTGCCCGGCACTGTCCGCATCCGCACGCACATCTGTCCGCGCGCGGGCACGCGGCCGCATCATCCGGTGCCGATGATGCGCTCGCCGTTCCCCATGCGCGAGATGATGTCGCACGAAGTGGATCCGCGCATGGACGCGATCCTCTCGGTCGACACCACGCGCGGCAACCGCCTGGTCAACAAGCGCGGCGTGGCGCTGACCCCGGTGGCCAAGCAGGGCTACCTGCTGCGCATCCCCGAAACCATGCTCGACGTCATGGGCTGGGTCAGCGGAGAGCTGCCGGTCACGCTGCCGTTGACCACCCAGGACATCACGCCCTACGAAAACGGCCTGTGGCACGTCAATTCGCTGATGCAGCCGGCTATCGTCACGGACGCGCCGGTCGTCGGCGTGGCGTTGACCGCGCAGACCACCGTGCCCGGTTGCGCCACGGGCGTCACCAACGCCGTGGACGCGGATGTCGCCATGCGCTTCTGCATCGAGATCGCCAAGTTGTACGGCCAGCGCGCCATGACTTTCTTCGACGACGCCGAGTGGGCTGCGCTGCAGGCCCGCTATGGCTCGATGGCGCACTTGCAGACCGTGGGCCGCGAAGACGGAGCCGCGCAATGAGCGCCCGCACACCGCGCCGCGTCGCGTTCTTCACGATCGGTCAATCTCCGCGCAGCGACGTCGTGCCCGAGATGGCGCCCGTGCTGGGCGCCCACGTGCGCATCGACGAGTTCGGCGCGCTGGACGGCCTGGACGCTGCGGGGCTGGCCGCGCTGGCGCCGCGGCCGCGCGAATACCGCTTTGCCACGCGCCTGCGCGACGGTTCCCAGATTGAACTGGACGCCGCGGCCGCCGAGGCCCGGCTGGCGCACGTGATGCGAGAGGCCGACGGGCAGGGGTACGACGTGCTGGTGCCGCTGTGCACCGGCACTGCCATCGCGCCCATGCGCACGCTGGTGGTGGAGCCGCAGCAGGTCGTGGACCACCTTGTCGCGGGTCTTGCGCAGCACTGCCGCAAGGTCGGGCTGGTCGTTCCGCTTGAGGCCCAGGTCGACGCTTTTCACATGGCCGTGCCGCTGGAATGCGAAACGCAGGTCGTGCACGCCACGCCCTACGAGGCCGACGCGCAGCAGGCCGCCCGCAACTTCGAGGCGGCCGGGCGCGAACTGGCGTCCTGCGACCTGATCGTCATGCACTGCATGGGCTACGCGCAGCGCATGCGCGATGCCGTCGCGCAGGCGTCGGGGCGCCCCGTGCTGCTGTCCAACCGCCTGGTGGCCCAGGCTCTGGCACAAATACTGGAATAACGCCGCCGGACGCAATCCCGAAGCTCTGGCCGCACGGACTCGCGCGGCCGATCCGGGCGAGCGGCGAGAGGAGACGAAGCCGACTTCGTCAATCAACTGTTGGGAGTTTTTTTCATGATCAGCCGTACCCTGCACCGCGCCGCTGGCGCACTGTTCGCCGTTGCCGCGCTCTCGGCGGCCTCGGCCCATGCCGCCGATGCCTGGAAGCCCGCCAAGCCCGTGCGTCTGCTCGTGGGCTTCGCGCCGGGTGGTTCGGCCGACACGCTGGCCCGTCTGCTGGCCGAGCCCTTGTCTGCACGCCTGGGCCAACCCGTCGTGGTCGAGAACCTGGCCGGCGCCGGCGGCAACATCATGGCGTACCGCCTGAGCCAGGCGCCCGCCGACGGCTACACCATCGGCATCGCCGCCGCCGGTTCCATGGCCATCACCCATGTCCTGAACCCCAAGGGCACGAACTACAAGCCCACCGACTTCACGCCCATCACGCTGGCTGCCGTGCAGCCCAATGTGGTCATCGTCAACAAGGACGTGCCCGCCAATAACCTGGCCGAACTGAAGGAATACTTCCAGAAGACGCCGACGGCCACTTACGGCACCGCGGGCGTGGGCATCTCGAACCACCTGATCGCCGAGACCATGCTGTACAAGCTGGGCGTGAAAGTGCCGCACGCCGCCTACCGCGGCGCCGCGCCGGTCATCACCGACCTGCTCGGCGGCCACATCGCCATGACGATGGACAACATCTCGACCGCCGCGCCGCTGGCTTCGCAAGGCAAGGTCAAGGCGATTGCCGTCGCCTCGATCAAGCGCGCTGCTCAGTTGCCCAACGTGCCGACGCTGGACGAGCAAGGCTTGAAGGGCTTTGACATGCCGACGTGGCAAGGTGTCTTCGCGCCGGCCGGTCTGCCCGCGGATGTGCTGGCCGCCTATTACGCTGCGCTGCAGGACGTGCTGAAGCAACCGGCACTCGTCGAGAAGATGGCTGGCCTGGGTTCGGAGCCCGTCACCGGCATGACGCCCGAGAAGTTCAGCGCATTCCTGGACAACGACCGCAAGCAATGGGCGGACATCGTCAAGGCCGCGAACATCAGCCTGGAGCAGTGATGCGCGGGTGGCGGCTTCAGTCGCCATGGTCGCGATAGTCGTCATAAGCAAAACGCCAGACCCTTTCGGGACTGGCGTTTTTTTTGATGCGTGGCGCCGGATAAGCCGGCGCGTCTTAATGCAAGCCGGGGTATCCGATTGCCCCCCGGTCAGGCTGGCATGCGCGCCGCGATTTCGGCGATAAGCCGGCGCGCGGCGTCCAGCTTGTTGCCGGCAGGCAGCGGGTGGGCGCCTTGCGCATCGAACAGCACCAGTTCGGTGGTGTCGGCGTCCATCACCTTGTGCGCCAGATTGCCGACCAGCAGCGGAATGCCCTTGCGCGTGCGCTTGGCTTCAGCGTGCTCGGCCAGCTTTTCGGTTTCGGCGGCAAAGCCGACGCACCACGGGCCGTTCTCAAGCTTGGCCACTTCGGCCAGGATGTCCGGATTGGGTTCGAATTCCATCACTGGCGCGCCGCCGCCTTCGCTGGTTTTCTTGAGCTTTTGCGTGCTGACGTTTTTCACGCGCCAGTCGGCCACGGCGGCCACGGCGATGAAGATGTCCGCATCGCCCACGCTGGCCATGACGGCGTCGTGCATCTGGCGCGCGGTCATGACGGGCAGGGCAGTCACGCCGCGAGGAATGGGCAGGAAGGTCGCGCCAGTGATCAGCGTGACGCGGGCGCCGGCTTCGCGCGCGGCACGCGCCAGGGCGTAGCCCGTCTTGCCGGATGACCGGTTGCTCAGCACGCGCACCGGGTCCACGGGTTCGGACGTGGGGCCGGCGGTCAGCAGCACGTGGCGGCCGGCAAGCAGCTTGGGCTGAAAGAAGGCAATGAGGTCGGTCAGGAGCTCATGCGCTTCCAGCATCCGGCCATCGCCGGTCTCGCCGCAGGCCTGTTCGCCCGCCGCGGGTCCCAGCACCGTGACGCCGTCGCCGCGAAGGGTTTCAACGTTGCGCTGCGTGGCCGGGTTGGCCCACATCTCGCGATTCATGGCTGGCGCCACCAGCAGCGGACAGGCACGCGCCAGACACAGCGTGGACAGCAGGTCGTCGGCCAGTCCGTGCGCCACCTTTGCCATGAAGTCGGCGCTGGCGGGGGCGATCAGCACGGCGTCCGCGCCGCGCGTCAGGTCGATGTGCGCCATGTTGTTGGGCACCCGGGCGTCCCAGGCGTCCACAAACACGGGGCGGCCCGACAGCGCCTGCATGGTGACGGGCGTGATGAAGTGCGTGGCCGCTTCGGTCATCACGACGTCTACCGTGGCGCCTTGTTCGGTCAGGCGCCGCACCAGCTCGGCGATTTTGTAGCAGGCGATGCCCCCGGTCAGTCCGAGGACGATGCGTTTGCGGGCGAGATCGAGCATGAGGGCAGGGCGGCGGGTTCAGCGCCGTGTAATCGAGGAATTGGAAGGGATTTTATTCTGCATTGCCGCAACGCGCCGTTCGTCATGGATTAGAGGGGGCATCAATGCAGACGAAAACCGCCGGAAACGAAAGGGGGGCAACGTGCCCCCCTTTTGTCATGCTTGCGGCTTGCGGGCGCGCAGCAGTTCGTCCAGCACCAGCAGCACCGCGCCGCAGGTGATGCCAACGTCGGCCAGGTTGAAGGCGGGGAACTGCCAGTCGTTCCAGTAGAAGAGCAGAAAGTCCACCACGTGGCCATACACCACGCGGTCGATGACGTTGCCGATGGCGCCGCCCAGGATCAGCGTCAGCGCCAGGCAAAAGCGCGGCTGGCCGTGTGTGCGGCGCAACATCCAGACGATGACCACTGCTGCCACGCAACCCAGGCCCGTGAAGAGCCAGCGCTGCCAGCCTTCTTCGGAGGCCAGGAAGCTGAAGGCCGCGCCGCGGTTGAACACCAGCGTGAAGTCAAAGAAAGGCAGGATGTTGACGCGCTCGCCGTACTGGAAGGCCGTGTTGAAGTAGATCTTGGTCAACTGGTCCAGCACGATGATCAGCAAGGCCAGCGCCAGCCAGCCGCCCACGCGCGCCGGCGCGGCGCGGGCGGGGGCGGAGTCCGTCACCCCGGGTACGGAGGGGCGGGCCATGTTCAAGCCTTGTCGCGGGCTTCGCCCGAGCCGAACAGGTTGGACACGCAGCGGCCGCAGATCTCGGGATGATCGGCGTCCTGACCCACGTCAAGGCGCCAGTGCCAGCAGCGTTCGCACTTCTTGTGAGCCGACGGCGTGACCTCGATGCGGGTTTCTCCTTCGCCAGCGTGCACGGTGGCGCGCGAGACGATCAGCACGAAACGCAGGTCGTCGCCCAGGCTGGCCAGCAATTGCTGGTCTTCGCCGTTGGCGTACAGGTCGACCTCGGCTTGCAGCGACGAACCGATGTCGCCCGCCGTGCGCACTTCTTCCAGCTTGCGCTGGACCTCGGCGCGGATGGCGCGAAGGCGCGCCCACTTGGCGGTCAGCGTCTCGGCGTCGGCAAACGGCGGCAGCACGTGATAGACCTCGGTGAAGATCGTCGTGCGGGCCGCATCGGCCTGGTTCTTCAGGGCCGAGGCCGCCAGTTCCTTCCAGGCCTCTTCGGCCGTGAACGACAGGATGGGCGCCATCAGCTTGAGCAGCGTCTGAGTCACATCAAGCAGGGCCGTCTGCGCGGAGCGGCGCGCGCGGCTGTCCGGCGCCGACGTGTACAGGCGGTCCTTCAGGATGTCCAGATAGAACGCGCCCAGGTCTTCGGAGCAGAAGGTCTGCAGGCGCGAGACGGCCGGATGGAAATCGTAGCGCTCGTAGTTCGCCTGGACTTCCGCCTGCATCTGCGCCGTCATGGCGAGCGCGTAGCGGTCGATCTCGAAGAGCTCGCCGTAGGGCACCGATTGCGACACGGCGTCGAAGTCGGCCAGGTTGGCCAGCAGGAAGCGCAGCGTGTTGCGGATGCGGCGATAACCTTCCACGACGCGCTTGAGAATCTCGTCCGAGATGGAGAGCTCGCCGGAATAGTCGGTGGACGCGACCCACAGGCGCAGGATTTCGGCGCCCAGGGAATCGGACACCTTCTGCGGGGCAATCACGTTGCCGACCGACTTGCTCATCTTGCGGCCCTGCCCGTCCACGACGAAGCCGTGCGTCAACAGGGCCTTGTAGGGCGGCTGGCCATAGAGCATGCAGCCGGTGAGCAGCGACGAATGGAACCAGCCGCGATGCTGGTCCGAGCCTTCCAGGTAGAGGTCGGCGGGCCAGCCGAGTTCGGCGCCGTGCGAGCCGGCGAATTCGCCGTCCTTGCCGCCCAGCACCGTGGCGTGCGTGCTGCCCGAGTCGAACCACACGTCGAGCGTATCGCGGTTCTTTTCGTACTGGTCGGCTTCGTCGCCCAGAAGCTCACGGGGATCGAGCGCCTGCCAGGCCTCGATGCCGCCTTGTTCGACGCGCTGCGCCACCTGCTCAAGCAGCTCGGACGTGCGCGGATGCAGCTCGCCGGTTTCCTTGTGGACGAAGAACGCCATCGGCACGCCCCACTGGCGCTGACGCGACAGGGTCCAGTCCGGGCGGTTGGCGATCATGGCATGCAGGCGGGCGCGGCCCCAGGCAGGGTAGAACGCCGTGGCGTCGATGCCGGCCAGCGCCGTTTCGCGTAGGGTCGGGTTGCCGTCCTTGGGCGCGACGTCCATGCCGGCGAACCATTGGCTGGTCGCGCGGTAGATGATGGGCGTCTTGTGGCGCCAGCAATGCATGTAGCTGTGCTTGTGCTTTTCGACGTGCATCAGCGCGCCGGCTTCCTTGAGGGCTTCGACGATCTTGGGATTCGCGTCCCAGATCGACAGGCCGCCAAAGAGCGCCAGGCTGTCGACGTACTTGCCGTCGCCCATGACCGGGCTGATGAAGTCGGTGTCCTTCATGCCGTGCTCCTTGCACGACATGAAGTCTTCGATACCGTAGGCAGGCGCCGAGTGCACCACGCCGGTGCCGGAATCGGCCGTGACGTAGTCGCCCAGGTAAACGGGCGCCTTGCGGTCGTAGGCGGCGTTGAACTGCGCCAGCGGGTGGCGGAATTCAATGCCGGACAGGGCCTGGCCGGGCGCCGTGGCGATGACTTCGCCTTCGAGCGCCCAGGACTTCAGGCAGTCTTCGACGCGCTCTTTGGCGATGAGCAGCAGGGGGCCGAACTTGGGCGTGGTTTCGGACGTGACCCGCACCAGCGCGTATTCGATTTCCGGATGCACATTCAGCGCCTGGTTGGACGGGATGGTCCAGGGCGTGGTCGTCCAGATCACGATGGCGCCGTCTTCGACCGATTCCAGGCCGAAGGCCTTGGCCAGTTTGGCGGGTTCGGCAAACGGGAAGGCCACGTCGACAGCCGGGTCCACGCGATCGGCGTATTCCACCTCGGCCTCGGCAAGCGCCGAGCCGCAGTCGAAACACCAGTTCACGGGCTTCAGGCCGCGGAAAACATAGCCCTTGTCCAGGATACGGCCCAAGGCGCGGATCTCGTCGGCCTCGTTGCTGTAGTTCATCGTCATGTACGGACGATCCCATTCGCCCAGCACGCCCAGGCGCTTGAAGTCCTTGCGCTGGCGGTCGATCTGCTCGAGCGCGTAGGCCCGAGCCTTGGACTGCACTTCCGCCACGGGCAGGTGCTTGCCGTATTTCTTTTCGATCTGGATCTCGATGGGCATGCCGTGGCAGTCCCAGCCAGGCACGTAGTGCGCGTCGTAGCCGGCCATGTTGCGGCTCTTGACGATGATGTCCTTCAGGATCTTGTTGACCGCGTGGCCGATGTGAATGTCGCCGTTCGCATAGGGCGGGCCGTCATGCAGGACGAAGCGGGGCCGGCCGCGGCTGGCCGCACGTATCGCCTGGTAGACGTGGTTTTCCTCCCATTGCGCAATCCAGGCGGGCTCGCGCTTGGCGAGGTCGCCCCGCATGGGGAAGGGAGTATCGGGCAGGTTGAGGGTCTTTTTATAGTCCATGAACGGCAAAATAGGCGCGCGCGTTTCGCGCGTCTTCGGCGATGGCGGCAGTCAGGGAAGGGAGATCAGGAAATTTTTCTTCGTCCCGCAGCTTTTGCAGGAATTCGACGCGTACGAGTTTACCGTATGCGTTGACGGTCTCATCGAGCAAGTGTGACTCAAGCAGCACTCTGCCGCGGTCCTCGACCGTCGGCCGCACGCCCAGGCTTGCCACCGCAGGCAGCGCGCGGTCGGCCAACCCGTGAACCTGCACCACGTAGATGCCCGAACGCGCGGCGCATCTTTCGGCCACGCGCAGGTTCATCGTGGGATAGCCCAGGGTCCGGCCAAGCTTCTGGCCGTGGATGACGTGGCCGCTGATATGGAAGGGGTGTCCCAGCAGATGACGGGCGCGCTCCAGGTCGCCCACCGCCAGCGCGGTGCGGACCTCGGAGCTGGAAATGCGGTGGCCCTGGCGGTCCGTGACATCGGCCAGCGTCTGGACCTCGAAACCATGCACCATGCCGGCCTCGCGCAGCAGATCGATGTCGCCGCTGCGCTTGTGCCCGAAACGGAAGTCCTCGCCCACCAGCAGCCATTTGGTCTGCAAGCCCTGCACCAGCAGGTGTTCGATGAAGGCATTGGCCGACATTTCGGCCAGCCGGGCATTGAAGCGCTCGACCACGACCTGCGTGATGCCGTAGCGCGCCAGGGCGGCAAGCTTGTCGCGCAGCCCGGAAATGCGGGTCGGCGCCAGCTCCGGACGCTGGTTCAGGGTGGCGAAATACTCCCGCGGGTGCGGCTCGAAGGTCATCACAGCCGGCGTGAGTCCGCGTTCGCGGGCCACCTGGCAGACGCGGGCAAGCATGGCCTGATGGCCGCGATGGACGCCGTCGAAATTGCCGATCGTCAGCGCGCAAGGGGCGCGCCGGTCGGGCGGGGGCAGGGATCGGTAGATACGCAGCGATGGTTTCACGAGCGAGAGTTTACAATTTTGGATTACGGGTTTGTTCGTATCCCGCCAGTGTCCTCTCGCGCCGGCGCTTCCGCGCTGCGCGCGCGGGCCCTTTTCCGATTCCGGATCACGGGGGCGGACCCGCCCGATTTCCCTTGGAATTCTTCATCTTGCCGGAAATATCTTCTATCAAGCGCCGCCTCGTCATCCTGATCTCGGGACGGGGCAGCAACATGCAGGCGCTGGCCCAGGCCTGCCGCGATGAATCCTGGCCAGCGGAAATTGCCGCTGTCATCGCCAGCCGTCCCGACGCCGCCGGCCTCGAATGGGCTGCCGGGCAGGGTATCCCCACGGCCGCCCTGTATCACAAGGACTACGCCAGCCGCGAAGCCTTCGACACCGCGCTGGCTGCCGAAATCGACCGGTACGAGCCCGACTACGTCATCCTGGCTGGATTCATGCGGGTGCTCACGCCCGGCTTCGTGAATCACTACGCCGGCCGCCTGGTCAACATCCATCCGTCCCTGCTGCCCGCGTTTCCGGGGCTGCATACGCACGCCCAGGCCCTGGCGACGGGCGTGCGCGTGCATGGCTGCACCGTGCACTTCGTCACCCCGGTCCTGGACCACGGGCCCATCATTGCCCAGGGTTGCGTGCCGGTTCTGGCCGGCGACACCCCGGAGTTGCTGGCCGAGCGCGTGCTGGCCGTCGAACACCAGGCTTTTCCGGCTGCCGTTCGCTGGCTGGCCGAAGGCCGGGTTACCCTGACAAACGATCACCGCGTGGCCGTCCAGGGCGACCCCGTGCGCCTTTTTTCCTGGACGCCGGCCGTCTGAACGGCCTGAAAAGCATTTATCGGGCGCGAGCGCCTGCGCCCCACTGGACTACACCATGACCAAACCCCAATCCCCGCGTTCCCGGCTGGCCGGCTCCTTCGGCGCCGCCACGGAAGGCCGCGACGGCAGATCCTTCTTCTCCCGCCCCAAGGGCGACGCCCGCAAACCGGCGCCCCGCGACCGGTCCGAATCCGGCGACCGCGCCCGTGACGATCGCGGTGGCGATCGCGGCGGCTACGGCCAGGACCGCGGCGAAGCCCGCGGTGGCGAGCGCAATTCGTCCGGCCAGGATCGCCGCGAAGGCCAGGGCCGCCCCGATTCGCGCTCGTCCTTTGGCGGGCCGCGTGGCGAAGCCCGAGGCGGTGACCGCAATTCGTACGGCCAGGATCGCCGCGAAGGCCAGGGCCGCCCGGATTCGCGTTCGTCCTTTGGCGGTCAGCGTGGCGAAGGCCGCGGTGGCGAGCGCAATTCGTACGGCCAGGATCGCCGCGAAGGCCAGGGCCGCCCGGATTCGCGCTCGTCCTTCGGCGGGCCGCGTGGCGAAGGCCGCGGTGGCGACCGCAATTCGTACAGCCAGGATCGCCGCGAAGGCCAGGGCCGCCCGGATTCGCGCTCGTCCTTCGGCGGCCCGCGTGGCGAAGGCCGCGGCGGCGACCGCAATTCATACAGCCAGGATCGCCGCGAAGGCCAGGGCCGCCCGGATTCGCGCTCGTCCTTCGGACAGCGCGGCGAGGGCCGTGGTGGCGACCGCGGTTCGTATGGCCAAGACCGCGGCGAAGCCCGTGGCGGTGACCGCAATTCGTATGGCCAGGACCGCCGCGAAGGGCAAGGCCGCCCGGATTCCCGTTCCTTCGATTCCCGTGCCTCCAGCGGTCAACGGGGCGAACACCGCGGCGGCGATCACGCCCCGCAAAAGCCCCAATCCAACCGCCCGCGCCTCTCGCACGGAGCCATCCGCATCGACCAGGTGCAGCGCGTGCTGGGCGAGATCCTGCAATGGACCTATCCGGCCGACGCTGCGCTGTCGCACTGGCTGCGCCACCACCCGAACCTGGGCGCGCGCGACCGCTCCGAAGTCGCAGAGGCCGTTTATGACGTGCTGCGTCACCTTCGCCGCTACCGCCAGTACGCGGAAAGCGGCGTCGGCCCCGCTTCGCGCCGCCTGGCCATCCTGGGCCTGAATGCGACGGTGGGCGCAGAGCCCCTGCAAGAGGGCATGGACGCGGCCGAAGCCGAATGGCTGCAGCGCGTGTCGCGCATCGACGTGGCAACCTTGCCCCGCGCCGTTCGAGGCAGCATTCCCGATTGGCTGGACGAGCGCCTGAGCGCCATGGAAAGCCCTGACACGCTGGTCGAGGCCTTGAACCGCCAGGCCAGCCTGGACCTGCGCGTGAACCCGCTCAAGACCGAGCGCGACGCCATGCTGGCCGAATTGCAGCAAAGCGCGGGCCGCTATGAGCCGACGGCGATGCCTTTTTCGCCGTGGGGCATCCGCATGCAAGGGCGGCCCGCCATCAACCGGTGGCCCCAATTCGAGAACGGCAGCATCGAAGTCCAGGACGAAGGCAGCCAGTTGCTCGCGCTCCTGGTCGCTCCCCGGCGCGGTGAGATGATCATCGATTTCTGCGCGGGCGCGGGCGGCAAGACGCTGCTTCTGGGCGCGCTGATGCGTTCGACCGGCCGTCTGTACGCCTTTGACGTCTCGGCGGCCCGGCTGGCGCGCGCCAAGCCGCGTTTTGCGCGTAGCGGCCTGTCGAATGTCGTGCCGGTGGTGATCGACAATGAAAACGATGCGCGCGTGAAGCGCCTGGCAGGCAAGGCGCAACGCGTGCTGGTCGATGCGCCCTGCAGCGGCATCGGCACCCTGCGCCGCAATCCGGACCTGAAATGGCGTCAGCACCCCGAGGCGCTGGCTGAACTGGGTCAGCTTCAAGAGCGCATCCTGAACAGCGCGGCGCGCTGCGTCGCGCCCGGCGGGCGCCTTGTCTACGCCACGTGCAGCCTGCTGGCCGAAGAAAACGAAGTCCAGGCCGACCGGTTCCTCGCCAGCCACCCGGATTTCGAACGCGTGGACGCCGCCGAAATCCTGGGCGCCCGGTGCGAGACCCTGAAGCTGGAAGGTCCTTACGTGCAGTTGCGACCGGACGTGCACGGCACCGACGGGTTCTTTGCCGCCGTGTTCGAGCGCAAGAAGAAGGCAGCGGCTACCGGTGCCGCTGAAGCTTCGGAAAGCGCGGAAGACACCAAGGATGCGGAATTTGCCGAGCCGGTTGCCGCCGAGGAAGCTAGCGCCGAAACGCCCTTGCAGGAAGAAGCCGGCGTCAAGGACCCGGCGTGACGCCTACCGTCGCGCTGTAGCGGCGGGTTCCGATTGTCTTGTTCTGGTACTTCACTTCCCAGGACAGGGTGTCGGAGCCCGGCCGGTCGGCCTGGTAGACCACCTGCGCCACCGGCACCGATTTGTAGGCGCAGCGCCCGGAATCGTTGGATTGTCCGCGCGTCTGCAGGATGCTGGCCTTGCCCAGCGTCGGCATCTGGGTGATCGCGACGCGCGGCGCCCGCAACGCCAGGCAGTCCGACCCACGAATCTCATAGTAAGAGGCCAGAACGGCAACGTCCCCGGACTTCAAGGTTTGCGCCTGGGCAGAGGCCGAAAACCCCACGCCAAGCGTGGCGAGGACGATGCAAAAACGGTGACGCATTCGATTTAGGGACATTAGTGGGACAAAAGAGACAGTATTTGGGGCGGGACGGCGGGCAGTGTGCCCGGCTATCGTGGCGTCTTCAAGACGGCGGGCTTGCCTGACTGGAACTTTAATCGCCAAATGTAGCCAAAACCCGGTGCCGTTGCGAAAGTCGCAGATCTCCCTGCCGAGGGGCGTGGACACCGGAATGGCGCCGTTGAAGGCTCTGCGTGCGCCCAAAGCGCCGCGAGCGCGGCTTTTTTGGTCAAAACCGCGGCTTAGTCCTTGATTTCTCTCAATAACTATTTTGAAACTAGATTGTCATCAGACGGCTAAGGTAAGCTAAACTTTCAGCCACTTCTCATGCGAGGCTCATAACAGCTTTATGGATTACATCCTCTCCTTCATTGCCGGCGGCCTGACCCAAGCGACTTGGTGGCAGATCGTCGTTTTCACTTTGGTCGTGACGCACATCACGATTGTTGCGGTCACGGTTTTTCTCCATCGCAGCCAAGCGCACCGCGGTCTGGATCTTCATCCGGCTGTCATGCACTTCTTCCGCTTCTGGCTCTGGATGACGACCGGCATGGTCACTAAGGAATGGGTGGCCATTCACCGCAAGCATCACGCCAAATGCGAAAAAGAAGGTGACCCGCACTCGCCCATGCTGTTCGGCATCTGGAAGGTGCTGTTCCGTGGCGCCGAGCTGTACCGCGAAGAGTCGAACAACAAGGAAACCATGGCCAAGTTCGGCCACGGCACGCCTGACGACTGGCTCGAGCGCAACGTCTACAGCAAGCACAGCCTGTGGGGCGTGCTGACCATGCTCGCCATCGACATCGCCCTGTTCGGCGCCATCGGCGTCACGGTCTGGGCTGTCCAGATGGCCTGGATTCCCTTCTGGGCCGCCGGCGTCGTCAACGGCATCGGCCACTTCTGGGGCTACCGCAACTACAACAGCCCGGACACCAGCACCAACGTGTTCCCGTGGGGCATCGTGATCGGCGGCGAAGAGCTGCACAACAACCACCATGCCCACGGCACGTCCGCCAAGTTCTCGGCCAAGTGGTATGAGTTCGACATCGGCTGGTGCTACATCAACATCCTGAAGTTCTTCGGCCTGGCCAAGATCAAGAAGGTTGCGCCCAAGCTCAAGCTGGACGACTCCCGCACTGGCATCGACCTGCGCACGCTGCAAGGCGTGATCACGCACCGCTACGAAGTCATGGCCCGCTATGCGGACGTGATCAAGAGCGCCGCCCGCGAAGAACTGGCCAAGCTGAAGGCCTCGCGCCAGGAAGGCAACGCCGAATGCGGCTACACCAAGCTGCACAGCGTGCGCCGTGCCATCCACCGCAACGAAGAAATCCTGCAGCCCGAGCAACTGGCTGCCGTGGACAAGGCCATTGCCCAGAACAAGTCGCTGTCGACGCTGGTGCAGATGCGCCGCGAACTCGGCCGCATCTGGGAAAGCTCCAGCGCCAGCAGCGAGCAACTTCTTCATGACCTGCAGGCCTGGTGCCAGCGCGCCCAGCAAAGCGGCATCGCTGGGCTTGAGCAGTTCGCTCAACATCTGCGCCGCTACGCGGCATGATGCTAGAGAAGCTCAATCCTGAACAACGCGCCGCAGTAACGTTAGAACCGCAGCACGCCCTGGTCTTGGCCGGGGCGGGCAGCGGCAAGACCCGGGTGCTCACCACCCGCATGGCCTGGCTGATTCAAACCGGCCAGGCTTCGCCTTTTGGGCTTCTGGCGGTCACGTTCACCAACAAGGCAGCCCGCGAGATGCTGGCGCGCATGTCGGCCATCCTGCCGATCGATACGCGCGGCCTCTGGATCGGCACGTTCCACGGCCTCTGCAACCGCATGCTGCGCGCGCATCACCGCGACGCAGGTCTGCCGCAGAGCTTTCAGATCCTGGACGTCACGGACCAGCTTGCGGCCATCAAGCGCCTCATGAAGGCCAACGGCGTGGACGACGAAAAGTACCCGCCCCGCGATGTGCAGCGCTTCATCAACGGCGCCAAGGAAGAGGGCCTGCGCCCCGCCGACGTCGAAGCATACGACGCGCACCGCCGCCGCCTGATCGAGATCTACCAGCTCTACGAAGCGCAGTGCCAACGCGAAGGCGTGGTCGACTTTGCCGAGCTGCTGCTGCGCGCCTATGAGCTGCTGTCGCGCAACGCGCCCGTGCGCGAGCACTACCAGCGCCGGTTCCGCCACATCCTCGTCGACGAGTTCCAGGACACCAACACGCTGCAGTACAAGTGGCTTCGTTTGCTGGCGGGCGGTGGCGCGGCCATCTTCGCCGTGGGCGACGACGACCAGTCCATCTACGCCTTCCGCGGCGCCAACGTCGGCAACATGGCTGACTTCGAGCGCGACTATGCGCATGGCACCGTGATCCGCCTGGAGCAGAACTACCGCTCGTACGGTCATATCCTGGATTCGGCCAACGCGCTCATCGGCCACAACTCGGGACGCCTGGGCAAGAATCTCTGGACCGACCAGGGCGAGGGCGAACCGGTGCGCGTCATCGAGCAGCCGTCCGATGGCATGGAAGCGCAGTGGATCGTGGACGAGATCCGTTCCCTTATCCATGAAGGCAGCGACCGCCGGGAAATCGCCGTGCTGTATCGCAGCAACGCGCAGTCGCGCGTCATCGAGCACGCCATTTTCTCGGCCGGCATCCCGTACAAGGTGTATGGCGGCCTGCGCTTTTTTGAGCGCCAGGAAATCAAGCACGCGCTGGCCTACCTGCGCCTGATGGCCAACCCGCACGACGATACGTCGTGGATGCGGGTGGTCAATTTCCCGACGCGCGGGATCGGGGCACGCACGCTCGAACGACTGGCCGATGCCGCGCGCGAGCACGACACCAGCCTGTATGGCGCGGTGGCGCGGGTTGCGGGCAAGGGCGGATCCAACCTCGCCCAGTTCGCGCAGCTGATTCATCGGCTGATCGAAGAAACCCGCGAGCTGCCGCTGCCCGAAATGGTCGAGCACATGCTCGAAGCCAGCGGCCTGAACGCCCATTACAAGGCCGAGCGCGAAGGCGCCGAACGGCTGGAAAACCTGAACGAACTCATCACGGCCGCGGCGGTGTTTGCGTCCGAGGAAAACTACGACGGCATGCCCGCCGGCCAGGTTCCCGACGGTGACACGTCCTCCACGCTCATGCCGGGTGTCGTGGACGCGCCTGCAGTTGCAGGCGACAACCTGACGCCCCTGGCCGCGTTCCTGTCGCATGCGGCGCTCGAGGCCGGCGACAACCAGGCCCAGCAAGGCCAGGATGCCGTCCAGCTCATGACGGTGCATGCCGCCAAGGGCCTGGAATTCGACGCCGTGTTCATTACCGGCTTGGAGGAAGGGCTGTTCCCGCACGAGAACAGCATTCTCGAGCCGGCCGGCCTGGAAGAAGAGCGCCGCCTCATGTACGTGGCGATCACGCGCGCACGGCAGCGCCTGTACATCAGCCTGGCGCAAAGCCGGATGCTGCATGGCCAGACGCGATACGCCATGCGCTCGCGCTTCCTGGACGAAATTCCCGAGCAGCACCTGAAGTGGCTGACCCCCAAGGCCGGGCTGGCCCCGGTCAGCGCGACGGGTGCGGGGTGGGGCGGCGGCAACCGCGGCGATGCCTTTGGCCGCAAGCCGACCAACACCATTGCGCCGCGTCAACCCCGCGGTGTCGCTACCGGCGTCACGGTGGGCGACAAGCAGTATCGTGTGGGACAGGGTGTGCGTCACGCGCGTTTCGGCGACGGCACGATCATCGGCCTGAGCGGCGCGGGACAGGACGCCCAGGCGGAAATCCACTTCCGCGATGTCGGCGCCAAAACCTTGGCGCTCGGCATCGCCAAGCTCGACATTGTTCAGGGTTGACACATATGGCCAACAACGATTCCCCCAAAGCCGAGCTGGCGTCCCTGCGCGCCGAAGTCGACGAGATCGACCAGCAGATCATGCTGCTGCTGGGCGTGCGGTTCCGTTGCACGGACATGATCGGCGAACTGAAAACGAACCACGGGATGGATCTGGTGGACCCCAAGCGCGAGGCCCAGCAGGTCGAGCGCATCCGGCGCCTGGCACTGGAAGCCGGTGTGCCGCCCGATCTGGGCGAAACCATCCTGCGCGAAGTGATCGACACCGTGATCGACAACCACACCCGCCTTCGCGAGCGTCCGTACTCGTGACCACTGGCGCGCGTCCGTGGCGCGTCAGGCAAGTGCTCGGGTATAGGCCAGCCGAAAATAGCTAGCCCCAAAAAAACCGGCCCCAATTCGGGGCCGGTTTCTGTTTGAAGCCCGCTCATATGTGGGCCTGCTTCTTTTGGGTCAGGCTTCGCTCTGGTCGATCTCTTCCAGCGAGCCCTGCAGCTCCAGCCACTGCTCTTCCAGTTCCCCCATGCGCTTGCCGTGTTCGCCGTGGTCCGCCATGACCTTCTGGCGTTCGGCGCGACGCGCGTCGGAATACAGGTCCGGATCGGCGATCACCGCGTCCAGGGCCGCGAGCTTGCCCCGCAGCTTTTCCATTTCGGATTCCACCTTGGCCAGCTTGGACTCCAGCGGCTTGCGCAGGGCGGACAGGCGTTGCCGCTGTTCGGCTTCGGCGCGGCGCTGCGCCTTGCGATCGACGACTGGGTCACTGCCGTTTTCGGCGTTTTCCCGAGCCTCGGCGCGTTCGTCCGCATTGCGCGCGGCCAGCCAGTCGCGGTAGTCCTCCAGGTCGCCGTCGAACTCGCGCACCGCGCCGTCCGCCACGATCCAGAAGCTGTCCACGGTGGTGCGCAGCAGATGGCGATCGTGCGACACGAGCAGCATGCTGCCCCCGAAGTCTGCCAGGGCGGTGGCCAAGGCTTCGCGCGTCTCGACATCCAAGTGGTTGCTGGGCTCGTCCAGCAGCAGCAGATTGGGCTTCTGCCAAACGATGAGCGACAGCGCCAGGCGCGCCTTTTCGCCGCCCGACATCGGGCCCACCTTGCTGGTGACGGTATCGCCCGAGAAACCGAAACCGCCCAGGTAATTGCGCAGTTCCTGCTCTCGCGCCTCGGGCGCCAGGCGGGCCAGGTGCGCGATTGGCGTGCTGTCCACGTCCAGCATGTCGAGCTGATGCTGGTGGAAGTATCCGATCGCCAGACCGCGCGAAGCGCGGCGCTCGCCGGCCTGCACGGGCAGTTCCTCGGCCAGGGTCTTGATCAGTGTGCTCTTGCCGGCGCCGTTGGCGCCCAGCACGCCCACGCGGCTGCCCGCGCGAACCATCAGCGTCACATCGCGCAGGATGGGCACGGCATTGCCCTCGGCGTCCGTGTAGCCCGCCGACAGATGCTCAAGCGTCAGCAGCGGATCGGGCACCTGGTCGGGTGATGGGATGCGAATGTCGATGCCGGCTTCCGCTTGCAGCGGCGCCAGCACCTGCATGCGCGCCAACGCCTTCACGCGGCTCTGCGCCTGCTTGGCCTTGGACGCCTTGGCCTTGAAGCGGTCGATGAAGCCTTGCAGGCGGGCCGCCTCGCGTGTCTGGCGGTCGTAGGCAATGCTGGACTGGCGCAGGCGCTCGGCGCGCTGCGTCAGGAAGTCGCCATAGCCGCCGCGATACCGCGTCAGCTTGGCATGGTCGAAATGCAGGATCGATCGCGCGACCGCGTCCAGGAACTCGGTGTCGTGGGAGATCAGCATGACGGTGCCTTCGTAGGCGGCCAGCCATTTCTCCAACCACAGCATGGCGTCCAGATCCAGGTGGTTGGTCGGTTCGTCCAGCAGCAGCAGTTCGGACGGGGCCATCAGCGCGCGGGCCAGCGCAAGGCGCATGCGCCAGCCGCCCGAAAAGCTCTCGACCGGTTGCGTCCATTCGGTGGGCTTGAAGCCCAGACCGGCCAGAAGTTGCTCGGCACGGGAGGCGGCGCTCCAGGCGCCGGCTTCCACCAGCGCGGCTTCCACTTCGGCGATCTGCGTGCCTTGGTCGTCGGACAGCGCCGCGCGCTGCGCCTGCAATGCGCGCAGATGCGTGTCACCGTCGATCACGAACTCGCGGGCAGGGCGGTCGTCCGCGTGCAGTTCCTGCTCGACGCTGGCGATGCGCCAACCGGCGGGCAGCGACAAGGTGCCGGCGTCCGCGTCCAGCGCGCCGGTCAGCAGCGCGAACAGCGAGGACTTGCCCGCGCCGTTCTTGCCCACGATGCCTACCCGTTCCCCTGGGTTCACGACAAATTCGGCGCCGTCCAGCAGCACTTTCGTGCCGCGGCGCAGGGTCAATCCGTTGGCGCGTATCACAGGCTCAGTTGCTCGCGGGTAAGCAGCAGAAGCTGGTCCGAGGCTTCCTCGGTGTCCAGCCAGACGGGCGACAGCTGCGGGAAGGCGGCCTCGAAGAAATCGCGCTCATGGCCGATTTCAAGCACCAGAACGCCGTTCTCCGACAGGTACTGTGGGGCGGCTTGCAGAATGCGGCGCACGAGGTCCATGCCGTCGTCGCCGCCGGCAAGCGCCAGCTGCGGTTCGTGCAGATATTCCTGCGGCAGGGCGCGCATTGAGCCGCTGTTCACGTAGGGCGGATTGCAGACGATCACGTCGTATTCACGCGCGGGCAGGGCGTCGAAGAGGTTGCTTTCGTGCAGGTCCAGGCGGTCGGCAAGACCGTAGTCGTCGACGTTGCGGCGCGCGACTGCCAGGGCATCGGCGGACACGTCCACGGCGTCCACGTGCGCGTACGGGAAGGCCAGCGCCGCCAGGATCGCCAGGCAGCCGGAGCCGGTGCACATGTCCAGCACGTTCTCCACGGCCAGCGCATCCTGCACCCACGGCGACAGCCCCTCGTCCAGCAGCTCGGCGATGGGCGAGCGCGGCACGATCACGCGCTTGTCCACGTAGAACCGGTGGCCGCGAAGCCAGGCTTCGTTCGTCAGGTACGCGGCGGGCACGCGCTCGGCCACGCGCCGGTCCAGCAGGTCCAGCACACGCTCGCGCTCTTCGCGCACGACGCGCGCATCCAGGAACGGATCCAGCGTGTCCAGCGGCAGGTGCAGCGCGTGCAGGGTCAGGTAGACCGCCTCGTCCCAGGCATTGTCGCTGCCATGTCCCAGCGACACCTGGGCGCCGTTCAGGCGCGAGACGCCGTAGCGGATCAGGTCGCGCACGGTCTGCAGTTCTTCGCGGGAGGTTGCGTTCGTATCAGGCATTCAAATCACCGTCCCAGGGGGAAAACGGAAAAACGCCCCCTGAAAGGGGGCTGGAAAGCGTGCGCGGCGGGACTGGCGTCCCGCCGGCGCGGGCATCATGCAGGCAGCAGCAGGTTTTCCAGCGTGCGCCGATAGATGTTCTTGAGCGGTTCCAGCGAGGCGACCTCGATGCGCTCATTGACCTTGTGGATCGTGGCGTTGCCGGGGCCGAACTCGATGACTTGCGGGCAGATCTTGGCGATGAAGCGGCCGTCCGACGTGCCGCCGGTGGTCGACAGCTCGGCGGTCACGCCGGTTTCCGCGTGGATCGCCTGCACCAGCGCGTCGGTCAAGGATCCGCGCGGGGTCAGGAAGGGCTCGCCGCCCAATTCCCAATCCAGCTCGTACTCCAGGCCGTGCTTGTCCAGCACGGCGTGAACCTGCTGCTTCAGGCCTTCAGGCGTGCTGGCCGTGGAAAAGCGGAAGTTGAACAACGCCACGGCCTCGCCGGGCACGACGTTGGTCGCGCCCGTGCCCGAGTTCAGGTTGGACACCTGGAACGTCGTGGGCGGGAAATACTCGTTGCCCTGGTCCCATTCAATGCTGACGATCTCGGCCAGCGCCGGTGCAAGCTGGTGAACGGGGTTGCGCGCCAGATGCGGATAGGCAACGTGCCCCTGGATGCCCTTGACCGTGAGCTTGCCCGACAAGGAGCCGCGGCGGCCGTTCTTGCAGGTGTCGCCCAGCACATCGCCTGAGGTGGGCTCGCCCACGATGCAGTAATCCAGCTGCTCGCCGCGCGCCTTGAGCGCGTCGCACACGATGGCGGTGCCATCGATGGACGGGCCTTCCTCGTCGGAAGTGATCAACAGGGCGATCGAGCCGTCATGCTGCGGGTGGGCCGCCACGAATTCCTCGGCCGCCACCACGAAGGCGGCGATCGAACTCTTCATGTCGGCCGCCCCGCGGCCGTACAGCCAGCCGTCGCGTTCCGTGGGAACGAACGGATCGCTGTTCCACTTCTCGCGCGGGCCCGGGGGCACCACGTCGGTGTGGCCGGCAAAGACCGTCAGCGGCGCGGCGCTGCCGCGCCGTGCCCACAGATTGGTGACGCCGCCCTGCGCGATGGTCTCGCAGGTAAAGCCGATGCGTTCGAGCCGGGCGGCAATCGCCGCCTGGCAGTCTTCGTCGGCGGGCGTGACGGAGGGACGGGCGATCAGGTCCTTGACCAGATCCAGTACGGCCGAATTGCTCATCAAGCCCTCAGCAGGTCGTTGATGCTGGTCTTGGCGCGGGTCTGCGCGTCGACACGCTTGACGATCACGGCGCAGGCCAGGCTGTGCGTGCCGTCGGCGGAGGGCAAGGAGCCCGGCACCACGACCGAACCCGAGGGCACGCGGCCGTAGGTGATCTTGCCGGTGGCGCGATCGTAGATCTTGGTGCTTTGCGACAGGAATACGCCCATGGCCAGCACCGAGTTCTCTTCGACCACCACGCCTTCCACGACTTCGGAACGCGCGCCAATGAAGCAGTTGTCTTCGATGATGGTGGGGTTGGCCTGCAGCGGCTCGAGCACGCCGCCAATGCCCACGCCGCCCGACAGGTGGACGTTCTTGCCGATCTGGGCGCACGAACCGACGGTGGCCCAGGTGTCGACCATCGTGCCTTCGTCGACGTAGGCGCCGATGTTCACGTACGAGGGCATCAGCACCACGTTGCGGGCGATGAACGAGCCGCGGCGGGCCACAGCCGGCGGCACCACGCGATAGCCGCCTTGCTTGAACGCGTTGTCGCCGAATTCCGAGAACTTGAGCGGCACCTTGTCGTAGAACTGCAGGGGCGCCTGGCCCATGATGGCGTTTTCGTTCAGGCGGAAGGACAGCAGCACGGCCTTCTTGATCCACTGGTGCACGACCCAGTCGTCATTGATCTTCTCGGCCACGCGCAGGCGGCCCAGGTCCAGCCCGTCGATGGTGTGCTCAACGGCTTCGCGCACTTCGGCGCTGGCGTCGATGGGCGACAGGTTGGCCCGGTTCTCCCAGGCTTGTTCAATGGTGGTCTGCAGGTCGAGAGTCATAGCGGCTCAGCTTTTAAAGGTTGGTCAAACAGAAGTATGTACAAAATGGGCGATGCGCTCGGCCGCCTGCACGCAGTCGGCCAAGGGCGCCACCAGGGCGATGCGGATGCGTCCCTGGCCCGGATTCATGCCGTGCGCCTCGCGCGCGAGGAAGCTGCCAGGCAGCACGGTAACACCGGTACGGCCATAGAGGTCGCGCACGAACGCCGTATCGGAACCGGGCGTTGCCGCCCACAAATAAAACGAAGCCTGCGGCCGCGACACATCCAGCACCTTTTGCAGGATGGGCAGCACCGCGTCGAATTTCTCGCGGTACTGGCGGCGGTTTTCCTTCACGTGCGCCTCGTCCGTCCACGCGGCAATGCTGGCCGCGGACACGATGGGGCTCATCGCACTGCCATGATACGTGCGATACAGCAGAAACCGGCCGATCAGCGCCGCGTCGCCCGCCACGAAGCCCGACCGCAGGCCCGGCACATTGGACCGCTTGGACAGGCTGGAGAACACCACCAGATTGCGGTAGTCGTCCCGCCCCAGACGCCGCGCCGCCTGCAATCCGCCCAGCGGGGGATCGCCCTCGTCCAGATAGATCTCGGAATAGCATTCATCCGACGCAATCACGAAACCATGACGGTCCGACAGCTTGAACAGCGTTTCCCACTCTTGCAGCGACATCACGTTGCCGGCAGGGTTGCCCGGCGAGCACACGAACACCAGGCGCGTCTTCTTCCAGATGTCTTCGGGCACCTGGTTCCAGTCGCTGCCGAAATTGCGTACTGGATCGGCATTGACGAAGTAGGGCGTCGCGCCCGCCAGCAGCGTGGCGCCTTCGTAGATCTGATAGAACGGGTTGGGGCAGATCACCACGGAACCGGCCGCGGGATCGATCACTGTCTGCGTGAACGCAAACAGCGCCTCGCGCGACCCCAGGGCCGGCAGCACTTGCGTTTCGGCATCGGGCGCCGGAATGCTGTAGCGGCGCGCCAGCCACTCGGAAATCGCCCGGCGCAGGGCCGGATCGCCCTTCGTCGACGGGTAGACTGAAAGCCCGGCCATGCCGTCGCGGATGGCTTGCGCCACGCGCTCGGGCGCGGCGTGTTTAGGCTCGCCGATCGACAGGTTGATGGGCGTAATGCCGTCCGGCTGCGTGCTGGCAGAAGCCAGCAACGCGCGCAGTTTTTCGAACGGGTAGGGGTGCAGGGCATCGAGGCGCGGATTCATGACGCAAGATTTTAACAAGCAAGCTACAATAGCGGGCTTGGCCTATTGCGAAGGTGGCGAAATTGGTAGACGCACCAGGTTTAGGTCCTGACGCCGTAACAGGTGTAGGGGTTCGAGTCCCCTCCTTCGCACCACCAAACTTCCCATGTTTTTCCGTGAGTTAGGTTTCAGACCTATCAGGTTTCGAGCTAACCATTTCGGGAATCAGGACGGAGTGGCTGGGCGGGAATATTTTCCCTTTTCCCCAAGCCGTCCTTCATCTTGCCGCTGGCCACGAATCCGCATCCGCCGCGGACGCACCTTCCATGCCACTGAAACGGGCCCGGCCGCCAAGGCCTCCTTGCCCCGCGCCCAGTCTTCGCGTGCCCAACCCTGCCGCGTCTTGGCAACCCCGCCGCACCCGTCCAACGTCCGACCCGTTCGTGAAAGACACGACATGATTTCCACACTGATATACCGCAGCCGTGCTGTCGAAACCATGAATGCGCAGGATCTGACCGATCTGTTGACGCCCGCCCGAGCGCGCAACGCCGCGTTGGACGTGACCGGCATCATGCTCTTTGACGGCGTGCACTTCGTGCAACTGCTGGAAGGGCCCGATGAAGCGGTATCGCGCCTTTTCGATTCGATACGGCGCGACGACGCCCACAAGAACGTCGTGCTGCTCATGCAGGACCAAGGGCCGGCCCGCCGGTTCGGTGGCGATGCGATGGCCTTGCTTGACCTGCGCGAGCTCGGCCCGCAAGAGGTGTCCTCGCGCATTCTTGCCAAAATGACAGTTTTCGCCCGGCTGGCGCGTGGAGACGACCGGGTCGTGAAGATCCTGGGCTGGTATGCCGCCGCGCGGGGGACCGATCATATCGTCGAGGGCGAAGATGCGGCCCACTGGTGGTTTGCGGCGAGCGGCGCGGCTGCGATCCAGGAAGACCCCGCAGCGCCCGCCCGCGCGTATCCCTTTGCACTGCAACCCATCGTCGATCCCATGCGGCGCGAGGTCACATCCTTCGAGTTCCTGATCCGCGGCAGATCCGGAGAATCCCCTGAACAGATGTTCGCCAGTCTCGATCCCGCTCAGCGTTACCGCGTCGATCTGGAATCGAAAGCCGCCGCATTCGAACTGGCGCGGCGGTTGGGTCTGGACAATGTGAAGCTGTCGGTCAACCTGCTGCCGATGTCGCTGATCGAAGACCCGTCGGCGGTCAGCCGCCTGGTGGATCAGATTGCGGCCTGCGGTCTCTTGCCGCAGCACGTGATCGTGGAAATCACCGAACAGGAAGCCATTGAGCGCCCGTTTGCCTTCAGGGACGCGATCGCACGCCTGCGCCGGGCAGGCATCGGTGTCGCGATCGATGATTTCGGGGCAGGGTTCGCGGGCCTGTCGCTGCTGGCCGAATTTCAGCCGGACAAGCTCAAGATCGACCGGCAACTCATCCGGAACATTCATCTGGACGGCCCCCGCCAGGCGATCGTTTGCGGCATTGCGCGCGCTTGCAGCGCCATGGGCATCACGCCCGTCGCAGAGGGCGTGGAACGGGTCGAGGAATGGTGCTGGCTCCAGGCCGCCGGTTTCGAACGCTTTCAAGGCTATCTGTTCGCAAAGCCCGCACTGAATGCAGTGCCCGATGTGCGGTGGCCTGAGCGCGTTCAGGCTGATTGACGATCCGCGGGCGTCGGGACGACGTTTACGCACGCGGGCCACCGCTCGGCCGCTTTCGGCAACCAGGCGGTAAACCAGGCCGCGGCAGCCTGCGCCGCCAGGATGACGACCGTGCCTGCGGTGGCGGTGAACGCCGGCACGTACATCATCGCCAGATCCGCGACGACGATGACCATGAAGGCGGCCGCCCATGCCCAGGCAGTTGGATATTGAATGTCGTCCCCCCGCATCCCCCATCTGCCGGATTCCAGGGCGCCCGCCATCGGGCTATTTTGACCATTACCTTCGCGCCCGCCCCTACCTTAGGGCTTTCGATATCGAGGAATGGTCATGTACTCATTACCCAAGCGTTGCGGCGCGGAGTTCTTCGGCACCTTCTGGCTGGTGCTGGGCGGGTGCGGCGCGGCGGTGCTCGCCGCCGGATTTCCCCAGTTGGGCATCGGATTCTTGGGCGTGGCGCTGGCGTTTGGCCTGACCGTCCTGACGATGGTCTTCGCAGTGGGTCACATCTCCGGCGGGCACTTCAATCCTGCGGTCACGGTGGGGCTGGTGGCGGGCGGACGCTTTCCCGCCAAGGAAATCCTGCCGTACGTGATCGTGCAGGTGCTGGGCGCGATTGCGGCGGCGGCGGTCCTGGCATCCATTGCAAACGGCAAGCTGGGCTTTGACCTGCGGGCAAGCCACTTTGCCGCCAATGGCTATGGCGCGTATTCACCCGGCAAATACACATTGCTGTCCGCGCTGGTGACCGAATTGGTGCTGACGGCCGGTTTTATCTTCGTGATTCTTGGCGCGACCAGCCGGCGCGCGCCGGCAGGCTTTGCAGCCATTCCCATCGGCTTCGCGCTGACCCTCATCCACCTCATCAGCATCCCGGTCACCAACACGTCGGTGAATCCGGCGCGGTCGACCGGGCCGGCACTTTTTGTAGGCGGCTGGGCGCTGGAGCAATTGTGGCTGTTCTGGGTGGCGCCCATCGTGGGCGCGATCATCGGCGCGGTGGCCTACCGGCTGGTCAGCGATCCGGCGCTCGAGCGCGGATGACACGTCCGATCCGCATCGCGCGCGTGATTTAGGGCTACGGTGGGCAGGAAAATGGGGCCAGCCAGGTGATGCGGCGGTGGGGCAGGTTGTACATTACGCACTATCACCTGCCTTACCTTTACAGGATTGCCATCATGACCGCCCCAGAAGTCGTAATTTCCTCCTCGATCGCCTGCGCGAACGATCGGCCTTTCGTGCTGTTCGGCGGCATCAATGTCCTGGAATCCAAGGAACTGGCGCTGCGCGCCTGCGAGGAATACCAGCGTGTGACGCGCAAACTGGGCATCCCCTACGTGTTCAAGGCGTCGTTCGACAAGGCCAATCGCTCGTCCATCCATTCGTATCGCGGTCCCGGACTGGAAGAGGGTATGAAGATCTTCGAAGCCGTGAAAAAGGAGTTCGGCGTGCCGGTCATCACCGACGTGCACGAGCCTTGGCAGGCCGCGCCGGTCGCCGAAGTCGCCGACATCCTGCAACTGCCTGCATTCCTGGCCCGCCAGACCGACCTGGTCGTCGCGATGGCCAAGACGCAACGCGTGGTCAACATCAAGAAGCCGCAGTTCCTCAGTCCCACGCAGATGCTCAACATCGTCGAGAAGTTCACCGAGGCCGGCAACGACAAGCTGATTCTCTGCGACCGCGGCACGAGCTTCGGTTACGACAATCTGGTCGTCGACATGCTGGGCTTTGGCGTGATGAAAAAAGTATCCGGCAACCGTCCGCTGATCTTTGACGTGACCCACGCGCTGCAGCAGCGATCGGCCCTGGACGCCGCATCCGGCGGACGCCGCGAACAGGTGGCCGAACTGGCGCGCGCGGGCATGGCGGTCGGGCTGGCGGGCCTCTTCCTGGAAGCCCATCCCGATCCCAAGAACGCAAAGTGCGACGGTCCCAGCGCCTTGCCGCTGGACAAGCTGGAGCCCTTCCTGACGCAGCTCAAGCAGCTTGACGACCTGGTGAAGTCTTTTGCGCCCATCGACATCGAGCCCTGAAGCAGGCGCGGTCATGCCGCGCACGCCAAGCTGTTATACGATCCAGGCCACACGTTAGGGAGGCCTGGATGTCTTTGTATGTGATCGTCGCCGTGCGCAAGGAGGCCATGAGTGGCCATATCGCCTATGTGCGCTGGGGGCAGGCCGTGCGCGGCGTTCCCGGGTGGATCTCGGAGCCCACCACGGCGGCAGCCTCCGAAGTCATTGAACTTCTCAAGGACGGCGCTGAGGTCGAGACCGCGATCAGCGTGGACGGCTTGACCGTCGCATCGCGCGCGGTGCGCGTGCTGGTGGATGCCCGGGGCCGCGAGCATCTCGCGTCCGTCCCGGTGCCAAGCTCCACCTTGCACACGCTGTTCGACCTGCCGGAGTTCTGAGCGGTCTGGCTGTATTAGTGGCTGCCTAAGTGGCTGCCGTAGTGGCCGCCTTAGCGGCGGCCTTCGGCGAAATTGCGCAATGCGTCGCCGGCCATCCGATAGCGCACCCATTCGTCCTGAGGCAGGGCGCCAATGGATTGAAAGAAATCGATCGCGGGCTGGTTCCAGTCCAGCACACTCCATTCAAGCCGCCCGCAATCGTTTGCCACCGCCTCGCGCGCCAGATGGCGCAGCAGATCGCGTCCCGCGCCGATGCCTCGATGTTCGGGCGTGACGTACAGATCCTCCAGGTAGATGCCGTTCTTTCCAAGCCAGGTGGAGTAGCTGTAGAAATAGACGGCGTAGCCGATGGCCTTGCCCTCGACCAGGCACATCAACGCCCGGGCCGGAGCGCCTTGCGCAAACAAGGTGCGTTCGACATCTTCAGCGCTGGCGATCACCTCATGCGCGGCGCGTTCGTAGACCGCCAATTCGGTGATGAAGGCATGGATCTGGGCCGCGTCCGAAGGGACGGCAGGACGAATTTCGATGTTCACGGAAGCTTCCTGTTTACTGGGATGGCCATCCTACTCTTTCTTTGCGCAGCGGGCATGCGCAAACGTCGGGATTACCCTTGTTGCGCGGCGGCCCCGCTGGCGCGACGCTTTACCGGGATTGCACCCAGAGTCCGGACGCGTGCTCACGAAGGATGCCTTCAATGCCCGAGACTGCTCCTGCTGCCGCTCAAAAGCTCCCGCCTGCCCTCCGTGGCCGCCGGTTTTCCTGGATCTGGCTGGTGCCGATCGTCGCGGCGCTGGGTGGCTTGCTGTTGGTGCTGAAGGTCTGGATGGACGCCGGCCCGCAGGCCACGATCAGTTTCCAGACGGCAGAAGGGCTGGAGGCGGGCAAGACGCAGGTCCGATACAAGGAAGTGAATGTCGGCGTCGTGGAGCGCGTGGCGCTCAACGCTGACAGAACGGGCGTGATCGCGACGGTGCGGCTCAACAAGGATGCGGCGGGCCTCTTGCAAGAGGGCACCTTGTTCTGGGTGGTGCGGCCCCGGCTCACGCTTAGCGGCGTCTCCGGCCTGAGCACCTTGCTTTCTGGCGCCTACATCGGCCTGGATCCGGCTGGCCTGCGCGGCGGCGTCGATCCCGGCAATGCAAGCAAATTCGCGTTCGTCGGCCTGGAGGTCCCACCCGAAGTGACACAGGACCGGCCGGGCAAGCGCTTCACGCTCAAGGGCCATGACCTGGGATCGCTGGATATCGGATCGCCCGTCTATTACCGGCGCATCGCGGTGGGACAGGTTGTGAGCTATCGGCTGGACAGCACCGGCAAGGGGGTAGACATCCAGGTGTTCGTGGATGCGCCAAACGATGCATATGTGAACGAAGGCACGCGCTTCTGGAATGCGAGCGGGGTGGATTTTTCGGTGGATGCGCGGGGGCTTGACGTGCGCTCGCAATCCCTGCTGTCGGTGATCGTGGGGGGCGTCGCCTTCGATTCGATAGAGACCCGCCATCATGCCGCGGCCAAGCCAGAGGCCACGTTCGTCATCTACCCCTCCGAAACCGCTGCGCGGGCGCAGCCGGATGGCATGCCGTTGCATATCCGCATGCGGTTTGACCAGTCGGTGCGCGGCCTTTCCGTCGGCGCCCCGATCGACGCGTTTGGCGCTTCGGTCGGGCAGGTCGACGCCATCGGGCTGGAATTGGACCGTACGACCAACCAGTTCTACGCGCTGGTGGATGCCACGCTGTACCCGGAGCGGCTGGGCGCGAAGACCTTCGAAGAGATCCGGGAGTATGCCGGATCGTCGCTGGAGCATCCCAGCGGCAAGCTGATGGCGGCCATGATCGAGCACGGCCTGCGCGCGCAATTGCGCATCGGCAACCTGCTGACGGGCCAGCTGTACATTGCGATGGCGGTGTTTCCTGATGCCAAGCCCGTCACGTTCAAGATGGAAGAGGTGCCCTTCATCCCCACGGTGCCAAACAACCTCGATCAACTGCAACTGCAACTGAACTCCATTCTGACCAAGATCGAGAAGATTCCGCTGGAGGGCCTGGGCGCGGAACTGGGCAACCTGCTGCAAGGCACCTCCAGACTGGTCAAGCGGCTGGACACGCAGCTTGCGCCCGAAGCGTCCGCGATGCTGCGCCAAGCTAGCCGATCGCTGGGCGCGGTGGGCGGGTTGCTGAGTCCCGATGCGGGCTTGCCGGTCAACACGAGCACGCTGCTGCAGGAACTGGCCCGCACCGCGCGGTCGTTGCGCGAATTGGCCGACTACCTGCAAGCCCATCCGGGGTCGCTGTTGCGCGGACGCGCGCCGGATCCGGTGACTGGGCGGGCGCCAGCGCGTTAAACCATACGTTTCCCATCAGGAACGCCACTTGCTGCAAGCCATGCAGGGGCGCCAGGCGAGAGCGGATCGAGCGGCGCCGCGACAGAGGGGAGACTCAGCATGGACCATAGTGAAATGATGGCGCGCATGATCACGTTGCCGGTGGCGCCTGGCAGGTTTGACGGCTGGGACGGCGTGCTTTCCACTTTGGCCGACTGCCTGTTGCAGGTGCAGGGCAAGCTGTCTGACGCCGACGTGAAGCGTTTTCTGGACGTCGGCGCGCTGGTGTATCGCACCTGCTGTCAGGACGAAGCGCGCCAGCGCTGGACGGCCGAAGAACTCGCGGCGTATCACCGCAAGGCGCCTGTCGACGCCTGAGACGCAGGCGTGGCGCACCGCGGGGTCAGAAAAGACACTGCCTCAGCGCAAAAGTCCGCCCGAAGGCGCGGACTTCGTCGCCGTCCACCGACGCCGACACATCCCAATGCTCACCGCGCGTGACCAGAATGGACTGGCTGGAGAAGGCGTGCCGCAGCGCAAACTGCCAGAAGGCGCCTTCCGATCCTTCGGGCGCCAGATCATGCGGGCCGATCTGCAGGCGCGACGGCCGGGGCGTGGCGCCCAATGACCATTTCAGGGCAATCACCAGGAACGCGAAACGCGCGGACGTCGTGGCGGGCTGGATGCATAGAACTCGGATCTTCTCGCTCATGGCCGTGACCCTGGCTGAACAGACCAGTCCAGCGTAGCAAACGCCGTGCCGCGGCTCCATACCGCGTTTGGTCGACTCGACGCGCGGTGCCGCTGGCGCTTCGTCGTCCGCAGTGCGGTTGCTAGAATGACCAGCCGTCCCACGCCGGACTGCACAGGAGAAGCCCATGTCCCGAGTCGTCGTCAATCCCGATACGGTGTTCAACTCCGTGCAGTACGGTTTCAGCCAGGCGGTGATCGTTACCGGACAGCGCCGCATGCTGCTGTCCGGCCAGGTCGGCGTCGATGCCAACGAGCGCACGGTCGGACCCGGGCTGCAAGTGCAGACCGAAGCGGCGCTGGACAACGTCGAACGTGTCCTGGCGGCCGCGGGCGGCAATCTGTCGCAGGTCATCATGCTGCGGATCTACATTTGCGACACGGTCCGCACCGAACAGGAGGTCGTGGCGCAGGCGCTTCGCGACCGCTTCAAGGTCGATCCGCCGCCGTCGTCGTGGATCATCGTCAGCGGGTTGTCGTTGCCTGAATGGCTGATCGAGATCGAAGCGGAAGCGATGCTCGATTGAGCTGTCCTTGCGCCTAGGGCGCCCCGCCGCGCCAGGGCGGCGCGGCGAAGGCCGCGCGCAGCGCCGCCAGAAACCCCGCCGTGCGCGCGGACAGTTCCTGCCGCGATTTCACCAGCGCCACCACATTCGCATCGGGCAGGCTCCAGCCGGCCAGCAACGGGACCAGCGCGCCTGCACGGACGTGCGTGGCCACGTCCCATTCTGAACGCGCGACGATGCCGTGTCCGCCCAACGCCCACTCCAGCGCAGTGGCCCCCGCGTTGCACGACAACACGGGCGCGATGCGAACGCCGACTGCTGCGCCCCGGGCGCGCCTGAACCGCCACAGGGTCACGTCTTCGTCGTTCTCGCGCAGGGCGATGCAGTCATGGTTGCGCAGGTCTTCAGGCATGGCCGGCGTGCCGCGCCGCTTCAGGTACGCGGGCGACGCGCACAGCATGCGCCGGTTCGGCGCCAGCGGGTGCGCGACAAGGGTGGAGTCGCGCAGTTCGCCAATGTGCACCATGACGTCCCAGTTGTCCGACGCCAGGCGGGGAGGGCCGTCCGATAGCGTCAGGCTGGCCGTTACGTTCTCGCTGCGCGATCGGAAGTCGGCCACCAGGGGGGCGATGTAGCGCTGGCCAAAGCCCAGCGGCGCCACCACCCGCAGATGCCCCGCCACAACGCCGCGCCTGCCCGTAAGTTCATCGGCCAGCACCGTCAGGTCATGACTGATCTGCCCCGCACGCATGGCCAGCAGGCGGCCCTCGTCGGTCAGTGCGATGCCGCGGGCCGATCGGTTGACCAGTCTCACGCCCAGCCGCTTCTCCAGTGCATTGAGCCGCTGCGTGACTGCTGGGGGCGTCACATCCAGCGAGCGCGCCGCCTGCGCCAGCGATCCGGCAGTGGAAAGACTCAGGAAAAAGCGCAGGTCGTCGGTTGTAATCATTCAGGTTTGGATTAATGGAATATTAAGTTTGAATTAAACATGGGAAGTGGCGAGCGCGCCATACTTCGTCCTGATCCCGACGGGCCAGCCGTGCCCGCGCCCCTCATCCCTCAAAAGATTCCCATGACTCTGGAAAGCCCCGCGCCCACCCTGGATTCCCTGGAAACGCCCTGCCTGCTGCTGGACGAAACGCGCATGACGCGAAACATCGACCGGCTGAACGCCCTGATGTCCGGGCACGGCGTCAGGTTGCGTCCCCATCTGAAAACGCCCAAATCCATCGAGGTCGCGCGCCGTCTCATGACGACCCCGCAAGGGCCAGCCGCCGTATCGACGCTGCAGGAGGCCGAGCAATTCGCGGCCGCCGGCGTCACGGATCTGCTGTATGCCGTCGGCGTGTCTCCGTCGAAGCTCGATCGCGTGCTGGCCTTGCGTCAGCGCGGCATCGACCTGACGGTGGTGGTCGACAGCATCGAGGCCGCGCGCGCGGTGTCGGCGCGTTCCAAGGCTGCCGGCGATGCCATCCCGGCGCTGATCGAAATCGATTGCGACGGGCACCGCGCCGGTGTGCAGCCCAAGGACACCGGCCAGTTGCTGGCCATTGCGCGCGTGCTGCACCAAAAGGGCGCCTGCCTGCGCGGCGTCATGACGCACGCGGGCGAATCGTATGGCTGCCGTAGCGTCGAGGCGATCGCCGATATGGCCGAACAGGAGCGGTGGGCCGCCGTCAGTTGCGCGCAGGCGATTCGCGACGCGGGGTTGCCGTGCCCGGTGGTCAGCGTCGGCTCAACGCCCACCGCGCACTTTGCCCGGAACCTCGAAGGCGTCACGGAAGTCCGCGCTGGCGTGTACGTCTTTTTTGATCTCGTGATGGCCGGCCTGGGGGTGTGCAGCGTGGACGACATCGCCGCCACGGTGCTGACCACCGTTATTGGCCATCAGCCCGATAAAGGCTGGATCCTGGTGGACGCTGGGTGGATGGCCATGTCGCGGGACCGTGGCACGGCAAAACAGCCGGTGGACCAGTTGTACGGCTTGGTGTGCGACGTGGACGGCGCGGTCTACCCGGACGTGCTGCTTGCCGAAACCAACCAGGAGCAGGGCATCATCAAGGTACGCCCCGGCAGCAACGCGGTGTTGCCCGACCTGCCGATCGGCGCCAAAGTGCGTATCGTGCCGAACCACGCTTGCGCGACGTGCGCTCAGCACGACGCCTACGAGGTCGTGCGTTCCGGGGAGCCGGGCGTGGTGTCGCACTGGGAACGCTTCCGTGGCTGGTAGGCCGCGCATCATCAAGGAGGACGCTCGCATGGACCTCATCCAAACACCCGACGCCACCCCGCCGGCGGGCCATTATTCGCAGGCGATCCGCGCCAACGGTTTCGTCTTCGTCTCGGGGCAGTTGGGCTTTTTGCCGCCGGCCGCACCTGGCGTGCGCCCCGTCCTGGCGGAGGATGCGGCAGGCCAGACGCGGCAGGCGCTGCGCAGCGTGCGCGCAATCCTGGAGGCTGCTGGTTCCTCGCTGTCGTCGGTGGTCAACGTGACCGTGTACATCCCGGACGTCAGCCTGTGGGATGAGGTCAACGCGGTGTACGAGGAATGCTTTGGCAGCCACCGGCCAGCCCGCGCCATCGTGCCCACCCGAGAACTGCACTATGGCGCGTTGGTGGAAATCAGCGTGGTGGCGTTGGGCTGATCGGAGTTCGCAGCCGGGCAGGGGAGCAAAGGGCGGCAGGCAGGCGCCGCCTATAATGCGTGCGCCTCAATGCCCTTGGCGGAGACCGTCCCCATGCACTACGAGTATCTGTTCTGGTCCATGGCTGCCATGGTGGCCGCCGCACTTGCTGGCGGCACCTTGTGCGGCCGCCTGCGGACGGTCAAGCAGCTGCTGATCGGCCTTGTGGCGTGGTCGGCGGCGATATTCGTGGCCGTGCTGGTGCTGGCGCGGCTGGGGGGATTCGATGAACTGTCGGCGATGTTGTCGATCGCCGCCTTCATGTTCAGCCTGGTGATCGGCGCCGCGGCGGCGCTGTTGACGCGGCGCATCCGGCAACGCCGGCAAACGGCTCAATCATTGCGCTAAGCCGCGCGGATCGTCCGGCTGCGCCTTTCGGCGCAGCGTCTCATTCTTCGGCGTCGAAGTCCTCGTCGTCTTCGTCTTCGTCGTCCTCATCCTGCTCCAGGGCGTCGTAGCCCTTCCACGTGATGCGCCAGCGCGTGGCGCCGGCAGTCGCCGCGGTCTCGCTGATCTGCTTGACCAGGCCCGCATCTTCCAGCAGGTCCAGGTGATGCGCGATGAGCTGCAGGCCTTGTTCTTCGGGGTGCGGCGCCAGGGCGGCGTTCTTGATGTCGTGGGTGCTCAGGTTGGGGCCGGGGGCGTCGCGCAGGGCGCCCAGAATCGTGACGACCAGATCGAAATCGCGTTGCATGATGTCCACCATGTTGGGATGAAAGAACACGTTGACAATAGCAGACTTCCGCGACGGCGATAGGACGGCGCGCGCGCCTGCGTTACAGTCCGGGGTTCTTGCTAAACCACATTCGAAAACACCATGAAAAAACCCGCAGAACGGGATTGTCTGGCGGTCGTCCCAGGCTACACGGGCCAGTCCGCCAAGCTGTTCCTCTCCCGCGGCGAGGACGAGCGCATCGACGGCGTGACCGTCTACGACCTGCTCGGGCACGTCAAGCAGCAGGGCGATGCCGAGGCTGCCGCAGCCTGGGTGGGCGAATGGCTCGCCAAGGAAGCCGACAACCGCAAGGCGCGCCGCACGCAACTCCAGGCCCAGTTGTTCATCTGCAAGCTGGCCGCCGACGAAAAGACGGCGTTCCTCGCCGCGCAGAAGCCGCTGGCCCGGGTGCTGGCCGAAGCCGGGGTGCGTTGCCGTACCGTGGCGGCCACTTCCGGGGCCGCTCGCCAGTCGCTTGGCCCCAGCGTCAAGAAACGTTAGCCTAAGGCTGTTATAGTCGCGCCTGGGCGTGCGTGTGCACCTGTGAGGTGCGTGCCCAGGCGGGTTCAGCCCGCAAATCAAGGAAGATGGAAATGGAAATACTCAGTCGGCACGTTGCCGACGTAGCGGGCGGCGTCGAGCTGCACACCACCCTGGACGGCGAGAGCATCAGCGCTTATGTCGTCATGGGCGTGGATGATCTCAATGCAATCGCAGACATCGTGCCTCGCGAAAAAGTCGATGCCGGAGCGGATATACACGCCGCCAATGTCGACAATGTTGATAATGCTCAAGAACAGATCGACCAAGTGCTGGAAAATATGAACCCCGGCGACGTGGCGGTTTTCCTTTGCTCGGGCCCCGATGCTTTTGGCGCGGCGCTCGACTTGTTGGGTTTACCTATCGACGAGTAAGCCTGGCGGCAAACCATAGTGCCATCCGAACGGCGTATTGCAGGTCGTACGCGCTTTTGATGGCATTTATATAAGCCTTGTTTGTTTTTTTATGATGTATGGGTGTTAACACCTATGCAGGGACTCGTTTACCCTTTAAAAACGTGCAGAATAACTGCGCAGTTTCTCTTTGTTGCATTATTGGCACGTGTTTTTTAGGATTATGTTGACTTGTGAGGGGAATATAACGATAGTGTCGGCACACGATCACAAGCGTTGCGATTTTCGATCAGTGCGGTGCCTTTTCCGGCTCAGCGTTATTGTTCTACTGTCCCCTCCTTGATTGATTCGTGACCTCCGGGCATTTGCCCATTATCTCTAGGAAATACAGTATGGAAACCGGCGTCGTTAAGTGGTTCAATTCGGAAAAGGGTTATGGCTTCATCACCCCGGAAGCGGGTGGCAAGGATCTGTTCGCTCACTTCTCCGAAATTCAGGGCTCGGGCTTCAAGTCTCTGGAAGAGAACCAGCGCGTCAGCTTTGTGACGGCCAATGGCCCCAAGGGCCCGCAAGCCACGAAGATCCAGGTCCTGTAAGGCTCTGAATTTTCGCAAGAAGGCCCCCTAGTGGGGCCTTTTTTGTTTTCTGCGCGTTATGCTGGGCGGCTTATTTTCCGTCGCGCTACCCATTCTTTGGGAATGGCGGCGCGCTCACCCTTACGCACGCATCGCCATGACCGCAACCACCCCCACGCCGTTTGTCACGAAACCTCAGGATGTGGTCGCCTTCTGGCTGCACGCCGGGCCACCCCAATGGTTCAGCAAGAACGCACAGTTCGACGCCAGCTTTCGCGAGCGCTTCGAAGAGGCGCATATGGCAGCAGCCGCGCGCCGGCTCGATTCCTGGCTGGATGACCCCTCGGGCGCGATCGCGCTGATGATCCTGCTGGACCAGTTTCCCCGCAATGCCTACCGGGACACCGCGCATATGTTCGCCACCGACGCGCTGGCGCTGCATTTTGCGGAACGCGCGATCGCCGCGGGCCATGATCTGGAAGTCGATGCGTCGCTGCGCCAGTTCTTCTACATGCCGTTCGAGCACGCCGAGAGCCTGGCTGCGCAGAACCGCGCTGTCGCCCTGATGGAACCGTTGGGTGCGGAAGCCGTGAAATGGGCCGTCCTGCATCGCGACATCATCAAGCGCTTCGGACGCTTCCCGCATCGCAACGCGGCGTTGGGACGGCAGACGAGCCAGGCAGAACGGGAGTTTCTGGAATCCGGCGGATTCGCCGGGTAGGGCGCGGAACCTCGCGAGGCGAGCCCGGTGTGTCAGTTTCCACGTGTATCGGAGCGTGGCAAGTTGAAAATGTTCAACCCGCCCAGCGGCTTGGCTTGCGCTTTTTAGCGGGTGTAGGGCCCGTTTTCGGGATCAAAAACAGGCCTTTAGGACATTTGACGTTTTTCCAGATTCGCCAATAAACTGGTTTCAGCGAGATTCTCAAGCGACGCGGTCTGCGTTCTCCTTGGTCGCCGTCAGTGGTGCCGCGGTTGCTATCCTCTCCCATCCTTGAAGATCTGGCGTCCCGCGAGCAATCGCTTTTTAGGTCAAGGACATCCCATGGCAACCGGCATCGTCAAGTGGTTCAACGCCGAAAAGGGTTATGGCTTCATCATGCCCGACGACGGCAGCAAGGATCTTTTCGCTCACTACTCCGAAATCCGCAGCGAAGGCTATAAGTCACTGCAGGAAAACCAGCGGGTCACTTTCGACGTTGGAACCGGCCCCAAGGGCCCCAGCGCCAAGAACATCAAGGTAGCGGCCTGAGACCTATCGGGTAGCGCGCCGGGTGCGCCCGGTGTTCTATCCATAAAAAAGCCCCCACGTTTGTAGCGTGGGGGTTTTTTTGTGTGGGCGCTCAGTGCTTGGCGTTGCTGCCGGTCGAGAGCTTGTCCACCAATGCGATCCCCAGCGCCGAAAGAATGAAGATGGCGTGGATGATGGTCTGCCACATCACGCCGGCTTCGGTGAAGCGCGCATTCGGCGTGCCGATGGTGCCTGCTTCGATGAAGGTGCGCAGCAGGTGGATTGACGAGATGCCGATGATGGCCATGGCCAGCTTCACTTTCAGGACGCTGGCGTTGACGTGGCTCAGCCATTCCGGTTGATCGGGATGGTTCTGCAGGCGCAGGCGCGACACGAACGTCTCGTAGCCGCCAACGATCACCATCACCAGCAGGTTGGAGATCATGACCACGTCGATCAGACCCAGCACGATCAGCATGATCTCCATTTCGCCGAAGCTGGTGGCGTGGGTGACGAGGTGCCACAGTTCCTTGAGGAACAGCATGACGTATACGCCCTGCGCGACGATAAGTCCCAGGTAAAGCGGAAGCTGCAACCAGCGCGAACTGAAGATGAGATTGGGCAGCAGCCCGAGGCGAGGAGGGGGATTCGGGATCATGATGGGTGCGAGCCGTTGTGGTTTTGCGAAAAAATGCGCGGCGGCAATTCTATCAACGCCATGAGACAGCGGACATCTCTTTCAACCGGCGGCTTGCCGGTGCTCGGATGCCTAGCATGGCGTCCTTCGAGGCGCTCGGCTTTTTGGTAAGCGAAATTCGCATTTGCGAAACTCTGTGCCGAAATACGTCGAAAGCTGGAGCCGTATATAGAATTGCCGCCTCGTTTGCATAGAACAAGTCAATAGGAGTTTGTTCCCATGAAGATCCGCTACACCGTCGCCGCGTTGGCCATTGCGCTCGCCCCTTACTCGGCCGCACATGCGTTGGATATCGGTGGGCTCGTCGGCGCCGGCGCCAAGGTTGTCCAGGCGGCCACGCTGAGCGATGCCGAGATCAAGACCCTGTCGGACAAGGCATGCGCACAGAGCGATTCGCAGGAAAAGATCGCCGCGCCGGGCAGCAAATACGACGCTCGTCTGCAGAAGATCGCAAAGGCGCTGGGCGGCACGGTCAATGGCCAGAAAGCCAGCTACAAGGTCTATGTCACCAAGGACGTGAACGCCTGGGCAATGGCCAACGGCTGCATCCGCGTCTATAGCGGCCTCATGGATATGATGACGGACGACGAAGTGATGGGCGTGGTCGGCCACGAAATCGGTCACGTGGCGCTGGGCCACACCAAGAAGGCAATGCAGACCGCCTACACGGTGTCGGCTGCGCGTGACGCGGCTGGCGCGGCGGGCGGCGCGACCGTGTCTCAACTGAGCTCCTCGCAACTGGGCGACCTGACCGAGAAGTTCATCAATGCGCAGTTCTCGCAATCGCAGGAAAGCGCGGCGGACGATTATTCGTTCGACCTGCTGCAGTCCAAGAAGCAGAATACGCGTGGCCTTGTGACCGCGTTCCAGAAGCTGGCCGAGCTGGATGGCGGCAAGAGCGATATGATGAGCTCCCACCCGTCCTCGACCAAGCGCGCGCAGCACATCGAAGACCGCATCGCCAAGGCCAAGTAACCTCTCAGCCAGGCGTCGATCCTCGCTTTTTGGGCGATAAACGGGGCGCGAGCATCCGGGCAAATCCGGGGCTCGCGCCCCTTTGCGTCAGGGTTCCGGAAGTTTCCGGTAAAATGCCGCGTTTATCCGCCCGTAATCTCATCTCTCGGAAAATAGGTCTTTTAATGCAGCCTGTGGTTGAAACCCTCTCCGGCCTGGAGCGCCGTGTTGATCTGGCCGTCTCGGTGGCCGACGTCGAAAAGGAAGTCCAGGCGCAATTGAAGCGCGTGGCTCGGACCGCCAAGGTCCCCGGCTTCCGTCCGGGCAAGGCGCCGCTCGCCATGCTCGAGCGCAGCCATGGTCCCAGCATCCGCTACGACGTGATCAATAGCCAAGTTGGCCGTGCCTTTGAACAAGCCATCGACGGCGCCAAGCTGCGCGTCGCTGGCGCCCCGAACCTCGAGCCCAAGACGGAAGGCGTTTCCGACGACACGCTGGCGTTCACCGCCACGTTCGAGGTCTACCCGGAAGTCGCCGTGCCGGACCTGTCCGCCCTGGCCGTCACCCGCTACGAAACCGCCGTCACCGATGCTGAAGTTCAGCAGACGCTGGACGTGCTGCGCAAGCAACGCGCCACGTTCGAAGCCCGTGAAGGCCGCGCCAGCGCCGATGGCGATCGCGTGACGCTGGACTTTGCCGGCACCATCGACGGCGTGCCGTTCGAAGGCGGCAAGGCCGAAGACTTCCCGTTCGTGCTCGGCCAAGGCCGCATGCTGCCGGAATTTGAAGAAGCCGCGCGTGGTCTGAAGGCTGGCGAAACCAAGGTTTTCCAGCTCAAGTTCCCCGATGACTACCAAGGCGTGGAAGTTGCCGGCAAGACCGCCGAATTCACCATCACCATCAAGGAAGTGGCTGAAGGCGTCCTGCCCGAACTGAACAGCGAATTCGCCAAGTCGCTCGGCCAAGCCGAAGGCGACGTCGAAAAGCTCAAGGCCGACATCCGCAGCAATATCGAGCGCGAAGTGAAGGTCCGTTCGCAAGGCCGCACCAAGTCCAGCGTCATGGACGCCCTGGTCGAAGCCGGCAAGTTCGACGTGCCGAAGGCGCTGGTCGACAACGACGTGCAAGGCCGTATCTCGGCTGCCCGCGAAGAACTGAAGCAGCGCGGCGTGCCCAATGCCGAATCCGTGCCGATTCCGGCCGAAGCCTTCTCGACCGAATCCGAGCGCCGTGTCCGCCTCGGCCTGCTCGTCTCCGAACTGGTCAAGCAAGCTCAGCTGCAAGCCAAGCCGGAACAGGTCCGCGCGCGCATCGAAGAATTCGCCCAGAACTACGAACAACCCGCCCAGGTTGTCAGCTATTACCTGGCAGACCGCCAGCGTCGTGCTGAAATCGAGGCTATCGTGCTGGAAGACAACGTCGTCGCGCACGTGTTGGAAAAGGCCAAGGTCACCGACGAAAAGGTGCCTTTCGATCAGTTGATGGGGATGGCGTAACACTATGCAGAGATTCACCGATTTCTATGCGGCAATGAATGGCGGGTCTTCGGTGACCCCCACCGGCCTGGGCTACATTCCCATGGTGATCGAGCAGTCGGGGCGCGGCGAGCGCGCCTACGACATCTATTCGCGTCTGCTCCGCGAACGGCTCATTTTCCTGGTGGGGCCGGTGAACGACGCCACGGCCAACCTGGTCGTGGCTCAGTTGCTGTTCCTGGAATCGGAGAATCCTGACAAGGACATTTCCCTGTACATCAACTCGCCCGGCGGGTCGGTGTACGCGGGAATGGCCATTTATGACACCATGCAGTTCGTCAAGCCGGACGTGTCCACCCTGTGTACCGGCCTTGCGGCCAGCATGGGCGCGTTCCTCTTGGCGGCTGGCAAGAAGGGCAAGCGTTTCACCCTGCCCAACTCGCGCATCATGATTCACCAGCCCTCGGGCGGCGCCCAAGGGCAGGCCTCCGACATCCAGATCCAGGCTCGCGAAATCCTGGACCTGCGCGAGCGCTTGAACCGCATCCTGGCCCAAAACACCGGGCAAAGCATGGAGCGCATCGAGCTGGATACGGAACGTGACAACTTCATGTCGGCCGAAGATGCGGTATCGTATGGACTGGTGGACAAGGTCATGGCCTCCCGGTCCGAAGGCTGACTTCCCGGTTGATCCAGACCCGCTGCCATCATGTTTGAGTAAGCGCATGCGCTAGGCCATGTACCCGGCCTGGCGCATCTTTACCTGAGATACGAAAGAAATATGCCTGAAAAAAAGGGATCGGCAGACGCTAAGGTGCTGCATTGCTCGTTTTGCAATAAAAGCCAGCACGAAGTCCGCAAGCTGATCGCGGGTCCGTCGGTATTCATCTGCGATGAATGCATCGACTTGTGCAACGACATCATCCGCGAAGAGGCGCAGGCCACCGCGCGCGCGGCGATTCGTTCCGAGCTGCCCACTCCGGCTGAAATCAAGACTTTCCTCGACCAGTACGTCATTGGGCAAACGTCGCCCAAGCGCATGCTGGCCGTGGCCGTCTACAACCACTACAAGCGCATTCGCCACGGCGAGATCAAGGGCGACGAAGTCGAGCTCTCCAAGAGCAACATCATGCTGATCGGGCCCACCGGCTCCGGCAAGACGCTTCTGGCCCAGACGCTGGCTCGCATGCTGAACGTGCCTTTCGTCATGGCCGACGCCACCACGCTGACCGAAGCGGGCTACGTGGGTGAAGACGTCGAAAACATCATTCAGAAGTTGCTGCAGAACTGCAACTATGAAGTCGAAAAGGCCCAGCGCGCCATCATCTACATCGACGAGATCGACAAGATCTCGCGCAAGTCCGACAACCCGTCCATCACGCGCGACGTGTCGGGCGAGGGCGTGCAACAGGCCCTGCTCAAGCTGATCGAAGGCACGGTGGCGTCGGTTCCCCCGCAGGGCGGCCGCAAGCATCCGAACCAGGACTTCGTCCAGGTCGACACCACGAACATCCTGTTCATCGTCGGCGGCGCCTTCGACGGGCTGGAAAAGGTCATCCGTGACCGTACTGAAAAGTCGGGTATCGGCTTTTCGGCGTCGGTACGTGCCAAGTCCGAACGCGGCGTGGGCGAACTCTTCTCCGAAGTGGAACCCGAAGATCTCATCAAGTTCGGTCTCATTCCCGAACTGGTCGGCCGTCTGCCCGTGGTCGCGACGCTGGACGAGCTGGACGAAGCCGCACTGGTCCAGATCCTGACCGAACCCAAGAACGCCTTGCTCAAGCAGTTCCAGAAGCTGTTCGCCATGGAAGGCGCCGAGCTCGACGTGCGTCCGGCTGCGCTCAAGGCCATCGCCCGCAAGGCGCTGCGCCGCAAGACGGGGGCCCGCGGCCTGCGTTCCATCATCGAACAGGCGCTGCTCGACACCATGTATGACCTGCCTTCCCAGGGCAACGTCAAGCGCGTGGTCCTCGACGAAAACGCCATCGAAGGCGAGGGCAAGCCCCTGCTGATCTACGCGGATGAAAATGCCGCGCCAGAGAAGCCGGAGCGCGGAGAAGTCCGCGACGCCGCCGCCTGATATTTCAAAAAAGCCCGTTCTCGTAACGGGTTTTTTTACCTAGGGCGCGCCTACATCCCCGATCGCACTTTTCAGCCGCCCGTCATGGCCGCATACTGAAGGCGGTTCCAGGGCCTTTTTGGGGCCTTTTGGTGATCCAGGCGGCCGAGATCTTGAATTTTCGGCTATTGTTCCCATAACAGACGTAATTGACGAGTTTGCTCGGGTATTACCCGGGTGCCCCGTCCCCATACGCCGAGTCATACCGAGGAACCTCATATGTCTGCCAGCCAGACCCTGCCTTCCGACCCGATCGACCTTCCCCTGCTGCCGCTGCGCGATGTCGTAGTGTTCCCGCACATGGTCATCCCGCTGTTCGTCGGCCGACCGCGCTCCATCCGCGCGCTCGAGGTCGCGATGGAAGCGGGCAAAAGCATCATGCTGGTGGCCCAAAAGTCCGCCGGCAAAGATGACCCCACGCCTGAAGACGTCTACGAGATCGGCTGCGTCGCCGGCATCCTGCAGATGCTCAAGCTGCCTGACGGCACCGTAAAGGTGCTGGTCGAGGGTACGCAGCGCGCCCGCATCAACTCCATCGAAGACGCCGATTCGCACTTCACCTGCCAGGTGTCGCCCATCGAACCGGACGCCATGCAGGGCTCCGAAACCGAAGCCTTGCGCCGCGCCATCGTTGCGCAGTTCGAGCAATACGTAAAACTCAACAAGAAGATCCCGCCCGAGATCCTCACCTCGCTGGCTGGCATCGACGATGCTGGCCGCCTGGCTGACACGATCGCCGCGCATCTTCCCCTGAAGCTCGAGCAGAAGCAGAAGATGCTCGAGATCACCGGCACCTCCGAACGCCTCGAAGGTCTGCTCACGCAACTCGAAACCGAAATCGACATCCTTCAGGTCGAGAAGCGGATTCGCGGCCGCGTGAAGAAGCAGATGGAAAAGAGCCAGCGCGACTACTACCTGAATGAGCAGGTCAAGGCCATTCAGAAAGAGCTGGGCGAAGGCGAAGAGGGCGCGGACATCGAAGAGCTTGAAAAGAAGATCATCGCTGCCCACATGCCCAAAGAGGCGCGCAAGAAAGCCGATGCCGAGCTCAAGAAGCTCAAGCTCATGTCGCCCATGTCGGCCGAAGCCACGGTGGTGCGCAACTACATCGACACGCTCATCAATCTCCCCTGGAGAAAGAAGAGCAAGATCAACAACTCGATCAGCAACGCCGAAACGGTGCTGGACAACGACCACTACGGTCTCGAAAAGGTCAAGGAACGGATCCTCGAGTATCTTGCCGTGCAACAGCGCGTGGACAAGGTGAAGGCGCCGATCCTGTGCCTGGTCGGCCCTCCGGGCGTCGGCAAGACCTCGCTGGGTCAGTCGATTGCCAAGGCCACGAACCGCAAGTTCGTGCGCATGGCCCTGGGTGGCGTACGCGACGAGGCCGAGATCCGCGGCCACCGTCGTACGTACATCGGTTCCATGCCCGGCAAGATCGTGCAGAACATGTCGAAGGTCGGCGTGCGCAATCCCCTGTTCCTGCTTGATGAAATCGACAAGCTGGGCATGGATTTCCGCGGCGATCCCTCGTCGGCCTTGCTCGAAGTGCTGGATCCGGAACAGAACCATACGTTCCAGGACCACTACATCGAGGTCGACTTCGATCTGTCGGACGTCATGTTCGTGGCTACCAGCAACACGCTGAACATTCCGCCGGCGCTGCTGGACCGCATGGAAGTGATCCGCCTGTCGGGTTACACCGAGGAAGAAAAGATCCACATCGCCCGCGACCATCTGCTGCCCAAGCTGATGAAGAACAACGGCGTGAAGGATACCGAGCTGACCGTGGACGACAGCGCGCTGCGCGATATCGTGCGCTACTACACCCGCGAAGCCGGTGTCCGTGCGCTCGAGCGCGAAGTCGGCAAGATCTGCCGCAAGGTCATCAAGCAGTTGCTGACCCAAAGCGATCGCGCCAAGGCCGAGGGCAAGACGCCGGAGGTCAAGGCGGTCAACGTTACGGCCGACAACCTCAGCGACTACCTGGGTGTGCGCCGCTACGCGTTCGGCATGGCAGAAAAGGAAAACCAGATCGGTCAGGTGACCGGCCTGGCGTGGACGGAAGTCGGCGGCGACCTGCTGACGATCGAAGTCGCGGACATGCCCGGCAAGGGCGTCATCCAGCGCACGGGTTCGCTCGGCGATGTGATGAAAGAGTCGGTCGAGGCGGCGCGCACGGTTGTGCGTTCGCGGGCTCGCCGTCTGGGCTTTGCCGATAGCGTCTTTGAAAAGCACGACATGCACGTGCACGTGCCGGAAGGCGCAACGCCCAAGGACGGTCCGTCCGCCGGTATTGCGATCACTACCGCCATGGTCTCGGCGCTGTCGCGCATTCCGGTGCGCGCCGACGTCGCCATGACGGGCGAGATCACGTTGCGTGGTGAAGTCCTGCCGATCGGCGGTCTGAAGGAAAAGCTGCTGGCCGCCCATCGCGGCGGTATCAAGACGGTTCTGATCCCGGAAGAAAACGTCAAGGACTTGGCGGAGATCCCGGATAACGTCAAGAACCACCTTGAGATCGTGCCGGTCCGTTGGATCGACAAGGTGCTGGAATTGGCCTTGGAGCGTCTGCCCGAGCCCCTGGCCGAGGAAGAAGCCGTCAAGGAGCCGCTGGTTGCCAAACCTGCGGAACCTGGCTCGACCGACCCGGTGATGAAGCACTGATGGCGTCTTGAACGCCGGGGCGCCCTCGAAAGAGGGTGCCCGAAGCCGAAAGGCGTCACCAGGTCTTGTTGACGCCCGAAAGCAAAAAACCCCGCTTTCATGAGCGGGGTTTTCTTTTTGGTGAGCTTGCCTACCAGTTTGGGCGGGGTGGGGGGGGGGCGCCCGCCAGAGGGCTGCAGCCTAGTGCAGCGCTTGAGTGCGGATGAGACCCACCGCAATGCCTTCCAGCGCAAATTCCTGATCGGCCTTGACCACGATTGTTTCGAAGTCGGGGTTTTCAGGCAGCAGTTCGATATGGCCGTTCTGGCGTTGGAGCCGCTTGACCGTGACGTCGTCGCCCAGGCGGGCCACCACGATCTGGCCGTTGCGCGCTTCGGACGCCTTCTTGACGGCCAGAAGATCGCCTTCGAGGATGCCAGCGTCGCGCATGCTCATGCCGCGCACCTTGAGCAGGTAGTCGGGGGCTTGGGCGAAAAGGCTGGGGTCCACGCCAACTTCGCGCTCGACGTGCTCGGCTGCAAGGATGGGGCTGCCAGCTGCCACGCGGCCGACCAGCGGCAGCAGAAGCTGGGCGAGGGCGGGGATGGGAAGCGACGATTGCACCGGCGCGGCGGCGGCATCTTTGAGCCGGATTCCGCGTGAGGCGCCAGCCGTGAGCTCGATGGCGCCCTTGCGTGCCAACGCCTTGAGGTGGTCTTCTGCGGCGTTGGGAGAGCGAAAACCCAAGGCCTGGGCAATTTCGGCGCGGGTCGGCGGAAAGCCGGTGCGCGCGACCGTTTGCCTGATAAGGTCCAGGATTTGTTGTTGGCGATCCGTGAGTTTGCTGGCCATGGCGATGATCCGGTGTGAGCGGACTGTACATATATACAGCGCCATTCTGGGGGACGCAGCGCAAAAAAGCAAGCGGGGCACGATGCCAACAAAAACGGGACCCGAAGGTCCCGTTCTGACTGCTGACGGCGCACTGCCGACTTGATTTACAGCACGGCTGCGATGCCGGCTGCCACCTTGTCGATGTTGCCGCTGTTCAGCGCGGCCACGCAGATGCGGCCGCTGGACACGGCGTAGACGCCGTGTTCTTCACGCAGGCGGTCCACCTGGGCGGCGGACAGGCCCGAGTACGAGAACATGCCGCGCTGCTTGAGCACGAAGCTGAAGTCCTGCTTGCCGCCGTGTTCCTTGATCTTGTCGACCAGTTGAGCACGCATCAGGCGGATGCGATCACGCATGCCGGCCAGTTCTTCTTCCCACAGGGCAAACAGCTCGGGCGTGTTCAGCACCGTCGAGACGACCGTGCCGCCGTGCGTGGGCGGGTTGGAGTAGTTGGTGCGGATGACGCGCTTGAGCTGGCTCAGCACGCGCGTGGCTTCGTCCTTGCTGCCGGCGACAACGGTCAGCGCGCCGACGCGCTCGCCGTACAGCGAGAACGACTTCGAGAACGACGAGCTGATGAACATGGTCATGTCCATGTCGGCGAACAGGCGCACGACGGCGGCGTCTTCCTTCAGGCCATCGCCGAACCCTTGGTAGGCGATGTCCAGGAACGGGACCAGGTTGTTTTCCTTCACGACGGCGGCGATCTGCTTCCACTGGTCGGCGGTGGGGTCAGCGCCGGTGGGGTTGTGGCAGCATGCGTGCAGCACGACGATGGTCTTGGCGGGCGCGGCCTTCAGGTCGGCCAGCATGGCTTCGAAGTTCAGGCCACGGGTGGCGGCGTCGTAGTAGGCGTACGTGCCGACTTCAAAGCCGGCGCGTTCGAACAGCGCGCGGTGGTTTTCCCAGCTGGGATCGCTGATCAGCACCTTCGAGCCCGGCAACAGCTGGCGCAGGAAGTCAGCGCCGATCTTCAGGGCGCCGGTGCCGCCCAGGGCTTGCGTGGTCAGCACGCGACCGGCGGCGGCCAGCGCGGAGTCCTTGCCCAGAAGCAGGGCCTGCGCTCCGGCGTTGTAACCGGCAATGCCTTCGATCGGCAGATAGCCGCGGGCGGCAGCGGCTTCGATGCGGGCGGTTTCGGCCTTGCGCACAGCGCCCAGGAGCGGGATCCGTCCCTGATCATCGTAATACACGCCCACACCCAGGTTCACTTTACCGGGGCGGGTATCCGCGTTGTATTGTTCGTTCAGACCAAGAATGGGGTCGCGCGGCGCGAGCTCGACGGAATCGAAAAGGGTGCTCATGGGACTCTGATGAGGTGGGTGGACGCAGTACGAAGTGCTGTGGATAATGGGGGGTTTACCCTGGAACAGTCTAGCATGCCTAAGAGCGCAATAGACCCGAGCGCGGGGGCTCCCGCCGCAGGTCCGGGATTCGTCGATTTCCCTGACAGCCCCTTTCATCTTTACCAACCCTATCCGCCGGCGGGGGACCAGCCCACGGCCATCGCAGGGCTGACCCAGGGTGTCGAAGACGGCCTCATGTACCAGACGCTTCTGGGGGTGACCGGGTCGGGCAAGACCTACACCATGGCCAACGTCATTGCGCGCATGGGCCGCCCGGCGCTGGTGCTTGCGCCCAACAAGACGCTGGCCGCGCAGCTCTACGCCGAAATGCGCGAGTTCTTCCCGAAGAATGCGGTCGAGTATTTCGTTTCTTACTACGACTACTACCAGCCCGAGGCCTACGTGCCGACGCGCGATCTGTTCATTGAGAAGGATTCGTCTATCAATGAACACATCGAGCAGATGCGGCTGTCGGCCACCAAGAGCCTGCTCGAGCGCCGTGACACGATCATCGTGGGCACGGTGTCGTGCATTTACGGTATCGGCAACCCCGGCGACTATCACGCGATGGTGCTGATCCTGCGCTCCGGCGATCAGATCGCCCGGCGCGAGATTCTCGCGCGTCTGGTTGCCATGCAGTACACCCGCAACGATGCGGAGTTCACGCGTGGGGTGTTCCGCGTGCGCGGCGAGACCATCGATATCTTCCCGGCGGAAAGCGCCGAGCTCGCATTGCGCGTGACGTTGTTCGACGACGAAATCGAAAGCCTGGAATTGTTTGACCCACTGACGGGCCGTATCCGCCAGAAGCTGCCGCGCTTCACCGTCTATCCCGGTTCGCACTATGTGACGCCGCGCGACACCGTGCTGCGGGCCATCGAAACCATCAAGGAAGAACTGCGCGAACGCGTCAAGCGCTTCGTCGACGACGGCCATCTGGTCGAGGCGCAGCGTCTGGAGCAGCGTACCCGCTTCGATCTGGAAATGCTGCAGGAGCTGGGATTCTGCAAGGGCATCGAGAACTACTCGCGCCATCTGTCAGGCGCCGCGCCGGGTGAGCCGCCGCCGACCTTGATCGACTACCTGCCGTCCGACGCGCTGATGTTCATCGATGAAAGCCACGTGACCATCGGCCAGCTCAGCGCCATGTATCGCGGAGACCGGTCGCGCAAGGAGACGCTGGTGCAGTACGGCTTTCGTCTGCCGTCGGCGTTGGACAACCGCCCGCTCAAGCTCGAAGAGTTCGAAGCGCGGATGCGCCAATGCGTGTTCGTTTCGGCAACGCCGGCCGCGTACGAACAAGAACATGCGGACAACGTCGTGGAGCAGGTGGTGCGCCCCACGGGGCTGGTCGATCCGCTCGTGCAGGTGCTGCCCGCCCGCACGCAGGTGGACGATCTGCTCGGACAGATCAAGGCGCGTGTCACGCAAGGAGATCGCGTGCTTGTCACGACGCTCACCAAGCGCATGGCCGAAGACCTGACCGACTTCCTGAGCGAGCATGGCGTGAAGGTGCGCTACCTGCACTCCGACATCGATACGGTCGAGCGCGTCGAAATCCTGCGCGACTTGCGTCTGGGCACGTTCGACGTGCTGGTGGGCATCAACCTGCTGCGCGAAGGGCTGGACATTCCCGAAGTGTCGCTCGTGGCCATCCTGGATGCCGACAAGGAAGGCTTTCTGCGTTCGGAGCGCAGCCTGATCCAGACCATCGGCCGCGCGGCGCGCAACCTCAATGGTCACGCGATCCTCTATGCCGACCGGATCACGGACTCGATGAAGCGCGCCATGGATGAAACCGCCCGCCGGCGCACCAAACAGCTGCAATTCAACCTTGACAACGGCATCACCGCTCGCGGTGTGCAGAAGGCAGTGCGCGAGTTGATCGACGGCATCGTGGCGCCCGCCCAGCACGACACGCTGGAGGCCGCAGTGCCCGCCGAACTGCTGAAGGACGAAAAGGCGCTGGCGCGCGAGATCAAGCGTCTGGAAAAGCTGATGATGGATCACGCGCGCAACCTCGAATTCGAGCAGGCGGCCGCGGCGCGGGATTCGCTCAATGCGCTCAAGCAGCGGGTGCTGCTCGACGGGGCGGTGTAGGGGCTATATATGTTTCAGTTCATGTCCGTACGCTTACTGTATCCTGAATAGCTGCAAAAAGTGGTGCGTTGCAATCATGGTGTAACCATTCGGGAATTTTGCGCGGTTTGCATCTCAATGGTTACCTCAATATAAGCTTGCAAGCCCATGATTTTGTTGTGGTTATGCCGGCCTCTGATTTGCGCTGCGTCAATTGCGCGGGCGCAAAAAAAGCTTGCCTTATCTCGGGTTTTCCCGCACACTTGCTTCCATGATGACCAAGGTACTTTTCGTTTGCATGGGCAATATCTGTCGCTCGCCGAGCGCAGAGGGCGTGTTTCGCCATTTGGTGAATGACGCGGGTTTGAGCGATGTCGTTCGCATCGACTCCGCGGGCACGCACGCGTTTCATATTGGCGAGGCGCCTGATGCCCGGGCGCAGGCTGCAGCTCGCAAGCGCGGCTACGAGATCACTCACTGCGAGGCGCGTCAGGTCACCGCGGAAGACTTCCGTGACTTCGATCTTATCCTCGCCATGGACTGGGACAATCTGTCCGCCATGCAGCAGCAATGCCCCAAGGCATACCAGCACAAGCTGATGCTGCTGATGCGCTTCGCCAATGAATTCGAAGAAGCCACCGTGCCTGATCCTTACTACGGCGGCGCCGACGGCTTCGGCAAGGTTCTGGATTACCTGGAAGATGCCTGTCAGGGCGTCCTCGAATTGGTTCGCAAGCGCGCTACCCAGTACCAGGCTGCCTGATTGCATGGTCGTGGAGCCGCTCGCAGAGCGGCTCTTCAGGTATAAGGCAGTGAAAAACCGCGCAGATGCGCGGTTTTTTGTAGCCCGGAGCCATACCAAATTAGTCGGGAATAGGCTATACTTGAGCCAATTACTCGGGTATTGACCGCTGGATTCGCTGGCGGCCACTGCCGGAATCACAGGGAATTCACCATGCGGCTAACTACCAAAGGGCGTTTCGCCGTGACTGCCATGATCGACCTGGCTATGCGGCAGCATAGCGGTCCGGTCACTCTTGCGGCCATCAGCCAGCGTCAGAATATTTCGCTTTCGTATCTTGAACAGCTTTTCGGCAAGCTCCGCCGTCACGAGCTCGTGGACAGTGTCCGCGGCCCGGGCGGCGGTTATTCGCTTGCGCGTCTGGCGCGCAATGTGACGGTCGCGGACATCATCTTCGCCGTCGACGAACCGCTGGATGCGACCAGCTGTGGTGGCAAGCGGGACTGTACGAGCGGCAACGACGGCAAGCCGGGCAAGTGCATGACGCACGAACTCTGGGCGACGTTGAATCGCAAGATGGTGGATTACCTGGATTCGGTGTCCCTGCAGGATCTCGTTGATCAGCAGCGTGTGCGCCAACTGCAGGAAGCCACCAATCAAGCGCAGGCCTGCGCAGTGCGTGTGAACCGGGTGGGAGGCGCTACGGCCGCCAACGCCCCGACCACGACTGTGGCTGCCAACGCCACCGTATAAGAAGCATCAGGAGTTGTAGAAATGACCACCCGTCCGATCTATCTGGATTATTCGGCCACGACGCCTGTCGACCCCCGTGTCGTCGACGCCATGGTGCCCTGGCTGTACGAAAACTTTGGCAACCCGGCCTCGCGCAGCCACGCGTTTGGCTGGGAGTCCGAAGAGGCCGTCGAACGCGCTCGCGAAGAAGTCGCCAAGCTGGTCAATGCCGACCCGCGCGAAATCGTCTGGACCTCCGGCGCCACCGAATCCAACAACCTGGCCATCAAGGGCGCCGCGAACTTCTACGCCGAACGCGGCAAGCACATCATCACGGTCAAGACTGAGCACAAGGCTGTGCTCGACACCTGTCGTGAACTGGAACGCCAAGGCTTCGAAGTCACATACTTGAACGTCAAGGACAACGGCCTGATCGACCTGGATGTGTTCAAGGCTGCGCTGCGCCCTGACACCGTGCTGGTGTCGGTGATGATGGTGAACAACGAAATCGGCGTGATCCAGGACGTGGAAGCGCTGGGCGAAATCTGCCGCGAAAAGGGCATCATCTTCCATGTGGACGCCGCTCAGGCGACCGGCAAGGTGGAAATCGATCTGCAAAAGCTGAAGGTCGACTTGATGTCGTTCTCGGCCCACAAGACTTACGGCCCGAAGGGCATCGGTGCGCTGTATGTGCGCCGCAAGCCGCGTATCCGCATCGAAGCGCAGATGCACGGCGGTGGCCATGAGCGCGGTTTCCGCTCAGGCACGCTGGCAACGCACCAGATCGTCGGCATGGGCGAAGCGTTCCGTCTGGCCCGCGAAGAAATGGGCACCGAGAACGAGCGCATCCGCATGCTGCGCGACCGCCTCTGGAAGGGGCTGTCGGAAATCGAAGAGGTCTACCTCAACGGCGACATGGACCAGCGCGTGCCGCACAACCTGAACGTCAGCTTCAATTACGTCGAAGGCGAGTCCCTGATCATGGCGATCAAGGAACTGGCGGTGTCCAGCGGTTCGGCCTGCACCTCGGCCAGCCTGGAGCCCTCGTACGTGCTGCGCGCTCTTGGCCGCAACGATGAGTTGGCGCACAGCTCGATCCGTTTCACGCTGGGTCGTTTCACGACCGAAAAGGAAGTGGATTTTGCGGTCGAACTGATCAAGAGCCGGGTTGGCAAGCTGCGCGATATGTCGCCGCTGTGGGAAATGGCCAAGGAAGGCATCGACTTGAACACCGTGCAGTGGGCCGCGCACTAAGCGCCCGCGCCTCGAAATACGTGGAGAATTAACATGTCTTACAGCACCAAAGTTCTGGATCACTACGAAAATCCCCGCAACGTCGGTTCGTTCGACAAGTCGGACGACTCGGTGGGCACCGGCATGGTCGGCGCGCCGGCCTGTGGCGACGTCATGAAGCTGCAGATCAAGGTGAACGAAGCCGGCGTGATCGAAGACGCGCGCTTCAAGACCTACGGCTGTGGCTCGGCCATCGCGTCCAGCTCGCTCGTGACCGAATGGGTCAAGGGCAAGACGCTGGATCAAGCGATGAGCATCCGCAACACGCAGATCGCCGAAGAGTTGGCCCTGCCGCCGGTGAAGGTGCACTGTTCCATTCTGGCCGAAGACGCGATCAAGGCCGCGGTGCAGAACTACAAAGAAAAGCATTCGGCCACTGCCGAAGCTGTGGCGGGCTGATCATGTCCGTTACCCTGACCCAACAGGCTGCCACCCATATCGGCCGCTACTTGCAGAAGCGCGGAAAGGGTATCGGCTTGCGGCTCGGCGTTAGGACGACGGGCTGTTCCGGCATGGCCTACAAGTTGGAGTATGTCGACGAAGTCGAGGCGGAAGATGTTGTCTTCGAGAGTTTTGGCGTGAAGGTCTTCATTGACCCCAAGAGCCTTTCCTATCTCGATGGCACGGAGCTGGACTACGCCCGCGAAGGTCTGAACGAAGGCTTCAAGTTCCGCAACCCCAACGAGAAGGCGACCTGCGGCTGCGGCGAGTCGTTCACGGTGTAAGTCTTGGCTGGTGACGATCACTTCAGCCTGTTTGGCTTGCCGGCACGATTCGACCTGGACGGCCAGGCGCTTGAACACGCCTGGCGCAGCGTCGCCGCGAAGGTTCACCCCGACCGGTTCGCGACGGCCAGCCCTGCGGAGCGGCGCGTGGCGATGCAGTGGGCCGCCCGCGCCAACGAGGCATATCGCGAGTTGAAGGATCCGCTGCTGCGGGCGCGCTACCTGTGCGAGCAGGCGGGCGTGGACCTACAGACGGAAAGCAACACGTCCATGGACGCGGCCTTTCTGATGCAGCAGATGACCTGGCGCGAGATGCTGGATGATGCGCGCGATGACGCCGGCTTGCTGGAAACGCTGCAAGCCGAGCTGGACGCGGCGCGCGCCGAGATGCGAGCCACGCTGACGCGCCTCTTGGATGAGGAGCGCGATTACGCGGCCGCCGGGCGCAAGGTGCGGGAATGGATGTTCGTGGAAAAGCTGGCGCAGGAGCTGGCCAACGTGCAGCCCGCGGGATAGCCAACGGCGCGCTGGGGCGTACCAGACACGGGCGCCTGCACGGCGCGGCCTACTGACCAGAAAAAAGAATCATGGCCTTATTGCAGATATCCGAGCCCGGCGAATCGCCCGCGCCGCACCAGCGCAAGCTGGCGGTCGGGATTGACCTGGGCACCACTAATTCGCTGGTTGCTGCCGTGCGCAGCAGCGTTGCCGAAGTGCTGCCTGACGCGCAAGGCCATGCCTTGCTGCCGTCGGCGGTGCGTTATTTTCCTGGCGGCAAGGTCACGACCGGCCGTGAGCCCCTGGCCCAGCAAGCCGAGGATCCACTGAACACGGTCGTGTCCGTGAAGCGTTTCATGGGCCGGTCGCTGGAAGAGGCGCGCGCGACGCGTGCGCCGTACGAATTTGTGGATGCCCCCGGCATGGTGCGGATCCGCACGGCGCAGGGCGATTTGAGCCCGGTCGAGGTCTCCGCACAGATTCTGGCGGTGCTGCGCCAGCGCGCCGAAGACGTGCTCGGCGACGAACTGGTGGGCGCGGTCATTACCGTGCCCGCGTATTTTGATGACGCACAGCGCCAGGCCACGCGCGACGCCGCGCGCTTGGCGGGCCTGAACGTTCTGCGCCTCTTGAATGAGCCGACCGCGGCCGCGATTGCCTACGGCCTGGATAATGCTGCCGAGGGTGTATACGCGGTTTATGACCTGGGCGGCGGCACGTTCGATATCTCCATCCTGCGCCTGACGCAGGGTGTGTTTGAGGTGATCTCCACGGGCGGCGATACGGCGCTTGGCGGCGACGACTTCGATGTCCTGATCGCGGACCACGCCGTGGCGAGGCTGGGCTTGGGCGAGCTGTCGCCCGCCGAGCGCCGGGGCTTGCTGATGGCCGCGCGCGCCGCGCGTGAAACGCTGTCGGATTCCGACGTGACGAGCCTGAAGCTGACGCTGTCGGGCGGACGCGACGTCGCGCTGACGCTGACCCGTGACGAATTCGAATCCCTGGCTCAGCCGCTGATCGAGCGCACGCTGGACACGGCGCGCCGCGCGCTGCGCGATGCGGCGCTCAAGCCGGCCGACGTGCGCGGCGTGGTGATGGTGGGCGGCGCCACGCGCATGCCCGTCGTGCGCGCTGCCGTGGCCAAGGTGTTTGGCACGGAGCCGTTGACTGATCTGGATCCCGACCAAGTGGTGGCGCTGGGCGCCGCGCTGCAGGCCAATCTGCTGGCGGGCAATCGCGCGCCGGGCGAGGACTGGCTGCTGCTGGACGTGATCCCGCTGTCGCTGGGTCTGGAAACGATGGGCGGCCTGGTCGAACGCATCATCCCGCGCAACAGCACCATTCCGGTCGCCCGCGCGCAGGAATTCACGACCTTCAAGGATGGCCAGACGGCCATGAGCATCCACGTGGTGCAGGGCGAACGCGATCTGGTGTCGGATTCCCGTTCGTTGGCGCGCTTTGAACTGCGCGGCATTCCGCCCATGGTGGCCGGCGCGGCGCGTATCCGTGTGACCTTCCAGGTGGACGCGGACGGCCTGCTGAGCGTCACCGCGCGCGAGCAAAGCCAGGGCGTCGAGGCGATGGTGTCGGTCAAACCGTCGTACGGCTTGTCCGACGACGAGATCGCCAAGATGCTGGCCGACAGCGTGGCGCAGGCCGACACCGATGCGAAGGCGCGCATGTTGCGCGAGCAGCAGGTGGATGCGCGTCAGCTGGTGGAATCGGTGCAGGCCGCGCTGGCCGTCGACGGCGACCTGCTGGACCCGGACGAACGCAAGCGCGTGGATGAATGCCTGCAAGGGGCCATCGCTGCGCAGCAGGCGCAGGACGTGGACACCGTGACGCAAGCCGTGCAGGCCCTGTCGGCCGCGACTGATGAGTTCGCCGCGCGCCGCATGGACCGCAGTATCCGCGCCGCGCTTGCCGGCCGCAAACTTGACGAAATCGCCTGATAAGAAGTTATGCCGAAACTGACTGTATTGCCTCATCCCGACTACTGTCCCGAAGGCGCGGTGATCGAAGACGCGCCCAAGGGCGTGTCGATCTGCCGTGTGCTGCTGGATAACCACATCGATATCGAGCACGCCTGCGAATTGTCGTGCGCCTGCACGACCTGTCATGTGGTGGTCAAGCAAGGGTATTCGTCGCTGGAAGACGCAACGGACGACGAGGAAGACCTGCTGGACAAGGCCTGGGGCCTGACCCCGACCTCGCGGCTGTCGTGCCAGGCGCTGGTAAGCGATGCCGACCTGACGGTCGAGATTCCGAAGTACACGATCAATCACGCCAAAGAGGGCCATTGATGAAGTGGACCGACACCTACGAGATTGCCGCCGCGCTGTACGACGCGCATCCTGACGTTGACCCCAAGGCGCTGCGCTTTACGCAGTTGCGCGACTGGGTCATGGCTTTGCCGGGCTTTACCGACGATCCCGCGCACTGTGGCGAGAAGATTCTGGAGGCCATCCAGATGGCCTGGATCGACGAAGCCGACTGAACGTGATTTGCCTAGAACGCTCCCTTTCCGGGAGCGTTTTTTTTGGGGCGCGGCAGCGCCGTGCCGTTGGCCGGCGATGGTCTGCCGCCGTGTTTGACATGCCGGCGTCGCGCAGGCCACGGTATCATCGGGGATCCGTTTGTTGTCCTTTCCAGCCGAGTCTACCGATGCCCGCTGCCCAATTGCGTTTTGGCCTGGCCGCCAATCGTTTGCACCACGAAACCCCCGATGCCGCCTTGTTCACCTGGCTGCGTTCGTGCTCGTCCACCATCCGCGAGCTGGGCGTGCAGTTGCACACGGTGGGGCGCACCCATGATGCGATCGTGCGCGAGGGCATGCTGCAGGGTTACTCCGGCCTGATCCGCTACCCGTACGGCCGCGAGGGCGGCCTGATGAAGCTGGTGGCGCGCGTGACCGAAGGCCGCGATGGCCAGGCGCCGTTCGACGGCGCGATCTACCTGATCGATCCCGTGGATCCGTCCTCGATTTTTCCGGAGGCGCTTGCGCTCAAGCGGCAGTGCATCACGCACGGCCGGCCTTTCATTTCGACGCTGGCCGGCGCCATCGAGTGGATGGAGGTCGAACGCATTCACGCGGGGCTGGCGCCGGACGCGTCCGTGTCGCGCCATTTCAATTTCTCGGGTCAGACGCTGGCGATGATCGCCCACGATGCGCTCAAGGACGAAATGGTGGCCTTTGCCAGCGAGCACTTCGATGTGCTGTCCCGGTTTGCGCGGCGCGTGGCCACGGGCACGACGGGCGGTCGCCTGAACGAGCTGGCCTGGTCGCGCGGTTGGCCCAAGGATACGCCGTGGGTTCACCGTTACCTCAGCGGCCCGCTGGGTGGCGATGCGCAGATTGCCGAATTGGTGCTGGAGCACCAATGCCAGCGCGTCATCTTCTTTGAAGATCCGCACGTCGCGCGCCAGCACGAGGCCGACATCCAGTTGCTGGAACGCGCGGTGCGCGTGGTGACCGAGTCCGCCACCTGCGCCACGTCTCCCACCGTCGCGCGCCGTTGGGCGCAAGCCGTCGAAAGGCGCGGCATCTGACCGCTACATGCGCGTCGCGGCCGGGCCAGCGCTGGTGATGATGCGGGCGACGCGGTCCGCGACGGCCGCCGCCGCCATCGATAGCGGCAATACATCCGAACGGCACAGAAAGACGGGACGCGTCAGCCTGGGCCTGGCGATCCGGCGCAGCACGACCAGGCCGCGTGCGGCTTCCTGGCGGACGGCCTCGTAGGACAGGATCGTACTGGCCACGCCGGCCTGCGCCAGCTCGATGAGCTGCGGAATGGCGTTGGCCTCGGCAATGATTCGGAATTGCACCTGTTCGCGCTGCTGATATTGGTCGAGCAGCCGGCGCAGGCTGTGCGGATTGCCTGGCAACACCAGCGGCAACGCCGACAACGCGCGCAGGGTGATGGACGGTAGCCCAGCGAGGTCCGATGCCGCTCGCTTGCTGGGCTTTGCCGCGGGCGGCGACACCACCACCAGCTCTTCCTCGATCAGATGCTGAAAACGAAGGTCGACCGACGCTTCGTCGCTGAACGTGAGCCCCAGGTCGGCGTGCCCCGAGCTGACAAAGCCGGGAATGTAGCCGGTGCTGGATTCGATGATCTTCAGATAAACACCCGGCCATTGGGCGAGGGAAAAGCGCAGGAGCGGCACGGTCAGCAGCTTGGCCATCGACATCGACATTGCCAGCGATACCGTTCCGCGCGGGGCGTTGATGTCTTCGCGCACGTCTGCGCGCGCCGCGTCGATACGGCCAAGGATTTCGCGCGCATGCGCCAGCAGCCGTGAACCTGCGGCGGTGGGCGTGACGCCACGCGCGCTGCGATGCAGCAGCACGACGCCCAGATCTTCCTCGAGGTTGCGGATCAGCAGGCTGAGCGCCGGTTGGGCGACGTGCAGCGCGGCGGCCGCACGGCTGATCGAACCTGTTGAAACCACGGCGACGAAACACTGCATCGCACGGATGGACATGGACATGGGACGGCTCCGGACGGCACGGGCCATCATGTTTTTGTTATGGCCCGCATATTTAAACGGTATTTCTAATATAGCAATCCGCTTTCCATAATGAGCGTCGTCCAAGAAGAATCACAGGAGACAACATGACGCTCAACAAACTATTCGCTGCCTGCCTTGCTTCGGCGGCGCTGTCGGCCCCCGCGTTTGCGGATGCTTGGCCCGCCAAGCCCATCACGCTGGTTGTGCCATTTTCGGCGGGCGGGCCGACCGATTTCATCGCGCGCCTGGTGGCCGAGCCGCTGGCGCGCGAACTGGGCCAGCAGGTCATCGTGCAGAACAAGCCGGGCGCGAGCGGGAACGTGGGCTATCAGAGCGTGCTCAATGGCCCTGCCGACGGCTACACGCTCATGCACAACACGGTGGCCATGCAGGCCATCAATCCGTTGATGTATCCCAGCGCAAAGATGCACCCGCTGAAAGACTTCGTGCCGGTCGGCACGACGGGCGCCATGCCGAACCTGCTGGTCGTCAACCCCGAGCGCACGCCCGTCAAGACGCTGGCTGAGCTGGTGGAGCGCGGGCGCAGCGCGCCGCACGGCTTGAGCTACGCCACGTTTGGTCCGGGCAGCTCGCCGCACGTGTATGGCGCCTCGCTGCAGAAGCTTGCCAATTTTCAGGCCGTGGGCGTGGCTTACAAGGGCAGCGCCAACGCCGTGACGGACGTGATCGGCGGTCAGGTCGATTTTCTGTTCGACAGCATGTCCACCAGCATCGGCCAGGTGCAAGGCGGCCGGCTCAAGGCGTTGGCGATCACGTCGGCGGCGCGTTCGCCGCTGTTGCCGGACGTGCCGACGTTGAAGGAGGCGGGCTATCCCGCCTTGGATCTGAAATTCTGGTTCGCGCTGCAGACGCCCGCCGGCACGCCGGATGACGTGGTGCAGAAACTGCGTGCCGCCGTCGCGAAGGTGGTGGCCAGCGACGCTTACCGCCAGGCCATGCAGGAGCGGGGCGCCGAGGCCCTTCAGGTGGCGCCGGCCAAGCTGGACGAGTTCTTCAAGCAGGAAACCGCGCGATGGACGCAGGCGGCGAAGACGATCGGGTTGAAGGCGGAGCAGTGAACATGGAAGGCGGACATCGCATGACTCCATTGAAGAACATCACGGTCCTGGATCTGAGCAAGGTGCTGGCCGGACCGTTGTGCGGGCAGTATCTGGGCGAACTGGGGGCGTGCGTGATCAAGGTCGAGCCGGTGGGCACCGGCGACGACACGCGCGCGTGGCTGCCGCAGGAGGCCGGCGAATCCGCGACGTTTCTGGCCGTCAATCACAACAAGCGCAGCCTCGCGGTGGACCTGAAGACCGAAGCGGGGCGGGCGGTGGTCCATCGCCTGGCCGGCCAGGCCGATGTTGTGCTGCAGGGGTTTGGCGGCAAGACCGCGGCGCGCCTGGGCGTGGATTACGAGACGCTAAGCCGCCTCAATCCGCGTCTCGTGTATTGCGAGATTTCGGGCTACGGCCGTGAAGGGCCGATGGGCGACGAGCCGGGCTACGACGTCATGCTGCAGGCCTTCAGCGGCATGATCAGCACAATGGGCGAGCCGGATGGCAATTTTGCGCGCGCCAGCTTTTCGCCGGTGGATCTGGGCACGGGGTCGTTTGCGCTGAGCGGCATTCTGGCGGCGCTGCTCGAGCGCGGGCAGACGGGCAAGGGGCAATACCTGGATGTGTCGCTGCTGGACACGTCGCTGGGTCTGATGTCATACATGGCGCAGAATTATTGGCGCACTGGGAAAGTGCCGCGCCGGATGGGCACAGGCCATCCCGCCATGTGTCCGTACCAGGCGTTTCGCGCGTCCGATGGCGACCTCATGCTGGGTGTGGGCAATGACGCGCAGTGGCAGCGCTTCTGCGCTGCGGCGGGGTTGCAGGAATATGTGAACGATCCGGCGTTTGCGACCAATGCCGAGCGAGTCCGCAACTTTCAAGCGACCGTAGCCTTGGTGCAGTCGCGCATCGAAACGCGGTCTGTGGCGCAATGGCTGGCATTGCTCAAGCCGAACGGGATCGCGTGTTCCGCGATCCATACGCTGGACCAGGCGTTGGCGCATCCGCAGGTCGCGGCCCGCGAACTGATCGTGACGAGCGAGCATCCGGCGCTTGGCGAAGTGCGCAATATAGGCGTGCCCGTGCGTTTTGGGCGGCAGCCGCGCAAGGCCGCGCGGCCCGCGCCGCTGTTGGGCGAGCACAGCCGCGAAATCCTGGCGGAGCTGGGCTTTGAAGCAAGCGAGATTGCCGCGATGCTGGCCAGCGGCAGCGTGCAGCAGCACCCCTTCGATAAAGGAACGGCATGAATCCGGTGCGTTACGAAGTCCGCGATGGCATTGCGGAAATCCAGCTTTGTCATGCGCCCGTCAACGCGCTGGACGTGGGTGTGCTGGACGCGCTGATTGGAGCGCTGGAAAAGGCGAATGCGGATGCGGGCGTGCGGGCGGTGCTGCTGGCCAGCAGCCTGCCCGGGCGATTCTGCGCCGGGCTGGACATGAAGCAGCTGCTGCAAAGCCCGCCCGCGCGTGTGCGGGAGTTGCTGACCCGGCTCTACATCAAGCTGTATGACGCGCAGTTCAATCTGACTAAACCATCGATTTCGGTCGTGTCTGGCGCCGTGCGCGGCGGCGGCATGACGGTGGCGATTTCCAGTGACATGATCGTGGCCGCCGACAGCGCGACGTTTGGCTACCCGGAGATCGACGTGGGCGTGCTGCCCGCCATTCATTACGTGCATCTGCCGGCGGTGGTGGGCAAGCATCGGGCGTTCGATCTGCTCTTTACCGGCCGCACGTTCAGTGCAGGCGAGGCGCAGGCAATGGGGCTGGTGTCGCGTGTCGCCGCCGAGGCAGAACTGCTGGACGAGGCGCGCACGCTGGCTCGGTCGCTGGCGCAGAAGCCGCCAGAGGTCCTGGCGATGGGCCGGCGCGCGTTCGTGTACAGCAACGACAACGAGTATCGGCGCCGGGTGGCCACGGCAGTGGAAGTGTTCTGCAACGCCGCGGCCACGCCCGAGGCGCGCGAAGGCTTGAGCGCCTTCGTGCAGAAGCGGGCGCCCGACTGGGCCAGCGTCGGCGAATCGCGCTAGTGCTATTGGCCGGTGAAACGCGGCGGCCGTTTTTCGCGGAACGCCGCCACGCCTTCGGCAAAATCGGCGTGTGCGGCCGACTGCAGGAAGCGCGCCGTTTCCTCGGCCAGCTGGGCTTCCAGCGGCGCGTGCGCGGCGCTGCGCAGCAATGCCTTGGCGCCAGCAATGCCGTGTGGCGCGTGGCGGGCGATGTCCTGGGCATAAGCTTGCCCCGCGGCAGCGAGTTCGCTGGCGGGCGCGGTGCGCGTGATGATGCCCCAGGCCTGCGCCTCGTCGGCCGTGAAGGCGTCATGACGCAAGAGGAGATCGAGTGCGCGCTTGGGGCCGACGGCGCGCATGAGGCCATGCGTCATGCCGGCGTCGGGCGTCGCGCCGAGCTTCAGGTAGGCCGTCATGAAGCGCGCGCCCGCATCGGCGATGGCGAGGTCGCAGGCCAGGACGAGCGACAGGCCGGCGCCCGCCGCCACGCCGTGAACCTGCGCGAGCCACACCTTGTCCATGCGCGGGATGCGCGCAATGAACGCATTCAGTGGCGTGAACAGGTCCGACAGCGTGGCGCGCACCGCGTCGGGCTCGCCCGTGAACATGCCGATGTCCCCGCCCGCGCAGAATGCCTTGCCCGTGCCGCGCAGCAGCACGACGCGCACCGCGTCACGCGTGTCGAGCCATTGCGCGGCGCGCAAGAGGTCGCACGCCATGGCCACGTCGATGGCATTGAGCGCGTCCGCGCGATTGAGCGTGAGCGTGGCGACGGGGCCTTCGGTCTCCATCAACAGCGTCTGGAACTTCGGTGGTTCCTGGGTCATGGCGAGTCTCCGTTGTCGGGTAAATACCAACTGTCGATCAAAAAACCGCGATGCTATGTTCTGAACCAAGCGCTTGCTTGGTTGGGTTTTGAGCACGCTTAGCGTAACGCATAGAACGATTTTCCGGCGCTGTACTGGCGAAGGTAAAGACAGGTTCGTTGCATCTCCTGCCTCGCAGGGCCGCCAGGTTCACCGTCGTAAAAAATGTCCGCCCCAGGCGGCAAAATAACTTCGCATCAAAGCGGGGAGACAAATGGTGGATCAGTCCGACAGGCCTGCCTTGTTGCAGGCCGATGGCGTGACGCTGGCGTTTGGCGGCGTCAAGGCGCTTACCGACGTGGGCTTTCGCGTGGAGCAGGGCTCCATCACCACGGTCATCGGCCCGAACGGCGCCGGCAAGACCTCGCTGTTCAACACGATCTCCGGTTTCTACAAGCCCGCGGCGGGACGGATCCACTTCGAGGGCCGCGACATCACACGCATGCACGCGCCCGATCGCGCCAAGCTGGGTCTGGCGCGCAGCTTCCAGAACATTGCGCTGTTTCGCGGCATGACGGTGCTGGACAACATCAAGCTGGGCCGCCACGCGCATCTGCGCACCAACGTGCTGGATGCGCTTTTTTACCTGGGCCGCGCGCGCCGCGAGGAGATGGCGCTGCGGGCGGACATCGAAGAACGCATCATCGATTTTCTGGAAATCGACCACATCCGCCACGCGCCGGTTGCGGCGCTGTCGTATGGGCTGCAGAAGCGGGTTGAGCTGGCGCGGGCGCTGGCGATGCAGCCCAAGGTGCTGATGCTGGACGAGCCCGTGGCGGGCATGAACCGCGAAGAGACCGACGACATGGCGCGCTTCATCCTGGATGCGCGCGCCGAGTGGGGCGTGACGGTGCTGATGGTGGAGCACGACATGGGCATGGTGATGGACCTGTCCGATCACGTCGTGGTGCTGAACTTCGGGCAGGTGATTGCCCACGGCACGCCGGCGCAGGTGCAGTCCAATCCGGAAGTCATCAAGGCGTATCTGGGCGCGGGCGACGTGGGCGATTTGCGGCGGCGGCTGCGGGAGGCAGCCTGATGGACTGGCTGTTCTTCCTGGAGGTGTCGCTGGCGGGACTGGGCAGCGGCGGCCTGTATGCGTTGGCCGCGCTGGCGTTCGTGATCGTCTACAAGGCGACCCGCGTGGTGAACATCGCCATTGGCGAATTCCTGATGCTGGGCGCGTACGTGTTCTATGCGTTCGCATCGGGGATGGAGTGGCCGATCTGGCTGGCCATCGCGGGCGCGGTCGTGGTGTCGAGCGCGCTGGGCGCCGTCGTCGAGCGGCTGACCATACGACCGATGCTGGGCGAATCGCCGATCTCGGTCTTCATGATTACCGTGGGGCTGGCGTCGATACTGGTCGGCGCGGTTGAGCTTATCTGGACGGCGGACCAGCGGCGCCTGCCGGAATTCATGCCGCGCGCGCCAGTCATGGTGGGCGAGGCGTTCGTGGCGCCCAAGGTGTTCTACGGCTTCTGGGTGGCGGTGGTGCTGGCGCTTTTGGTGCTGGTGGTGTTTCGCTACTGGCGCGGCGGCGTGGCGCTGCGTGCGACGGCGTCGGACCAGGGCGCGGCCTATGCAATGGGCATCAATGTGCCGCGCGTGTTTTCGCTGGCGTGGGTGACGGCGGGCGCCATCGCGGCGGTGTCCGGCGTGATCGTGGGCGCGATCGGCGGGATCTCGTCGTCGATGGGCGTGTTCGGGCTGTCGGTGCTGGTGGTGGTCATCGTGGGCGGCCTGGACAGCGTCGCGGGCGCGCTGGTCGGCGGCATCTTCATCGGCCTGCTGGAGGCCTGGGCGGGCGCCTATCTGGGCGGCGAGTACAAGCTGCTGGCCACGTTCGTCGTGCTGGTCGTAGTGCTGATGGCCAGGCCCTACGGTCTGTTCGGCACCCGTGAAATCGAGAGGCTCTGATCCATGCGTATCGCGACCGCCAAACAGACCTACCTGGCCGACGAGGCGCTTTTCGACACGCGCACGCAGCACGTGTGGCTGGCGCTGCTGGCGGCCTCGCTGGTGCTGTTTCCCTTCGTGGCCAATGCCTATTGGCTTTATCTTGCGTGCCTGGTCGCGATCAACATCGCCAGCGCGACGGGGCTGAACATCCTGACCGGCTACACCGGATTGGTCAGCCTGGGGCAGGCGGCGTTCATGGGCCTTGGCGCGTACACGGTCGCAGTCATGGAGCTGCACTTGGGCACGCCGGTCCTGGTGAATCTGCTGGCGGGCGGCGTGGTGGCGATGATGGGTGGGCTGCTGGTGGGTATTCCCTCGCTGCGGGTGAAGGGACTGTACCTGGCGATCTCGACGATTGCCGCGTCGTTCATCGCGCACTTCATCTTCGCGAACTGGCAATTCACGGGCGGCACCTCGGGATTGCAGGTGCCGCCCGCGCGCATCCTGGGGCTGGACCTGGATACGTCCTTCAAGATCTATTGGCTGATCGTGCCCGTGACCGTGCTGATGGTGCTGGGCGCGGCGAATCTGTTTCGCACGCGCATCGGCCGCGCGTTCATCGCGATCCGCGACCGCGACATTTCCGCCGAGGTACTGGGCATCCGCCTGCTGCGCTACAAGCTGCTGTCGTTCGGGCTGTCCTCGTTCTATGCCGGCGTGGCGGGCGGTCTGTGGGCGTATTTTTTCCGTGTGGTCACGCCCGAGAGCTTTCCGCTCATCATGTCGATCTTCTTTCTGGCGGCGATCATTGTGGGCGGCATGGGCTCGATCCTGGGATCCATCCTGGGCGCGCTTTTCATGACGATGGTGCCGGAGTTTCTGAAGCTTGTTGTCGGCTGGCTGCCCGTGGGCGGCGACGCGCTGCGGCTGATCTCACCGGTGCGCACCATCGTTTTCGGCCTGCTGATCGTGGGCTTTCTGATCTTCGAGCCGCACGGGCTCGCGGAAATCTGGCGGCGCGTGCGCCGATTCTTTCACCTCTGGCCTTTCCGTACGTAGCGCGATGCGTGCGGCGTGACGGCGGCCACCCATAAGACCCAGGAGACAAACCATGAAGCGCATCCGGATAGGCAGCGGTTTATCGAGGTTGTTGGCCCCGTTGGGCCTGGCGGCGGCATTGGCGGCGGCGCCCGCGGCGCAGGCTGCCGAGGACCTGGTGCTGGGCGGCTCGATTCCCTTGAGTGGCGTGTTTGCCTTTGCCGGGCAGGGCATCCACGCCGGGATCACGGACTACGTGAAGATCATCAACGACCAGGGCGGCATCAAGGGCCGCAAGCTGCGCTACGTACCCGAGGACACGGCCTACAAGGTGGATGCGTCGGTGGCGGCGTTCAAGAAGATCACCAGCCAGAACAAGGTCAACTTCTACTACGGCGATTCGACCGGCTTTTCCAAGACCATCAATGCCGAGCTGAACCGCACGGGCGACATCCTGATGACGGGCGCGTCCTTCGCGACCGAGCTGAACGATCCGGCCAAGTATCCCGCCCAGTTCATGCTGGGGCCCGACTACACCGAGATGTTCGGCATTCTGCTGCGTTATATCGCCAAGGAGCAGCCGGGCGCCAAGGTGGCGTTCGTGTATTCGGACACCGAGTTCGGACGCGATCCGATCGCCAGTTCGCGCGCGGTGGCCGAAAAGCTGGGCCTGAAGGTGGCCACCGAGATCATGACGCCGCCGGGCAGCGTGGACGTGTCGACCGAGGTCATCAAGCTGCGCCGCGCCGACCCTGACTTCACCATTTTCCACGGCTATGTGCTGGCGCCAATTCCCGAGTTTGTGGGGCAGGGCAAGCGCATGGGCCTGAAGACGCGCTACATGGGCACGTTCTGGACGATGGACAACTCGACCGTGATGCAGATGGGCGAGGACGCCGAGGGCTTCATGGGCGTGATGCCGTACCGCTACTACTACGACCAGGCCGCCGACGCGCCGATGCTCAAGAAGATCCGCGAAATGCGGCCGCAGTATCAGAGCACGGGCTATATGCAGGGATTCCTGGCCGCCATGCTTTTTTCGGAAGTCGCCAAGCGCACGCTGGACGCGGGCAAGGAGCTGACCGCCGCCAATATGAAGGCCTCTTTGGATGGCATCAAGGATTTCGATACGGGCGGGCTGATCGGCGTGCCGATCACCATCAAGGGCAACTCCATTCCGGTGGGCCGGATCTACCGCGCGGACGTCAAGCAAAAGCAGATGGTGCCGGCGTCCGACTGGATCGTGCTCAAGTGAGGCTGCCGTGAACCAGGGACAGGACGTGGCAGGACAGGGCGTTCGTTCAGGCATGAACGCCGCCGCGCCGCCCAAGGCGGTGCTCGACATCAACAACATCGAGGTCGTCTACAACAAGGCGGTGCAGGTGCTGCGCGGCTTGTCCCTGTCGGTGCCGGCCGGCAGCATCGTCGCGCTGCTGGGCAGCAACGGGGCGGGCAAATCCACCACGCTCAAGGCGGTGTCCGGTCTCCTGGACCTGGAGGACGGGGAACTGGTGCGCGGCCAGATCGTGTTCGCTGGCGGCGACACGGCGGGCATCAAGCCGCAGAACCTGGTGCGGTCGGGCCTGGCGCACGTGATGGAAGGGCGCCGTGTGTTCGAAGACCTGACCGTCGAAGAAAACCTGGTGGCGGCAACCTATGCGCTGACCGGACGGCCCGCCGCGCGCGCGGACTTCGAACTGGTCTACGGCTACTTTCCGCGGCTTTTCGAGCGGCGGCGCGGACTGGCCGGCTATCTGTCCGGCGGGGAACAGCAGATGCTGGCCATCGGCCGCGCGCTGATTGCGCAGCCGACGTTGATGCTGCTGGACGAGCCATCGCTGGGCCTGTCGCCCATGCTGGTCGAGAGCATATTTTCGATCATCGCGCGCATCAATATCGAACAGGGGGTGTCGATGCTGCTGGTGGAGCAGAACGCTTCGGTTGCGCTGGCGGTGGCGCATTACGGCTACATCATGGAGACCGGCAAGGTGGTGATCGACGGTTCGGCCGAAAAGCTGGCGGCGGACCCCGACGTGCGCGAGTTCTATCTGGGCGTGGGCGGATCGGGCGAGGCCCGGGGCTTTCGCGACATCAAGCACTACAAGCGCCGCAAGCGCTGGCTGTCATGATGGACGCGCACAGGGATCCGGGCGCCTGGCCTGAACTGACGTTGCCGCAGATGCTGCGCGAGCAGGCGCGCCGCCAGCCGTCGGCGGTTGCCATCCGGCAAAAGGACTTTGGCATCTGGAAGCCGCTGACCTGGGACCAGTACTGGCAGCGCGCATGCCGCGTGGGGCTGGGAGTGCGCGCGCTGGGGCTCAGCGCGGGCGGCCGGGTCGCGATCGTCTCGGACAACAGGGTGGAGTGGCTGCTGACGCAGATGGGGGCGTGCGCGGCCGGCGGTGTGGCGGTGGGCGTCTATTCGACCAGCCCGGCCGAAGAAATGGGCTACGTGCTGGCGCATGCGGACGTCGAACTGGTGGTGTGCGAAGACCAGGAGCAGACCGACAAGGTGCTGCACGTGGCGGACCGGCTGCCGAATTTGCGCCGCATCGTGGTCATTGAAACGAAGGGGCTGCGCGCGTACGGCGCGGCGGATCGGGCGCGCATCGTGACCTTTGCCGAAGTCGAGGCCGATGGCGGCCAGCGCGAAGCCGTGGAGCTGGCCGCGCTGAATACGATGCTGGACGGGCAGCGCCTGGACGACACCGGGCTGATGATCTACACGTCGGGTTCCACCGGCAAGCCCAAGGGTGCGATGCTGAGCTACCGCAACATGCGCGGCGTGGCGCCGGGCATCGCCGATCGCCTGTCGATGGATGCATCCAGCGTGCACCTGTCTTATCTGCCGCTGTGTCACGTTGCCGAGCAGATGCTGTCCACGTTCGTGCCCATCTACCTGGGCACGCAGGTGAATTTTGGCGAGTCGCTGCGCACCGTGCAGGAGGACCTGCGCGAAGTCGCGCCGACGATTTTCCTGGGGGTGCCGCGCATCTGGGAAAAACTGCACGCCGCGATCTCGATCAAGATGCAGGAGGCCGGCCGGTTGCAGCAGTGGCTTTACCGCAAGTCGCTGGCGCAATGCGCGCCGTTTCTGGAGAAATCCCCCGCGCAGTATCGCGTGGGCGAGCGGTTGACGCATTGGCTGTGGTACTGGCTGGTGCTGCGCGCGCTGCAGAATTTCATTGGCCTGCGTCGTGTGCGGGTGGCAATGACAGGCGCCGCGCCGATTCCGCCGGACGTGGTGCGCTACTTTCGCACGCTGGGCGTGCCGCTGATCGAGGTGTATGGCCTGACGGAGTCGGCGGGGATGATCTTCGGACAGCATCCGGACCGCGTGAAGGTGGGCACGGTGGGCGAGCCGATCCTGGGCGTGGAGTGGCGTATCGGAGAGTCCGGCGAACTGCTGGTGCGTGGCGACATGGTGTTCCAGGGCTACTACAAGAACCCGGAGGCGACCGCGGACACCGTGCGTGACGGCTGGCTGCACACGGGCGACGTCGTGGCGCAGGAAGACGGGCGCGTGCGCATCGTGGACCGGCTCAAGGACATCATGATCACGGCGGGGGGCAAGAACCTGACGCCGTCCGAGATCGAGAACGCGGTCAAGGGCAGTCCGTATGTGAAAGAGTGCATCGTCATCGCCGACGGCAGGAAGTACGTGACGGCGTTGATCCAGCTGGAGTTCGACACCGTGGGCAAATGGGCCGAATCGCGCCGCATCGCGTTCACGCATTTCCGGTCGCTTGCGGAATGCCCGCAGGTGCGCGAACTGGTCCAGCAGGAGGTCACGCGCGCCAACGCCGGGCTTGCGCCCGTCTCGCAGATCAAGCGCTTTCATCTGCTGACCAAGGAACTGGACCACGACGATGGCGAAGTGACTGCAACGATGAAGGTGCGGCGCGCCAGCATCTACCGCGCCTACGCCAACGAAATCGAATCGCTCTATGTTGAGGAGACGACGGCATGAACCAAGCCGTGATCCTGGATGCCGTGCGCACGCCGTTCGGGCGTCGCGGCGGATGGTGGGCCGAGACCCGCCCCGACACGCTGCTGGCGGACACCGTGCACGCGCTGCTGGCGCGCGCGGGCCTGCCGGGCGACAAGGTTGAGGACCTGATCGCCGGCTGCGTCAGCCAGGCGGGCGAGCAGGGCGCCAACATCGGCAGGCTGGCGGCGATGCTGGCCGGGCTGCCCGAGAGCGTGCCGGGGGTGGCGTTGAACCGCATGTGCGGGTCCAGCCAGCAGGCCGTGCATTTTGGCGCGCAGGCCATCGCCGCGGGCGACATGCGCTACGTGGTCGCCGGCGGCGTCGAGAGCATGAGCCGCGTGCCGATGTTCCTGGACGTGACGCTGGGCCAAAGCGAATTCCGGGGATTCGAATCGCTGAACCCGGCGTTGCTGGCGCGTTATCCGCTGATTCACCAGATCGAGAGCGCCGAGCGCATCGCCAGCCAATGGGGGCTGTCGCAGGCCGACATGGACGCGTGGGCGCGCGAGAGTCACGCGCGCGCGTGGGCGGCGGCCAGCGCGGGGCTGCATGCCGAGTTGCTGCCGGGCCCGGCGCAAGCCGCGCGCCGCGACGAAGGCATCCGCGAAACGACGGACGCCGCCCGGATGGCGGCCATGGCGCCGGCGATGCGCGCGCCGGGCGAGGGCGGCGTGACGGCGGCCAATGCCAGCCAGCTTGCCGATGGCGCGGCGGCGGTGCTGCTGGGCGACAAGGACGCGGCGCTGGCCGATGGCTTGCGGCCACGGGCGCGCTTCCTGGCGCGCGTGGTGGTGGGTTCGGACCCCGTCATGCAGCTGACGGGCGTGATCCCCGCGGCGCAGCAGGCGTTGGCGCGTGCGGGCCTGGCGCTGGAGGACATCGACTGGATAGAGATCAACGAGGCCTTTGCAAGCGTGGTGCTGGCCTGGCAGCGCGAACTGGGCGCGGACCTGACGCGCGTGAACCCGTGGGGCGGCGCGATTGCGCATGGCCATCCGCTGGGCGCCACGGGCGCGGGCCTGATGGCCAAGATGCTGGCGGGGCTGGAGGCGACCGAAGGCGAGCTGGGCATGCAGCTCATGTGCATCGGCCACGGCATGGCGACCGCGACCATCATCCAGAGGGTTTGACCTGCATGGACAAGACCGGGACGGCTGCGTCGCGGGACGAGGGCGCGGAGACGCAACGGCGCCGGGAACTGGTCCTGGCGGCCGGCCGGCTCTTCAGCAAGCGCGGTTATGAGCGCACGACGGTGAGAGAGCTGGCCAAGGCGGTGGGGTTGCAGTCGGGCAGCCTGTTCCACCATTTCCGCAGCAAGGAAGAGATTCTGGTTGCCGTGATGAACAACGGCATCCAGGAAGTGATCGACCTGGGCGAGAAGGCGCTGGACTGCTATGCCGTGCCGGCAGACCGGCTGGCGGCGCTGTTTCGCGTGCATATGTGGAGCATGCTGCACGGCGCGGGCGGGGATGCGATGAACGCGCTGGTGTATGAATGGCGCAGCCTGTCGGCGTCCAGCCAGGCGTCGGTCAAGGTGCTGAGCGACCGCTACGAGGCGATGTGGCAGTCCGTGGTGGCGGGGGCGGTGCAGGCGGGGTTGCTGCGGGGCGATGCGCGCGTCATCAAGCGATGCGTGCTGGGCGCGATGAACTTGACGGTGCAATGGTACAAGCCGGGCGGGCGGCTGGCCCCCGCTGCGTTCATCGATGCCATGTTGCAGGCGGCGTTGCCGGCGCTGCCCGCGGGTGCGGGCAGGTGGCCCGTGGAGCCTAGCCGCGCCGCTTGATGAAGGCGCCGACGGCGCAGGCGACCGACAGCGCCAGCAGCGAAGCCGCGACGGGCAAGAGGAAATCGGCTTCGCCGTGATAACCGCCGCCCGTGACGCCGCCAGCCACGCCGCCCATCCAGAGCAAGGCGGTAAGGATCGCGGCGATGAGCGAGATGGCGGTGGCCACGCACAAGGCAATGAACGCCGGCCGACGCACGGGGGCGGACCGGTAGGGCGTGCCCGGCTGGACGCGGCGGGGTTGCTTGATCCAGTAGACCAGCCCCGCCACGACCAGCAGCAGCATCAGGATCTTGAAGATCATGACGCGCACCGTCGATCAGTCTTCACGGCGCAGGTGCGGGAAGAGGATGACGTCGCGGATGCTCGGGCTGTCGGTCAGCAGCATGACCAGGCGGTCGATGCCGATGCCGCAGCCGCCCGTCGGGGGCATGCCGTATTCCAGGGCACGGATGTAGTCCGCGTCGTAGAACATGGCTTCCTCGTCGCCGGCGTCCTTGGCTTCGACCTGCGAGCGGAAGCGCTCGGCCTGGTCTTCGGGGTCGTTCAGCTCGGAGAAGCCGTTGGCGATCTCGCGGCCGGTCATGAAGAGCTCGAAGCGCTCGGTGATGCCTTCGCGGGTATCGGAGGCGCGCGCCAACGGCGAGACTTCGACCGGGTAGTCGATGATGTAGGTGGGGTTCCAGAGCTTGGCTTCGGCGGTCTCTTCGAAGAGCGCCAGTTGCAGCGCGCCCAGGCCGGCGCGCGACAGCACGGGGCCGTCTGCGTCGGCGCCCAGCTTTTTCAGTTCGGCGCGCACGAAGGCCGGATCATCGAGCTGAGCCTGGGTGTAGCCGTCCGTGTACTTGAGGATGGCTTCGCAGATGGTCAGGCGGTCGAAGGGCTTGGACAGGTCCAGTTCGCGTTCCTGGTAGGTCAGGACGGCGCTGCCGGTGGCCGAGATGGCGGCCTGGCGGATCAGCTCTTCGGTGAAGTCCATGAGCCAGCGGTAGTCCGCGAAGGCTGCGTAGAACTCCATCATCGTGAATTCGGGGTTGTGCCGCGGGCTCACGCCTTCGTTGCGGAAGTTGCGGTTGACTTCGAACACACGTTCGAAGCCGCCGACGATCAGGCGCTTGAGGTAGAGCTCGGGCGCGATGCGCAGGAACATTTCCATGTCCAGCGCGTTGTGATGCGTGACGAAGGGCTTGGCCGCCGCGCCGCCCGGGATCGGGTGCAGCATGGGCGTTTCGACTTCGAGGAAGCCCGCGTTCAGCATGAACTGGCGGATGCTGCCCACGGCCTTGCTGCGCGCCTCGAAGGTGCGGCGCGTGGCGTCGGTCATGATGAGGTCGACATAGCGCTGGCGGTAGCGCAGTTCCTGGTCGGCAACGCCGTGGAACTTGTCGGGCAGGGGGCGCAGCGACTTGGACAAGAGGCGCGCCGAGGCGGCGTGCACCGACAGTTCGCCCTTGTTGGTCTTGAAGACCGACCCTTCGATCGCGATGATGTCGCCGATGTCCCACTGCTTGAACGCGGCGTAGGCGTCTTCGCCGAGCGTGCCGCGGTCCAGGTAGATCTGGATGCGGCCGGTGCTGTCCTGCAGCGTGGCGAAGCTGGCCTTGCCCATGACGCGCTTGAGCATCATGCGGCCGGCGACCTTGACGTTGACCGCGGCGGCGGCCAGGGCTTCCTGCTCCTGGCCGTCGTACTTGTCATGCAAAGCCGCGGCGCGGGCGTCCGGGACGAAATCGTTGGGGTACGCGACCCCGGCTTCGCGCAGTTTGGCCAGCTTGGCGCGCCGTTCGGCGATCAAGCGGTTTTCATCCTGGGCGGGAGCCGGAGTGGTCGAGTGGTCGGTCATGGTCGGGGGATCAGTCGTAATTGCGGATGTCGTCGATTTCGGTCGTGCCGAAATCTTCGCGATCCAGGTAGGCGAGGATGCGGGAGGCTACGTTGGCGGGCGAGGACAGCTTGCCGGTGGCATGGAAGTCCTGGAACTTGGCCAGCGCCGGGAAGCTTTCGGGGTCGCTTGCGCGGATGGCGGCCTGCATGTCGGTGTCGACGATGCCGGGGGCCAGCGCGACGATGCGGGCGCCGTCAGCGCCTTGTTCCTGCTTGACGACGCGGGCGTGCATGTCGAGGGCAGCCTTGGTGGCGCAGTACACGCCCCAGCCGGCGTTGGGATTGCGGCCCGCGCCGGAGGAGATGTTCAGGATGCGGCGGTCGGCCTTGATGTCAGCGACGGCGGCGAGGAACCGCGCCGTGAGCAGCATGACGGCGGTGACGTTCAGGTTGAAGGCGGCGGTGATGGCCGCGCCGTCGGTGAGTTCGTCGGTGCGCGCCACCGGATGCACCGTGCCCGCGTTGTTGATCAGCAGATAGCGTTTGGCATCGCGCGGCAGCGCGGCGCAGATGCGTTCGGCCGCGGATTCGGCCGCTTTCAGGTCCGAGAGGTCCACGGACAGTTGTTCCAACTGCACATCCTGCGAGCGCGCGTGGGCGGCGAGCTCGGGGTCTTCGCGGCGCGCCAGGGTAATCAGGCGGGTGCCGGGTTTGACCAGGCCGCGCGCCATGGCGGCGCCGATGCCGCGCGAAGCGCCGGTGAGAATAGCAATGGTGTCGGACATTCGTGGACCTCTGGGAGCGTGAAAGCGGGAAGAATCGCGGAACTTAGACGTTTTGCTTCAGGCTGGCCTGGATGAAGGGATCCAGGTCGCCGTCCAGCACTTTCTGCGTGTTGGAGATTTCGACGTTCGTGCGCAGGTCCTTGATCCGGCTCTGGTCCAGCACGTACGAACGGATCTGGTGGCCCCAACCCACGTCGGTCTTGGAGTCTTCCAGCTTCTGCTGCTCGGCCATGCGGTTACGCATTTCCAGTTCGTAGAGCTTGGACTTCAGCATCTGCATGGCTTCGGCGCGGTTGCGGTGCTGCGAACGGTCGTTCTGGCACTGCACGACGATGCCCGTCGGGATGTGCGTCAGGCGCACGGCCGAGTCGGTCTTGTTGATGTGCTGACCGCCCGCGCCCGAGGCACGGTAGGTGTCCACGCGCAAGTCGGCGGGGTTCACTTCGACCTCGAAGGAATCGTCGACTTCCGGATACACGAAGACGCTGGCAAACGACGTGTGACGGCCGCCCGATGAGTCGAAGGGGCTTTTGCGGACCAGGCGGTGCACGCCGGTTTCGGTGCGCAGGTAGCCGAAGGCGTAGTCGCCCTCGATCTTGATCGTGGCCGACTTGATGCCCGCGACTTCGCCGTCGGATTCTTCAAGGATCTCGGCCTTGAAGCCCTTGCGTTCGGCGTACTTGAGGTACTGGCGCAGCAGCATCGACGCCCAGTCCTGCGCTTCCGTGCCGCCCGCGCCCGCCTGGATGTCCAGGAAGCAGTTCAGGGGATCGGCCGGGTTGGAGAACATGCGGCGGAATTCCAGGGCTTCGAGCTTTTCCTGGAAGGCGTCGGCGTCCTGTTCGATCGCTTCGAGGGTGTCGCCGTCATCGTCGGCGGCGGCCATTTCGAAGAGTTCCTGGGAATCGGCCACGCCGGCGCCCAGGCTCGTGAGCGTTTCCACCACGTCCTCAAGCGATTTCTTTTCACGGCCCAGGTCCTGGGCGTGCTTGGGGTCGTTCCAGACGGCCGGGTCTTCGAGTTCGGCGTTTACGACTTGGAGGCGTTCAGCTTTGGCATCGTAGTCAAAGATACCTCCGTAGAGCCTGTTCGCGCTCCGCGTAGTCGGCGAGGCGGGCTGCGAGCTGGTTCTGACGTTCGGCTTCCATGATGATCCTGTCCTGATGACTTTGTGCGAAACCTGGCATTTTACCGTGGATGGAGCCTGTTCGCGGGCGGGCGTCGCGGGCACGGGCGGCGGGTCCTATTTCCCGGGGCGCGCGGGGGCAGATCCAGTTGTTCAGTTTTTTGTCAACCCGACGGCTCTAGCCTTGGCTGGTGGCCGTGATGTCCCCGTTTGGGGCGCGGACCGCGACGACGCCGGCCTCGCGCCGGCCTATCCCGCCAGAGGAATGGAGACAGTGATGGAAAACACGATGCCCCCCGGGGTCTCGCCGGCGCTCGGCGCCAGCGAAGAGGACCGGATCTACCGCAAGGTGGGCTGGCGGCTGGTGCCGCTGCTGGTGGTCTGCTATGTGGTGGCGTACCTGGACCGCGTGAACGTGGGGTTCGCCAAGCTGCAGATGCTGCAGGAACTGCAATTCAGCGAGACGGTGTATGGACTGGGCGCCGGTATTTTCTTCATCGGCTACTTTCTCTTCGAGATTCCCAGCAACATCATCCTGCACAAGGTGGGGGCGCGGATCTGGATCGCCCGGATCATGATCACGTGGGGCATCATCTCCGCCTGCATGATGTTCGTGACCAGCGCGCATATGTTCTACCTGCTGCGATTCCTGCTGGGCGCGGCCGAGGCGGGCTTCTTCCCGGGCATCATCCTGTACCTGACCTATTGGTACCCGGCCGCCCGGCGCGGACGCATCACCACGTTCTTCATGACTGCCGTGCCCATGTCCGGCCTCATCGGCGGCCCGATTTCCGGATGGATCATGGCGACGTTCCACGGCGAGCACGGCCTGTCGGGCTGGCAGTGGCTGTTCCTGCTGGAAGGGATTCCGTCGGTGGTGATCGGCGTGCTGGTGCTGATCTATCTGGATGACCGCATCAACAAGGCCAAGTGGCTGACGGCCAATGAAAAGGCCGTGCTGATCCGAAATATCGCGGCCGAGGAACAGCAAAAGGAAGATCCGCCGATCCGCGCCGCGCTGACCAAACCGCGGGTCTGGGCGATGGCGCTGATCTACTTTTCGTTCGTGATGGGGCTGTATGGGGTGGGCTTCTGGATGCCTAGCCTCATCAAGAGCACCGGCGTGCAGAGCCCGCTGGCGATCGGTCTGCTGACGGCGGTGCCCAACCTGTTCGCCGTGATCGGCATGATCCTGATTTCGCGCAATTCGGACAGGCAGCGCGAGCGCCGCTGGCACGTTGCGCTGCCGGCATTGTTTGGCGCCGTGGGTCTATTCCTGTCGGCCGTGTGGAGCGGCAACACGGTGCTGGCGATTTTCGCGCTGACCGTGGCCAACATCGGCATTTGCACGGTGCTGCCGCTGTTCTGGAGCCTGCCGACGGCGCTGCTCGGCGGCACCGCTGCCGCCGCGGGCATTGCGCTGATCAACTCGGTGGGGAACCTGGCCGGCTTTGTCAGCCCGTATCTGGTGGGCTGGTTGAAGGACATGACCGGCACCACGAATACGGGGCTGTACATGCTGGCCGGCTGCCTGGTGGTGGGCGCGCTGGTGGCGCTGGCGCAGCCGGCGAAGCTGGTGAATAAATAGCGCCGCTGGGAGGCGGTGTCTGACACCCTGGGCAGAGGCGCGTCGGCTTGGGCCGGCGGCTCAGAGGGTGTCAGACACCTGCGTGCGCCGACGGTGCCTCACATGGTGCGAGACACCGCCGCGCATTACCCGGCGTGTTCGATGACCAGTTGCACCGACACCATGCCATTCCAGACGTTTTGTTCCAGGCGGTACGCCGCCTGGATATGTTCCGGCAGCGATTGGTCGTGGCCGAACCAGATGGCGTCGAAGCGTTGGTGTCCGCGTTCAAGGGACAGCTTCAGGTGCTTCTCGCCGACCAGCCGCTGGTTGCGCACGGTGAATTCGTCCAGGAACAGGGGGGCGGCAAAGCCGGCACCCCACACCTGCTGTTGAAGCATGCCGGCCACGTCGGCGTTGGCGTAGCCGGTTTCCAGCGAGCCGTCGGTTTCGATGACGGGTTCGAAGGTGTCGCGTCCGGTGAGTTCGCGCACCGCGGCGTCGAAGGCGGGGGCGAAGGCAGGGAAATCGGCCTTGCCCAGCGTTAATCCGGCTGCCATCGCGTGGCCGCCGAACTTGCGGATCAGGTTGGGATGGCGCTTGGACACCAAGTCCAGCGCGTCGCGCAGGTGCACGTCGGGGATCGATCGGCCAGAGCCGCGGATCTCGTCGTCGCCCGCGGGCGCGAAGGCGAGGGTGGGGCGCCAGAATTTTTCTTTCAGGCGCGAGGCGACCAGCCCCACGACGCCCTGGTGCCAGCCCGGGTCGAACACGCAGACGGTCGCGCCTGCGGCGGCGTCGGGCGCTTCCATGGCGGCCAGCGCCTGCTCGCGCATCTCGGCTTCGATCGTGCGGCGTTCGCGGTTGATGTTGTCCAATTCACGCGCCATTTCCAGCGCCTGCGCCTCGTCGTCGGTGGTCAGGCAGGCGATGCCCAGGCTCATGTCGGCCAGGCGGCCCGCGGCGTTGATGCGCGGACCCAGCGCGAAACCCAGGTCGAAGCCGTTGGCGCTGCGCGGCTCGCGGCCGGCGACGGCGAAGAGCGCGCGCAGCCCCGGCTGCAGGCGGCCGCTGCGCATGCGCTGCAGGCCTTGCGTGACCAGCAGGCGGTTGTTGGCATCGAGCTTGACCACGTCGGCCACGGTGCCCAGCGCAACCAGGTCGGACAGCGCATCCAGGCGCGGCCCGCCGTCGGGGGCATACACGCCGCGGCGGCGCAGTTCGGCGCGCAGCGCCAGCATCATGTAGAAGATGACGCCCACGCCGGCCAGGTTCTTGGACGGAAAGCCGCAGCCCGGCTGGTTGGGATTCACGATCGCCAGCGCGTCGGGCAGGGTGTCGCCCGGCAGGTGGTGATCGGTGATGACGACGCCGATGCCCGCGGCGTTGGCCGCGGCCACGCCGTCGACGCTGGCGATGCCGTTGTCCACGGTGATGATGATGTCGGGCTTGCCGGCGCGGTGGCGGCAGGCCAGCTCGACCACGGCGGGCGACAAGCCGTAGCCGGTTTCGAACCGGTTGGGCACCAGGAAGTCGACATCCGCGCCCATGGCCGACAGCGCGCGCAGGCCGACCGCGCAGGCGGTGGCGCCGTCGCAATCGTAGTCGGCCACGATCAGCAGCTTCTTGCCCGCCTGGATGGCGTCGGCCAGGACGGCGGCGGCGTGCGCCGAGTGCGTTAGACCCGCCGGCGGCAGCAGGGACGGCCAGGCGAGGCGGGTCTGGTCGGGATGGGTCACTCCACGCGCGGCCCACAGGCGGGCCAGCAGCGGATGGACGCCGGAGGATTCGAGGATTTGGCAGGCGGCCAGGTTGGCCGGACGGATCGTTAAGCGGGGTGAGACCACCAGGCGCTCCAGTTCTTCTTGGGCGCGGGCAGCAAGCCAAGCAGGCCCCCGCGCGGTTTCAGGTCAAGGGCAGCCTGGCGGTCATCGCCCAGCAGCAGCAGTTCGATGGGCGTGGAGGGCAAGCCTTTGGCGGCCGCCAGCGGGCGCAGATGGCGCGCGTCCAGGTCAGCCAGCGCGTCGAGCCAGGCGGCCCAGTCGCCGGCGCGTTGCGGCGCGTCCAGTTCCGTCAGCACCTGGGCCGGGGAGGCTGGCGCCGCCGTCCAGGGCGTGCCGCCGCCATACAGCCACAGGGCGTTCACGGGCGGCAGGCCGCGCGCGGCCCGGTCGTCGTTGACGGGGTGCTCGTGCCACGCCATCTGGATTTCATTGAGCAAGCGCCGCCACGGACGCGCTTCAGCATCCTGGCGCCACCAGTCGTTCAGGCGCTTTCCGGCCACGGCCGCCGGGCTGGCCGTCTGGGGGCGCAGGTCCGCCGGCAGGTGCAGGCGCCACCGCTGGGGCGAAAGCGGCTCGACCGAGAAGCCGGTGCCGTCAAAGAGGGGGCGGGCGGTCTCGAGCAGGGCGGCCGATTCCGGTCCGGTCAGGTCCATCGACGCGGGATCCAGCAACGAGGCCTGGTCCGCGCCCAGGGCAAGATGCACCAGTTCGCAAAGCCAGACGGGCTCTTGCGGCGAGGCACGGGATTGTTCTGCGGCCAGCAGCGGGCCAAGGCCCGCGCTTTGCAGCAGGCCGGGCTCGGCGGCGTACCCCGCGCGCGCAAGTTGCCAGGATTCGAAGGCTGTGCAGCCGTGCGCGCGCAGGTCGTAGGCCTGCGGACGGGCAGTTGCGGCCTGCAGCCAGCCGTGCAGGGTGGGCGCGCGCTCGGGCAGGAGCTTGGCCAGTTCGGCGGCGACGGGAAGGGCGGGCAACGCGCCCGGAATGACGATCAGCATGGCCGCGATTGTAGTCCGCGGCGGCATGGGGAACTTAGCGCCGCCAGGAATTGCCATACGTTGTCACGGCTGGTCTAGGATCCGCACATCCGCGCGGCGATTTGCGGACGGTTAATGCAATAATGCGCACGTGCTGAAAATACCCTACGAACTATGGATCGGCGCCCGCTATGCGGGTCTTGCCCGTATCCGCCAGCGACGCGGCCGCCGCGATCGCTTCATCTCCTTCATCGCCGCCAGCTCCATGGCGGGCATCGCGCTGGGCGTCGCCGCCCTGATCGTGGTGTTGTCCGTGATGAACGGCTTTCAGAAAGAAGTGCGCGACCGCATGCTGTCGGTGCTGCCGCACATCGAACTCTACCTGCCCGGCGCGTCGCCCGAACGGGTGCTGGAGCAGTGGCAACAATTTGCCACCGCCGCCGAGCGCAACCCCGAGGTCAAGGCGGGCGCGCCCTTCGTCGCGGCGCAGGGCATGCTGGTCAGGGGCCAGGCGCTGCGCGGCGTCCAGGTGCGCGGCATCGATCCGGCCACCGAGGGCAATGTGTCGGACCTGCCCCGGCAAATGGTGTCGGGCAAGCTGACAGACCTGAAACCCGGCGGCTTCGGCGTGGTGCTGGGCAATGAACTGGCCGACGGCATGGGCGTCAAGGTGGGCGACACGCTGCTGATGATGGCTCCCCAGGGCTCGATCAGCCCGGCTGGATTTGCGCCGCGCATGCGTCAGTTCACCGTGGTGGGCGTGTTCTCGTCCGGCCACTATGAATACGATTCCTCGCTGGCTTTCGTCGATAACGAAGACGCCGCGCGCGTCTTCCGCGAAAGCGGCACCGCCGGCGTGCGCCTGCGCATCGCCGACATGCAGAAGGCGCCCGAGGTGGCGGCCGAGCTGCGCAACGTCCTGCCGCCCTATGTCATGGCCAGCGACTGGTCGCGCAACAACCGCACCTGGTTTGCCGCGGTCCAGACCGAAAAGCGGATGATGTTCCTGATCCTGGCGCTGATCGTGGCCGTGGCCGCGTTCAACCTGCTGTCCTCGCTGGTCATGGCCGTCAAGGACAAGCAATCGGATATCGCCATCCTGCGCACGCTGGGCGCGGGGCCGGGCGAAGTGGCCCGCATCTTCCTGGTGCAAGGCGCGCTGATCGGCGTGATCGGCACCTTGCTGGGTGTGGCCGGCGGCATCGCCATCGCCTACAACGTCGATGTGATCGTGCCGTTCATCGAGCGCATGCTGGGCGTGCACTTCCTGCCGCGCGAGATCTATTTCATCAGCGCGCTGCCGTCCGATCCCCAGGTGGGCGACATCGTCACCATCGGCGTGACCTCGCTGGTGCTGTCCTTGCTGGCGACCTTGTATCCGAGCTGGCGCGCCTCGCGTCTGCAACCCGCACAGGTGCTGCGCCATGATTGATTCCCCGACGCACACGCCCCTGGCCGGCGCCACCCCGGCGCTGCAGGCCGAGAACATCGTCAAGGTCTATGACGAAGGCCCCGCCCGCATCGAAGTGCTCAGCAATGTCAGCCTGTCCGTCGCGCGCGGCGAGATGGTCGCCATCGTGGGCGCCTCGGGATCCGGCAAGAGCACCTTGCTGCATATCCTTGGCCTGCTCGACGTGCCCACCAGCGGTTCGGTCACCGTGGATGGCCAGTTGGGCGTGGGGCTGTCCGAATCGCGGAAAAGCGCTGTTCGCAACCGCAGCCTGGGCTTTGTCTACCAATTCCACCATCTGCTGGCGGAGTTTTCGGCGCTGGACAACGTGGCGATGCCGCTGATCGTGCGCCGCGAGAACCGCGACAAGGCGCGTGAGGCCGCGCGCGAGGTCCTGGGCCTGGTGGGCCTGTCGGCCCGCGAGGGCCACTTTCCGGGGCAGTTGTCGGGCGGCGAACGCCAGCGGGTGGCGCTGGCGCGTGCCCTGGTGACGCGACCGGTGTGCGTGCTGGCCGACGAGCCCACGGGCAACCTGGATCGGCACACCGCCCACAACATGTTCGAACTGCTGACCCGGGTGAACCAGGAATCGGGCACGGCATTTGCGATCGTGACGCACGATCCCGAACTTGCCGCCCGCGCCGACCGTCAGTTGCTGATGGAAAACGGCCGCCTGGTGTCCGGCTAGCCCGGTCCGCAGCGAAAGCCGCCGGTCGCTGGCCCGCGCGGCGGCCGCGGGCGGATAATCCGCATTCGGAGGACACGCCCATGCTCATCGACACCCACTGCCACCTGGACGCCCCTGAATTCGACGCCGACCGCACCGAGGTCGCGGACCACGCCGCCCGCGCCGACGTCCAGGCCATTGTGATCCCGGCCATCGAACGGGCCAACTTCGCCATCGTGCGTGACCTGGCCGCCAGCATCGCCGGCGGCGCCTACGCGCTGGGCATTCATCCCTTGTACGTCCAACGCGCTGACGACGCCGATCTGGACGCGTTGCGCGAGGCGATCAAGGCATCGCTTGGCGATCCGCGCTTTGTCGCCATCGGCGAAATCGGACTGGATTTCTTCGTGCCGGAAATTGCCTCCGGCGCGCCGCGCGAGCGCCAGGAGCGCTTCTACGCCGCCCAGCTGGACATGGCCGTCGAATTTGACCTGCCGGTGCTATTGCACGTGCGCAAATCCCAGGACATCCTGCTGAAGTACCTGCGCCGCCATCCGCGCATCGGCGGCATTGCGCACGCGTTCAATGGCAGCGCCCAGCAGGCGCAGGCCTTCATCGATCATGGATTCGCGCTGGGGATGGGCGGCGCGATGACGTTCGAGCGCGCGCTGCAGATTCGCCGGCACGCGGTGGACGTCGGGCTGGAGCATCTGGTGCTGGAGACCGACGCGCCCGACATTCCGCCCGCCTGGCTGCACGAGCCTAACCGCCGCAATCGGCCTGGCGAATTGGCGCGCATTGCCGAGGTGCTGGCGGAGCTGCGCGGCATCACGCCGGGGCAGGTGGCGCACGCGACGACCGCCAATGCCATGCGGGTGTTGCCCCGGTTGCCCGCAGCCATCCTGGCCGACGCGGACTGACCGCCACGTCCTCGACCCGGGCGCCGTGCCCGCCGTGTCAGGCCGGCGGCGTTGTCAGCAGCGGCAGGTCCATGCGCACGCTCAGGCCGTGCGGCGCCACGTTGCGGGCCGATATCGTTCCCTTGTGCGCGGCGATTGCGGCTTGCGCAATCGACAGGCCCAGCCCCGCGCCGCCGCCTGACGTGTTGGCGGCGGCGGCCGATCCCGCGCGATAGAAGGGCTCGAACAACGACGCGAGTTCCTGCGTGGCGACGCCCGGACCGCGGTCTTCGATCTCAAGGCTTGCCTCGGTGGCGCTGGTCAGCAAGCGTACGCGTATGACGCTTTCGGCGGGCGCGTAGCGCAGGGCGTTGCGCAACACGTTCTCGATCGCGCTGGCCAGGCTGGCGCGGTCGGCGGCGATCAGGATGGGCGCCGGCGTTTCCCAATCGATGCGCAGGCGCCGGCCCTCCGCCTCGTAGCGCGCGTCGTCCACCACGCCCGATACGACTTCCGACAGATCCAGCGGTTCGGTGGGCACGGGCAGCGCGCCCACGCGGGCTAGCCGCAACGTGTTGCCCACCAGCGCGTCCAGGCGTTCGCATTCGCGTTCGATGCGGTCCAGTTGCAGATCGCGCCGTTCGTCGTTGCGCCGCGCCAGTTCCGAGGCCAGGCGCAGGCGCGCAAGCGGCGAGCGGAGTTCGTGCGCGACGTTATGCAGGAGCTGCTCGCGCGTATCGACCAGCGCCTTCAGGCGCACGGCCATTGCGTCGAAGTCGCGCGCCAAGAGGCCGAGCTCGTCCTTGCGCGTGGCAAGCTTGGCCGGGGTGTGTGTGTCCAGGCGTCCCGCGGCCAAAGCATGCGTGGCCTGGCGCAGTTGCGCGAGCGGCGCGGTGATGTGGCGGGTCAGCGCCCAGCAAAAGGGAGCGGTGACCGCCAGCGCGAACAGCAGCAGCGCGAGCGCGACGGGCGACAACGCCAGCACCTCCCAGCGCGACGAGTCAAATGGCAGGAACAGCATCAGCATTTCCGAGCCGTCCGGCAGCATCAGCGTCTGGGGTTCCCACCAGGAGACGCGCTCGCCCGCGGGATCGGCCGGCGCATAGTCGGACTGCGTCGCCCGGTCGGGTCCCGCGCGGTACGCGACCAGCCAGTCGTGCAGCCGCGTGGGCAGGCGCCTGCCCAGGATGTCCCGGTCCTCTGCATCCATGATGTAGATCTTCAGCGCCGAGTAGTTGTCGTCCATGGCGCGGACCCAGCGCGCCAGGCCCCCTTCGCCCTGTGTGCGCGCCACCTGCGCCGCGTCGCGCGTGAGGTTGCCCGGGTTCAGGCCATCCAGAGAATTGAAGCGGTACCAGGCCACGCTGGCGGTCAGCACCATGCCGCAGACCAGGATGACCGCCATGGCGCCCCAGAACGTCAGGAATGCGCGCCAGAAGAGCGAGCGGGCGGGCAGCAGCGTCATCACGCGGCGCCCGCCAGCACGTAGCCCAGCCCGCGCAGATTCCGGATGGACAGCATGTCGGCGTGTTGATCCAGGCGCAGCTTCTTGCGCAGGCTGCTGATGTGCGTGTCGATGCTGCGGTCGTACCGGTCTGGGGTGCGGCCCAGCGCATACAGGCCGATCTGGTCGCGTGCGATCACCTGGCCGGGCGCGCGCATGAGGATTTCCAGGATGCGCTGTTCCGCGCCGGTCAGCATGACCTCGTCCCCGCCCAGGCGCGCGCGGCCCGTGGCCGGATCCAGCGAGAGCGCGCCCAGGCTCAGCGACGGGCTGGCGGGGGCGGGGGCTTGCTCGAAGCGGCGCAGCACGGCCGTGATGCGGGCCTTCAGTTCGCGTGGGCTGAACGGCTTGGCCAGGTAATCGTCGGCGCCGAATTCCAGCCCCAATACGCGGTCGGTCTCGCCGCCGTGCGCCGTGAACATGATGACGGGGCGCCGTGAGCGCTGGCGGTAGTGCTTGAGCAGGTCCAGACCATTGCCGTCGGGCAGCATGAGGTCCAGGAGCACGAGGTCAAAGTCGTCCTGCGCCAGCAGGGTCTGGCCTTGCGAGCGGGTGTGCGCCAGCGTGAGCTGGCACTGATTCGGTTCCAGGTATTCGCGCAGCATCTGCGCCAGTTCGACGTCGTCGTCGATGAGCAGGATGCGGCGCGCCACCGCTGAATGATTCAAGAGCATGCGTGTTGGGCGTCGTGCATCCGGCAGTTTGGCCGAAGGGTGCACGGCGCAGTGTCAAGAAGTGCAAAGAAGATAAAAGTTGCGGAAAGCGTGTTGCCGCGTGCTGCAAGCCCCAATTCTAATATGAGAATGGTTTTCATTAATAAGTGGGAGCCGGCGTAACGCCGCGCGTGGGGCGCGGAGCAAACCGGGGACGGGAGAAGTTGGAATCATGAGCAGGAAAGAAGTGGCCACGGGCCAGCGCATCGCCGCGTCGCGCACGCAACTGGCCGCCGCCTTGTGCGCCGCGGGTTTCGGCATTGCGCCACAAGCGGTCTGGGCCCAGGCCGCGGACGCCACCACGACGATGGACACGGTGGTCGTGACCGCCAGCGGCTTCGAGCAGCGCATCCAGGATGCGCCCGCCTCGATCAGCGTGATCACGCGCGAAGATCTGGACAAGAAGTTCTACCGCGACTTGAACGACGCGCTGGTGGAAGTCCCCGGCGTCATCGTCACGGGCGGCGGCGACCGCCAGGACATCAGCCTGCGCGGCATGGGGCCGAAGTACACGCTGATCCTGATCGACGGTAAGCGCCAGAACTCGCGCGAAACCCGCACCAATTCGGATTCGACGGGCGTCGAAGGCGGCTGGACGCCGCCGCTCTCGGCCATCGAGCGCATTGAAGTCGTGCGCGGGCCCATGTCGTCGCTGTACGGCTCGGACGCCATGGGCGGGGTGATCAACATCATCACGCGCAAGGTGCCTGAAGAATGGCATGGCGAAATCCGCATGGATACGACCATCCAGGAAAGCAGCAAGTCGGGCGACATCTACCAGGGCAATTTCTACCTGGCCGGCCCGATCAAGAACGACCTGCTGGGCCTGCAGATCTACGGCCAGGCCACGCAGCGCGACGAAGACGACATCTACAACGGCTTTCGCAAGCGCAATGCCGAAAGCGTGACCGCCAAGCTGGCGCTCACGCCCAACCGCGATCACGACATCGTGCTGGAAGCGACCACGATGCGCCAGAAGTTCCAGGACACCCTGGGCAAGACGGTCGAGCCGCTGCCGCCCGGCACCGCGTGCCCGCGCACGGGCTGCCCGGCGTCCTCGGAAACCGATTACCGCAGCAGCAAGTGGGCGCTGTCGCACACCGGCCGCTGGGGCTGGGGCGTGTCCGACAGCTACGTGCAGCAGGAAGAGTTCGACAACCGCTCGCGCCAGATGAAGATCAAGAACCTGGACCTGCAGACCAGCTGGTCGCTGCCGCTGGGTTCGCACATGCTGACGCTGGGCGGCAGTTACCTGAACCAGCGCCTGAACGATCAGACGGGCAACCAGCTTGTCGGCGGCCCGAGCAAGGTCGAACGGTATCAATGGGCATTGTTCGCCGAAGACGAATGGCGCCTGACCGAAAGCTTCGCCGTCACGACCGGCCTGCGCATGGACCAGGACGAGAACTTCGGCAGCCATTTCAGCCCGCGCCTGTACGGCGTGTGGCACATGGCCGAACGCTGGACCCTGAAGGGCGGCGTCTCCACGGGCTTTCGCGCGCCCGACCTGCGCCAGACCGTGGCCGGCTGGGGCCAGACCAGCCGTGGCGGCAACATGTACGGCAACCCGGACCTGACGCCCGAAAAGTCCGTGACCCAGGAAATCGGCCTGCTGTATGACGACGGCCAAGGCGTGAGCGCCGGCGTCACGCTGTTCAACAACGACTTCAAGGACAAGATCACCCGGGTGGCTTGCCCCTTGACCCAGTGCACGGACGGTCCGAACCAGTTCGGCTCGAATCCCACCACTTACATGAACGTGGACAAGGCCGTGTCGCGCGGCGTTGAAGCCAGCCTCAAGTTGCCGCTGGCGGCCGACTGGTCGATGACTAGCAGCTACACCTTCACGAAGTCCGAGCAGAAGTCGGGCCAATACAAGGGCGAGCCGCTGAACCAGTTGCCCAAGCACCTTTTCACCACCACGGTGAACTGGCAGCCGTCCGACGCTCTGCAGGCCTGGGCGCGCGTGAACTTCCGCGGCCGCGAGAGCCAGCCGGTGACCGGCCCGTCCTCGGACGCGCTGGTGGCCCCGTCCTACACCTTCGTGGACCTGGGCGGTTCGTACGCCGTGAACAAGACCGTGTCGGTCTACGCCGGCATCTACAACCTGTTCGACAAACAGGTCGCCTACGACGACTTCGGCTATGTCGAGGACGGCCGCCGCTACTGGCTGGGCGTGGGCGTGAAGTTCTGAGTTTGACGGGGCGCGAGAGCGCCCCATTACAGAGAGGTTTGCATGAACAATGGAAAACAGGCGGGCGCCGCCCGCCGCTGGGCAACGCGCACCGGCATGGCCTTGGCGCTGAGCGCCGCGGCAGCGGTTTGCGCCGCGCAGTCCACCACGCCGGTCAAGCACGCGCGTGGCGAGACCGCGGTGCCGTCGAACCCAACCAAGGCCATCGTGCTGGACCTGGCCGTGCTCGATACCTTGCACACGCTGGGCGTAGACCCCGTGGGCGTGCCCAGCGCTGCAAAGCTGCCGCCGCACCTGAGTCAGTTTGCGGACAAGCGTTACCTCAAGGCAGGCACGATGTTCGAGCCCAACTACGAGGTCATCCACGCCGCCGCGCCGCAGGTCATCTTCGTGGCGGGCCGCTCGGCGCCCAAGTACGACGAGCTCTCCAGGATCGCGCCCACGGTCGACCTGACGGTTGACGCCAAGGATCTGGTCGGCAGCGTCAAGCGCAACACCGAATTGCTGGCCGCGCTGTACGGCAAACAAGACGAGGCGAAGGCAAAGCTGGCGGCGCTGGACGCGTCCATTGCGTCGCTGAAGGGCAAGGCGGCCAACGCTGGCACGGCGCTGATCGTGCTGACCACCGGCGGCAAGATGAGCGCCTACGGTCCGGGCTCGCGGTTTGGCGTGATTCACGACGCGTTCGGCGTCAAGCCCGCCGCGACGGGCCTGAACGTGTCGAACCACGGCCAGGCGATCTCGTTCGAGTTCATCGCCCAGACCGATCCGGACTGGCTGTTCGTCATCGACCGCGACGCCGCCATCGGCCGCGAGGGCGTGTCGGCCGAGCGCATGCTGGACAACGAGCTGGTGCGTCCGACCAAGGCCTGGAAGAACCAGCGCGTGGTGTACCTGAACGGCTTTAACTGGTACTTGCTGGGCAGCGCGGGCCTGACCGCGATGCAGCAGAACGTGGACCAGATCGCGGCGGCGTTGGCGCAGGGAAAGTAAGCAGCATGCAAGACGGGAAGGGCGGCTGGTGAACTGGCGGCGCGCAATCGGCGGGTGGGGCGGCCTGGCCGCCGTGGTGGTGGTATTGCTGCTGTTGTGCGTGGCCAGCGTCAGCGTGGGCGCGGGCCAGATGCCGTGGACCGCGCTGTGGGACGGCGGCGAGGCGGGCGAGCGCGCGTGGCGCCTGCTGATGGTCAGCCGCATTCCGCGCACGCTTGCGCTGCTGCTGGCGGGCATGGCGCTGGCCGTGGCCGGCCTTATCATGCAGATGCTCGTGCGCAACCGCTTCGTCGAGCCCACGACGGCCGGCACCGTCGAGTCCGCCACGCTCGGCATTCTGGTCATCACGCTGCTGGCGCCCGATACGCCTGTCATCGGCAAGATGCTGACGGCCACGGGCTTCGCGCTGGCGGGCACCTTGCTGTTCTTGGCCCTCTTGCGCCGCGTGCCGCTGCGCACGCCGTTCATCGTGCCGCTGATCGGGCTGATCCTGGGCGGCGTGATCCAGGCGGTCACTACCTTCGTGGCGTACCGCTTCGATCTGCTGCAATCCCTGCATGCGTGGACGACCGGCGACTTCTCCGGCGTGCTGCGCGGCCGCTACGAACTGTTGTGGATCGGCTTTGCGCTGGCCTGCGCGGCCTATGCCGCCGCCGACCGCTACACGGTTGCCGGCATGGGCCGCGAGTTCGCGTCCAACCTGGGACTGAATCATGCTCGGCTGACGCTGGTGGGCCTGTTGATCGTTTCCGCCATTTCAGCGGTGGTGGTCGTGACGGCCGGCAGCATCCCGTTCCTGGGCCTCATCGTGCCCAATGCCGTCAGTCTGGTGCTGGGCGACAACATGCGCCGCGCCATTCCGTGGGTGGCGCTGCTGGGCGGCGTGTTCGTGCTGGCCTGCGACATCATTGGCCGCCTGGTCATCCATCCCTACGAAATCCCGATCGGGACGGTGGTGGGCGTGCTGGGCAGCATTCTGTTCTTGTGGCTGCTGCGCACGCGGAGCAATCGCGTTGGCTGATATCTCGATACCGCCCTTGGCCGCGCGCGCGCCGCAGACGTGGCGCCTTGCGGCGCTGGGCGCTTTTGCGCTGCTCTGCATCGTGGCCTTCATGACGCTGGGCGCCAATGGCCAGTGGTCATTCGTCATTCCTTTTCGCGGCGGCAAGCTGCTGGCGATGTTGCTGGTGGCTTATGCGGTGGCCGTGTCTTCGGTGCTGTTCCAGACGATCACCCACAACCGCATCCTGACGCCGGCCATCATGGGCTTCGATGCGATGTACCTGCTGATCCAGGCGGTTGTGGTGTTCGGCTTTGGGCAGGCAGCGGCCACCGCCAGTCATCCGGTTGCGGCTTTTCTCCTGGAAGTGTGCGCGATGACGGCGTTCGCGTGCCTGCTGTTCCGGTGGCTGTTCTCCGATGCCGTGCGCAGCCTGCATCTGATGATGCTGGTTGGCATCGTCTTTGGACTGCTGTTTCGCAGCCTGTCCAGTTTCGTCGTCCGGCTGATCGATCCGAATGAATTCCTGGTGCTGCAGGACCGCATGTTCGCCAGCTTCAATTCGGTGCGCATCGAATTGCTGCCGATCGCGCTGGCGGCCGTCTGCGCGGCTTCGCTCCTTATCTGGCGCATGCGCCGGCGCTACGACGTGCTGGCGCTGGGGCGCGATATCGCCTTGAACCTGGGCGTGGACTACCGGCGCACGCTCATGCTGACATTGGCGGCCATTGCGGTGCTGGTGTCCGTGTCGACGGCGCTGGTCGGGCCCGTCACGTTCTTCGGCCTGCTGGTCAGCAACCTTGCGTATCACGCCATGGGGTCGGACCGGCATCGGCACACCGTGCCGGCCGCGATGCTGCTGAGCGTCATATTCCTGGTCGGCGGCCAGACGTTGCTGGAGCGCGTGCTTGGGCTGAACACCACCGTCAGCGTGGTGATTGAATTTGTGGGCGGCGTGATGTTCCTCGTCCTGATCCTGCGCAGGGGGCGCCGATGATAGAAATCCAGAACGTCAGCAAGCAATACGGCGACACTGTCGTCATCGACGATGTCAGCCTGGATCTGCCGGCAGGCGGCGTCACCGCCATCATCGGGCCCAACGGCGCGGGCAAGTCCACCTTGCTGTCCATGGTGAGCCGGCTGTTGCCGATGAGCGCGGGGCGGGTGCTGGTCGAAGGCCTGGACGTGACGCGCGCCGACAGCCGTGAACTGGCCCGGCGCCTGGCCATCCTGCGTCAGGACAACCACCTGCCGCTGCGGTTGACGGTCAGGGATCTGGTGGCGTTTGGCCGGTACCCGCACACGGGCGGGCGGCTGACGATGGATGACAAGGTCCATATCGACCAGGCCATCGCGTATCTGAATCTGGAGCCGCTGGCCGGTCGCTACCTGGACGAGATGTCCGGCGGCCAGCGCCAGCGCGCGTTCGTGGCCATGGTGCTGTCCCAGGACACGCGCTACGTGTTGCTGGACGAGCCGCTGAACAGCCTGGACATGAAGCACGCCGTCGCCATGATGGGCACGCTGCGCCGGGCAGCCGATGAACTGGGCAAGACGGTGGTGCTGGTGCTGCACGACATCAATTTCGCATCCAGCTACGCGGACCGCATCGTGGCGATGCGTCAGGGGCGGATCGCCCGGCACGGCACGCCGGCCGAACTGATCCGGCCGGTCGTGCTGAGCGATCTGTACGAGCTGCCGATTGACGTGCACGAAATCGGCGGCAAGCGTATCTGCGTGTACTACCGGTAAGGCGGTGAGCGACCGCTTACTGGGTCAGATCAATCGCGTAACGTGACAGCTGCGTCACCGGGTCCGGCGTCGCGTCGTACACCGAGACGTTGGTCACGCCGTGCGCCGTGGCCATCGCCAGCGTGCCCGGCACCGACGAAAACACCACCGGTCCGGCAAGCCCGCTCACCTGCGTGAAGCGCCAGCTGCGATCCAGCCCGAAAGTGGCCAGGTCGAGCGTGGGGTTCTTCTTGATGTAGGCGATCAACACGTCGCGGCTGGCATCCGGCGCTTGCAGCACGATGTCGCCCTTGCCGCCGGCCAAACCCGGGAAATCGCCGCCACCGCTGGCGCGGTAATTGTTGGTCACCACCAGGAACTGCGCGGTCAGGTCCAGCGGCGCGCCGTTGTACGTCAGCGCCGTGATGCGCGAGCCCTTCGGCTGCGTCACGTCGATTTCATACCGCAGCGCGTTGCCCGCCGCATACAGCACGTCGAAGTTGAACGTGGGAAAGCCGGTGTCGATCAGGTCCTGCGGCGCGACCTGTGCGGGGTCGATCTGCTTGAACTGCTCGGCCGTCTTCTCCAGCCACTGGCGCACGATGTCGCCGCTGACACGCACCACTTGCAGCGTGTTCGGGTACAGGTACAGGTCGGCCGCGTTGTTGATGGCGACGTTGCCTTGCTTCACATACGTGAAGTCTCCGGGACCGTTGCGGCCGCCCTTGAACGGCGCTGCGGCCGACAGGATCGGCAGGGCCGCGTACGACGGACTGTTCTTGGCAATGTAGTCGGACAGGTAGTCGATCTGCGCCATGTTCACGATCTGCAGCGCGGACACGTCGCCCGCCAGCGCGTAGTACGTGGCCATGTCGAACTGGCTTTGGCCGATCGGGGTCTTCACGTAGTCGATGGTCGCGGCGTGCTCGGCCTGCACCAGCTGCTGCGCGGCCGAGTCAGGCGCGACGTAGGTCGCGGGCGTGGATCCGCTTTGCGCGGTCAGCCTTGTCGAGATGCGCTGCACCTGCGTGGCGTCCTTCTGCACCTTCCAGCCCTGGTCATACGCCAGCTTGAGCGTGATCTGGCCCAGGTTGTTGCCCCATTGGCCAGCTTGCACGGTGGGCACGCCGTTGATCAAGCCCTTTTCCAGTTCGACGCCCGGCTGCCCGGCGAACTGCGACTTGGCGTTCGTGTCGGGAAAGAGCAGATGTTGGTGCCCCGTGATGAGCGCATCGATGCCCGCCACCTGGCTGAGATAGCCCGCGCCGTTCTCCATGTCGGGGCTGTAGGCCGTGGCCAGGTCGATGCCGCCGTGCGCCAGCGCCACCACCAGGTCCGCGCCCGCGGCCTTCATCTCCGGCACATAGCGCGCCGCGGTCTCCTTCCAGCCCGTGACTTCCACGTGGCCTTCCAGATTGGCCTTGTCCCATTGCATGATGGGCGGCGGCGCAAAGCCGATCACGCCCACCTTGAGGGGCACGTCGATGGACTTGCCGGTGGTGTCGGTCGCCTTGAAGGTCTTTTCCAGCAGCACGTACGGCTTGAAGATCGGCTGCTTGGAGGCTGCCGAGACAACGTTGGCCGACACGAACGGGAATGCCGGGGCAACGCAATCCTTGGCGCCCGCCGGGTTCGTCTGCGCCGTGCCCTTGCCGATGCCGGCCAGCCCGAAGTCCACATTGGTGATCTGCGACAGATAGGGCAGGCCATAGTTGAACTCGTGGTTGCCCATCGTGGCCGCGTCGTACGACAGCAGCTTCATCTGCTTGTAGATCGCGATCATGTCGGAACACTGCACCGGCGACACCAGCGCTTGATAGTCCGACAGCGCCGTGCCCTGCACCGTGTCGCCGTTGTCGAACAGCAGCGTGTTCGGGTGCTGCTTGCGCGCATTGGCGATCAGCGTGGCTGTACGGTCCATGCCGTAGCTCTTGTCTTCGGCAAGCTTGTAATAGTCATAACCGAGCACGTTCGCATGCAGGTCCGTGGTGCCCAGAATCGCGACGTCCAGCGTGGCGCCTTGCGGCACGCTGGCCTGCGGCGGCCTCTCGGGCACGGCAGTGTCGTCGTCATCGTCATCGCCGCCGCAGGCAGACAAACCGGCTACCAGCGCAAAGCTGGCGGTGACTGCATAGATCTTGCGTAGGTGTGGCTTCACCGTCTTTCCTCCGTGTTGAAGGAAAGAATTTTGGGGACGGTGTGTGACCTACCCGTGACATGCACGGGGCCAAATCAACGCAGGGGAGACTCGCGCGTCAGGCAATCCGCTTCCAGCGCGGCCAGCGCATCCAGGAACCGCCATGCGAACGATCCCGGGCCGTCGGAATGCAAAGCGGCGCGCTGGCCCGCAATGCCGAAGCACGACAGCGCGGCCACGGCCGCGGCAAACGCGTCATTGCGCGATACCGCGGCAAACGCCCCGACCACCGCGCTAAGCGCGCACCCGGTGGCGGTCACGCGCGGCATCAGCGGCGAGCCGCCCGTGATGTGTACGGCGCGTGCGCCGTCCGTCACGTAATCGGTTTCGCCCGTCACCGCCACCACCGTCTGGCGCTGCGTGGCGATGTCCCGGGCAGACTGCTCGGCATGCGCCACGGCGTCGCGCGCGTCCACGCCTTTGCCCGAGCTGAGGCCGCCGGCCAGCGCAATGATCTCGGATGCGTTGCCGCGGATGATGGCCGGCTTGAGGTCCAGCAGACGCTGGATGGCGTCACGGCGAAAGGCGGTGGCGTGGTGTGCGACCGGATCAAGCACCCAGGGCGTACCCGCGTGCGCGGCGGCCTTGGCCGTCAGCAGCATGCTTTGCAGCCACGGCGAGGAGAGCGTGCCGATATTGATGACGACCGCGCCGGCGATTCCGGCGAATTCAGGGGCCTCTTCTTCGGCATGCACCATGGCGGGTGACGCCCCGATCGCCAGCACGGCGTTGGCCGCGTAATTCATGGAAACGAAGTTGGTCAGGCACTGCACCAGCGGCGCGTCACGGCGGACGGCGGACAGAAGGTCCTGGGCGTGGTGGGCGAGGGGAGTCAGATGGGAATGCGGCATGCCGGGCGGATGTTGCGCGGGGACGCGCTCCCCGGGTGAATGGCGTATGTTCCCGGGGGCAGGGGGAAGGTGTCAAGCTCCCGCGTGGGACGCGAAGGACTCGGTCCTGGCGCGGGAGGCCGCACTGCCTAGCCGCATTGTCCTTCGACGGCCAGCTTCACTTCGGGCTTGGAGATCACGCGTTTGCCTTCCTCTTCGGACACCTGTTCAACGCCAGCGCCGCCCACAAACACGCCCAGCTTGATGAACTGACGGACAAAATAGTTTTTGCCGGATTCCATGGTCAGCAGCAGATCGTTTGGCGAGAATTCCGATTCGGTCGACACCTTATGCTGTTTGTCGCCTTCGACCTGGGTGTAGAAAAAAACCCGGTCGGCAGTTTCGCCCAGGCAGTTGCCATTGATATACACGTCTTTCTTCAATGCCTTGCCCGCATAACTGTCGCGATAAACAAACAGTCCGGATTTTCCGGCGTCCGGCGCCGCAAAGGTTTTAGCCTTTTGATTATCTTCTGCGGAAGCCAGCGGAACTTTCGCGCATCCGGTTGCCGCCAGGACGGCGGCGCAGGCAACAGCGAGTTTCAGCATATTCTTGGTCGATCGATTCATGGTCGTGGTGTCGGTTGATTGACGAGAAAGTAAGAACGTATCCAAAAATATCTGAGTGTGTCATAAATTGTTTCCCGCGTCCACGGCATGGAAGCGCAAGCTCGGGGCGGCGCGTGTACGCAATTTGAGGTATGGACGGTTTTCCCGGCAGGCTCACAATCATTGACCGGCCCCGGATCGTCGTGAAAATCGGGCACGCGACGTTATCGCTCGGGCGGCACGAACCTTTAAGCAAGCAGAGGAACCGCCATGCTGAGTTCCGAACAACTTCAACGCGTGTTTCCCAACTGCAACGCCCCCGCCGAGTGGGCGCAAGCGTTGGCGCCCGCGTTTCAGAAATACGAAATTGAAACTCCTGACCGTCTGGCGAGCTTTCTGGCGCAGACGGGCTATGAATCCAGCCAATACAACCGGATCGAGGAGAACCTTAATTTCTCAACCGCCGCGCGGTTGACCAAGGTGTGGCCCAAACGATTTCCGGATGAAGCGTCCGCGATGCCCTACGTGAATAATCCGCAGGGACTCGCGAATCTGGTTTATGCAAACCGGATGGGCAATGGCGATGCGCTAAGCAACGATGGTTACCGATATCGCGGACGAGGCATCATCCAGCTGACGGGACGCAGCAATTACGATTCGGCGGGCGATGCGATGGGCGTGGACCTGGTCAACGCGCCCGAGTTGCTGGCCGACCCGAAATGGGCGGCGCTGAGCGCGGGGTGGTATTGGCAGTCGCGCGGGTTGAATGAGTTGGCCGACGACCGGACCCATGACGACGATCTGGAAGACTTTGCCCGGATTACGCGGCGCATCAACGGGGGACTGGCAGGGCTGAAGGAGCGCTTTGCCTTGTTCAAGCGCGTTTATGCCGAACTGATGCGATAGCCCGGCAAGGGCGCGCCGCCTGCCCGTGCATTTTGCATCGGGCAGGCGGCGTATCACGAACTGCCTGGTTCGCAGTGCGACGCTTACGTCGTGGCGCGGTAGCGGTTACGCAGGTCGCGGATCTGGTCGTGGTTGTGCAGCACGCCCTGGTATTGGCGTTCGACGATGGCGCGCACGTTTTCCGGCAGCGTTTCCTTCAGCGCCTTGTCGTAGTCCGCCTTGGCCACGTCCTCGCCTTTTTCGCATTCCTCGAGCAGCGTCAGGTCGGTGCGGCTGGAAACCGCTGCCTTAATGTTGGTCCAGCCACGGTGCATGGCGCCAGCCACCGTGCCGCTGTCTTCGGGCTCGCCGCCCATCTGCGCCACGAGCGCTTGCAATTCCGCGGCGCCGGCGGCGCAATCACGGGAGCGGTTGCGAAAGAGTTCCTGCAACTCGGGAGCCTTCGCGTCCTCGGCCGCCGAAGCGAAGCCCTTCTCGCCGTTCTTCGACGTTTCGATGAGTTTGTTCAGCACCTTGATCACATGATCGGCCATATCGGTCTCCTTGGTTTGGAAGGATCAGGCAGCGGGGTGCTGCCTGTGGAACCGGATATTCAGCAAGCGGCGTGCCCGGCCGCATCGCGGCCGGGCAATCGAGGTCGCCGAGGTTGCGCTAGACGCGCGGGCAAGTGGAACCGGCTTTTAGCGCCTCCAGTTCCGGATCGGTCATTTCCAGCGCCAGCGACGCCATCGCGCAGGTGACGGCCAACGCGTTGCGCAGTTCGTCTTCCCGGATGATGTCCGGCAAATCGCCGCGAGACAGGATGTGGCGCACGCGGGATTCGGGCTTCTCGAAGCCCGCAACCAGACGCAGGGCAGGAATGCCTTGCTTGGCGAAATTGGCGTGGTCGGAGTTCGGCATGAAAGGCAGCCAGTGCGACACGGGCACCCCGGCGCGCGCGGCGGTGTCCTGGACCACGTCCGCCAGCGCCGGATAGTCGCTGATCAGCGCGCAGAGCGCGTCGTCGCCTGCAACGGTGTCCAGGTTGATGTCGAACTTCAGCCGTTGACGCTCGGTGGCCGGCATGTCGGCCAGGTAGCGGGCCGATCCGGCGAGCGCCCATTCTTCAGCGGTGAAGAAGCAGATACGCAGTCCAGGCGTGTCCGGGCCCAGCCGCTTTGCCAGCAGCCGCGCGGCAGCCAGCGCGACGGCAACGCCCGTGGCATTGTCCAGCGCGCTCTGGCCGAGGTCGTGGCCGTCCATGTGGGCGCTGATCACGATCCGGCTGTCCCGGCCGCCGGGCAGGTCCAGAACGCCCGCGCAGGCCATCGAATCGCGCAACTCTTCGCCCTGGATCTGCAAGCGGACGCGGACGCTGGGCCGGGCGGTCAATGCGGATGCGGCTTCGTGGCCAATATAAGCCGCGGGAATGCCTGCGCCGTCGCGGGGGCGGCCGGAGGAGCCGGACAAGGGGCCCGCGCCGGGCAGCGTGTTGGCAATGAGGAAAGCGGCGGCGCCCTGAGCGACCGCCATGTCGTATTTGCGGCGGCGGTGCACGTGCGTTTGCGAGAACGGATATTCATGGCGCACCAGCACGATCCGGCCGCGCACGGCATCGCCGGCACGCTCGAAGTCCTCCGGGCGGCCCGCGCCGACATCCAGGACTTCGCCTTCCAGGCCTTGCGCGGCGGTGGAGGCCGAGCGTAGCAGGGGCACGCACTCCAGATCCTCGGGCGCGTCGCCCAGCAGCGTCAGGCGGCTGGACAGGCAGCGCCAGCCATCGTAGGGCACCGGCACGCGCCGCACGTCGGGTCCGATTTCCCGGAGCCGGTCCAGCGCCCAGTCCATGGCTGCATCGTCCTGCCCGGTGCCGGACAGGCGTCCGCCAAAACTGCAAAGGGTCTGGAAATCGTGCATCAAGGCCGCTTCGTCGGCGGCCTGCTGTTGCCAGCTTGTCGTCATCAATGTCTCCGGCGCCGCGCGCATGCCGCGCGGCGTTGCTTGCGTGTTATTCGAAGGTGATATTGGCGCGCTGCACCAGATCGGCCCAGCGGGCGAAGTCCTGCGTCAGCAACGCCTTGAGGGCTGCGGCGCTGGTGTCGGGCGGCAGGTTCATGCCCACGCTGGCGAGCCGCTGCTTGACGGGCTCGGACTGCATGACCTTGGCCATCGCTTCCGACAGTTTTTTCTGGACGGCCTCAGGCGTGCCGGCCGGCGCGACCAGTCCCCACCAGCTTTGCACGGTCAGGCCCGGATAGCCCAGTTCCTGGAACGTCGGCACGTCCGGCGTGCCGGCCTGACGGGCGGGCGAGGACACGCCAATCGGCTTGATCTTGCCGCTCTGGAACAGGGCAACGGCCGAGGCCATCGTCGTAAAGCTGGCGTCGATCTGGCGGCCGGCCAGGTCATTGACCGATGCCGACGCGCCCTTGTAGGGGATGTGCGCGAGCTTGGTGCCGGTGTTCTGCATGAACAGTTCGGCCATCAGATGGGTCAGCGAGCCGTTGCCGCCCGAACCGATGGAGATGGTGTCCGGCTTGGCCGAAGCGATCTTGACCAGCGACGGCACGTCCTGCGCCTCGAACCCGGGATTCACGAACAGGTACATGGGCGACAGGCCCAGCAGCGTGATCGGCGTGAAATCCTTTTTCGCGTCGTATTTCACACGGTCCTTGTACAGCGCCGGCACGATGGTGAACGGCACGTCGGCCAGCAACAGCGTGTAGCCATCGGGCGCCTCGGTCGCCACGTAGGCGGTGCCCAGCATCGATCCCGCGCCCGCCCGGTTCTCGACAACAACGGACTGCCCAAGCTGGGCGCTCAATTGATCGCTGATGGCCCGGGCCACCACGTCCGAGCTGCCGCCCGCCGAATACGGCACGACGATCTTGATGGGTTTGTCGGGATAGGCGGCCGAGGCGGATTGCACGCTTGCGAAGCACGCGGGAACGGCCATGGCGGCCAGCAGTTTTTTCCACTTGAACATGATTTTTATGGTGATCCATGAATTATTCACGTCATTGTGGTGCGCGCGCTGGCCCCTCGCAAAGGAAGTATGCGCATAGGATATTCCAAACTGGAATAGGTGCTCTCGCAGGGCCGGCGGCTTGAAAGCAGTCAGGTTCTAGGCAATGCCCGCGTATTGCCGCGTCTGCATATTCAGCGCCTGGCCCTGCGCGATGACCCACTCGCAGAACGCTTCGCAGTAAGGGCCGCCGACGTTGGGACGAGGTTGCATCAGGTGATAGCCGTAGCGGCCTTCGATGGCCTCGCCGAAGGGCCGCACCAGGCGTCCCGACTCCAGATGCTCCAGCACCATGCACAGCGGCATGATGCCCGCGCCCAAGCCATTGAGCACCGCCGGCAGCAGGATGGAAAAGCCTTCGTATTCCGCCGCGGTGGCGGCGGGACCGGACCACAACGGGGCGACGTCGGCCCGCCACTCGTCCCAGCCATAGCCGCGCTGGGCGCGCTTGAGCAAGGGCAATCGGGCGATGTCGTCCACGCACTTGACCGGATGGCGCTTGATCACAGAGGGCGCTGCCACCAGCGCCATTTCGCGGCCGCACAGATACTGCGCGCTCATGCCCGACACATATCCCGTGTGAAGCTGGATCTCCGCGTCGAATCGTTCAGAGCGGTCGCGGCCATGCAGCAGCCGAGGGCGGATGTTGACTCGGATCTCAGGGTGCAATTCAAAGAACTCGGCCAGCCTGGGCAGCAGGAAAAACTGCGCAAACGACGGCGAGACAGCCACATTCAGGGCGACGCGCGACGCGGGGTTGGCGACCAGCGCATCGGCCTCGTCGATGAGCCGCACTGCCGCGCTGATGCGTTCCAGGTACAGGGCGCCCGCGTACGTAAGCCGCAGGCCCGCGGGCATGCGCTTGAAGAGGGCCGTGCCCAATCGGTCCTCCAACGCCGCCACGTGTTTGCTGACCGCGCTTTGGGTCAGGCTAAGCGCCTCGGCCGCGCGGCTGAAGTTCAGCGTTTCGGCGGCGGTGAGGAAGATGCGCAGCGAAGACAGGGAGTTGCGGGAGCCTTTCATGGGAAGCGGGGCGTGAGAGTAGGTTGGCGCTACTGTACTGCGTGCGCCCGGAAGGTGACGGCTGGCCGAGGTGGATCGATTCGTTCACTTGCTCATGTGACCCGTCCGGCCAAGACCTACGCTTTCTCTTTTTTGCGGAGAAAGCCATCGCGGGCCGCTCGTTCTGTATTGCGTTTGTCGCGGGCTCGGGGCTGGTGCAGATGCTGCCGTCTCTGCCGGGTTCGATTGGGCTGTGGCTAGCGGTGGCCGGGGGCGCTGTGTCCGCCGTGTGGGTTCGCGTCGGGAATTCTCGATGGCGGGTTCTGGCGGCGCTGGCGTTGGGACTTTCGGCCGGCTTCCTGAATGCAGCGCTGCAAGCGCAGCAACGGTTGGACGATGGGCTTGCCGACGCGCATCAGGATCAGGTGTCGCGGCTGGTGCTGCGCGTGGCCGCATTGCCCGATGGCGACGCGAAGCGCCAGCGCTTCCTGGCCGAGGTGATGCCGCCCGCTCGTCCCGGCATTCCCTCGCACGTCCAGGTCACCTGGCAGGCGGGTGCGGGGTCCAACCAGGCCGTGCCGCAGGTGCTGCCCGGGCAAGTGTGGCGAATGGCGCTGGTGCTGAGGCGGCCGCACGGTCTGCTCAACCCCGCGGGGCCGGATGTGGAGGGGCGCATGTTTGCCAACGGCATCCGCGCCACGGGAACCGTGCGCGGGCAGCCCGTCCTGATGGACGACCGGCCGTGGGCCACGCCCGGCATTGCCATCGAACGCGCCCGGCATCTCGTGCGCGAGGGCATGCGCGCGGCGTTGGGCGAGCATCGTTACGCGCCGGTGCTGATTGCGTTGGCGATTGGGGATCAGGCCGGCGTGGCGCGCGACGACTGGCGGATCTTCAACCGCAGCGGCATCACGCATCTGGTGTCGATCAGCGGCATGCACGTGACATCGATTGCCGGTATCGCTGGGTTGCTGGCGTCTTCGCTTTGGCGGCGCGTGCGGTGGCGGGGCGTGGGACTTGCCGAGCGGATCCCTGCGCGCGTTGCCGGCGGGGCGGTAGCGGCGGTGGTCGCGTTGCTGTATTGCCTGCTGGCGGGCTGGGGCGTGCCCGCGCGCCGCACGTTTTTCATGCTGCTGGTGGTGTTGGGGGCGGCGTTGTCGCGGCTGCCCGTGTCGGGTGATCGGGTCCTGGCCTGCGCGGCGGCCGCCGTGGTGGCGCTGGACCCGTGGGCCCCGATGTCCGCTGGCTTCTGGTTGTCGTTCGGCGCGGTGGCGGTGTTGTTGCGTATCGCGGCCGCGCCGATTGATGTGGACGCCAGCTGGCGCGCGCGATGCGCGGCCCGGCTACGGCAGGCCGCGCACGTGCAGCTGATGGTCACGATAGGGCTGATGCCGCTGCTGGCCTTTCTGGTGCACCAGGTGTCGCTGGGTTCGCCCTTTGCCAATGCCGTCGCCATTCCGTCGGTGACGTTCATCGTGACGCCGCTGGCGTTGCTATGCGCGGCACTGTCGTCCGTGCCCGGCGCCGAGGCGCTGGCGGCATTGGCCGGGCAAGCCGGGCTGGCCGCGTTCGACCTGACCATGACGCCGGTTGCCTGGGTTGGCAATGCAAGCTGGTCGAGCGTGCCGGTTGCCGCGGCCGGCTGGCCCTGGCTGCTGCTGGCGGTGGCGGGCATGATCTGGGCCCTGCAGGCCAAAGGCTGGCCAGGACGGCACCTTGGTTGGTTCTGCATGCTGCCGTTGCTGTTCTGGCGGCCCGACAAGCCCGAACCGGGCCACTGGCGCATGAGCGCGATGGACGTGGGGCAGGGCAGCGCCATCCTGGTGGAAACTGCGACTCAGTCGTTGTTGTTTGACGCGGGCCCGCGCAGCTACGGCGGCAGCGATGCGGGCGAACGGGTCGTCGCGCCATTTCTGCAAGCGCGGGGGATCGGACGGCTGGATGTGCTGGTGCTGTCGCACGCAGATATGGATCATGTCGGCGGCACGCGCGCGGTGCTGGGGGCGGTGCCAGTGGGGCGAAGTTATACATCCTTCGATTTGCCCGCCTATCTACGGCGCGACGCAAACATGTGGCCCGACGTCGGCAATGCCGAACCGGTGTTGCCCGATACGATGGCGCGGTGCGAACGTGGACTGGCATGGGAAGCGGACGGGGTGGTGTTCACCTTCCTGCATCCGGTTCCGTCAGAACGCAGCGCGAAGGTGGATGACCGCAATGCCGACAGTTGCGTGCTGCGCGTGGAGGGGGCAAGCCATTCCCTGTTGCTGACAGGGGACGTAGGCGTTGCGCAGGAGCGGGACATGGTGGCGCAGGGGCTTGCCAGTGCCGATGTCGTGCTGGCGCCGCATCATGGGTCAGGGTCGTCGTCGGGGCATGACCTGGTGAACGCGACGCAGGCCGTCCATGCCATTGCGCAGGCTGGGCACCTGAACCGGTTCCGCCACCCGGCACGGGCGGTGGAGCTGCGTTGGAGCCGGGCGGGCGCCAGCTTCTGGCGTAGCGACCAGGACGGCGCCGTGATGGCGGCGTCGCGGCCGGATGCGTTGGAGGTGTGGGGGCACCGCGAACGTGCGAGACGGTACTGGCATGGTCGCTAGCCCGTTCGGCACGTCAGAACGCCTGCGGCGGCCGTCAGACCTTGCCGGCAATCAACTCGTCAAACAGCCGATCCCCACCCATCTGCCCGCCCTTGAGCATCAGCTCCACCCCGTCCGTTACCGGATCGTCGCTGCGTGCAACGCTGACGGTCACGCCCGGCGCCAGGACGCAGCGAAACGCCAATCCCCACAGTCCGAGCGCAAGCGTGGCTTGACTGGAGGTGTCGCCGCCGGCGATTCCGATTCGGTTCAGCCGATGGCCAGCGTACGCGCTGGCGCGCACGATGTCAGCAACCAGCCTGGCGGTGGCGCGGGCGGTGGCGGCGGTCTGGTCTGCGTTGACGGCGCCGGCAGGCTTGTCGGTATGCACCAGCACGTTGTGGCCCTGGGCCAGTGTGGCAGCGGCCAACGCGACCTGTTGCGCGGCGTAGTCGTCATCCGCCAGCAACCGTTCGACTCGCAGAGCTTGGCGCGTATAGGTTTCGCATGCGGCGATCTGCCGGGCGGTGACGGGCGACAGGCTGCCCGCGACGACCAGCACCGGGCCATTTGCAGGGCCGAGTGGCGTCGCCGGTGCGGCCCCCGAGTGCCCCGCGGGCCGAGCGCGGGCCAGCGCCTGTTGCACGCTGCTGGGGCCGACGGCCAAGAGGGGGGCGCGGGAAGCGGCGCGTTGAATCAAACGGCCGATGACGGGGAGCTGCGATTCGTCCACCAGATCCAGCAGCAGCGGACCGTCAGTGTTTCCAATGACCTGATCGATCCAGGCATCAAGCGCGGCCGAGTGCGCGGCGGTGTCCTCAGCCGAGGCTGCACCCGTCTTCGCACCCGGTTCCACGGCCGAGGGGTAGGCCGTGTGCGGCACCGAGCGGATGCCCGCCAAACCCTGGGCCTCCAGGTGCAACCGCAGATCCGCCTCGTGCATGGGCGTCACGGGATGCACGCTCATCACGGGATGGCGGTCAATGCGATGAATCTCGGGCGCTGAACCCGCGCGCGCGAATAGGTTTCCAAAACTGCAATAACGGCCGATGCTGGGCTGCCCACCCACGATCGGCACGATGGGATTCGCAAAATGCCGACGCAATTCGCGCACCGCCACCCCAATGCTGCCGACATGCGGCGCGCTGTCAAAGGTGGAACAGCACTTGTAGTGCAGCACGCGCGCGCCGGTGCCTGCCATGAATGCACCGACCGCGCGCAGCTCGTCCGTCATCTCCGCAGGCGTCATGCCACGCGCCGCGCCCGCGATGCCGATGGCATCCAACGGCCCGGCACGTTCCAGTTGCGCGGAAGAAGGCACACTCAAAAAAAGCAGGCTGCGCAGCCCGGCGCGAGCGACCTCGGCCAACGTGTCGGTGGCGCCGGTGAAGTCGTCGCCATACCAGCAAACCTGCGGCGCGGTGCCGCCATTCATGCGCGGCTTCCAAAAAATTCCAGCGCGCGCTGCAGCTCCGGCGCGTTGCGGGCGTAGTCTTGCAAGGTCTGGTTGTCGCGCACGGCGTGCCAGGCCTGGCGGATGCTTTGCACGCCGGCGGCGGGGCCGTCGGGGTGGGCCAGGATGCCGCCGCCCGACATGAAGAGCAGGTCGTCGCTGCGCACGGCGGCCCAGGTGGCGGGCACGGTGCCAGCCCATTGACCCGACGAGAAGGCGGGCATGACGGCGTCGTCGATGCCCGGCGTCAGCGATGCCAGGCAGTCGCGGGCCGAGTCGACGACCTCGCTGTCTTCCTGCGAGAACTTGCCTTGCAACCCATGCACGTGCATGTGATCCACGCCCGCCAGCCGCCACAGCGTCTGGTAGGCCTGAAAGCCGATGCCCAGCAGCGGGTGGCGCGACAGTGCGCCAAAACCATTGCGGTGGCCGTGCAGCGCCAGCGGCGTGCTGCGGCGCAGGGTCTGGATGGCCGAGTAGCCGCACCAGTTCAGGCTGGCCATGACGCAGGTGCCGCCTTCGCGTTCGATCAAGTCGGCATGGCGGCGCATGGCGTCGGTTTCGTCGCTGATATTGAAGGCGACCATCACATTGCGGCCGGTGCGTTCGCGGTGCGCGCGCACCACGGCCATGACTGCGGCGACGCGTTGGGCGAGCGGGGCGTGGGCCGGGTTGGCGCACACCTCGTCGTCCTTGATGAAGTCCACGCCAGCCGCGCAAAGCTGGGCCACCAGATGCGCGGTCTGCTCGGGCGAGAGGCCGACGTTGGGCTTGATGATGGTGCCGACCAGCGGCCCCTTGTCCACGCCGGTCAGCGCGCGCGTGCCGGTAATGCCGACCTGCGGCAGGTCGAACTGGGCGCGGTAGTTGGCGGGCAGCTCCATGCTTTCGAGCCGCAAGCCGGTGACTTCGCCCAGGTCGTACAGGTTGCCGCCGACGGTGGCCGCCAGCGTGGGCAGGTTGGCCCCGACGTTGGCGACGGGGAACGCGATGCGAATCCGCGCGCGCTGGAATTTGCCGGGCATGCCGCCCGCCTGGCGCGCCAGATAGGCGTTGGGCAGGCTGGGCGCGTCGACCGTTTCCAGCGTTTCGATGGATTCGATGCGGGCGCGCGCGCGGGCGCGCAGCTCGTCGGTTTCGCCCTGAACGCGCGTGAAGGTGCCGCAGGACTGCTCGCCGGCCATGACTTCCGCGACCTTGGCGGGGTCGACGGGGGTTTCAATCAGGTAGGTGGCGGTAAACGATTGGGAATTCATGGTGGCGGTGTGCGGCAGGGGCGTATCAGAGGCGGCTCAGATCGGGGAAGGCGCGGACGGGGTCCTTGCCGTCCCAGTTGACCGAGCTTTCGCGGATCAGGTCGAAGAGGCGGCCCTTGGGGCCGGCGACTTCGGAGAGCTCGATGACGGTGCCAGGGTGGTATTCGGTGTCGAAATAGATGAAGCGGCCCTTTTCGCCGACTTCGCCGCTCATCTTGGGCTTGAAGCCTTGCGCCAGCAGGCGCTCCAGATCGGCGTCGTAGCTTTCGGTCCAGTAGGCGACGTGTTGCAGACCGGTGCGGCCGGCCTGCAGGAAGTCTCGGTACATGGAAGGCACGTCGTTGCGGGTTTGGATCAGTTCGACCTGCACGTAGCCGGAGTTGGCCAAGGCGACGGAATTGTGAGGCTCGTGCCGTTGGCCGTCGTACTCATAGTTCACGATCGGCACGCGGGGGTTGTAGTACCAGGGGCCCACGCCGAGCTTGCTGCTCCAGTAGTCCATGGCGGCTTCGATGTCGTGCACGACATAACCGAGTTGGCGGATCTCGCCCAGGAAACGACTCATGATGGATCTTTTTAAAAGGGGTGGCTGAGGGACGGGAAGGGCGCGGCCCGCGAGGGGCCGCGTCGCGTCACAGGAAACCGATGGAGAACCAGGGGAAGGCGGCCACGACGATCAGGCCGATCAGCAGCGCGCCGATGTAGCCCCAGATCGGGCGGATGCCTTCGTTGGGATCGACGCGGCTGATGGCGCAGGCGCCGTAGTAGCCGACACCGAAGGGCGGGGCGAACAGTCCAATGCCCATCGCAAAGATCACGACCATCGCGTAGTGGACCTCGTGCACGCCGGCCTGCACCGCGATCGGGAACAGCAGGGGACCGAACAGCACGATGGCGGGGATGCCTTCCAGCACGCTGCCCAGGATGATGAAGGCCACGATGGACACCGCCAGGAAGCCGTAGCTGCCGCCGGGCATGCCCGCCATCAGCTTGGCCAGGTCGCCCGAGAAACCGGATTGTGTCAGCGCCCACGCCATCGCGGTCGCGCAGCCCACGATCAGCATGATGGCGCCGGACAGGGACGCGGTTTCGATCAGCATGGGCTTGACGCGTGCCCAATCGAAGCAGCGGTAGATCAAAAGGCCCACGACGGCGGAGTACACGATGCCGATGGTGGAGACCTCGGTGGCGGTCGCCACGCCTTCGACCACGGCGGCGCGGATCACGAAGGGCAGGGCCACTGCGGGCAGCGCGATCATGAAGAAGCGGCCGATCTCCTTGAAGGTGAAGCGCTGCACAAGGCTCAGGTCTTCCTTGCGGTAGCGCCACCAGACCACGGTGCACAGGGCCAGGCCCAGCACCACGGCGGGCAGCAGGCCGCCCGTGAACAGCGCGGCAATCGACACGCCCGTCACCGAACCGATGGTGATGAGCACGATGGACGGCGGAATCGTTTCGGTCTGCGCGCCGGTCGCCGACAGCAGGGCGACCAGGTCACCGGGCTTGGCGCCGCGCTTCTTCATTTCGGGGAACAGCACGGGCGCGATGGCCGCCATGTCGGCGATCTTCGAGCCCGAGATGCCGGACACCAGGTACATGGCGCCGATCAGCACGTAGGACAGCCCGCCGCGCACGTGGCCGAGCAGGCTGGCCAGGAACTGGATCATGGCGCGCGCCATGCCCGTCATTTCGATGAGGGAACCCAGGAAGATGAAGAGCGGCACTGCCAGCAGCATCAGGTGCGACATGCCTTCGTCCAGCCGGCCCACCATGACGACCATCGGCGTGTTGGTGGTCAGCGCCAGGTACGAGAACGTGGCCAGCGCGAAGGAGAACGCGATCGGCACGCCCGAGAACACGGTGGCGGCGACGATGCCCACGAAGAAGATCACCAGGTTCAGCTTGCCCAGCCCCGAGAACAGCGGCTGCGCCATCCAGAAGATGCCGACGACGGCGGCCACGCCGGCCAGCGCCATCGCAACCTGCGGCAGCGGCTGCGTGCGCAACAGGCGCAGCAGCGCGATGATGCCCATCAGTCCCATGCCGACCGGAATGGCGGCGGCGCGCCAGGCGTTGCTCAGCTCCAGCGCGGGGGTGATGATGAAATGCTCTTCGTGCGCATATTCGATGGCGGGCGCCAGGATCAGCACCAGAAAGGCCAGCGATGCCGCCAGCGCCGCGGTTTCCAGCTGTGCCCGCCGGGCCGGGCTGACGTTGTTCACCAGCGCCGTCATGCGCATGTGTTCGCCGCGCCGCAGGGCCACGACGGCGCCCAGCATGGACAGCCAGAGGAACAGGATGGAGGCAAGTTCATCGGACCAGACGAGCGGGCTATGGAACACGTAGCGCGACACCACGCCGGCAAACAGGACGATGATCTCGACCAGCACGATGGCTGCGGCAACGTGTTCGACCACGGTGCCCAGCACGGTGTCGAGCGCGCCGGCCGCCCGGCGCAGGGGATTGGCCGGCAGCGCGGGCGCCGCGGCGTGGGGAGCGGACAGGGAGGCCATGACGCTCGACCTCAGGCCAGCTTGCCGACGGACTGCTCCAGGAGGCCCCAGGCCTCATTGCCGAAGCGGCCCTGCCATTCCTTGTAGAAGCCCGCGGTGCGCAGTTGCTCGCGGAAGCTGTCGGCCGACGGCTGATTGAACACCAGGCCCTTGGATTCCAGGTCGGACTGCACCGAGGCGTTGAGCTTCTTGATGTCTTCGCGCTGTGCGAGGCCAGCTTCATTGATGCCGCGCGCGACAACCGTCTTCAGGTCGGCGGGCAGGCCTTCCCACATGCGGCCGTTGGCGATGAACCAGTAGCCGTCCCAGATGTGCTTGGTCAGCGAGCAGTACTTCTGCACTTCGTACAGCTTGGCGACCTGGATGATCGGCAGCGGGTTTTCCTGCGCGTCCACCACCTTGGTCTGCAGCGACGAATAGACCTCGCTGAACTGCAGGCTGGCAGGGGCGGCGCCCAGGCCCTTGAACATGGAGATCGGCAGCGAACTCACGGGCACGCGGATCTTCAGGCCGTCCATGTCGGCGGCGGTATTGACCGGGCCCTTGCTGCTGGTGGTCTGGCGAAAGCCGTTGTCCCACATCTTTTCAAAGGCATAGAGCTTGCGCTGCGCGATGGCCGCACGCACGTGGGCGCCCAGCGCGCCGTCCATGGCATTCCAGACCTGGTCGTAGTCCTTGAACGCGAAGCCGACCGCGTTGATGGCGGCCACCGGCACCAGCGTGGCAATCACCAGGGCGGACGGCGTGAAGAAGTCGATGCCGCCGGAACGCACCTGGGCCAGCATGTCGGTGTCGCCGCCAAGCTGGTTGTTCGGGAAGATCTTGATGTCGACGCGGCCGTTGCTTTCCTTGAGGATGCGTTCGGCCGCTTCCTGCGCGCGGATGTTCAGCGGATGCGTCACCGGCAGGTTGTTGCCGTACTTGAGCGAGTAATCGGCGGCGCGGGCGATCAGCGGAAAGCCGGTGCCGGCGACGGCAAGGGCGGGGACCGCGCAAAGGCGGCGCAGGGCACTGCGGCGTGTAAGCAGCTTCATGGTTGTCTCCGTTGTCGTGCTTATGATGTTTTTTGATGTGCCACAAAACCGCCTAAGCCGTGCGGCAGAATGGACAATAGTGAATAGGCGGTATCATCGTCAAATCTTATTCATGATGGTTTTTGATGTGAATAAAACCGCCTCCTCCCGCGGACTTGCCCGCCTGGCCGATGTCGCCGCCCGCGCCGGCGTGTCCACCGCCACCGCCGACCGCGTGCTCAATCGCCGTCCGGGCGTGCGTCCGGCCACCGCGCAAAAAGTCTTCAAGGCGGCCATCGATCTGGACTATCTGCCGGACGAAGCCGCGTACGCCGCCGCCGCGCCCGAGCCCATGCGGCTGGTGTTCCTGCTGCCGCGCGGCAGCAACCGTTACTTGCGCATGCTGGGCGACACCGTCAACTTTGCGCACGAGCACTTTGCGCCGCTGAACGCCAAGTGCCACGTCGAATACGTGGAAAGCTTCAATCCCGACGCGCTGGCGCAGGCGCTGACCAAGCACGGCAAGCGCGCCGACGGGATCGCATTCATGGCGCTGGAGCATCCCGTGGTGCGCGAGGCCGTCAACGCGCTGGCGCAGCAGGGCGTGCCCACGGTGACGCTGATTTCCGACATCGCCAACAGCGCCCGCACGGCGTACGTGGGGTTGGACAACCGCGCGGCGGGGCGCACGGCCGGCTACCTGATCGCGCGCTTCATCGGCCTGCGCGCGGCCCACGTCGCGCTGATCGCGGGATCGCGGCACTACCGCGCCCATGAAGAGCGCGAAAGCGGTTTTCTGCAGCTGTATGCCGAACAGTTCCAGGCGATGCAGGTGGTGGACCTGCGCGAAGGCTACGACGATGCGCAGCGCAACTACGAGCAGACGCGCCAGTTGCTGGAACAGTATCCGCAGCTCGCCGGCATCTACAACATCGGCGGCGCATCGGACGGCGTGGCCCGGGCGTTGAAAGAGGCAGGGCAGCAGCACCGCGTGGTTTTTATCGGGCACGGGTTGACGCCCGACACGCGTGCCCTCTTGATCGACGGCACGATGGACGCCGTCATCACGCAAAGCCCCATGGAAGCGCTGATGAGCTGCGTGCGCATTTTCAGCAATTTGCGGGATAAACGCAGCCCGATGAACGGGGTGGAATTGGCGCGCAGCCAGGTGATATTCAGGGAGAACTTGCCTTAGGGGCTGGGGTGCAGGTGGGCCGGTGTCTCAGGCGCGCCTGCATTTGCGCCGATCGGCGAGTCGCGGGCGTATGATTTCGGCTATGGGCTCGCACCCAGTGCGGCAGCGGCGGGGCATGCCGCTGCCTACTTCAACGGAAGGTTCCTCTACAACGGTTGCCCGGCGCCCGCCGGACGACAGCCGGGAGGGCGCTGCGCCATGGACCACACCGCCGGCCGCCAGGACGCTCCCGCCTCTTGCGAGGCGGGGTTTGCCATGCGCTTAACGGCGGGTAATCACAATTTCCATGTATTCGCTGGGCACCACCACCGCCGAATCGCCGGACCGGTTGAAGCGGTCGATCTGGGCCGTGATGTCGGCCGTCAGCGCCGTCTGCGCCGCGGGGTCCAGCGCGCCGAACGCCTTGAGCATCGGGCCGTAGTAGGTCTTGAAGACCTGCATCCAGTGCTCGGGCGAGCGGTAGCGGAACACGAAGTGACGCGGTTCGCACGTGATCGATGCGGCCTGCGGCCCGAACATTTCTTCGATGCGCGCCTTGGTTCCCCACAACGCGGGGGATTTGACGCCGGCGGGCGGGGGCAGGTGCTTGCCGATGGTCTTGAAGATCTGGCCGATGAAGCCGTCGGGCGTCCAGTTTGCGAGGCCGATCTTGCCGCCGTGCTTGCACACGCGCATCAGCTCGGCGGCGGCCTTGTCCTGGTCGGGCGTGAACATGACGCCGAAGGTCGACATCACGACATCGAACGACGCGTCCGGGAACGGCAGCGCCTCGGCGTCGGCCTCCTGGAATTCGACCTTCAGGCGCTCCGCGGCGGCGCGTTCGCGGCCGCGGCTCAGCAGCGCGGGCACATAGTCGGTCGAGGTCACGTCGCACCAGCGGCGGGCGGCGGCCAGTGTCGCATTGCCGTTGCCGGCGGCGACGTCCAGCACTTTCTGGCCGGCGCGGACATCAAGGGCTTCGCAAAGCTGTTCTCCTACGATCTGCAGCGTGGTGCCGACGACGGCGTAGTCCCCGGAGGACCAGGTGCCTTGCTGGCGGGTCTTCAAGGCAGCCAGGTCGGGCTGTGCGGTTTCGCGCACGTCACTGGTGGCAAGGGAGGAAATGGACATGGTGAGTCTCCGTTGGTGCGTGGGGTGCGCGACGGCATCCGTTGCCAGCGCGCCGGGGTGATGCAACCAGCGCCGCGACGATGTTCGCGTGCCGTGCGCCCCGGATACAACGATAGGAACGGGACGTGGAGGCGGGCGTGGTAGCGGGCGTGGAATCCGGCGTGGATTCGTCAGGCGTGGATTCGTCCGGCGCGGGCATCCACGTGCACATGCTGGGGCCGATGCGCATCAGCCGGGGCGGCGCTCCGCTTGCGCTGCCGCCGTCGCGCAAGCTGCGGGCGCTGATCGCGTACCTGGCGCTGGCCCCGAACGCCGTGATGCGCTCGCACCTGTGCGAACTGCTGTGGGACATTCCCAACGATCCGCGCGGCGAACTGCGCTGGTGCCTGAGCAAGGCGCGGGGCCTGCTGGACGAGCCCGGCCGCCGCCGGGTCGAGACGATGCAGGACGCCGTGCGCCTGGACCTGTCCGACTGCCGTGTGGACGTCATCGACATCGGGGCCGCCATGCAGGCGGGTATACGCAAGGCCAGCCCGGAGCGTCTGCGCGCGCTTGCGGCCATGTTCGCGGGCGACTTTCTGGAAGGGTTGGAGATTGGCCGCAGCCCGTTCTTTCACAGCTGGCTGACCGCACAGCGGCGGCGGCTGCGGGCCTGTCACACGGCCGTGCTGGCGCATCAGGCCGTTCTTCTGCCCGAGGGGTCGGAGGAACGGTTTGCCTGCCTGGACAAGTGGCTTGCGCTCGTGCCGTTCGATCCGCAAGCCCATGAACTGAAGCTGGACGCGTTGGGACTGCGCGGGCAATGGCGTGAAGGCGAGGAGCATCTGGCCGCGGCCGTGCGCGCCTTCGAAGCCGAGGGGCTGGATGGGCGGCCGCTGCGCGAAACGTGGCGCGATGTGCGCGCCCGGCGGGCAGGCGGCGGCCCGTCATCGGTTCAAGCGTTGAGTCCGGCCCCGGCAGGCGCCGCAGCGCCGATGAAACCTGCCCCATTGCCGGAAGCGTTAGCGGCCCGGATCGCGCCGCAGTCCCTGGCCGACACGGATTTGCCAACGCGTCTGGCCGATGCGCTGCCGCACCGGCGCGGACGGGCATCGATTGCCGTCATGCCGTTCGTGGACCGGTCGGCGCAAGCGGGCGTCCGGGGCGGGCTGGCGGACGGGCTGGCCTTTGACGTCATCGCGCGGCTGGCAAAGCTGCGCAGCCTGTTCGTCATCGCGCAGGGCACCGTGTTTGCGCTGGACCAACGCAGCGTGGGACCGGAGGAGGCCGGGCGCACGCTCAACGTGGACTACGTGGTAAGCGGCTCGCTGCGGCGCCACGGGCAGCGCCTGGCGGTGGACGTGCAGCTCGTCGAATCCCGCACCGCGCGTATCGTCTGGGCGGACGTGCTCGACCATCCGTTTGACGACGCCTTGCTGGCGCTGGACGAGATCGGCAACCGGATCGTGGCGTCGGTCGATATCGAGATCGAGGCCGCCGAGCGCAACCGCGCCATCCTGACGCCGCCCAATTCGCTGGACGCCTGGCAGGCGCATCATCGCGGCCTCTGGCATATGTACCGGTTCAATCGCACCGACAACGAACAGGCCCGCCACTTCTTCGAGATGGCGGTGCGGCTGGACCCGACGTTCTCGCGCGCCTACGCGGGCTTGTCCTTCACGCATTGGCAGACGGCATTCCAGCGCTGGGGCGAGCAGGAGGCGGCCATCGATCAGGCATTCGAGTCCGCCGGGCAAAGCCTGATCGCCGATGACCGGGATCCGGCGGCGCATTGGGCGATGGGGCGTGCGCTGTGGCTGCGCGGCAGCCAGGACCAGTCGGTAAGCGAGTTGCGGATCGCCGTGGACCTGAGTCCGAATTTCGCGCTGGCGCATTACACGCTGGGTTTTGTCGATTGCCAGATGGGCGACGCCGAAGCGGCCATCGGCGCTTCCGACCATTCGCGTCACCTCAGCCCCTTCGATCCGCTGCTCTTCGGCATGCTGGCCGTGCGCGCGCTGGCGTTGGCGCGGCTGGGCCGGATCGACGAGGCGGCGGGGTGGGCGGTCAAGGCGGCCGCCCGGCCCAACGCGCACGTGCACATCTTGGCAATTGCGGCGTGCTGCCTGGCGCTGGCCGGCAGGACGGACGAGGCGCTGGGGTTTCTCCCGGCGATCCGCAAAGCGCAGCCGTCGTACCGCGTAGAGGACTTTCTGGCGTCGTTCCGGCTGGAGCCCGAGACGCAGGCCCTGTTCCGCGAGGGCGCGCGGAGGATCGGCATCGGGTAACGCGGATCCCGCGTGCCGAATCCACCACGCCTCAAAAGATTCCGCTTGCCAGTTAACTGCCTAGGCAGCTAATATCCCCGTCATTGATTCCGACCGCAACGTGCCAGACCGATCATGAGCAACGCAACGCCTTCCGTGCTGGACGAACTGTGCACCGGCGAACTGGGTTTCCTGGTGACCAACGTGCGCAACGGCATTCTGGATGCGCTGGACCGCGAACTGGCGCCGCTGCAGATCACGGTGCAGCAGTACGTCGTGCTCAATTGCATCGTCAAGGGGTGGGGCCGCACGCTCAGCGACTTCTGCCGCGTGCTGTCGTATGACTCGGGCGCGATGACCCGGCTGCTGGATCGGATCGTGGCCAAGGGCTTTATCCGCCGCGTCGAAAACGAAGCCGACCGCCGCAGCTCGCTGATCGAGCTGACCGAGCAGGGCAAGGCGGCGTTTCCGCAGGCGCGCCAGGCCACCGAAATTGCGTTTCGCCAGTTGCTGGATGGTTTTTCGGAAGCCGAAGCGCAGGTGCTGCACAAGCTGCTGTCTCGCATCCTGATCAACGCGCGGGCGGATTAGGTTTTCCGCCAGCGATTTTTTTATCCATTTATCTGCCTAGGCATATACAGCCTGGGCATATTAAAAGCTCTCTCGACCATGCAAGCGCCCATCTCGTCTATCCATTGCCTCCCGCGCCTGTGGCGCAGTGCGGGACTCGTCCTGGCTGCTTCTGTTTTGGCCGGATGTGCAAGCACGGGCGGTCTGCACACCCAATCGTCGATCACCAGCGCGAACGGACTGGCAGTCAGCGCGTCTTTGCAAGGATCGACCGTCTCGCCGGCCGCGTGGCCGACGCAGGCGTGGTGGGTGAGCTTTGGCGACGCGCAGTTGAACCAGCTTGTGCAGGCTGCGCTGGCCGAACAGCCCAGCCTGCGGGCGGCGGCGGCGCGGGTGCGGCAGACCGACGCGTTGGCCAGCGTCGCGGGGGCGCCGCTGTCGCCGCAAGGGAACTTGAGCGGCCGCGCGACGCGCCAGCGGTTCAGCGAGCACAGCACCACGCCACAGCCGCTGGCCGGCGCGTGGGATTGGACGGCGGACCTGCAGGCGGGCGTGGGCTACGAGATCGATTTCTGGGGCAAGAACCGGGCGGCGCTGGACGCGGCGCTGCAACGCGCGCAGGCCGCCGAGGTGGACCTGCATGCCGCGGAGCTGATGCTCACGACCTCGCTGGTCCGCGCGTATCTGAAACTTGACGCCGCCTACCAGCTGCGCGATCTGGCCGAAGAAACCCTGCGTCAACGCGAGACCACGCTGGCGTTGACGCAGCGTCGCGTCGACGCGCAGCTGGATTCACGTCTGGACATGACGCAGGCCGAAGCCGCGCTGCCCGCCACGCGCGAGCGCATTGCCGCGTTGAACGAACAGATCGCGCTGACGCGCAATCAGGTCGCCGCGCTGGTGGGCCGTGGCCCCGACGCGGGGATCCAGGTAGACCGGCCGGCGCTGCGCGGGCGCTTTGCCGAGGCGATCCCGACGACGGTGCCGGCAGAATTGATCGGCCGCCGGCCCGACGTGGTGGCGCAGCGCTGGCGCGCCGAAGCAGCCGGCGCCGAGATCAAGGCCGCTCGCGCGCAGTTCTATCCCAACGTCAGCCTGACCGCGTTTGCCGGCTTGCAGAGCTTGGGGCTAGCGGACCTGTTAAACGCCGGCAGCCGCGTGTTGGGCATTGGCCCGGCGGTGTCGTTGCCGGTCTTTGACGGTGGCCGGCTGCGCGGCAACCTGGGCGCGCGCCAGGCGGAATACGACGCGGCGGTCGAACAGTACAACGGCACGCTGGTCACGGCGCTGCATGACGTGGTGGACCAGCTGGTTTCCCTGCGGTGGCAGGCTGAACGCTCGGCCCAGCAGCGCGAGGCGTTGCGGCTGACGCAGCAGGCCTACGACATGGCGTCCGCGCGCTACCGCAGCGGCGTGGGCAGCTACCTGCAGGTGCTGTCCGCCGAAGGTCAGGTGCTGCAGCAAAAACAGTTGCTGATCGAACTGGACACGCGCAACCGCACGCTGCATCTGGAACTCATCCGCGCGTTGGGCGGCGGCTATCAGCCCGGCGCATCCGAGACGCCCGCGACGGCCGATTCCGGCGCTGTGACGCAAACCCGGTCATGAGCCGCCATCCCGCCCGATCATCCCCCTCTGAACGCTCGCAAGCCATGAACATCGAAGCCGCCCCAAATTCTCCATCCCCCTCATCCCGGCCGCGCAAAGCCTTCGCGCGCAAGGTGGCCGCCGGCGGAGCGGCAATTCTGGCGGTCGCCGTGCTGGCCGGCGCGTATGCCGCGCATGCAGACGGCCGCTGGGTGTCGACGGAAGACGCCTACGTCGAAGGTAACGTCGTGCAGGTGACGCCGCAAGTGGGCGGGGTGGTGACGGCGATCCGCGCGGACAACACCGACAGGGTCGAGCCGGGGGCGGTGCTGATCGAACTGAACGGGGTGGACGCGCAACTGGCGCTGGACGCGGCGCGCGCCAACCTGGCGCGCAGCGTGCGGCAGGTGCGCGGCCAGTTCGCGATGGCCGGGCAGGACGGCGCCACCGTGGCGTTGCGCAAGGTGGACCTGGCCCGCGCCGAGGAAGACGTGGCGCGCCGGTCGGCGCTGGCCAGGATCGGCGCCATTCCGGGAGAGGAACTGGTGCACGCCCAGCAGGCGGTGCGCACCGCGCGCGCCGCGCTGGCGGTCGCCAGCGAACAGCTCAAGCGCACCCATGCGCTGATCGACGGCACCACGGTCGAATCGCATCCGGACGTGCAGGCCGCCGCCGTGCAGTTGCGCAACGCCAGCGTGGCCCTTGCGCGCACGAAAGTCGTCGCGCCGGTGGGCGGGGTGGTGACCAAGCGCGGCGTGCAGGTCGGGCAGCGCGTGGCCGCTGGCGCGCCGCTGATGTCGGTGGTGCCGCTGGACCACCTGTGGGTCACGGCCAACCTGAAGGAATCTCAGCTGCGCAATGTGCGTATTGGCCAGCCTGTCCGGCTGACCACCGACCTGTACGGCGATGGCGTGGTCTATCACGGCCGCGTGCTCGGCCAGGACGCCGGCACCGGCAGCGCCTTCTCCCTGCTGCCCGCGCAAAATGCCACCGGCAACTGGATCAAGGTGGTGCAGCGCGTGCCGGTGCGGATCGCGCTGGACCCGGCGGAGGTGGCGGCGCAACCGCTGCAACTGGGCCTGTCGATGCGGGTCGAGGTGGACACCGAGACGCGCGACGGCAAACGGCTGGTTTCGGCGCAAGGCCAGCCGCAGGTCTACACGACGGCCGTGTATGCCGACGAGCTGGCCCAGGCCGACGCGCAGGTGCGCGCCATCATCGACGCCAACCGCTGAGCCCGCGCATCATGTTCCAACCGAAACCCCCGGTCGCGCTGCTGCTGGTCATCGGCGCCCTGACGTTCATCGATTTCCTGCAGAACGGCATGGCGACGTTTGGCGCGGCGCCCATCATGGGCGAAATCGGCGCCAGTCCCGAGGAATACACGCATATCGCGCTCATCTACGCCTGCGTGGCGGTGATGATGATCGCCTTGCAGGGGTGGCTCACGCATCGGCTGGGCCTGCGCGCCTACCTGCTGGCGTCATTGGCGGCCGCAGGCGTGGGGGCGGCGGTCTGCGCGATGGCGCAGGACCCTGGGCAATTTCTGCTGGGCCGCGTCCTGATGGCGGCGGGCTGCGCGGCGATGCTCACGTCGTCGCGGCTGACGGTCAACCTGATTCCGCCAAGTCCGGCTCGATTTCTGGGCATCAAGGCCCTGGCGACGGGGCTGTGCGTGGGTACCGCGCTGGCGCCCTGGCTGGCCGCGGTGGCGGTCGAGCACGACGGCTGGCCGTTGATGTTCTGGCTGATCGCGGCGCTGTCGCTGCTGGCGATGGCGCCGGTCTCGCTGGCCATGCCGGGCCGCGAGGCGGGGTCGGTGCTGTCCGGCAAGGTGCGCCTCGCGCCGATCGCCGCGCTGGGCGCGGGCAGCTTCCTGGTGCTGCATGCCTTGCAGCGCGCCTACTACGACTTCTTCAGCGAGTTCGCGTTGTTGGCGCTGTCCGCGGCGGCGGGCGTGGCCGCGCTGGGCTACTTTGTGTGGTCCGAAACGCGCAACGGCGCGCCGCTGCTGCGGCTGGGCGGCATGAAGGAAGTGCGTTTCCTTTGCGGGCTGGGCCTGTTCATGGCCTGCTACGTGATGCTGGGCGCCAATGGCTATCTGGTGCCGCTGATGCTGCAACGCGGGCTGGGACAGGCCTGGCTGACGGCGGGTGAATTCTTTGCGATGGGGCTGGGGGCGGGCGTCATGACCTGGGCCGTCATGTCGCAATTGCTGCCGCGCTGGCCGTCACCGCGCAAGTTCTTCGTGACCGGCTTTCTGGCGCTGGCGGCGTTCGGCGTGTTGATGTCGCGCCTGACCCCCACCGCCAACATGTGGACCGATGTGCTGCCCGCGCTGGCCTGCTATGGCGTCTTCATCATGACGCTCATGCCCACGACCGCGATGCAGACCTTTACCGGCTTGACGGGCGATCCCGCGGTGTTTGCCCATGCCCAGCAGGTCAAGAACATGCTGGCGCAGGTTGGCCAGGCGCTGGGCATTATGCTGGCCACCGTCGGCCAGCAGTGGTTCACGTCGCGGCACTACACGGCGCTTCAGACAGGCATCGCGACCGGCAATGCGCATTTCGAAGCCGTGATGGCGCAGCTATCGGCCCACTTTGCGGCGGTGGCGGGGCCGGGGCAGGCCCAGCAGCTTGCCACGGCGCGGATTGCGCAGTTGCTGAACGAGCAGGCGATACTGCTCGGCAGCCTGGACCATTTCCGGGTGGTGGCGGGCGTGGCGCTGGCGGCAGCGGCCGTCAGCCTGATGCAGCGGGTGTTCCGCTAGCGTGTGTTCCGCTGGGCCGCCTTCAGCGGGGCCGGCCGCCGCAACCCGCGACGATTCAGTTTCCGCCAAGCTGGGCGATGATCTGCCGCGCCACGTCCGCCAGCGACAGGCCGCCGTCCATTGCCGCGCGTTGCAGGCGTTCGTGCGCGGCCTGCTCGGTCAGGCCGTAGCGGCTGATCAGAAGCAGCTTGGCGCGGTCGATGCGCTTTCTTTCGTCCAGCGCGCCACGCACGCTGCTAAGCGCGTCATCGGCGCGCTGCATGCGCAGGGTCTGCTCGCGCATCATGTCCAGGATCGAGCGTTCCATTTCGTTGCCCACGCCGTCTTCGGGGGGCAGGTCCAGGATGCGGCTTTGCACGCTGAACACCATGCTGGGCGCGCGGCCGCTGGCGTGATCCGTGTACCGGCTGAGCAGCAGGCGGCGGTCGTCCAGTTCCTGGCGGGTGTCGGCAATGCGGCGCGCGCACTGTTGCGCCAGCTCCTGCGCCAGTTGCGTCTCGACCGTGCGCATGGCGTCGATGCGCGCGGTGCACAGGTCGAACCACAGTTCGGCCAGACCGGTGTCCACGCGCTGCGCGTCGCTGGTGTGTTGCGCCATGTCGCGCATGCGTTGCACCGGCTGCGCCTGCTGCTGAACCTGATCCCACGCCTGTAGCGGCGCGCCTTGCGCGTACTGCGTGTAGACCCCGAAGCTGCGCGCCTGGTTCGCCGCCAGACCCAGCATCCGCGCCTTGCGCGCGTCGTCGAACCAGCCGGCGATAAAGCCCATGACGCCGCAGGCGCGCTCCTGGCCGCTCAGTTCCTTGCCCTGCATGAAATTCAACAGCGCCACCAGGAGGCGCGTCACACCGGGGTCGAGCGAGGCGTCGGCGGCCTCGAAGACCACCGCCAGCAGGCTGCCGATCACCTGGGTGAAACGGGCGTCGGCGTCTTCGACCGGCACGCGCCGGTCGCGGACCTCGCGGCGCAAGGCTGGCAGTTCGTCCAGCCGGAATAGGGCATACGCGATGCAATTGAGCAGGCGCGCCCGGCCGCTGGCGCCTGCCGGGTCGGCTTCCAGACCGTCCAGAAAGGCGCGCACGTCGGTCTCAACCGCTTGCGCATCGCTGGACAGGCCCGCCAGCACCGGCTCAAGCCGGTCGGCGGGGCTGCACAGGGTCAGGTTGGAGTAACCGCGCTCTTTTTGCAGCGCGTGCACCAGCGCGCTGATGCGCAGCACCAGATCGCAGGTGGCGGCCAGGGCTTCCAGGCCCTGGAGCTCGCTGCGGCGGGCGGCGAGCAGAAAGCGCAGCGGCGGCGGCATGTGGCGTTCGGCCATCGGAATCTCTATGCGTTATCAATGCGCGGGGCACCGCGCAAACCTCAGGCCATGCGGCGTTGCGGGATCGTCGCACCGGCCGCGTTGTCCAGCACGCCGAACATCCGGCAAGCCGCAACGTCGCCAATGACCAGCACGGCCGGACTGCGCAACCGGAAGGCCTGGGCGTCGGCCGCCATGGCCGTCAGCGTCGAGGCGCAGACCCGCTGGCTGGGCAGCGATGCGCGCTCGATCATTGCGACGGGCGTGTCCGGGGCCATGCCGGCGGCCAGCAACTGGCTGCGCATGTCGTGCACCTTGGCCACGCCCATGTAGACGACCAGCGTCGTGCCGCTGCGCGCCAAACCAGACCAATCGGGCGTCGCGCCGTCCTGCGAATGCGCGGTGATGAGTGTAACGCCCTGGGCCATGCCGCGCTGCGTCAGCGGGATGCCGGCGGACGTGGCAGCGGCCAGCCCGGCCGTGATGCCGTTGACGATGTCACAGGCGACGCCGTGGTCGCTGAGCCACTGCGCTTCTTCGCCGCCGCGGCCGAAGATGCAGGGGTCGCCGCCTTTCAGGCGCGCCACGCGCAGGCCTTGGCGGGCGTAGCGCAGCATCAGGCGCTGGATGAACTCCTGCGGCGTCGAGCGGCAGCCCCCGCGCTTGCCCACGTGCACGATGCGGGCGCGCGGGCAGTGCTGCAGGATTTCGGGATTGACCAGGTCATCGACCAGGACCACGTCCGCGCGGCCCAGGGCCTTGACCGCCTTGAGCGTCAGCAGCTCGGGATCGCCAGGGCCGGCGCCGATCAGGGATACGGTGGGAAGGTGGGCGGACATGGTGGCCTCGGTTCAACGGTTGAAGGCAAGTATCACGATCACGATGGCCAGGATCAGGCAGAGGCCCTTCCAGAAGGCGACCGGATTGCGTTCCAGAAGGGGCAGGCGCTCGGCTCCGCGCGTGTCGCCCGGGTGGCGCAGCGCGTGCGTGAATTCGGACAGCTCGGGCGTGCGGTGCTGCGGATCGGGGTGCAGGGCGCGGCTGAGCACCCCGTCGACCCATGCCGGAATCTCGCGCTCGCGGTCCAGCACGGACACATACGTCAGGCGCAATTGCGCGGCGCGGCTGCGCGAGCGCGCGACCTCGGCGCCGTAGGGCAGCCGGCCCGACAGCATCTGGTACAGGATCGCCGCCAGCGAATAGATGTCGGACCGCGCGGTGCCGGCTTCGCCCAGAAAATATTCGGGCGCGGCGTACTGGGCGGTGCCCAGCACGGGCATGGCGTCGTCGCCATCGGCGCCGAGCTCTTGAATGCCGGCCGTGCGCGCCGAGCCCAGGTCGATGATTTTTGCCGTGCCGTCCGGCGTGATGATGATGTTGTCCGGCCGCAGGTCCTGATGCACGATCTCCAGGCGGTGAAAGGCCTGCAGGCCGCGCGCGACATGCTCGATGATGGCGATTGCCGGTTCCAGTTCGGGGCGCGGGTTGGAGGCCATCCACTGTGTCAGCGTGCGGCCTTCGAGGTATTCGCTGACGGTGTAGAGCGAGCGGCGCTGGCGCGTGCGCGGCCAGGCTCGCACGACGTGGCGGCTGTCGATGCGGCGCGCCAGCCATTCCTCGGTCAGCAGGCGCTCCAGATACGCCGGGTCATGGCGCAGGTCCAGCGACGGGATCTTGATGACCACTGTGTCGCCGCTGTCCAGGTCTTCGGCCAGGTAGACGTGGCTGCGGCTGCTGGCGCGCAGTTCGTCCTTGATGCGAAAGCCCTCGAAGGTCTGGCCGACCTCCAGAAGCGGGGGGCAGGGCAGGCTGCCCGAGTACTGGGCGATCTCGCCCGCCTGCCGAGCGGGCAGGGCGTCCACACGCACGATCTGCACGGTCAGGTTGTCGTCGCTGCCGCGCGCAAGCGCCTGGCCGACCAGCCCTCGGGCGGCGTCGTCCAGATTGTCCGCGTGCGCCGCGACGGCGTGGCGCAGGTCGTCGTCCGTCACGTGTTCGTAGACGCCGTCGGTGGCGAGCACGAACACGTCGCCCGGCTCGACGGCCTGGGTGTGATAGTCGATCTCAAGGTGGGGCGCCAAGCCCAGCGCGCGGCCCAGATAGCTTTTGTCGTGCGCGACCCAGACGCGATGGTCTTCGGTCAGCTGCTCCACCGCGCCGTCCCGCAGGCGGTAGATGCGCGCGTCGCCAATGTGCAGGATGTGCGCGGTGGCGCCCTTGAGCACCATCACGGTCAGCGTGCAGACATAGCCGCTGTCCTGGTCCTGCCCGTGGCGCTGGCGGCTCTGCGCGTGCAGCCACGCATTGGCCGCGCTCAGCACCTTCTGTGCGGACTTTTTCACCGACCAGGTTTCGGAGGTGCAGTAATAGTCTTCCAGGAAGCTGGCCACGGCCGTTTCGCTGGCAATGTGGCTGACGTTGCTGCTGCTGATGCCGTCGGCCAGCGCGATGGCGATGCCCTTGGCGCCCAGCAGCGGTTCGTCCGGCACGCACAGCCCGTGAAAGTCCTGGTTGACGGACTTGACGCCGGGATCGGTGTGCTGGCCCACCGCCACCTTGAGCGAGGCGGCGGGCGCGCCGGGCGTGTAGCTGTCCATACTTGGCGGCAATCAGCTGAAGCGGCGCTTGGGCGCGGTCTTCATGTGGGTGGTGTAGAGGGTCAGGCCCGTCAGCGAGATGCCGCCGATCAGATTGCCCAGCACCACGGGGATTTCGTTCCAGATCATGTAGTCCATGATCGAGAAATTGCCGCCCATGATCATCGCCGACGGGAACAGGAACATGTTGACGATGGAGTGCTCAAAGCCCATCGCAAAGAACAGCATGACGGGCATCCACATTGCGATGACCTTGCCGCTGACGGTGGTCGAGATCATGGCGCCCACGACGCCCAGCGACACCATCCAGTTGCACAGCACGCCGCGGATGAAGATGGTCAGCATGCCGCCCGCGCCGTATTCCTTGTAGCCCAGCGTACGGTTCTCGCCGATGTGCGAGATGACCTGGCCGACCTTGTTGGGCGGCACCGAAAAGCCGTACGTGAAGACGATGGCCATCAGCACGGCCACCGTCAGCGCGCCGAGGAAGTTGCCGATAAACACCAGGCCCCAGTGCTTGAGAATGCCCCCCATCGTGACGCCCGGCCGCTTGTCAAAGAGCGCCAGCGGCGTCAGCACGAACACGCCGGTCAAGAGGTCAAAGCCCATCAGGTACAGGATGCAGAATCCCACCGGAAAGAGCGCGGCGCCCAGGATGGGCGAGTCGGTCTGCACCGTGACGGTGACGGCAAAAACCGCGGCAATCGCCAGGATGGCGCCGGCCATGAAGGCGCGGATAAGAACGTCGCGCGTCGCCATGTAGAGCTTGGATTCGCCCGCGTCCACCATCTTGGTGACGAACTCGGAAGGAGCTAGGTAGGACATGATGTTTCCTGTTGCTTTGCTGAAGGTATGAATGAATCCGGGTATGAATGAATCCGGCGGCGCCCGTCAGGCGATTTCCACCGCGTCGCTGTTAAAGCGCGCCTGCCAGGTCTGCAGGCGTTGTTCCGGGAATTGCACGCAGCTGCCATCCGCCAGCCGGAAGTGCTGCTTGTAGAGCGGGGAGGCCACCACCAGGTCGCCGCAGAGCTGTCCTACGATGCCTCGGCCAATCACGTTGGCGCCCGATTTCGGGTCGCGGTTCGACACGGCGTACAGCGTCTGGCCGCCGGCGTCCGGTAGGTAGAACAGCGCCACTTGCTCGCCGTCCACCAGCGCCACGACGCCGGAATTGGCCACGAGGTCGCGGCGGTCGCAGGCGCGGCGCCAGACAGGGTGTTGAGCAGGTTGGGCGGCCATCAGACGATCTCCTCGGCAATGGGAATGACGCGTTGCGCGGCGCGCACCGGCGCGGGCCGGGGCTGGCCGCGTTCCTGCACGAACTTGATGTCGGGATCGCCCTGGCTGTCGTTGACGAAGGTGCGAAAGCGCTTGAGCTTTTCGGGATCGCCGAGCGCGTTGGCCCATTCGCATTCGTAGCGGTCCACCACCAGCTGCATCTGCGCCTCCAGCTCGGTGGCGAGGCCCAGGCTGTCCTCGATGACGACCTGCTTCAGGTAGTCCAGCCCGCCTTCCAGCGATTCGCGCCACACGGACGTGCGCTGCAGCTTGTCGGCCGTGCGGATGTAGAACATGAGCAGGCGATCGATGTAGCGGATGAGGGTGGCGTCGTCCAGGTCGGTCGCAAACAGTTCCGCATGGCGCGGACGCATGCCGCCGTTGCCGCACACATACAGGTTCCAGCCGTTCTCGGTGGCGATCACGCCGATGTCCTTGCTCTGCGCCTCGGCGCATTCGCGGGTGCAGCCGGACACCGCGAACTTCAGCTTGTGCGGCGCGCGCAGGCCCTTGTAGCGGTGCTCGATGTCCAGCGCCATCTTCACGCTGTCCTGCACGCCGAAACGGCACCAGGTGCTGCCCACGCAGGACTTCACCGTGCGCGTGGACTTGCCGTAGGCGTGTCCCGTCTCGAAGCCGGCGGCGATCAGTTCCGACCAGATGCCGGGCAGCTCGTGCAGTTGCGCGCCGAACAGGTCGATGCGCTGGCCGCCCGTCACCTTGACGTACAGGTTGTATTTCTTGGCGACGGCGCCGACGGCGATCAGGCCGTCGGGCGTGACCTCGCCGGCGGGCATGCGCGGCACCACGGAGTAGGTGCCGTTTTTCTGCATGTTCGCCATGAAGGTGTCGTTGGTGTCCTGCAGCGGCACCAGGTGCGGGTCCTGGATGGGGCGGTTCCAGCAGGACGCAAGGATCGAGCCCACCGCGGGCTTGCAGATCTCGCAACCCACGTGGCCGCGGCCGTGGCTGGCCAGAAGTTCGTCGAAGGTCTCGATGCCGTTCACTCGCACGATCGCGTACAGCTCCTGGCGGGTGTAGGCAAAGTGCTCGCACAGGCTCTTGTCGACCACAACACCGCGGCTGGCCAGTTCGTGCTCGACCACCTGCTTGAGCAGGCCCGCGCAGCCGCCGCAGCCCGAGGCCGCCTTGGTGCAGGCCTTGACGCCGGCCAGGTCCGTACAGCCGCCGTCGATGGCGTCGCAGATCGCGCCCTTGTTGACGTTGTGGCACGAGCAGATCGTGGCGGTGGCGGGCAGGGCGTCCACACCCAGCAGCGGCGCGGCCTGGCCTTGCGGCAGGATCAGGCTGGACGGATCCGCGGGCGGCGCGATGCCGTTCTGCGCGTATTGCAGCAGGGTGTCGTAGTAGCTGTTGTCGCCCACCAGGACGGCGCCCAGCACGCGCTTGCCGTCGGCGGACACGACCAGACGCCGGTAGCTGGCGCCGGCCTCGTCGATGTACCGGTAGCTGCGCGCACCCGGCGTGGCGCCGTGGGCGTCGCCGATCGAGCCCACGTCCACGCCCAGGAGCTTGAGCTTGGTGGACATGTCGGCGCCCGAAAAGGCCGCTTCGGGCGCGCCGCACAGTTCGGCGGCAACGATGCGCGCCATCTGGTAGCCGGGCGCCACCAGGCCGAAGACCGTGCCATTCCAGGACGCGCATTCGCCGATCGCGTAGATGTGTTCGTCGCTGCTGCGGCAGTGGTCGTCGATGGCGACGCCGCCGCGCTCGGCCAGCGCCAGTCCGGCCTTGCGCGCCAGGAACACCTGCGGACGGATGCCGGCCGAAAACACGATCAGGTCGGTTTCCAGCGGCGCGCCTTCGGCAAAGCGCATGCGGTAGCGGTACTGCGTGCCGGGCTTGATGTCCTGTGTGGCGCGTGACAGGTGCACGCCCACGCCCAGCGCCTCGATGCGCGCCTTGAGCGCGGCGCCGCCGGCCTCGTCCAGCTGCACCGGCATCAGGCGCGGCGCGAACTCGACGACGTGGGCTTCCAGATTCAGCGACTTCAACGCATTGGCCGCTTCCAGGCCCAGCAGGCCGCCGCCCACCACCACGCCGCGCCGCGCGCCGCTGGCCGCCTCGCGGATCAGGTCCAGGTCGTCGATGCTGCGGTACACCAGCCGCGAGTGGCCTTCGGCGCCCGCGATGGGCGGCACGAAGGGATAGGAGCCGGTTGCCAGCACCAGCTTGTCGTAGGCGAAGCGGCCATTGGCGGTGACGACTTCCCGGGCGTGGCGGTCGATGTCCACCACTGGCTCGCCCAGACGCAGGGTTACGCCTTCCTGCGCATAAAGCGCGGCGTCGCCCAGCGCCATGGACTCGGCGTCGCGGCCGTTCAAGTATTCGGACAGATGGACGCGGTCGTAGGCGCGGCGCGTTTCCTCGCCGAAGATGGTGATGCGATAACGCTCAAGGGCGCCGCGGGCGATCAATTGCTCGACGCAATGATGGCCCACCATGCCGTTGCCGATGACAACCAGCGTCTGCAAGGAATCGGATGTGGCCGCTGCATTCATGGGATTTCCCCAGGCTTGGATTTTCGGATTTCAAAAGACAAACGGCGCCCTGGACCTTTCGGTCGGGGCGCCATTGCCGGTAATGCTCACGTTGTCTTGCCGGGTTTGCACCCGCACAAGAGCTATCAAGCAAAGTCCATGCCAGGTATGCCGAATGCCGTGGGGACGGCGGGAATTTCCTCGCGGTTCATAGGGAAAGCGGGCGCGCCGGCGGCCTCGCGGAGGCAGGCGCGGCTTTTGCGGTCGTGGGCGGGCATGCCTCGGATCGGTGCATATCCGTGTGCGGCCTGCACTTTTTTGGCGCAGCGCAACATGACGTACCGCCGCTTGAGCCGGATTAGGGCTGCGAAGCGGCTGGTGTCAGGCGAACGCCGCCTGCACCGCGGCAAAGGCAGCAGCGACCAAGGGATCGTCGCGCCGCGCCGTCTGTGTGATGAACGACAGCTCGGCCTGGATCGACAAGCCTTTGACCAGTTGCAGGCCGCTGGACTGCGATTCGCGCAGGGCGATCGAATCGCGGGCGAGCGACAGCCCAACGCCCGAGCGAACCAGATCCAGCATCGAGGCCTCCTGGTCCACCTCGGCCACCGCGTGGGGCGTGATGCCCAGCGCGTCGAACTTGTCGGACAGCAGCCGGTGATGGACGGAATCCGGCGGGGTCCAGATCCAGGGCAGCGCAGCAATCTCGGCCCAGCCCCGGCCGGCGACCTGCGCGCTCCAGCCTTTGGGTGCGACGACGTAATAGGAAAACGAAGCGAGCGGTTGGGCATGCAGGCCGGATGGCTGCGGGGGGCCCAGGTAGAAGCCCACGTCCAGGTCGCCTGCGCGCACTTGGCGGCCGACCGATCCCGACATGCCGTGCCGCAGGGTGGGGCGGATCTTCGGGTAATGCTCGACCAGGTATTGCAGCGTGGCGCCCAGGCGCAGGAACTCCGGATCCAGGATCGTGCCGATCCGCAGTTCGCCCTGAACGGTGTCGCGCAACGCGCCGATGGCGCGCTGGAAGTCGTCCAGCGCATCCAGCACGCGCTGCGCCGGCGCCAGCAGCGCCCGCCCGTCCGCATTCGGGGCCAGTCCTTGCGCGGTGCGGGTGAAAAGCGTCAGGTCCAGCGATTCCTGGAAGTTCTTGAGCTGCAGGCTCAGCGCGGGCTGCGTCAGGTGCAGATGCTCGGCCGCCCGGGTCAGATTGCCCTCCCGCGCGACGGCGGCGAATGTGCGGATGTGCTTCAGATCCATGAATGCTTCCAGAAGATGTGGGGGTGTCTGACACCTGATGCGCCGTGGAACTGCCGAGCATTATTAGAGACACTAATAAAGCCCTTTTCAACATTTCATTGGACAGCCGCCTCGCCGTGCGCCAGAGTCTCGGCAGATTCCCGGCGCGCGCACCGCGTCGCAGCCGGGGCGGCTCACCGTGCCGGCGTCCTTATCGGGCCCGGACTTGATAAGAAGAGCTTATGGAGACATACGACTACATCATCGTGGGTGCGGGCTCGGCCGGCTGCGTGCTGGCCAACCGCCTGAGCCGCGATCCTGCCGTGCAGGTCCTGCTGCTGGAGGCCGGCGGGCGCGACAACTATCACTGGATTCACATCCCGGTCGGTTACCTGCACTGCATCGGCAACCCGCGCACCGACTGGATGTACCGCACGGCCGAGGAACCCGGGTTGGGCGGGCGCTCGCTCATTTATCCGCGCGGCCGCGTGCTGGGCGGCTGCTCGTCGATCAACGGCATGATCTACATGCGCGGCCAAAGACAGGACTACGAGGATTGGGCCTCCTTGTCCGGTGACGCGGCCTGGAGCTGGGATCAGGTGCTGCCGGTCTTCAAGCGCAGCGAGGACTACCACCGGGGCGCCGACGAATTTCATGGCGCGGGCGGCGAATGGCGCGTCGAGCAGCAGCGGCTGCGCTGGGACATTCTGGAAGCCTTTGCCACCGCAGCCGAACAGGAAGGCATTCCGCGGGTGCAGGACTTCAACCGCGGCGACAACTTCGGTAGCGGCTATTTCGAGGTCAACCAGCGCAGCGGCTGGCGCTGGAACACGTCCAAGGCATTCCTGCGCCCAGTGCAGAAACGCCCGAACCTGCACGTGATGACGGGTGCGCTGGCCGAGCAGCTTGAATTCGACGCGAAGCGTTGCGTGGGCGTGCGCGTCAACCGCGCCGGGCGCGCGATGTCGCTGCGGGCGCGGCGCGAGGTCGTGCTGGCAGCGGGCGCCGTGAACTCGCCGCACCTGCTGGAAGTCTCGGGCATCGGCGAGCCCGCGCGCCTGCGCGAAAGCGGCATCACGCTGCGTCATGCCTTGCCGGGCGTGGGCGAGAACCTGCAGGACCATCTGCAACTGCGGGTCATCATCAAGGTGAACGGCGTCAAGACATTGAACCGCATCGCCTCCACGTGGCTGGGCCGCGCGGGCATCGGGCTGGAATACCTGATGAGCCGCAGCGGCCCGATGAGCATGGCGCCCTCGCAGTTGGGGGCGTTTGCAAAATCCGATCCCGGCCAGGACCGCGCCAACGTCGAGTTCCACGTGCAGCCGCTGTCGCTGGGCGCCTTCGGCGAACCCCTGCATGGCTTCGACGCCTTCACCGCCAGCGTCTGCAACCTGCGCCCCACGTCGCGCGGCAGCGTGCATGCGCAAGGCCCGGCGGGGCAGAAGGGCAGCGAGGCCCCTGTCATCCGCCCCAACTACCTCAGCACCGAAGAAGACCTGCAAGTCGCCGCCGATTCGATCCGCCTCGTGCGCCGCATCGCCGCCGCGCCCGCCCTGCAGCGTTACCAGCCTCAGGAATGGCTGCCGGGTCCGGCCTTCCAGACCGAGGACGAACTGCGCCAGGCGGCCGGCAAGATCGGCACCACGATCTTCCACCCGGTGGGCACCTGCGCGATGGGCCGCAACGCCGACCACGGCGCGGTGGTCGACGCGCGGCTGCGCGTGCATGGCCTGCAAGGACTGCGCATCGCGGATGCATCCATCATGCCGCGCATCACGTCGGGTAACACCAATTCGCCGACCATCATGATCGCGGAGCGCGCGGCAGACATGATTCGGGAAGAGGCGGGCGCATAGCAGCGCGCCAATGAAAACAAGCCGCCCGGTACGGGGCGGCTTGCCGATGCAAGCGGGCCGCGCCGGCTTCAGCGCAGCGACCGGTAGGTGTCCTGCCGCTGCGGATGCGTCAGGATCACCTGCCAAAGCTGGCCCTCGCGCGACCGGAAAAAGCCCGCGCAACACATCAGGTAGTACTTCCACATCCTGTAGAACCGGGTGCCGTAGCGCGATTCCAGCGTTGGCCAGGCGCGCTCGAAGCGTTCCCACCAGGCCATCAGCGTGCGGTCGTAGTCGGCGCCGAAGTTGTGCCAGTCTTCGATGATGAAGCGGCCCTCGACGGCGGTGGCGATCTCGCGCGCCGACGGCAGCTTGCCGTTGGGGAACACGTAGCGGTCGATCCACGGATCGGTGCTCTGGCTGGTGGCGGCGATGCCGATCGTGTGCAGCAGGAAAATGCCTTCCGGCGCCATCAGCCGCTGCACGTTGGTGAAGTAGGTGTCGTAGTTCTTGGGGCCGACGTGCTCGAACATGCCGACCGAGACGACCTTGTCGAAGCGGCCCTGCAGGTCGCGGTAGTCCTGTAGCAGCAGCTCGACCGGCAGGCCCTTTACCCGTTCCTGCGCCAGCGCGAGTTGCTCCTTGGATACCGTCACGCCCGTGACCTTGACGCCATAGCGCTCGGCCGCGAACTTGGCCAGTCCGCCCCAGCCGCAGCCGATGTCCAGCAAGGTCTCGCCTTCCTTCAGTTGCAGCTTGCGGCAGATCATGTCCAGCTTGGCGACCTGCGCCTCTTCCAGCGTCTGGGCGTGTTCCCAATAGGCGCAGGAGTAGATCATCCGGCTGTCGAGCATGGCCTCGAACACGTCGTTGCCCGCATCGTAGTGCTGCTCGCCGACCTCGAACGCGCGGTGCTTGGATTGCAGGTTGAACAGCTTGTGTCGCAGGTGCTCGGCGATCAGCTTGATGCGCGCCACGCCCAGCGCCGCGGATCCCATGTCGGCGCGCAGCAGGCGGGTGAAGAGCTCGTCCAGTTGCTCGCAGTCCCATTCGCCGTCCATGTACGACTCGCCCAGCCCCAACGACCAGCTGGCGAACACCCGCTCGTACATGTGCTTGTCATGCACCTGCATGTCCCAGGGGCGCGACCCGTTGATCTGCACGTCGGCGCGGGCCATCAGGTCCTGCAGGATCTTGGGGGGGGCGGGGGGAGGCGAGACGACGACGCCGGTTTGAACGGCGGGCTGTTCGGTCAGCGGGGGGACGGGACTGCTTTGCTGCATACGGACTCCATATCAATTTTGGGAAGACTGATCTGGCAATGCCTGAAGCTTTTTACTGTGCGCCTTGAAAGGTGTGCAACTCCAATTTAATGAATGCATCGCGCCGATAGCCATCGGCAATGTCGGACGGGTGCCAGGCGGGAACGGCGGCTCTGAGATGCAGGGATCGTAGCCACGAAGTCCGCGATAGTCCAGAGCCGGCCGCACCGGCCTTTCATAACCGATAAGATAGCGGCCAAAGCGGCGCCGCCGTGCCGGCCGCGCGCAACCCGTGGAGCGTACCGAAGTGCAAGCCAGCCTGGAACCCCGTTTGGAATTCGTCACCTGCGCCAGCCCGGCGGGCCTGCACCGCATGGCCTATTGGGAGTGGGGCGATCCCGCCAATGACCGGGTGCTGCTCTGCGTGCACGGCCTGACCCGCAGCGGGCGTGACTTCGATGTGCTGGCGCGCCGGCTGGCCGGCCACTACCGGGTGGTCTGCCCCGACGTCGTGGGGCGCGGCCGCTCGGATTGGCTGGTCAATCCGGCGTTCTACACGGTGCCGCAGTACGTGTCCGACATGGTGACGCTGATCGCGCGCCTGCGCCCGGCCAGCCTGTCGTGGGTCGGCACGTCCATGGGCGGGTTGGTCGGCATGGCGCTGTCGGGCGCCGCCGCGTTCGCCAAGGCCATGGCCGCGATGCGCCCGCATGCCGGGATGTTGCCGCCTGACCAGGGACTGCGTCTGGACAAAATGGTGCTCAACGACGTGGGGCCGCGTCTGGAGAACGGCGCCCTGTCGCGCATCGGCCAGTACGTGGGCGCGCCCGGCGAATTCGCCACGTTCGAAGAGGCCGTGGCGACGATGCGCGCCAATTCGGAAACCTTCGGTCCGCACACTGACGCGCAGTGGGCGGAGCTGGCCAAATATCTGTATCCGGAACAGGGCGGCAAGTGGGTCAAGCACTACGACCTGGCGATTGCCCAGGCTTTGGGGGCCCAGACGCCCGAGGAACTGGCGGCGGGCGAACAGATCCTGTGGCGATCGTATGACGCGCTCGATTGCCCGGTCCTGATCGTGCGCGGCGAGCTGTCCGACCTGCTGACCCGCGCCACGGTAGACGAAATGCGCAAGCGCAATCCGCGTGCCCGGGCGCTTGAAGTGCCCGGTGTGGGCCATGCCCCCACGCTCATCGTGGACGACCAGGTCGATCCGGTGGCGGACTTCCTCTTGGCCTGAACGGGCGGGCGGCATTGTGGGGACAGGCCGGCGCTAGGCGCGCCGCCGGGCCTTCTCTACAATAGCCCCATGAAATCGCCCACGCTGAACATCGACCTGCATTGCCATTCCACCGTCTCGGACGGCGCGCTCGCGCCCCGCGACGTGGCGCAGCGCGCGTTCGCCAATGGCGTTGATGTCTGGGCGCTGACCGACCACGACGAAGTGGGCGGCATCGCCGAAGCCTCGGCGGCGGCCCAGGAACTGGGCATGCGGTTTGCCACCGGCGTCGAGATCTCGGTCACCTGGGCCGGCCTTACGGTGCACATCGTCGGCCTGCGGTTTGATCCCAACAACGCGGATTTGATCGAAGGCCTGCGCAAGACCCGCTCGGGACGCGCCGCCCGCGCCAAGCGCATCGGCGACCGCCTGGCGGACATGGGCATGCCCGGCGCGTATGAAGGCGCGCTGCCGTTTGCCGGCAATCCCGAACTGATCAGCCGCACGCACTTTGCGCGTTATCTGGTGCAGGCCGGCTATTGTCCGGATGTGCAGACCGTGTTCAACAAGCACCTGGGCGACGACTGCCCCGGTCACGTGCCCATGCAGTGGGCCACGCTGGCCGACGCGGTGGGCTGGATCCGCGGCGCGGGCGGTCAGGCCGTCATTGCGCATCCGGGCCGCTACAAATACACGCCGCTGCAGTTCGCCGCGCTGTTCGACGAATTTCTGCAACTGGGCGGCGTGGGCATCGAGGTCAACACGGGCAGCCATACCGTGGAAGAAGCGCGCCAGTACGCCGAGGTGGCGCGCCGCTACGGCTTCCTGGCCTCGCGCGGCTCGGACTTTCACAGTCCCAAGGAAAGCCGGATGGATCTGGGCCAACTGCCGCCGCTGCCTCCCGACCTGAAGCCGGTCTGGCACGACTGGTTCTGACGCGGGCGGCCCGCGCCGCTCATTTTCACAAGCTTCGACAGTGATCGCGCCATCGCGATGCAACCGCCATGAACAAAGCCTTTGTTAAAGAGTCCGACCACGAGGACGACGAAGACCTGCCGCAGGCCCAGGCGCTGCCGGCCGGCACCAAGAACTACATGACGCCCGAGGGCTACGAACGCCTGCGTGGCGAGCTGACGCAGCTCATGAATGTGGAACGACCGGCCGTCGTGCAGGTCGTGTCGTGGGCCGCGTCCAACGGCGACCGTTCGGAAAACGGCGATTACCTCTACGGCAAGAAGCGCCTGCGCGAGATCGACCGGCGCATGCGCTTTCTGACCAAGCGGCTGGACATTGCCGAGGTCGTGGACCCCAAGGCCCAACCCAACCGCGACCAGGCCTTCTTTGGCGCCACCGTCGTCTATGTCGACAAGGCGGGCGAAGAACACACCGTCACCATCGTGGGCGTGGACGAAGCCGAACCGCTTGCGGGCAAGATCAGCTGGATCTCGCCGGTGGCGCGCGCTTTGATCAAGGCGCGGGAAGGCGACACGGTCGTGCTGCGCACACCGGCCGGCATCGATGAGCTGGATATTCTGGAAGTCAGCTACCCGGAATAGGGCGGCTGTCTAACACCGATCGTCCGGGGTGTCAGGCACCCAAAAAATAACGGGCGCCGGTTTGTGGCCGGCGCCCGTCTGGTGGGCGGGATTCTAGCGTCCCTGCCTCGGTTGGCGGCTTGCGCCGCCGGTTCCCCTGGGGCTTGCTGCGAAACTTTCGCGGGTTACTTCTTGCGCTCAGCGATCGACTTTTCGGCCTTGTTGACCAGATCCTCGCCGATCTGCTTCTTCCACTTTTCGTAGACGGGCTGGGTGGCCTTCACGAAGGCGTCGTGGTCGGCTTGCGACAGGGTGGTCACTGTGACGCCGTGGCCGGCGATTTCCTTGAGGAGCGACGGGTCTTCAGGCGTCACGCCCTTGCGCGCGATGACAATCTGCTGCTTGCCGGCGTCCAGCGCGGCCTGGCGCACGATGTCGCGGTCTTTTTCCGACCAGGAATTCCAGACTTCTCGGTTGACCACGAAGATCAGCGGATCGGCCACGTAGTTCCAGAGCGTCAGGTACTTCTGGCCCACGGTGTAGAGCTTGGAGCCGGTGTAGATCGACAGCGGGTTCTCTTGCCCGTCGACCGCGCCGCTGGCCAGCGCGGGCTGCGCATCAGCCCAGCTCATCTGCGTGGGATTGGCGCCCAGCGCGGTGAAGGTGTCGATGTACAGCGGCGACCCCACCACGCGCAGCTTCATGCCCTTCATGTCTTCGGGCCGCTTGATCTCGCGCTTGGAGTTGCTGACCTGCCGGTAGCCGTTCTCGCCCCAGGCAAGCGGCACCACGCCCGCCTTTTCGATGAGCTTGAACATGTCCTTGCCCACGTCGCCCTGCACCAGCGCGTCGATGGCGGCGTAATCGGGCATCAGGAAGGGCAGCGAGAACAGGTTCAGCTGCTTGACCTGCGGCGACCAGTTGATGGTCGACCCGACGGCCATGTCGATCACGCCCTGGCGGATGGCGGTGAACTCGCGGGTCTGATCGCCCTGGACCAACGAGGTGCCGGGGTAGACCTTGATGTTGATGCGGCCTTCGGTGCGCTCGCGCACCAGGTTCGACCAGATCTCGGCGCCCTGGCCCCACGGGAAGGTGGTGCCCACGACGATGGAGAGCTTGTACTCGGGCTTGTAGTTCTGCGCATGCGCGGGCGCCATGCCCACCACGGCCGCCGCGCACAGCGCCGCGCCGATCAGGTTGCGGAATTTCATGTTGCGTCTCCTCTCTCTGCGAGTCTTTCTGTTGTTGTCATCCACGGCCGGGCACCCAGTCGGGCCGGCCCCGTCCAGCCTCTCTCAATAACCCAGCTTGCGCGGCAGCCACAGCGCCAGTTCGGGAAACACCAGCACCGCGACCAGCACCAGGAACATCGCGCCCAGCAGCCACACCACCCAGCGCACGGTCGACTCCATCGGCACGCGCGCGATGCGGCACGACACCATCAGGTTCACGGCCAGCGGCGGGGTGAACTGGCCCAGCGCCACCTTCAAGGTCAGGATCACGCCGAACCACACCGGATCCCAGCCATAGGCATTGGCGATGGGCATGAGCAGCGGCACGAAGATCAGGAAGATCGAGATGCCGTCCAGGAACATGCCCACGGTCATCAGCAGCAGGATCAGCAGCGCCAGCACGCCCCATTCGCCCAGGCCCGAATTGACGATGGCGTGGGTGATCGGGTCGATCACGCTGAGCGTGGACAGCGCCCACGCGAAGATCCCGGCCAGCGTCACCACCAGCATGATCACGGCGGACAGCTCGGCGGCTTCGCGCAGGATCGTGTACAGGTCCCGGAACTTGATGGTGCGATGGATGAAACCGCCCACGAAAAGGCCATAGAACACGGCAACGACCGCCGCCTCGGTGGGCGTGAACCAGCCCAACCGCATGCCGCCCAGGATCAGCACCGGCGCGGCCAGGCCCCAGGACGCCTCGTGCAGGCTCTTCCAGAAAGGCGGGCGGGGCAAGTGCGCCTCCAGCGCGCCCATCTTGTATTTACGCGACAGCCACACGGCCGGAATGATCAGCGCGAAGCCGGCCAGGATGCCCGGGATCATGCCGGCGGCAAACAGCGCGGGCACCGAGGCGCCAGGCACCAGCACGGAGTAGATGATGAAAGCCACGGACGGCGGAATCAGGATGTCGGTGGCCGCCCCGGCGGCCACCACGGATGCGGAGAACGACCCCGGATAGCCCGCGCGCGACATCGCGGTGATCATCACCGCGCCCACGGCCGCGGCGCAGGCCGGCCCCGAACCCGAAATGCCGCCCAGGAACATCGCCACCGCGATCGACACCAGCGGCAACATGCCGGGACCGCGCCCGACAATGGCGATCGCAAAGTCCACCAGCCGCTTGGCAACGCCTGACCGGTCAAAGATCGACCCCACCAGCACGAACATGGGAATCGCCAGCAGCGGGTACTTGGCCAGGCCGGCATAGAAGTTCTGCGGAACGGTCAGAAGGCCGTACCACGGCGTGTCCAGGTTGGTCAGCACGATCGCGACCGTGCCGCCGATCCCCAGCGCCACGCCGACCGGCACGCCGATCACCATCAGGACGATGAAGACGGTAAATAGGATGACGGCGATCATCGCAGGGCATCCCGGACCGGAGCGCGCGCCAGACGGCGCAGGGTGCCAAGGGTGCGCAGCGAAATGGCCGCGGCCATGACCGGTAGCCAGATCGAATACCACCACGTCGGCACGCCGATGGCCGGCGAGGTTTCCTCGTAGATGAATTCGTCGTACACCAGCTTCACCGACAGCACGGTCAGCAAGACGAAGAACGCCAGCACGCAGGCGTTGGATATCAGCGCCATGATGCGCTGGCGGCGCGGCGAACCCGAGTCGGCCAGGATCTCGATCCGGATGTGATGGTTGCGCACGAAGGCCACGCTGCCGCCCGCCATCGTCAGCACAATCAGCAGGAACACGGAAATTTCTTCCGTCCACGCAAACGACTGATCGGTGAAATAGCGCACCAGCACATTCAGGAAAGTGATGATGGCCAGGGTCGCCAGCAGGATCACGGCCAGCCAGTCCTCGACGGCCAGCGGCACCTTCACGGCGGGATCTGCTTCTACGGGGATGATTGGTTCTACAGGCTCGGCGGGGGCGTCGGGGCGGGACATGTGAGGCAACGGCCAGCGGGCGTGGGGCGCCGCTTTTCTTGTTGGATAGGGTCGCTGCATCCTACCGTCGCACCGCGAGCGAGGGTGTTCGTGTTTTCCCGCAATGCGGGGCGGCCGCAACATGCTGCATTGCGCAAAGCGTCAGCCGGCGGGCAGGGCCCGCGAGGGGAAAACCGCCATCGCCCCCAGCGGTGGCGGACCGATATTGCTGTGCACCATCCGCGCCAGACACCATGCGGAATTCTTTTGTAACAATGGTCGGATGAGGGCGGCAGAACCTCCATTGAACTTCGGCTCCGGGAAAACCCCTTAAACGGGTAAAATCCTTTCTTTGCACCCCTCTTTATACGGCGCCCGCATCGTGTCCCTAGTTCAGCATCTGCCTGGTTCCTCCGTCCTGTCCTCCTTTCGACGTGATCGCCTTCTGGCGCAATTGAAGGAAGCCGGCCTGCCGGTGGCCGACATATCCGCCCGCTACGAGCACTTCGTCAGCACCGACGCCGCCCTGACGGCCGAACAGCAGCAGCAACTCACCCAACTGCTGGACTACGGCACGCCCAGCACCGCCGAGGCGCCAGCCAAGAGCGTGTCCCTGCTGGTGATCCCGCGCCTGGGCACGATTTCCCCCTGGGCCAGCAAGGCCACCGACATCGCCCACAACTGCGGCCTGTCGTCGGTGCATCGCATCGAACGCGGCGTGCGCTACGTCATCACGCCCGAACGCGGCCTGCTCGGCGCCAAGTCGCTCGACGAAGCCATGCTGGCGCGCGCGGCCGACTGCCTGCACGACCGCATGACCGAAACCGTGGTGGACGCCAGCTTCGACGGCCAGGCGCTGTTCCAGCCGCTGGCGAGCAAGCCCATGCGCACGGTCGACGTTCAGACGCGCGGCGCCGATGCCCTGGTCGAAGCCAACACCACGCTGGGCCTGGCCCTGTCCGACGACGAGATCGAATACCTGGCCAAGTCCTTCACCGACCTGGGCCGCGATCCCACCGACGTCGAACTGATGATGTTCGCGCAGGCCAACAGCGAACACTGCCGCCACAAGATCTTCAACGCCGAATGGGTCATCGACGGCCAGTCGCAGCCCAACACGCTGTTCGGCATGATCCGCGCCACGCACAAGGCGCAGCCGCAAGGCACCGTGGTCGCCTACTCGGACAACGCCGCCATCATGGAAGGCGGCCCCGCGCAGCGCTTCCAGGCCGGCGTGCCGGGGCTGGCGGGCGAGGGCGCCGCCAGCGCCAAATACATCCGCCGCGATACCACCGTGCACACGCTCATGAAGGTGGAAACCCACAACCACCCGACCGCGATCGCGCCGTTCCCCGGCGCCTCCACCGGCAACGGCGGTGAAATCCGCGACGAAGGCGCCACCGGCCGCGGCTCCAAGCCCAAGGCGGGCCTCACGGGCTTCACCGTGTCGCACCTGCGTTTTGACGACGCGCTGCAACCCTGGGAAGCCGACCACCACGGCCTGCCCGATCGCATCGCCTCGCCGCTGTCCATCATGATCGACGGCCCCATCGGGGGCGCGGCGTTCAACAACGAATTCGGCCGTCCCAATCTGCTGGGCTACTTCCGCTCGTTCGAGCAGACCGCCGGCGGCACGCGCTGGGGCTACCACAAGCCCATCATGATCGCGGGCGGCCTGGGCAGCATCGACGCCGGCCTCACGCACAAGGAAGTCATTCCTCCCGGCGCGCTGCTGATTCAATTGGGCGGCCCCGGTTTCCGCATCGGCATGGGCGGCGGCGCCGCCTCCAGCATCAGCATGGGCAGCAACTCGGCTGAACTGGACTTCGACTCCGTCCAGCGCGGCAACCCTGAAATCGAACGCCGCGCGCAAGAGGTCATCGACCGCTGCTGGCAGCAGGCCGAAAACAACCCCATCATCGCGATCCACGACGTGGGCGCGGGCGGCCTGTCCAACGCATTCCCCGAGCTGGTCAACGACGCCGGCCGCGGCGCGATCTTCGATCTGAAGCGCGTGCCCCTCGAAGAATCGGGCCTGTCGCCCGCCGAAATCTGGAGCAACGAATCGCAGGAACGCTACGTCCTGTCGATCCTGCCGCAAGACCTGGAACGCTTTGACGCCATCGCGCGCCGCGAACGCTGCCCGTACGCGGTGGTGGGCGTGGCCACCGAAGAGCGCCAGCTGCGCGTGGTGGATGGCGAGGGTCTGCCCGGCCTGGACACGATCCGTCCGCAAAATGAGGCCGAAGTGCGCCCCGTGGACGTGCCCATCGACGTCATCCTGGGCAAGCCGCCGCGCATGACGCGCGACGTCACTCGCCTGCCCGGCGTGTCCGAGCCGCTGGACCTGGCCGGCATCGACCTGACCGAAGCCGCCTACCGCGTGCTGCGCCACCCCACGGTGGCCAACAAGTCCTTCCTCATCACCATTGGCGACCGCACCGTCGGCGGCCTCTCCAGCCGCGACCAGATGGTCGGTCCGTGGCAGGTGCCGGTTGCCGACTGCGCCGTCACGCTGGCCGACTACGAAGGTTTCCGCGGTGAAGCCATGTCGATGGGCGAGCGCACGCCCATCGCCATGCTGGACGCCCCGGCCTCGGGCCGCATGGCCGTGGCCGAAGCCCTGACCAACCTGGCCGCCGCCGACGTGGCGCGCCTTGAAGACATCAAGCTGTCGGCCAACTGGATGGCCGCCTGCGGCGTGGCCGGGCAAGACGCCGCGCTGTACGACACCGTGTCCGCCGTCAGCGAACTGTGCCAGGCCACCGGCCTGTCCATTCCGGTCGGCAAGGACTCGCTGTCCATGAAGACCTCGTGGGAACAGGACGGCGAGCAGCGCCAGGTCGTCGCGCCGGTGTCCTTGATCATTACCGCGTTTGCGCCGGTCGCCGATGTGCGCGCCAGCCTGACGCCGCAGCTGCGCACCGACGCGGGCGACAGCGTCCTGATCCTGATCGACCTGGGCCGCGGCCGCCATCGCATGGGCGGCTCGATCCTGGCGCAGACGTATAACCAGGTCGGCCAGACCGTGCCGGACATCGATTCGCCGCAAGACCTGCGCGCGTTCTTTGTCACCATCCGCACGCTGGCCGAAGCCGGCACCATCCTGTCCTACCACGACCGCTCCGACGGCGGCCTGTTCGCCACGCTGGTCGAAATGGCCTTCGCCGGCCGCACCGGCATCTCGGTGAACCTGGACATGCTGACCTTCGATCCGCAATCGGCGGATTGGGGCGACTACAAAATCCGTCCGGAACAGGTCGCCGTGCAGCGCGACGAACTGACCCTGAAGGCCCTGTTCTCGGAAGAAGCGGGCGCCGTCATCCAGGTGCCGGCCTCGCAACGCGACGCCGTCATGCAGGTGCTGCGCGGCGCGGGTCTGTCGGCGCACTCGCACGTCATCGGCGGCCTGAATGCCGCCGACGAGGTCGAGTTCTACCGCGACGGCCGCAAGGTCTGGGGCCAGCCGCGCGCCGACCTCGGCCGCGCCTGGTCCGAAGTCTCTCACCGCATCATGGCGCGCCGCGACAACCCCGCGTGTGCCCAGGCGGAACTGGACGTCTGGAACGACACCAAGGATCCGGGCATGAGCCCGAACGTGGCCTTCGACCCGCAAGAGAACGTGGCCGCGCCGTTCATCAACACCGGCAAGCGTCCGCGCGTGGCCATCCTGCGCGAGCAAGGCTGCAACAGCCAGGTCGAAATGGCCTGGGCCTTCGACACCTCGGGCTTCGAGGCCATCGACGTCCACATGACCGACCTCCTGTCCGGCCGCCTGGACCTGGCGGAAATGCAGGGCCTGGTCGCGGTGGGCGGCTTCAGCTACGGCGACGTGCTGGGCGCCGGTGAAGGCTGGGCGCGCACCATCCGCTTCAACAGCAAGCTGTCGGACCAGTTCGCCGCGTACTTTGCGCGTCCCGACACCTTTGCGCTGGGCGTTTGCAACGGCTGCCAGATGATGGCCGCTTTGGCGCCGATGATCCCGGGCGCCGAGCACTGGCCGCGCTTCACGCGCAACCAGTCCGAAAAGTACGAAGCCCGCCTGTCGATGGTGGAAGTGGCCAAGTCGCCGTCCATCTTCTTTGCCGGCATGGAAGGCGCCCGCGTGCCGGTCGCCGTGGCCCACGGCGAAGGCTTTGCCGACTTCTCGCAGCAGGGCGACGCCGGCCGCGTGCTGGCCGCCGCGCGCTTCATCGACAACTACGGCCAAGCCACCGAAGCCTATCCGTTCAACCCGAACGGCAGCCCGGGCGGCCTGACCTCGGTGACCACGGCTGACGGCCGCTTCACGGTCATGATGCCGCACCCGGAACGCGTGACCCGCAACGTCATGATGTCGTGGGCGCCCGAGAAGTGGGGCACCGCGGATTCGGGCGGCGCGTTCAGCCCGTGGATGCGCATCTTCCGCAACGCGCGCGCCTGGCTGAAGTAAGCGTCCGGGGGTGAACCCCGAACCGTAGCCACAGAAACCGCCGCGGCACGTCCGCGGCGGTTTTGCGTTGCGCGCTTGCGTGAGGCCCGGGTCCGGGCCTTGCCCACATGTAACCCAATGAGATATTTAACTTTTCATTGCATTGCGCCGTTAAGGGGAGAGCGTTACGCAACCCCCGGAGTGGTTTTCAATGTTCAAGAATTTAAGTATCCGCGCAATCCTGACGACCGCTCTGGCCGTCTTCTTTGCCCTTTTTCTGGTGACCGGCATCGCGGTCTATCAGCAACTGACTTCCAACCGCACCTCGATCGAGGTGATGCTGGACACCAACCTGGTCCGCGCCAATTCGCTGGACGACGCGGCATCTGACCTGCTGCGCGCCCGCGTGGTGCTGCTGGCCGCGCACAGTGCGCTGCTGGAAGGCAAGAGCCTGGACACCGCCGCCAGCAACATGCAGCGCATGGACAGCTATGTGGCCAAGGCCACCAGTCAGATCGAGACCGCGCGCAAGCTGCCCGAAACCTCGCCGCAGGGCAAACCCCTGTTCGAGGCTGCGCTGGCCGCCTACGACGTCTACGTGCGCGAAGCCATCTTCCCGCTGATCGCCGCGATCCGCGCCGGTGACGCCAAGGAGGCCGGGCGCATCAACCAGGAGAAGGTGAGCCCGCTGGGCACCAAGTTCACCCAGGCCAACCAGCAGTACGTGGACTTTGCCGACGAAATCGGCCAGCGAGTGGCCCACGATTCGGCCGCGCGCATCAATAGCGCGATCGTGTTTCTGATCTGTCTGCTGGTCGTCGTGGCGGCGCTGGTCGTGGGGCTGTATGTGGTCTTCGGCAGGGCGGTCTTTCGTCCGCTGCATGAAGCCGGACGTCTGTTCGACCGCATCGCCAGCGGCGACCTGACCAACCGCATCGAGCAGCGCGGCAACAACGAAATCGGCGTGCTGTACGCCGCCGTCAAGCGCATGCAGGACAGCCTGGCGCGCACCGTGTCGGCCGTGCGCCTGGGGGTTGAAGAGATCCACACCGGCTCACGCGAGATCGCTGCGGGCAACATCGACCTGTCCTCGCGCACCGAGCAGCAGGCCGCTTCGCTGGAAGAAACGGCCGCCAGCATGGACGAGCTGTCCTCCACCGTGAAGAACAACGCCGACAGCTCGCGCAGCGCGGCGCAACTGGCAATGGCCGCGTCTGAGGTGGCCACGCGCGGCGGCCAGGCCGTGGGCGACGTGGTGGGCACGATGCGCGGCATCGCCGACAGCTCGCACCGCATCTCCGATATCGTCGGCGTGATCGACGGCATTGCCTTCCAGACCAACATCCTGGCGCTGAACGCCGCGGTCGAAGCCGCCCGCGCGGGCGAGCAGGGCAAGGGATTTGCGGTGGTGGCAAGCGAAGTGCGCGCGCTGGCGCAGCGCAGCGCGGCGGCCGCCAAGGAGATCAAGGGCCTGATCGACGATTCCGTGCAGAAGGTGTCCGTGGGCTCGGACCAGGTGGAAGCGGCTGGCGCCACCATGCAGGAGATCGTCGCGTCGGTGCGCCGCGTGACGGACATCATCAACGAGATTTCTCACGCCTCGGAAGAGCAATCCCAGGGCATCCAGCAGGTGAACCAGGCGGTATCGCAAATGGACAGCGTGACGCAGCAGAACGCCGCGCTGGTCGAAGAGGCGGCGGCTTCGGCGGCATCGCTGGAAACGCAGGCCCAGCGCCTGCGCGAAGCGGTGGCGGTGTTCAAGCTGCAATCCGGCCGGGTGATCGAGGCCGATGCGCCGGCGCTTGACAGCCGAGGCGGCGAGCCGGCGCTCATCGGCGCCTGATCCCGCCCTGCAACGTTAAGCACCAACAAAAAGCCGGCCCTGAAGGCCGGCTTGCAAGCTCCCTGCAAAGACCCCGCCGCGCAACGCGCCGGGGTCTTCTGCTTGGCGTTTACTGGTCCAACTGGATCTTGGCGTCGTTGGCGACGTTCTTCCACTTTTTCACGTCGCTGGCGATCACTTGCTGGAAGGCGTCCGACGAACCGGCCACCACGGTGCCGCCCAGGCTGGCCATCTTGGCCTTCACTTCGGGCGTGTTCAGCGCCTTGACCGAGGCGTCGTGCAGCTTCGTCTTCACCGCTTCCGGCAAGTTCTTCGGGGCCAGCAGGCCGTTCCACGCGTTGGCTTCGTAGCGTGCCAGGCCGGCTTCCTTGAAGGTCGGCGTGTCGGGCAGTTCCGGCGAACGCGCGTCGGCGGCGATGGCGATCGGGCGGATCTGGCCGCTCTTGATGTAGGGCAGCGAGGCCGGCACGGGTTCCCAGATCATCGACACCTGGCCGCTGATCACATCGGTGAAGGCGGGACCCGCGCCGCGGTAGGCGATGTGCATCAGATGCGCACCCGTCATCGACTTCATCAGTTCCATCGCCAGGTTGCCCAGGCCGCCCGCGCCGGACGAGGCGTAGGTGTACTTGTCCGGATTGGCCTTCGATTGCGCGATCAGCGCGTTCAGGTCGGCCGCCGGGAAGTCCTTGGTGACGCTCAGCACGCCGGGCACGGTGACCAGTTGCGTGATGGCCGTGAAGTCCTGCGACGCATCGTAGGTCAGGTTCTTGTAGACGGCCGGGTTGGTGCCGTGGGTGCTGGAGGAAGCCAGGAGGATCGTGTAGCCGTCGGGCGCGGCGTCGGCAACGTAGCGCGTGCCGATCGAGCCGCCCGCGCCGGCCTTGTTCTCGACCACCACCGTCACGCCGAGTTCGGTACCCAGTTGCGCGGCGAAGACGCGGCCGATGATGTCGGCCGTGCCGCCCGGGGCAAAGGGCACGATCATGCGGATGGGCTTGCTCGGGTAATCGGATTGCTGGGCCGACGCGCCGGCTGCCAGCGTGGCGCCGGTCAGGAGCGCCAGGGCAATGGTGGTTTTCTTCAGGGTCATCGGTGTCTCCACGAGAAGGTTAGTCGAGGCTGCGATCGAGCCAATCGACGATCAATCCGGCAATGTGGTCGCTGTTGCGATCCAGCATGCAGAAGTGCGAGTTGCCGGCAATGCCGGCAGCGGGCAGGTCCAGCACGTCGGCGCATTGGCCGGCCGCGCGCAGGGCGTTCCAGTAGGCGTCCGTCTGGGCGCGGTAGCGCTGCCAGGTGTCGTCCGCGTTGAAGTGATCGCCCCAGATCAACAGCTGCGGGGGCAATTCGCAGGTGGCCTGGGCCGGGGTGCCGGTGGGCTCGACCGCCACGACGGCGCGCACGGTCGCCGCGTACTCCTGTGCCAGTTGCGTGGCAAAACCGCCGCCTTGGCTGTGGCCGATCACGATGCAAGGGCCCGCACGGTCCAGCAGTGCGCGATACGCGTCCAGCGCCATGTCGCCGTGAGTCAGCCAGCGCGGCACGAACTGCTTGGAAAAGGTGTCGAACGCGTCGACGGGAAATTGCTGTTGGGGATACGCCTGCCGCGGCTCGCCGGCGCGCGCATAGCCCGAGGCCGGACCAATGCGAAACAGCCGCCACGCTTCTTCCTTCGAGCGGAAGATCGGGGACGAGTCGTAGACCTCGGGAAACATCGCCCAGGAAGCGCGGCCGCGTTCCGGCGCGTCGGACACGAAAACGTCGTACCCGGCCTGCAGCAGCCGCCACAGCCAGCCATCGCGCCCGTCGGGCGTGCTCTCCCACTGCGCGCCCGTCATGCCGCCGCCGTGCCACAGCAGCACGGGGTAGGGCCGGGTCGGCTGCGCCAGCCGGTACTCCTGCACATACAGTTGGCCGGCGCTGTAGCCGCCATTCATGTCGATCAGCCGGGGCGACGCGTTGCCGACCACTTTTTGCTGCTGCATCGGGAGTCCGCCAGCCACCACTTCGGTGCCGCCGACGTAATGGCTGCGAATGGACTTGAGCAGGACGGGGGAGTCAGGCATAGGGTTTTCCAGGAGTGGTCGAAGGGATGTTAGTTGCAAGGTGTTTCTGTCTTGTGCAAAATGCGCAAGCGTTGTGCTGGATCGGCACAGCCGCTGAGCCGCTGGAAAACACACGCCCAGCCCCGGACAGACATGGGGCGGGCACGGGAGGCAGGAGGACACATGGACATCAAATGGCTCGAGGACTTCGTCGCGTTGTCGAAGTCGCGCAACCTGTTTCAGGCCGCCGAGTCGCGCAACGTGACGCACCCGGCGTTCGGGCGACGCATCAAGGCGCTGGAGGAGTGGGCGGGCGTGCCGCTCATCGAGCGCGGCCACCAGGTGTCCACGCTGAATGCCGCCGGCCGCAGCGTGCTGGCCGCCGCCATCGACGTGCTGGACATCCTGCAAGAGACGCGCGAGGCCCTGCAAAGGCCGGAGCAGGAACGCGCCCGCAAGATCACGATCGCCTCAGGCAAGACGCTGGCGCATTCTGTCCTGCCCGGGCTGATGGCGGGCGTGCAGCGCAGCCTGCCGGCTTTTCAACTGAAGGTGATCACGACGACGCTGAATTACGGCGTGGACATGCTGGAGGACGGCGAAGTCGATTTCCTGCTGTGCCATGCTCACGAACCGCTGTACGCGAAGATCGACAATCCCAATTACCGCTGCCGCCGGGTGGGGGCGGACAAGCTGGTGGCGGTCAGCGCGCCGGTCGCGCCGGGCGGGCGCCATCCCCGCCATGCCGTGCCCAAGCTGGCCTCGGATCCGCCCGTGCCGTTTCTGGCCTACGCCGACAGCATGTCGCTGGGGCGCATCCTTCATGACAAGCTGCGCGGCTTGTGCGAGGTGCCGCTCTTGCAGACCACGTACGAGTCCGACCTGGCCGACGCGCTGCACGCGATGGCGCGCCAGGGCTTCGGCCTGGCCTGGCTGCCGCACACGCTGGTCGAACCCGACCTGCGCAACGGCAGCCTCGTGCGGGCCGACGGCGCCCGCAACGACATCCACATGGAAATCCGCCTGTACCAATCGGTCGGCAACGCCAAACCCCTGGCCCGCGAGGTCTGGAGCCGGATCGAGGCCTACGCGGCCAAGTAGTCCCGGCTGCCGTCGCGCCATGCCCTGGTGTCTGACACCGTCATAAAAATGCCACCCCCACCCAAACATCCCTGCCGCCCGGGCATAAAATAGCGGTTTGCCCCTTTCCCGCACACAGGAAGCCAGCGCCATGAACGCACGCATCCCCGAAGACGCATTGCCGCCCACCCTTGATCCCAAAGCCCTTCAGGACTTTGTGGACGACAAGTGGGACAACGAGATCATCCCCGCGCTGACCGATTACATCGCCATTCCCGCCAAGAGCCCGGCCTTCGATGCCGACTGGGAAAAGAACGCGTTCATCGAGCGTGTGGTGCGCGACGCGGCGCAGTGGGTCGAAGCGCAGAAGGTTTCCGGCCTGAAACTGGAAGTGGTGCGCCTGCCGGGCCGCACGCCCGTCATCTTCTTTGACGCGCCCGCCACCCGCAGCGACAACGGCGACACCGTGCTGCTATACGGCCACCTGGACAAGCAACCCGAATTCTCGGGCTGGCGCGCCGGCCTCGGCCCGTGGACGCCCAAGTACGAAGACGGCAAGCTCTATGGCCGCGGCGGCGCCGACGACGGCTACGCGGTGTACGCGTCGCTTACCGCCATCATGGCGCTGGACAAGCAAGGCATTCCGCGTCCGCGCTGCGTCGGCATCGTCGAGACCTGTGAAGAATCGGGCAGCTATGACCTCTTGCCGTACGTGGACGCGCTGCGCGACCGCCTGGGCAACGTGGCGCTGGTGGTGTGCCTGGACTCGGGCGCCGGCAACTACGATCAGCTCTGGATGACCACGTCGCTGCGCGGCATGGTGTCCGGCACGCTGGAAGTCCAGGTTCTGGACGAAGGCGTCCATTCGGGCGACTCCAGCGGCGTCGTGCCGTCCTCGTTCCGCATCCTGCGCCACCTGCTGGACCGCCTCGAAGACAGCGGCACCGGCCGCCTGCTGCCGCAAAGCCTGCACTGCGAGATCCCCGCCGAACGCATCGAACAGGTTTCCGCCACCGCCCGCATCCTGGGCGACGAAGTGTGGCGCCGTTTCCCCTGGAGCTGCGGCGCTGACGGCGGCTTCGTGCTGCCCATGACCACCGAACCCGAGCAGGCGCTGCTGAACCGCACCTGGCGTCCGACGCTGTCGGTAACGGGCGCGGAAGGCTTGCCGCCGCTGTCCAGCGCCGGCAACGTGCTGCGTCCGCGCACCGCGTTCAAGCTGTCGCTGCGCCTGCCGCCGCTGGTCGACGCCGTGGCCGCGTCCCAGGAAATCAAGGAGCTGCTCGAAGCCGATGCGCCCTACAACGCCAAGGTCATCTTCAAGGCCAACGAAGGCGCCGCCACCGGCTGGAACGCGCCCGCCACGGTGCCCTGGCTGACGCAGGCGCTGGACGCGGCGTCGCAGCAGTACTACGGCGCACCTTGCGGCTATATCGGGCAGGGCGGCACCATTCCGCTGATGAGCATCCTGCAAAAGGGGTTCCCGCAGGCGCAATTCATGGTCTGCGGCGTGCTGGGTCCCAAGTCCAACGCGCACGGTCCCAACGAATTCCTGCACGTGCCGTACGGCAAGAAGCTGACCGCCGCCGTGGCCCAGACCATGGCCGCCATGCCGGCCGCCTGATACATACGCGTGCCATGCAGAGCGCGGGGCCCCGGGCCTTGCGCTCTTTCTTTTTCCAGGACTGATTCCATGATTTCCACTTCCGACGCCTACGCCAATGTGGTCGCAGAAACCCGCCATTGGCTGAACCAGGCCGTGATCGGCCTGAACCTCTGTCCCTTTGCCAAGGCGGTGCAGGTCAAGGACCAGATCCGCTTTGCGGTCAGCGACGCCACCGACGCCGAGGGTGTGCTGACCGATCTGCAGGACGAACTGGCGCTGCTGGCCGAAACCGATCCCGACAAGATCGACACGACGCTGCTGATCATCCCCGATGCGCTGGACGACTTCCTTGAGTTCAACGAATTCGAAGACCTGTCGGACCGTCTGCTCAAGCGCATGCGTCTGGTGGGAGAGCTGCAGGTTGCCACTTTCCACCCGCAGTTCCAGTTCGCCGACACGCAGCCGGACGATATCGAGAACTACACCAACCGCTCGCCGTATCCCATCCTGCACCTGCTGCGCGAAGACAGCATCGACCGCGCCGTCGAATCGTTCCCGGACGCCGCCGAGATCTACGAAAAGAACATCGACACGATGAACAAGCTGGGTCTGGAAGGCTGGAAAAAATTGATGACCAAGCCCTGACCGGCGGCCTTGGCGCCAACGCTTGCGGGATATCCCTAGATAGCCCGTCGGGTGTATTGCATACAACATACGATCATTGTGACCGTCGCCGTTCGGCGGCGGCCTGTACGTCCTTCCCCTTTTCATTGCCTTGCCTCGCGGCCCTCGTTGGCCGCGCGTTGGCCTTTGCCTTTGTCTGGAGAGCCGTATGCGATTCACCCGCCGTCATGCCCTGGGCGCGCTTGCCGCCTTGCCGTTGATCTCGCGCCCGGCCTGGGCCCAGCAGAACGCCTTTCCGACGCGGCCCGTGCGCCTCTTGGTAGGCTTCGCGCCGGGTGGGCTGACCGACATCGCCGCGCGCGCGCTGGCCGATCGCATGGGCAAGACGCTCAAGCAGAACGTCGTCGTCGAGAACCGTCCGGGCGGGCAGGCCATCATTGCCACCGTCGCGGTGGCGCGCGCCGAGCCGGACGGCTACACGCTGGGCTTTGCCGGCACCAACGGCATGATCCTGAACCCCTTGCTGTACAACAACCTGCCGTACCAGCCGTCGGACTTCAAGCAGCTCGGCTCCATGGGCAAATCGCCCATGCTGTTGATCGTGCATCCCGACCTTGGCGTGAACACCGTGCAGGAATTCATTGCCCTGGCCAAGAAAAAACCCAACGACATCACGTGCGCGCACGCGGGCCGCGGTGTCATCAACCACCTCGCGCTGCTGCATTTTCAGTCCAAGACCGGTACGCAGTTCCAGGACGTGCCCTACAAGGGCAGCGGCCCGGCGCTGCTGGATCTGATGGCCGGCACCGTGCAAAGCACGTTCGACTTCCCGACCTCGGCGCTGCCCAACATCAAATCCGGCAAGCTTAAGGTCCTGGCCGTGACCGCGGACAAGCGGCTGTCCAGTCTGCCCGATGTGCCGACCATGAAGGAAGCGGGCGTGGACGACTTCGAGCTCTACACCCGCATGATGATCTCGGGCCCTGCCGCAATGCCTGCAGACGTGGTGAAAACGCTGGAACACGCCGTGCGCGAAGGCACGCGCGACCCCAGCCTGATTCAGCAGTTTGCCGAGCAGGGCGTGGCCGTGGAGTTCACGTCATCCGCCGACCTGGACAAGGTCATCGCCGACGAATCGGCCATGTGGGCGCAGGTCATCAAGGCCAACGGCGTGCCCAAGACCGATCTGAAGGCATAAGGCCGCGACTGCCAGGGAGACGACTGTGACGCAGCCCCGTATCACCGTAACGCCAGAACGCGCGCTCATCGACGTCGAGCGCGACATCCATATCGAAGGCTTTCCGGCGTATGCCTTCATCACCGTCACCGCCAGCATGAGCATGTGCGGCGCGACGTGGCGCTCGGAAGCCGTGTTCATGGCTGGCCATGACGGACGGCTGGACCTGCGGCGCGATTGCCCGGTGTCCGGCTCGTATGCCGAGCCTTCGGCCATGGGACTTGTCTGGTCCATGGTGTGCCAGGACATGGAACGCGTGGTGTTCCCGCCCGACAACACCCAGGCGCTGACCGTGCATATCCATGCCGCCAGCGGCACGCTCACGGCCGACGCCACGATGGTCCAGGACTTCCTGGCCGATGGCGTCACGCACCGATCCGTGCGAGAGACGGTGGACGGCATGATGGTGTCCGGCGAACTCTACATGCCCGCCGGCCCCGGTCCGCATCCCGTCGTGGTCTACATGAACGGTTCGTCGGGTGGCGTCAATGCGCCGCGGGCCGCGCTGTTCGCCGCCCGCGGCTACCAATGCCTGGCGCTAGCGATCTTCAACTACGATGGCCGGCCGAAATACCTGAACGACATGCCGCTGGAATACTTCGAGGCGGCGCTGAAGTGGGTGCGTAAATCGCTGCAGCCGCGCGACGGCTTCGTGGCGGTGTCCGGCATCAGCCGCGGCGGCGAGACCTCATTGCTCGTGGCCTCGCATTTTCCCGACCTGGTAAGTGCCGTCGTCGCTTACGTGCCGTCGCCCGTGACGCACGGGGTGGTCAGCGCGGGCGCGCCGGGCACGGGTCGAAACGCCCAGGTCTGGACCCGGCATGGCGAGCCCTTGCCGCACTTGTGGCAGGACAACGCCACGGCCGACTGGGACGCCGCCTACGCCTCGGATCCGCCGTACCGCCAGACCCTGGCGTTCCTGAGCGCCACGCGCGATGCGGCGGCCGTCGAGCGCGCGCGTATTCCTGTCGAAAACTATCCCGGCCCGGTCATGCTGGTAAGCGCATCGGACGACGGCTTCTGGCCCAGCACCGCGTATTCGGAAATGGTGGTGCGCCAGCGCCAGGCGCATGACCTGCCGACGCGTCATTACGTCTGCGCGGGGGCAGGGCACCACGTCCACTATCCCTGCCTGCCGGCCACCCTGATCAACAAGCCGCACGCGATGTCCGGCCTGCTGCTGGATGCGGGTGGCACGCCATCCGCCAATGCGGCCGGCAACGAAGGATCGTACCGGGCGGTGCTGGACTTTCTGGCGCAGGCGCGGGCGGGGGAATTGTAGGAAGGCTGGGCGTCACTGCCGGCGGATCGCCTCGACCTGGATCTTCAGTTTCACTTCCGGCTTGAAGCCCATGTCCAGCCCGAAGTTCATGCCGAAATCCTTGCGGCTGAATTCCGTGGAGGCATCGGCGCCGCAGACCTCGCGCTTGACCATCGGGTGGTCGATGCACTTGAAGTCGTCGATCTCAAGCTTGACCTGGCGCGTGACGCCGCGCAGCGTCAGGTCGCCCGTCGCTTCTTCCGGCTTGTCGCCGTCGAATTTGGTGAACTTGCCCTTGAACGTGGCGGTGGGGTACTTGGCCGCATCGAAGATGTCGGGCGCGATCGCGTGCTGGTTCATCTCGTCGTGGCCGAAGTCGACCGATTTGATGTCCACGGTGACTTCCAGCGTGCCGGTGCGCGCCTGGCGGTCCAGCACGACCACGCCGCTGGACTGGTTGAACTTGCCGCGCCAGGTCGACAGGCCGCCGAAATGATCGGCCTCGAAGCTGGGATACGTATGCGAGGGATCAAGATCATAGGTGACCGGCGCGGCGGTGGCGCCCACGGTCAGCGATAGCGCACTTGCGCCCAGCAGCAGGGTCGGGATCAACTTCATTGCGGCTCCTTGAATAGGGTGTTCAAGTCACGTTTGCGGCAGGCGGCAAGCGTGCGGGGAAGCCAAGACAATAACATTCAGGTCTGAGTCAGCAGAGCGGCCAAGCGCTAGCACTGGGGGTGCCGCGCGCGTGCCGGTCAGCATCGCAGGCATCGGCAGGCGGCCGGCGCACCTGCAAAAAAGGGCGGCGCCAAAACGCCCGTGCTGCCGTTTACTCGTCGTTCGCCCACTCAACCTGCACGCCCAGGCTGCGCAGGTTTTCGACAAAGCGCGGGTGCGCCCGGCGGATCGGCGTGGCGTTGCGGATCTCGGAACGGCCCTTGATGCTGCTGGCCACCATGAACAGCGCGATCGCCACGCGGATGATGTAGGGGCTTTCGACCACGCCCGGCGTGAGCGGATTGCCGCCGAAGGTCACCACGCGGTGCGGGTCCGACGAGAACACATGCGCGCCGAACTTGGACAGTTCGCCCGTCCAGCCCAGCGCGCCGTCGTAGACCTTGTTCCAGAACATCGCATTGCCCTCGGCGCATACGCCCAGCGCAATGAAGATCGGCAGCAGGTCCACCGGAAAGTACGGCCAGGGCGCCGCTTCCACCTTGGTCAGCACGTTGCTGGTGAACGGCGTCTGCACCTTCAGCGGACCATCGCGCAGCGCGCGCGACCAGCCGTCCTTGTGCTCGATCCGCACGCCAAACTTGGCGAACGTGCGGTCGATCAGCGGGAAGTTGCCCGGCGTGCGGTTGCGCACCACCACATCGCCGCCGGTGATCGCGCCCAGCGCGAGGAACGTGGTGATTTCGTGGAAGTCCTCTTCGAACGTGAACTCCCCGCCGCCCAGGCGCTTGCCGCCGCGCACCACCAGCCGCGACGTGCCGATGCCGTCGATGTCGGCGCCCATCATGGCCATGAAGCGGCAGAACTCCTGCACGTGCGGCTCGGACGCCGCATTCGTCAGCGACGACTCGCCTTCTGCGGCGGCGGCGCACAACACGAAATTCTCGGTCGTGGTCACTGACGCGTAGTCCAGCCAATGATGCGTGGGCTTGAGCGGGCCGCCCGCGCGCACCAGCAGCGATCCGCTGGCGCGCTCCACCTCGCCGCCGAACGAGCGGAAGATGTCCACGTGCGGATCGATCTCGCGCACCCCCAGCGTGCATCCCTTGACGTTGTCTTCCAGCCGCGCCACGCCAAAGCGGGCCAGAAGCGGCGGCACCAGCATGATCGACGAACGCATTTCCTCCGGCAGCCGGTGCGCCGCCGCGTCGAACACGGTGTTCTTGTGATGCAGTTCCAGCGTGCGCGTCGCATCGTCCAACCGCACGTCGCTGCCCAACGTGCGGAAGATATCCAGGATCTTGCGCACGTCGGTGATGTCCGGCACCCCGTGCAGCCGCAACGGCTGGTCGGTCAGCAGCGTGGCGCACAGGATCGGCAGCACCGCGTTCTTGTTGGCCGAGGGGACGACGCGGCCGCGCAAAGGCGTGCCGCCGTGGACGATGAGATTGGACATGGGGATGGGACAGCCGGGAAAGAAATAGGGGAGAGCGCGGGGATTGTACCGGGGTCCTTCAAGGGGTCATTTTGACGAAAGGCGGCTAAACGTTTCAGACTGCAATGTTCCTAACGCAGACGCTGTTCTAATTCTGGTCACCGTCTATCGGTGCGCGTTCCATCATCGTCAAATGAAATCGCTGCCGCAGCCGAAACCCCAGGCGCTCATACAACGCAATCGCACCGGCGTTCTGGCCAAGCACGTGCAGGAACGGCGATTGGCCCTGCAGCCAGATCTGCGCTTCGAGGCTTTGCACCAGCCGTTGGGCCAGTCCCTTGCCGCGCCATTGCTCGTCGACACAGACGGCGCTGATCTCGATGTGGCCGGCTGGGCGCATCCGTTCGCCCGCCATCGCGACCAGGCGGCCTTGCCATCGAATTCCGATGTAGCGGCCCATCTCGTGGGTGCGCGGGCAGAACGGACCGGGCTTGGTTTTGGCGGCCAGCGCCTGCATCTCGGCAGCATCGGCCGCGGTGAGCGCGACCATGTCGGCGGTGTCGGCGACACAGGGACCGCGCCGCGTCGCAACCATCTGATGGATCACGCCGACCGGATTGGCGCGAAGCCGGGCGGGGGGCTTGAGCGGGTCAAACGAAAGCAGCGCCACCTGCTCGCCCGGCGGCAAAAGCTGTGCAAGCGCGGCCCATGCCTCGGGTGAGTCATCGGACGCCATCGCGGCAAACGGCGCGATATCCGGGTGATAGCGGCGGGCAAGGTGCTCGCCGGTGCTCAGATGCGCCTGCTCCGTGACGAGGGACGTCCAGATCGGGTTGTCCAGACTGTGTGCTTGTTGGTCCATGCGGGCTCCCATTGATCCGCGCCAAGGGCGCGTGGGGCCAATGTAGACAGGAACGGGGCGCCGTTCTATGGTCGCAAATGACATTTTTGGAGTTATTCACGCCATGAAGATCTCCGTGCTGGCGCTGGACGGCTGCTTCGACACAGGGCTGTCGGCCATCCTGGACGCATTCACGACGGCCAACGAGCTGGCCGACCTCCAACAGCCCGGCGAAGGGCCGCGGTTTGACATCGACATCATCGGTGTGCGGCGCGAGGTGCGCACGGGTCTAGGCATGCGCGTTCCGGTCAAGCCTGTCAGCGCAATGGGCAATCCCGATTGGGTCGTGCTGCCAGCCATCGCCACCAAGATGCCGGAGCAACTTCTGCCGGCGCTGGAACGCCGGGAGGTCAAGGACGCGCTAGGGGTGCTGCGGGATTCCCATGCCGGCGGCGCCAGGATCGCGGCCGCGTGTATTGGCACCTTCGTGCTGGCCGAATCCGGGTTGCTCGATGGACACGAGGCCACGACGTCATGGTGGCTGGCGCCGCTGTTTCGCCAGCGGTATCCGGAAATTGAACTGGACAGCGCACGTATGATGGTGCCGTCCGGCAGCTTCACGACCGCGGGCGCGGCGATGGGTCATCTGGATCTGGCCCTGTGGCTGGTGGGCCAGGCCAGTCCGGCGCTGGCCGCCGTGGTTGTGCGCTATCTGCTCGTGGACGCGCGGCCGTCGCAGGCGCCGTACATGATCCCCGATCACCTCGCGCGCGCCGACCCGCTGGTCGAGCGTTTCGAGCGTTGGGCCCGCCAACGCTTGGCGCAGGGGTTCTCTGTGGCCGACGCCGCGGACGCGCTTGCGACCAGTACCCGCACGTTGCAACGCCGTATCGAGGCGGTGCTGGGCAAGTCGCCGCTGTCTTACTTCCAGGACTTGCGCGTCGAGCGGGCGGTCCATCTGCTGCGAACCAGCCACCTGAACATCGATGCGATTGCCACAGAGGTGGGCTATGAGGACGGCGCGACATTGCGGACGCTGCTGCGCCGCAAGCTGGGTAGGGGGGTGAAAGAGCTACGGCTCACGCGGGCTTATCCCGATGCTTGCGAATCAGCACCGCGCCGCCAATCGTCAGCAGCAAGCCGCCGCCCAGATACGGCAGGCCAAAGATGAGCAGGAAGAAGAACAGTGCGGTGTTTGCATCCCGAGCGTCCGCGCCGCCGCCCGTGTGCATGGCCGGGTCCATCTGCAGCAGCGCAATCGGCACGGTCAGCAGCAGCGTCACACCCAGCGCAAGGCAGCCCCAGCCGATCAGCCGGCGCAGATTTCCGATGCGCGCCAGCAATACGGCGGCAATCACCGCGATCACCGCGTAAAGCACGGCACTGGCGATCTGCATCCGCTGCAGCGCGGTGTCGTCCAGCGGCACGTAGGTGCCGCCGGCGGGCTGGTTTAGGCCGAACAGGGCTTGCAGCAGCGGATTGGTGACGCCAAAACTAGCGCTGCCGATCAGCAGACCCAGGACAATGCTGGCCAGCCATTTGATCGCGGTCGGGGGCATGGGGCGGCGGGTCGCTTCTTGTGGATCAGTAGTAGATGTCGACGTAATCGGTCAGGCCGCCGCACGCTTCCATCTGCTGCAGACGCCAGTACTTGCGCTTGCCGGTCGCCTTGAATTCGTAGTCGCCGGTACGCTCGCAGCGGCGGCCCTTGTCGGGCGCGTCCAGGATCAGGATCGTGCCGCGCAGCACGAAGCTGTCGCGGCCGATGGAGACGACCTCGCCTTTGACCTTCAAGGTGCCTTCATGGTTGGCCTGCGTGCCGTCAAGACGCACCACGTCGTTGTCGTCGATCGCGTTCATCTTGCCGCGCTTGGCGGACCACAGCCATTGCAGCGTCACGCCGCTGTTGTTCAGCAGCCGCTCGTAGGCGGCCTGGTCGTTGATCTGCGTTTTTTGCACCGGCGCAAGGGCGCCGCCGGCGGGAGCCTGCTGCGCGGGCGCTTGACGGGCGGGCGCCTGTTGAACCTGGGGTTGCGCAGCGGGGGCCTGCTGCGGCGCCGGCGCCTGATTGCCCGAATTGGCGCGCGGAGGCAGGATGGCTGCGCCGGGATCCTTCTGCGCGAAGGCGGGAGCGGCGGCTGCGAAGGCCAGTCCCAGAGCCAGAAGCAGATTACCGGACTTGCGTTTGATTCCCGAGGCGCGGGCAACGTGAGTGTGCATGGTCTGTATCAAGAGAGGAAAGGGATGTGCCGTACAAACCTGACCCCGATTACGGCACGGGCGCCAACTTATCACGCCCGTGCGCGCAAATAATTGCGGTGTTTAGCGTAGCTGTATCCATTCGTTAGACGGAAAACAGAATGCTTCACCGACCCGCCCGTGCGATCCCATCAGGCTCGCCGCCGCACGTTCTCTTCGTGGAGCAATCGCACGGGTTCCACGAATTCCGGGACCGGCCCCTCCGCCTCGATCCCGCTGACCACCTCGGAGATGGGCAGGGACCGCACGGGCGAGGGCGGCACGCCCCATTCGCGCATCCATTCGGCGTACTGGGCAGACGACACGGCGTACACGATCCGGCCGAGTCCCACCCAGCCGTGCGCCGCCGAACACATGGCGCAATGCTCGCCGGACGTGTACACCGTGCAGGCCGCACGGTCCGCGGGCGGCACGTTGTTTGCCGCCCAGCGCGCGATTTCGAATTCCGGATGCCGCGTGCGGTCGCCGCTGGAGACATGGTTATGGTCTTCAAACAGCACCCGTCCATCGCCCGACACCAGCACCGATCCAAACGGCTGGTCTCCCGCATCGAGCGCCTGCCGGGCCAGCTCGACGCAGCGTGCAAGGTGCTTCTTGTCCTCTGCGGTAATCACGCGTGATCTCCTTGTAAAGATTGAGCCGGCGCGGGATGTGCGCGCCGGCCGATTTGTTCTACAGCAGCAGCGGCGAAATCTTGCTGCCGTCCACCGAGACGCCCGCCATCAGGCCGCCATTGTTCATCACGAACCCCACGATGGGTTGCTGCGCGGTATAGGAATCGATGCTGCCGTTCACGCCCACGTTGGCCACGGCGACGGTGGCGTCCGCGCCGATGGTCCAGCCGCTGCTGGCGCGGAACTTCGCCAGCGCGTCGTCCGTCATGAAAAGCAGCACCATCGCCTTGGACTGCGCGCCCGCCTGAAAGCCGATGGAACCGCCCGTGATGCTGTAGTAGCCCTTGTCTTGCCCGCCGACCTGCAGCACGCCCGAGCCATGCTGGGCGCCCACGATGAAGCTGGCGCTCAGCACGGCCGGAAACACCAGCACGCCGCGGGCGCGTTCCACCAACTGCTTGGACTGCGGCGCGGACTCATACAGCTTGGACAACGTCGCCGCCGCAGCGGTATCCAACTCCTGACGCTTTTCAGCGGCAGTTGCCGTGGCGCGCGAGTCTGTCGTGGTGCAGCCCGCAAAGAGCAGCCCCGCCATGCCGAATGTGACGGCCGCCACGGCGGTTCTGCGGAATTTTGAATTGATATCAAGCATTTGCGCTTCCTATTTGTAGGTGACCACGGTGCACTTCGAATCATCTCCTGGCTGGAGATTACTCCGGCTTGCGCGCGCAGGCGATGGGGGCGATCTTGCAAGGACAAAAATGTCCGCTTGATAGGAAAGCTGCCTCGGCTGCCCGCGCGCTCAAGGCGAGCGAATCAAAAATCGTTGCTGTGGCCGCTGCGGTGTTTGTGCGGCCAGGATGGTGTTCTCCCGCGCGCAACAAGCAGCCAGAGCGGTCAAGTCATCCATCGAATTGACCTGATGGGTTCGGGCAAGGTGCTGAAAGCGCCGAATCTCCGCTGACGAGCAGGCGCGATGCGCGTCCCGCAGCAGGCCATTGGCTTGCAACAGCCGCAGGTTTTCCGGGTGGATCAACGCCAGCAGGCTTTCCACCTTGCCGATTTTTTCTCGCAGGTGCTGCAAGGCATCCGGTTCGCTCAACACGCCGTATCGCTTCCATGCCGGTTCATGGTGGAAAAGGCGGTTGCGGAAGTCACGCAAGGTCGCGACCAGATCATGCGCATGGGCCAGCATCGCTGCGGCGCGATGCACCGGCCACGGGCCGCGGAATACCGCCGACAAGTGCTTGGGCCAGATCATTCCGCGGCCCATGAACTCCGCGTCCAGCAAAAATTCCCAGGTCGAGAATTCCGTCTTCGCAATAATGCCGTGATGTTGCGGCATTACGTTGCCGCGCACGGCGTGGCGGCGGCGCTGTTCGGCAGCATGGCTGCGAGTCGCTTTGGCGAAGTTTTCGCGCACCGCCTGCACTGGATGCGGCGCGTCGGCGCCGGGCGCGAATGTGCGGTACCGCAGCTTGCCACCCGCCCACCAGAACCGGCCCATGTCGGCGACGAGCGCTTGGTCGATCGCGTTGCGCAAGGTGATTTCCACGGCGGCCATCAGAGGGTAAAGCGCGCCGCAAACGAAGCCGTTCCATAAGTACACGCCCATCAGTTCCACATCGTTGCGGGGAAGAAATACGTTCTGATAGCTGCTGATGCGCTCGTTGCTGATGAGCGCTTCGATCAGAAGGGGACGGTATTGCAGTGTTTGGGGCATGTTGCCGCGCCTTGAATGGAAAAACTGCCGCCGTGGTTTGACCGTGCCCGACGGGAAAGCATAGAATCCGCTCAAGGTTGGTGATGGCTTCCAATGGGCGCAAGCCTACGACCCATCATTTAAGACCTGATCCCACCCCGGCCTTGAGCCGGGGCTTTTATTTGCGGGTCCCCGATGCCTGTGGCCAGCTGAATCCCGGTGGCTCAAGACCGAAGCTCTCCACGGTTAACATCGCGCCATGCTATTCATCATCTTTCTCTGGATCGCGCTGGCCATCGTGGTTGGCTTCATGGCGCGTAAGCGTGGCCGCAATGGGGTGGGGTGGGCGGTGCTGGCTTGTCTGATCAGTCCGCCGGTGGCGGCCGTTTTTCTGGCAAACATCGCCAATCGTTCGCCGCTGGCCGGACAGCCGATTCTGTCATCGCATGTCGATTGCCTGCACTGCGGCAAGCCCATTCTGCGCGAGGCGCGCGTGTGCCGTCATTGCGGCGGCGACGTGACGGAAAGCGGGCTCGCGCCGGTGCGTCAGGCAATGCCTGTCGGGTATTGGTTCGATCTTCCCGATCCCGCCTTCAAGCTGATTCGATCCGCGGACCGCGTGTCGCTCGTAAAGCCCGTTCCGCCGTGGATCGTGGTGGACCAGTCGCTCGACTCCATCGTCATCGGAAGCCGCTGGCCGGGCCGGCTGTGGCGCGTGCGGGTGGAGAAGCAGGGCGACATGTCCGATCTGGTCGCACAACCCGGCTATTGGCGCGCCAGTGCAATCGCTTTGCTGGAAGAATTGCCGCTCTCTGCCCTGTTCGGGCCGAATGGCGAGGGCGTGCTGGAGATCGTTGACGAGATCGGGACGTTGTCGCGCAGCCAGGCGCAGGCGTTGGCGGACAACCTACCTGAAGACGCCTGGCGGGCGTACAGCCGGGCTTGGATGCGTTGGTCGCAACAGGGTGGTGAGCCAACCTCGAACGACGAGGACGACTGGCGCGGCACGCTGGCTGCCGCGCGGCGGGACGACAAGGCGCGTTCGCCGGTCCATGCCGGCTTTCTGCTGATCCATGACCAGCTGCGCAAGCGCGCCGAACAAGTGGATGGCGGCGGCGCCTTCATCGTGGTCGAGGAAGATGGCGAGACCGAACGGGTGTTGAACCCGTTATGGCAAGCCGCTTGCGATGCGTTGCTGTTTGCCGCCATGGCGCGGGGGGCGCCGCAGTACGTGACCGAAGCAGACGCGCTGACGTTGACGCAGGCCTGGACTCGCGGTCTGGACGGGGCCAGCCAGCGCGCCTGAGCGTCACCACATCGCTTCATTCAGGATCTTTCGGGCCCGCCTGAAGGTAATCACTGCCGCCCAGCCTGCCAGCACCAACGCGATCCAACCGTTCATGTTGAACTGCACTTTGCGCGAATGGCTTTCGTCATGGACCTGCTTGGCATCGACCAGCGTTTCGCCGTTCTTGCGCACGCCGTAGACCCGCACGGGAATGGCCATGTTGTATTGCCGCGCAATCGTGCCGTCTGTAAGCTGCTTTTGGTCTTCAAGCACCATGAATTCGACGTGCTCGCCCTCGGTGTACCGAACCTTGTAGGTCGCCTCGAAGAACTTGAACACCATGTAGGGATAGTTGCCCGAATAGACGCAAGGCACGGCGTAACGTTCCAACCGTCCGCGTATGCGCGCCTGGGCATCGCAACTGGCGACCTTGTCGACACGAAGCTGGATCGTGTTCAGCTTGGCGGGGTCATAGGGCAGGCGGATGTCCTTTGCCGCATTGAAGCAGTAGATGGCGATGCCCAGGAGCACAAGTGCTGCAATCGCGGGAATGCGGCAAGGCTGGAAGGCGCGTTTCCAGTCAGCCAATTCACCCGGCATGCTGGCTGACTGGGAAACGATGGCGACGATTGCGGGAACCAGTATCGATGTTCATGGGGCGCGCTGCGGAATTTGCCAGCGCGTATCTTAAAACAGCCGCTTGCCGCGACGCAGGCTACTTCGGGTCGCAGTGATTGCGAAACGCCTTTTCGCCCGCGTCGGATACCTCGACCCATTTCTGGTCGGGCGGCGCGTCGGGCGCGTAGCTGTCGTGCCAGTTCCACCATTTGTAGGGCGGCGTCTGCGGATAGCCGGCCGGAGAATCCTCCCAGGTCTCCTGCCGCCCCAGCGGCGTGATGTCCAGGTAATTCCACGTGCCGCCCATCTGCTCGTCGCCCCGGTTGTTCAGGAAGTACGTGCGATAGATGCGGTCGCCGTCGCGATAGAACACGTTGGTGCCGTGCCATTCGTCCACACCGAAATCCGCGTCGAAACTGTCGGTCAGCGTGAACCACGGCATCGTCCAGCCCATGCGCGCCTTCAGCCGGTCGATGTCCGCCTGCGGCGCGCGCGACACGAAGGCGAGCGTCGTGTCGCGGGCATTCAGGTGCGAAAGGTGGGCCACCTGGTCCGCCACCATCGAGCAGCCGCGGCACGCATGATCCGGCCAGCCGAACACCCCGGGCTCGTGAAACGCGCGATAGACGATGAGCTGCCGGCGGCCGTCGAACAGGTCGCGCAGCGTCACCTTGCCGGCCGGGCCTTCAAAAACATATTCCTTGTCGACCGCCGTCCAGGGCATGCGGCGGCGTTCCGCGGCGAGGGCGTCGCGAGCGCGGGTGTGGGCTTTTTCCTTGGCGAGCAGTTGCAGGCGGGCGGCTTCCCAGTCTTTCCCGGAGACGACCGGGGGCGTCTGCATGGCGGGCCGGGCGCCATTGCCGGCGGATGCGGGGGGCGTCGTCATGACTTGATCCTCCTGAGGGGTTCGGTGCCAAAGGCGCCGAGCGAGCGGCGCGGGTACGGGAATAGTGTGGCACCGGCAGGCGGCGGCCAGGAGTAACAAATCTGGCGCGTGTCCGGCGGCTCAGGCGCTAAGCAGCGCGGCCTCGCGCGGCATGGCCTGCGCAGTCCACCCCCGCAGGCTTTCACGCAGCAGGGTCACGGCAGCCTGCCCGCTTTCGTTCAGACGGTGCGCCGCGTACAGGCCGAATTGCGCGGTCAGCGGCAACGCGCCTTCGTCCCCGATGGAAATCACGCGCATGGTGTCGGGCCGCAGGCACTCGGTCGTCAGCAAGGCCACGCCCAGGCCGTTCTCGACGGCGGCGATCGTGGCGCCCACGTTGTGGCTGGTCAGCGACACCCGGAAATCGCGCCCCGACGCCGTCAGCGCGTCGAACGCCAGCCGGCGCCATGAGCACGGCTCGGCGTACACGATCACGTCGAGCGGCTGGTCCGGGGCCAGGGTTTCGTCGATCCCGCAGGCCCAGTGCAGATCGACCGTCCACGTCTCGATGGGTTCTTCGGTGAATCCCACACAGGCGCCCACGGCCACGTCCAGCGTGCCGTCCTGCCAGCGCGCGGCCAGCCGCTCGCCGTCGTCGATGACGACCTCCAGATGCAGGTTGGGGCACGCGCGCCGCAGCCGGCCCAGCGCCGCCGGCAACGCGGCCACCGCCACGTCCTCGGACAGCCCGATGCGCACGCTGCCCGCCACCGCCCGTTCGCGCAGCCGCGCCGCCGCCGCCTCGCCCAGCGCAAGGATCCGATTGGCGTAGCTCAGCAGCAACTCGCCCTCGGTGGTGGGGGCCATGCCGCGGCCCGTGCGATGCAGCAGCCGCTTGCCCACCATTTCCTCCAGCCGGCGGATCTGCGTGCTAAGCGCCGACTGCGCGCGGCCCGACATTTCGGCTGCGCGGCTCAGGCTGCCATATCGGCAGACCGCGACAAAGGTGCGGAGCAGGGCGGGGTCGAAGTCGGTTGACATTATCAATCCATGAATTCTGGTTTACGAGCTATCAGTCTATCTGTAACTCTGCGGCGTCCCTAGGATGACCCTTGTCGCGAAATGTCCGACTCAACTCAAGGAGCCATCCACCATGACACACCCCCAGAATCTGCGCGTCGTTCTCGCATCCCGGCCGGTTGGCCGCCCCAAGGCCACTGATTTCCGCGTCGAGCGCGCACCCATTCCCGAACCGGCCGAGGGCCAGGTGCTGCTGGAAGTCCAGACCCTGTCGCTGGACCCGTACATGCGCTGGCGCGTCAGCGACGAAAAATCCTATGCCGAGCCCATGCAAATCGGGGACGTCATGGTCGGCGGCACCGTTGCCCGGGTAAAGACGTCCCGCCATCCCGACTGGCGTGAGGGCGACATCGTGCTGTCGTCTGCCGGCTGGCAACACTACGCGCTGTCCGACGGCAGCGGTCTGCGCCGACTTGATCCGGAGATGGCGCCGCCGTCCACCGCGCTGGGCGTGCTGGGCATGCCCGGGCTCACGGCCTACGTCGGGCTGCTCAACATCGGCCAGCCCAAACCGGGCGAAACCGTGGTCGTTGCGGCTGCTAGCGGCGCCGTTGGTTCGGTGGTCGGCCAGATCGCGCGGATCAAGGGCGCGCGCGTCGTGGGCATCGCGGGCGGGCCGCAGAAGTGCGCCTTCGTCAAAGAGGAACTGGGCTTTGACGTGGTCGTGGACCACCACGCGCCCGACTTTGCGCAGAAGCTGGCCGAGGCCTGCCCCGACGGCATCGACGTCTACTTTGAGAACGTCAGCGGCCATGTCTGGGACGCGGTGCTGCCGTTGCTGAACGACTTTGCCCGGGTGCCGGTGTGCGGCCTGATCGCCAACTACAATGACGGCCCTGCCGACCGCCGCGGCCCGGACCGCTTGCCCGCCACCATGCGCGAGATCCTGTCGCGCCGCATCACGCTGCAAGGGTTCATCGTGTTCGATTTTCCGAAGGAACAGGAAGACGAATTCCTGCGCGTGGCGGGGCAGTGGATCCGCGAAGGCAAGCTGCGCTGGCGCGAGGATGTCGTCGACGGACTGGAACAGGCGCCCGAAGCGCTGATCGGTTTGCTTGAAGGAAAGAACTTCGGGAAGCTGGTGGTGCGGGTGGGTGACTGACCCACGGCGCGTGGCACGGGCGCCGGGGGGCGGGATGTTTTATTGGCCGAGGGTGCGCGCCTTGCTGCGCCGCGCCCTCGGTTTGGGCGCCACGCCCATGCGCGGATCCCGCGCCAGCGCCAACGCCGCCAGCGTGGCCGCGGTCGATTCGAAGGATTCGCTCGACTGCGGCAGGTACAGCCACTTGCCCAGCACCGGATGCGGCAGCAGTTCGGGAATGTCCGCCCGCAGCGCCGCGTGACGGTCCTGCGACGTGCTGACCATCACACCGTTCCAGGGATCGTCGCGGTCGGCGACGATCAGATACAGCAAGCCGTCCAGGTAGGCCGCGTCGGCCCCGAACATCTTGCGATGCATGTAGGCGGCGTCGCGCGCCAAGGGCTCCAGGATCCAGAGCAGCGAATTGGTTTTCGCGGCGCGCTGCTTGCGGGGTGGGGCGAAGGGATCGGGTGGGTTGCGCATGAAGGAGAACCGGGCGGGCAGGGCACGGGAAATATGCCACAGCCGCTATTGCTCGAACAAGGGAGCCAAAGGCATCAGGGGGCCATATTTCTTCAGTTTTTCCCAGTTCTCGGCAGCCTGACGCAGCTCCTCGTTCTTGCGCGCTTCCTCCAGGATTTCATCGATGCGCGGCGCCAGCGCCACGGACAGGTCGATGATGTCGTAGGCGGTGTAACCGCGCTCCCAGCGCGCACGCAAGGTCACGTCGTCACCTTTGGCGCGCATGGCGCGCGTGCCTTCCTTCAGCATCGCCTTGCGTTGATCGGCATTGAGCCGCTCGGCAAACGAAATGCCCGCCACCAGCCCTTGCACCACGCCTTTTTCGCGATACCCGGTGGTGGCCGCCACCTCGCTCGCTACGCTGCGGCTGATGACTTTCGGCGCCAGGTTGTCGCGTATCCAGCTGCGGCTCAACCGCAGCAACCCGGCTGCCAGACCGTGGCCAAAGCCCGTGCGCATCCCTTCCGCGCGCGCCGCTTCCTGCGCCTCGGCATACGTCATGGCGAACTGCACCATCAGCATGATCGCGTCTTGCGGCCCGGGCATCAGAAAGTCCGCGACCCAGCCCGCGGCGCTGCCGATCTTGCCGAGCGTCGAAGCGGTGCGGCCAGAAACCTTCAAGAGTGAACCGGCTTCCTCGGCCACGACCGTGCTGGCGGCGGTGGCGGGCACCGCGGTGGGCGCCTTTCCGTAACGCGCCTCCAATTCCGCCATGCGGGGCGGTCCCGAGCCGACCTTCGGCGCTTCACCGGGCACGCGAGGCTTGGTGGCGGGCTGTTCGACAGGCAGTTGCGGCAAGGACGATTTGGGGCGAGGCCGCACGGCGGTTTCGGGATGCTGGATGAACTTTTCGTCAGGCAGGCCCGCCTGCACGGCGGGCTGGCGCATGCTGGACAACGACCGGTAGTGACCCGAGCCGTCGTTCCAGGATTTCACCTTGCCCGCCTCGAATTCCACTTGTCCTGCCCAGTTGACGCGCCCGCCGCGCGCCGCTTCGGTGTGGCCCAGCGGGTTCATCGTGTTCTTGGCCTTGACCGCGTAGATTTCGCCGTCTTTGACGACAAAATCATAGTTACCGCGCGCGGTCCTGCCATATTTCCCGCCGACCTCCCGCCATGTGCCGTTCACGTTCTGCAGCTTGATGACGTTGCGCGACGACCCGAACGCGGGCGCGTCCCGCGGCAGATTGCCATACGTCGGCCCGCTGGGCTCGCGCTGCAACAGGCGAGGGCCGCGCGCACTGATTGACGACTGCTGGACCACGTGCGCGAGTTCGTGCGCCAACAGCGCTTGGCCTGCGGCGGTGCCCGGTGCGTATTGGCCTGAGCCCAGGACGATGTGATGGCCGATCGTGAAGGCGCGGGCTTGTACGGCGCGGGCTGATGCGCCAGCCCGCGCGTCCGAATGCAGCCGGACGTGGCTGAAATCTTTCTGAAAACGCGGCTCCATGAACGCGCGGGTATCGGCGTCGAGGGGATGGCCGCCGGCCGCCAGCACGTTGGCAAGGGGCGACGGGTCGGTTATCGATGCCGCGTTTCGCGCGTCGACCGGGTGCAGGGGAATCGGCGAAAAGCCCTGCGCGGGGTCGAGCCGCGGGATGCGCATCACCTGTTCGGACGCCCGCTGCGCTTCCTGCTCCGATGCATCGCCTGACCGTGACATGGCAAGGCGGGCATCGGGGGGATGCACCGCTGCGGTTCGTGCGCGCCGTTCGGCCGGTGCGGGGTGAAAAGCCGCTTTGGGCTTCTGTACGAAAGCGCGCATGAGGTCGCTCCTTTCGTTCGGCCTGTTGAAAGCCGGGAATTCAACATGCGGTGTTGGGCCCGGCAGGGGTGCGATCTCAGGCGGGCAACGCCGATTATTGTGCGCCTTTTCCTGGGCGTGCGCACCGTCTGCAAACAGGAGAGCGCAAGAACCGGATAGCCGCTGCGGCGCGGGGTTTCGACAATGACGGCACGCCATTCATCCAGGACACACATCATGCCCATCTTGCAAGGAAAAACCGCCCTCATCACCGGCGCATCGTCCGGCATCGGACGCGCCGCCGCATTGCTATTCAGTGCCGAAGGCGCCGACGTCGTGCTCAATGCCCGAGGCGAGGCGCCCCTGGACGCCGTGGCCGCCAGCATCCGCGACCGGGGCGGGCGGGTGCGTACCGTCGCGGGCGACGCCAGCCAGCCGGGCACGCACGTGCGATTGATCGCCGAGGCGAATGATGCTTTCGGCGGCCTGGACATCGCCTTCAACAACGCTGGCGCCACGGGCCCGATCGGCCCGCTGGCCGACATCAGCTTTGCCGATTGGCAAGCCACGATCGACGTGAATCTCACCGCAGCCTTCCTGGGCAGCGCCCATCAGATCCCCGCCATGCTGGCGCGCGGCGGCGGCGCCATCATCTTCACGTCCAGCTTCGTGGGCACCAGCGTCGGATTGCCCGGCATGGCGGCCTACGGCGCGGCCAAGGCGGGGCTGATGGGGCTGGTCAAGGGCATCGCCGCGGACTACGGCGGCAAAGGCATCCGGGCAAATGCGCTGATGCCGGGCGGTGTGGACACGGCGATGGCCGGAGACGCCGCGCAGAAGGAATGGGCGGCAGGATTGCACGCCATGAAGCGGATTGCGCGGCCGGAAGAAATTGCGTCGGCCGCCTTGTTCCTGGCCAGCCCGATGTCAAGCTTCGTCACCGGCTCCGCGCTGTTCGCCGACGGGGGAAATGCAGCGGTGAAGTGATGACGAACACGCCGTGGCGCCGGGCAGTTTCTGTAATACTGCGGCTTCGTAGCTTTGGCGTGAATCGGACCTCATCCGGCTTCGCGCCATCCCTCCCAGCGCCTGGATGACCGGTCATGTCTGAACACCATCAATTCATCTTCCCCCGTGATTTCCATCTGGCGCCGCCCGACTGGCCCGCCCTGCAAGCGCGGCTATTGGAAGGCGGTTACGTCCTGCCCGCGCAAGGCGACAGCATTCCCTACAGCGCCAGCCGCGACAGCTTTGACGAAGCCGACGCGGCTTGGCATAGCGTCCAATACTGTCTGGGTCCGGCGGCCCGGCCCTACCTGAGCGCCGCGGTCAGGGACGATTACGACGCCGATCCCCGGAACTTCCCGATTCTGCTGCTGGCGTTTGACGGCGCGAACCCGCGCGTCATGGTCGGCGAGAATCTTTGCGCACCCAGCCCCCCGGGATCGAACGAACCCGCCTCTCCCATGCCGGCCGACTCGCATGTGGACTTCATCGGCCAAGCCTACGAGAACCCGGCCGCGCAATGGCATTGCGAACAGAGCGGACGCAGCTATCGCATTCTTGAGCTGGACTGGCACTACAGCCTGGCGATGGGGTTTCGAATGGTGCGCTGTGAAGGGCTGGACCGGGAAAGCGCGCAAGGCCTGGCGCGGTTGATTGGGGAGCTGACAGGGCAGGTGATGGGCTGCAGTCACCGGCATCTTTGATGGCGAATCGGCTCGCGGTTCACCTGCCTGCGGCCAGAGACAATTCGATACGCAACGTGTTGCGGACCCCGGCGTCTTCGTCCATGCTGAACGGCATTGCTGCGCCGGACCAATCGGCGCTACAGACCCATTCTCAAGGAGCGATATGTCGATTCAGACGTTAGGCCGTTGCAGTGTCTTGTTGTTTCTCGCGGCGTTGAATGCCGGCTGCTCCTCGGTTGTCGGCGAGTGCGGAATGCTGCGCAGCAGCTGCATGTACGAAGGTCAGTACGAGTCCGGCGAAGAAGGCTACGCGGAAGACGAAGCGAAGCGCTTGAACAAGGAGTCGACGGATCGGCTGCGCCGAAGTTCGGGCGATTGATTGGCAGGCGGTTGGCGTGCGCGCGGCACGCCAGAGCCCGCGAAATTGAAACGACCCTATTCAGACGCGTGGGCCGCGAACCGCGCCGCAAGTTGATCGCAGTGGCGCGCCAGGATCGCCGCATCCACGCCTACCGCCGTGTACAGGCTTCCCGCAGCCATGTACCGCCGTGCCAACGTCTCCTCCGTGGTCAGCACGCCCGGAGCCTTACCCGCCGCCCGCACCCGGCGGATGGCTTGTTCAACGGCCGCCACCACGTTGGGATGCTGCGGCTCGCCGGGATATCCCAGGCTGGCCGCCAGGTCGGCTGGCCCGATGAACACGCCGTCCACGCCGTCCACGGCGATGATGGCGTCAAGATTTTCCAGGGCCTCGCCGGTCTCGGCCTGAACCAGGAGGCAAAGCTCTTCCTCGCAGCGGCGCATGTAGTCGGGCACGCGTCCGTAACGCGTGGCGCGCATGGTACCGCTTACGCCGCGCACGCCGCGTGGCGCATAGCGCATGCCGGCCACGGCGCTTTCTGCTTCCGCGGCATTTTGCACGTACGGCAGCAGAAGCGTCTGCGCGCCAATGTCCAGGTATTGCTTGATCTGCACCTTGTCGTTCCACGAAGGGCGCACGACCGGATGGCTGCCATACGCCGCCGCGGCCTGAAGTTGCGCCATGACGGTGGGCAACAGTGCCGGCGTGTGCTCGGTGTCGAGCAGCAGCCAATCGAAGCCGCTGGCCGCCACCAGCTCGGTGCTGTTCGGATGGGCAAGCGTGACCCAAAGCCCCGTCTGGTGACGCTGTTCACGCAGCGCGCGCTTGAACGTGTTGATCGGAAGTTCCACGTCTTGTCCTAGGAAAAGTGCACCGAAATGCTGCCGAGCTTGCCGTAGTCGGCATGCAGCGTGTCGCCCCGCTTGACCGCGACCGTGCGGGTGAACGACCCCGCCAGCACGATTTGCCCTGCAGCCAGGCCCGTATCGTGCAGGGCCAGCTTGTTGGCCAGCCACGCAATCCCCAGCGCCGGATGCCCCAGCACCGCGGCGGATACGCCCGATTCCTCGATCACGCCGTTCTTCAAGAGCAGGGCGCCTACCCAACGAAGATCCACGTCAATCGGACGCACGGGCCGGCCGCCCAACACGATGCCGGCGCATGCGGCGTTGTCGGCAATGTTGTCGACGATCCGGCGCGGATACTTGCTGCGTCCATCGATCAGCTCCAGCGCCGGCACCACGTAATCCGTGGCATCCAGTACATCAAACAGGCTTACGTCCGGCCCGCGCAGCGGCTTGCCCAGTACGAACGCCAGTTCCACCTCGACGCGCGGCACGATGAGCTTGTCGGTCGGGATCGTCTCGCCGTCCTGGTAGAACATCGTGTCCAGCAGATGTCCGTAATCCGGTTCGTCGATGCCGACAGTGCTCTGCATCGCCTTGGACGTGAGGCCGATCTTGTGGCCGCGCAGTTTGGCGCCCGCAGCCAGCTTTTCGTCGATGATCCGCTTCTGGATCGCGTAGGCGTCCGCGATCTCGATATCCGGAAAGACCTGGTCCAGTTGCGTGGTGGGCACGCCGCTGCGCTCTGCTTGCAGCAGCAGGCTCGCGGCGCGGTCGCGGTCTTTTTCATTCAGCATGTCGGCTCCTTATGCGGACACGGCCGGTTCATCGGCCACGGGATTGGACAGGACGCCGATGCCGGCGACTTGCACCTCGACCACGTCGCCGGGCTTCAGGAACCGTGGCGGCGTGAAGCGCACGCCCGCGCCAATCGGCGTGCCGGTCGAGATCACGTCACCTGGCTTGAGCGTGGTCCAGATAGAGATGTAGCGGATCAGTTCGGCGAACGGGAACATCAGGTTCTCGGTGGTGTCCTGCTGGCGCAGTTCGCCGTTCACGCGCGTGCTGACCGTGAGCGGCGCGGCCGGATCGAACTCATCCGCGGTCACCAGCCACGGTCCCATTGAACCGCTGGCGTCGAAGTTCTTGCCCTGGGTCACATTGAACTTGCCGTGCTTGATCCAGTCGCGCACCGTGCCTTCGTTCAAACACGTCAGGCCCGCGACATGGCTCCAGGCGTCTGCCGCGGCAATGCGGCGCCCGGCCTTGCCGATCACGATGGCGATCTCGCCCTCGTAGTCCAGTTGTTCGGACTCCGGCGGGCGCAGCAAGGGTTCGCCATGTCCCACGAAAGATCCCGGAAAGCGCGGGAATACGCTGGGATAGGCCGACGGCGCGCTGCCGTCCTGGTATTCCTCGTTGCGCTTGCCGTAGTTCACGCCCACGCAGATGATCTTCTCGGGGGCGGGGATGGGCGGCAGCAGACGCACCTGATCCAGCCGGTGCGTTGCGGGCAGCGACTCGGCCAGGCGCGCCAGCGCGGGCAGGTCGCCGGCTTGCAGCGCGGTCTGCAAGCTGTCGTGGCCGTGGCCGTCCAGCGCTACGATCTCGTCCTGGCCGCGCAGCGCGCCAAAGCGCACCTGGCCGTCATGCGTAAAACTGAGCAATTTCATTTGTCGAATCCAAAAAGGTGCGCGGGGTTGTCGACCAGGATCTTCTTGAGCGTGTCCTGATCGCCGGCATAGCGCGCCAACTGATCGAGCAGCCGGCCTTCGTTGGGCGTGGCTTTCACCGACACCGGATGCGGCCAGTCGCTGCCCCACACCACGCGGTCCGGGTTCGCGGCGATCAGCGCCTGGGCCAACGGGATCACATCGTCCCAGGGCTCGCTCGTGCGCGATATCTTCTCCGTCAACGACAGCATCACCCAGAAGTTGCCGCGCGAGAGCAGCGACTCCAGCATGCGTCGCGTGGGGTCGGCGGCGCCCGCGCTCGGGTCCGCCCGGCCCATGTGGTCCAGCAGCACGGGGATGTCCAGGCTCTCGAACTGTGCTGCCTGCGCCATCATTCCGTCGGGTTCCGGCTGGAACTTGGCGTACCAGCCCAGCTCGCGTATGCGTGCGATGGCGCGGTCGAAGACCTCGGGCGCCATGCTGATGCCCAGTCCCTGGCGCGTGAACCGCGCGCCGCGCACGCCGGCGTCGTGCAGCTTCTGGATATAGGCGTCGTCGCATTCGGCCAGCACCACGGCATTCGCGCAGCCGCGATACGACGGGCCAGCCGCGGCCAGGCCGTCCAGCACCACCTGGTGATCGGCGCCGTACGTGGTGGCTTGCACGATCACGCCGCGCTGGATGCCCAGCAGCCTGTGCAGGCCCAGCGCCGTTTCGATGGTCGCACTAGGCATCTCATAGGCTGCGCCCGGGCGCACCGGGTAGCGGTCGGCGGGGCCGAACACGTGGAATTGGCTATCGCACGATCCGGGCGGCAGGCGATAGGCCGGCGCGGTCGGGTTGGGGTTGAAGGCTTGATATTGCGGCATCGTCCGGCCCCTTTATTCGATCACGGCCACGAAGTCGCACTCGATGAGCTTGTCGCCATCCAGGTCCGCCTGCATGGTGTGACGCGCCGGACGATTCTGCGCGTCCGGAAAGGCTTGCAGCCACACGGCATTGAGCGCCGCGCGCTGGCTGCGGTCGCGCATCCACACCGTCATCTTGGCGATGTGATGCAGCGAGCCGCCGCCTGCCTGCACGATGCGGCGCACGTGGTCGAACATCAGCTCGCACTGGCGTTCCAGCGAGTCGCCATAGGCGCCCGTCGCGGGGTCGGTGCCCTGGATGCTGCCGGAATACAGCATGGGGCCGATCCGGCAGGCGGCGGGTATGGGGTTCTTGTGGCTGAAGCCTTCGGCATAGATGCTGCGTCTGCTCATGGCGTTTTCCGTCTCAATCGAAGTGTCTGGGGAGGGGGCGACGTTGCCGCGCCCCGTGGATCCAAGTGGCTGCCGGGTTGGCTGCTCAGAGGGCTGCCTGATTGCCGGCTAGGGGGGGCGCTCAGTTCGCGGTGATGCCGGCGCGCTTGATGATCGGCGTCCAGCGCGCATCTTCCGCGGCCAGATAGCGCGTGAATTCCTCGGGAGAGCTGCCGCGCGCCTGGGCGCCCAGCTCGTCAAAGCGCTGGATGATCGTCGGCTGCGCCAGGATCTTGGTCAGCGCTTCGCTCAGCTTGTTCAGCACCTCGGGCGGCGTGCCCTTCGGGGCCAGCAATCCAGTGAACGTCGCCGCTTCCATGCCCGGCACGCCGGCTTCCGCAAACGTTGGCACGTCCGGCATCGATGGCACGCGCTTGGCCGTGGTCACGGCCAGCGCGCGCAGCCGGCCTTCCTTGACGTAAGGCAACGCCACCGAAATCTGGTCGAAATTGAAATCCACCTGGCCGCCCAGCAGATCCGTCGTCGCGGGTGCGTTGCCCTTGTATTGCGCCGTCGTCCAGCGCGCCCCGGTCAGCGACTGCAGCAGTTCGCTCACCAGGTGATTCGTCGTCCCCGCGCCGGGCGATGCCATGTTCAGCTTGCCCGGCTCCTTCTTGGCCAGCGCCAGCAGCTCTTCCAGATTCTTGGCCTTGAGCTCCGGCCGCACCTGCAACACCAGCGGCGTATAGGACACCGAACTGATCGGCGCAAAGTCCCGGTCCCACTTGTAGGCGTCGCGCTTGAAGATCAGCGGCGAAAACAGCAGCGGTCCGTTGGCCGCCATGAACAGCGTGTAGCCATCCGGTTCCGACCGCGCCACCTGCTCGCCGGCAATCATGCCGCCCGCGCCCGGCTTATTCTCCACGATGAACGGCTGCCCCAGCGCCGCCTGCAACCCCGGCGCGATCAGCCGCGCCGCCACGTCCACATTCCCGCCGGGCGGGTAGGGCACAACGATCTTCACGGGCTTGTCGGGCCAGGCGGCGTTCGCCATCGAGGTAAGGACGGTCAGCGCCACTGTGGCGCAGGCGCGGAGCGCGGTGCGGTTCATGGTGAGTCTCCTGTGCGTGTCATCGCGTTTTGTTTGTTTGTTGACACTCTAGGAATTTGCGCCGCGCTGAACAACGGCAATTTCTCAAAAAGGTCCGGATATTGGACTCTTTTTGAACGCTGGGTTCGGCGCTCCTTTCGGTCGACCCCTGCTTCACGGGAAAATGACGCTCGGCGCATGAAGTCCGCATGGACGCGCCCTTAAACTGATGTTCAATATCCGGACTACGGAGCGAGACGACCATGCACTTTCCCGCCAGTGACCTGAACCCCGAGCAGACCTACCGCCTGATGAGCGGCATCATCGTGCCCCGGCCGATCGCCTGGATCAGCAGCGTCAACGCCCACGGTGTCGTCAACCTGGCCCCCTTCAGTTGCTACACCTTCGTCTCCAACCAGCCGCCCATGATTGGCGTGAACATCGGCAGAAAGGCCGGCCAGCGCAAAGACACCGGCCGCAACATCATGGAAAACGGCCATTTCGTCGTGAACATTGCCGACGAAACGCTGCTGGACCCCTTGCACGAAAGCGCTCAGGAACATCCGCCCGAAGTCAGCGAAGCCGATTTGCTGGGCCTCCCCGTCATCCCCGGCGTGGTGGTCGCCACCCCCCGCCTGTCCGCCGCGCCCATCAGTCTGGAGTGCCGGCTGCACAGCGTCACGCCGTTTGGCAACACCGGCGCCGAGTTCTTTGTGGGTGAAGTCGTGATGTTCCACATCCGCGAGGGCCTGATGCAAGACGGCAAGATCGACACCGCAACACTGCGCCCCATCTGCCGCATTGGCGGGCCCAACTATGCGTCGCTGGGCGAAATCATCACCAAGCGCGGTATCGCCCAAACGGCAAAGTCCGTCATTAAACCGGAGGCCGCATGAGCGGCTCCGAGGATAAAAGCGCGGCCGGCGCCCAGACCGTCCGGCGCGCATTGGCCTTGCTGCGGTTGATCGCGTGCGGGCAGGAACGGGGAGTGCGCCTGGTGGACCTGGAGCGCATGTCCGGCCTGAACCGGCCGACCGTGCATCGACTGCTCAAGACCTTGGTGCAGGAAGAGGCGGTGGAACAGGACCCCGAGACGCGCCGGTATTTGATTGGCCAGGAAATCACCCTGCTCGGGCTGGCGCGAACGCGGCGGTTCCCGTTGTTGACGCTGGCCGATCCCTATATGGCGGAGCTTGCCGACCAAGTCGGGGATACCGTGTTTCTAAGCATCCGGCATGGGCATGACTCGATCTGCATTGGGCGCCGCACGGGAAGGCACCCGATACAGGTGTTGTCGATTGAGGTGGGTGTTCGCAGACCGCTCGGGGTGGGGGTCTCCGGGGTGGCGTTGTTGGCCAGCCTGGACGCAGACGAAAGCGCGCGGCTGGTCTGCAGCAATGCGGCGCGGTTGGAGGTGTTGGGCGAGCGGGTAGAGGATGTGATCGCACGGGTTGATGCGGCCCGCCGGGAGGGCCTGGCACATGCGCCCGTGGGGCTGATGCCGGGGACCAGTGCGGTGGCGGTGCCGATCATGTCGGCCAAGGGGGAAGCGCTTGGGGCGATTACGGTGACAGCGATGGCGGAGCGGTTGGGGGCCGGGAGATTCGGGGAGGTCGTGGACAGGATGAGACAGGCGGTGGCCGGGATTGCGGCAAGGTGGGGACAGGTATCGACTCGGGCGTGACGGGCCCGCCCGCAAGGCAGACTAGGCGGCTGCCGGCCTGGCAGCGCGCGTGCGGCGCAGCTCGACCACTTGCTCCGCGCCTACGGCACGCGCGCGCAGCTGGCCACAGCCGCCGTCCACATCCTGCCCCGCGCTATTCCTGACTTTGGTCAGCACGCCACGGCTGTGCAGATAACGGACGATTTCGCGGGTGCGCTCGGAATCGGGGCGCTGGTAGGTATCGCCTTCAAGGCTATTGAACGGAATGACGTTGAGCACGCCGTACTTGCCTTTGAGCAAATCCGCGACCGCATCGAGTTCGTCGTCGCCGTCGTTGACGCCTTTGAGCAGCGTCCATTGATACTGAATCGGATAGTCGGTGTCGCGAGCATATCGCTCGCCAAGTTCGATCAGTGCTTCCGGCGAGATCTTGGGCGCGCGTGGCAGCAGATGCTCTCGCAACTCGGCTTTGGTCGTGTGCAGCGACAGCGCCAGCGCAGGCTTGACGCGTTGCCGCGGCAGCGCGTCGAACACGCGCTGGTCTCCCACGGTGGAAAACACAAGATTCTTGTGCCCGATATTGCCTTCGGTGCCGAGCAGGTCGATGGCTTCTAGCACGTTGTCGAGGTTGTGCGCCGGTTCACCCATGCCCATGAAGACGACTTTCTTCACCGCACGCTGACGCCGCGCCAGCACGACCTGGGCAAGGATTTCCATGCTGGTGACCTGACGAATCAAGCCGCTCTTGCCGGTCATGCAGAAGCGACAGCCGACCGCACAGCCGACCTGGGTGGATACGCACAGTCCGTCGCGCGGCAACAGCACGCTTTCCACCATCTGCCCGTCGGCCAGTTCAACAAGCAAGCGCGAACCGTCGCTGCCGGCATGTTCGGAGCGGATGCGGGCAAGGCCGTCCAGTTCCGCCGTCAAGGCGGGCACGGCATCGCGAACCGCGAGGGGCAGAAAATGCTCAGCGCTACGGCGCCGCGTGCCGGTGTCGAGCGCTTGTCCTTGCAGCCAGACGCGCATGACCCGCCCGCGGTGAACGGGCAGCGCGCCGAGCGCGGCGAGGCGTTGGTCGAAGTCAGAGAAGCGCATGGGGAGCGGATTTTACTTTGGTCGTGGGAATGGGCGGGGGGCGTCTGATCCCCAGCCTTAAAAATCCCCCAGAAATTCCTCGGGGTCGGCTTCGACCTCAGCGATTGATCCCGTCAGTAGCGCGGCGAAGCTTGGCGCCACCCACGTGATCTGATCCGGGTCATGGGTGAAAGCGATGATCTGCCCCGGTGTGCCGGATTCGCTCGGGGAGTGGTCGACCATCAGCAGCATCGTGGCGCCGCCAAAGCTGGCGAAGGGGAGCCAGCCCGGGTGAAACCAACCGTCCCTGATGCGCGCATCTCGCGGCTCTGGTTCCTCATATCCGGCATATCGCGGCGCGCGGTCCGCCATCCGTGCTCGTCCTGCAATCGCCTTTTCCAGCGGCAGAAAATCATACGCCGTCAGATAGCCCGGCCGCATGAATACCGGCGCATCGCGCTCGGCCCCATTGGTCAGAAGCCAAGCCTGCCTGGCATCCGCAGCGATGGGGAAGCCAAGTTCCGCCTCGACCGCTTCAAGCCCCGATTCCGCCGCACCCGGGTTGAGGTGTAGCGCGTGGCCATGCGCGTCGCACACCGCACGAAGCCGATCAAGATAAAGGGAAAAATCCATTGCCGCAGGCAGTCCTTTTCAGTGTTACGCAGCTTGCGGCAAGAAAAACCGATCCTTCAATTCCTGCAACCCGATCCGCTCCAACATCTCGGTCAAACGCTGCGCAGGCTTGCGCGTCGGCAGGTTTTTATATTGCGCGATGATCAGCTCATTCTTCATCGAATGCTCCCAGCCGACCAGTTCGGTCACGCTGACCTGATATCCGTGCGCCTCTAGCTGCAGGCACCGCAGCACATTCGTAATCTGGCTACCAAATTCCCGCGTATGCAGCGGATGCCGCCAGATCTCGGCCAACGGATCCGCCAGCGCCTTCGCTTTGTTCTTGCGCAGCACCGAAGCCACCTCGGCTTGGCAGCACGGCACGACCACGATGTATTTGGCCTTCTTCTCCAACGCAAAGTGAATCGCGTCGTCGGTTGCAGTGTTGCAGGCGTGCAGGGCGGTCACCACGTCGATCGACGCGGGCAGTTTGTCCGAAGTGATCGACTCCGCCACCGACAGGTTCAGGAACGACATGCCGCCAAAGCCCAGCCGCTTGGCCAGATCTTCTGACGACTTCACCAGTTCTTCGCGGGTTTCGATGCCGTAGATGTGGGAGCCGTTTTTCAGCGCCTCGGGCTGATCCTTGAAAAACAGGTCGTACAGGATGAAGCCCAGATACGACTTGCCCGCGCCGTGGTCGGCCAGGGTGACGGCGCCGCGTTGGTCTTGGACATCCTTGAGCAGCGGCTCGATGAACTGGAACAGGTGATAGACCTGCTTCAACTTGCGGCGGCTGTCCTGGTTCATCTTGCCGTCGCGGGTCAGGATGTGCAGGGCCTTGAGCAGTTCGATCGACTGGCCGGGGCGGATGTCGTGGGTTTTTTCGGACATGGGAAAGGCAAAGCGCCCCGCTGGGGCGGGGCGCGTGTATGTGCGGGAAGGGACAGTGTAACAAGCCGATCCTTCCGAGTGTCTGACACCCGTATGCGCAGGCGGGGGAACCCAAGCGAGCGTACGCGGGTGTCAGACACCGGCTGAATGTGGCTGTCCGTCAGACCGTTACAAGCAACGGCTCACCCAAATTCAGCATCAACCGGTTCGCCCACGCAAAGATCGCGTCCGAATGCAGCAGATCCAGGATCTCGCCGTCATTCAGCCCCACATCCTTCAACGCCTGGATGCTGGCCGCGTTCACGTTGGCCTGCGCCTCGGTGATCTGGATCGAGAACTTCCCAATCGCCTGCTCACGCTTGGTCGTGCCAGCCGTGACCGGATTCTCAAACACCTGCCCAATCACATCATTGCGCTTGGCCAGTTGCTCGAACCGCTGCGCGTGGACCGACGCGCAGTACACGCAGCCGTTTACACGCGACACCACCGTGGCGCCCAGTTCGCGCTCGGCGCGCGACAGGCCGCCCGGCGCGTACATGATGGCGTTGAAGGCCGTGGAGCGTTGGCGCAGGATTTCGGGCTGGTGGACCAGGAACAGGTAGTAGTCCGAGACCTTGGCCTTGGGGTGGCTTTCTTCCAGGACGGCGATCTGTTCGGGGGTGGCGGTGTCGACGTTGACGACGTCCAGCCACGCCTTCCATTCCAGGACTTCGTTGGTGAAGCCATGGGCCTTGATGACGGCGCCGGGTTCGGTGTTGCCGGGGTTGATCACGGCCGTGGCATCGGCGGCAGCGGCATCAGACCCCAGGCTCTCAGCCGCTTTCATCGCGACCAATCCAGCCACCAGGCGCGTTTGATACGACAGGAACGCGATCAGTTGAGATAGCGTGACGACGGCCGGGGTGGAAACCCCCGCAGCCGGCAGCGTCTTCAACGCGGCTTCGTCGCCTTCGACCGGCTTTTCGATCAGCTTGCGGGTGAATTCCAGGATGGCGGCCAGGCGGGGGTCGGCGGCATCGGCCGGCTTGCCGGATTCGGCGACGGCGATGTCCGCGGCCGGCACGCCGGCCTCGACCGCACGGGCGCGATAGTGCGCGGCCAAAAGCGGCGACGGGGTGATGCGCGTGGCGTACAGCGCGACCAGCAGGCGGTCGGCCAGCGGCAGGCCGGGCAGGGCGGGGTCGAAGAGGGCGTCGTAGCTGCCTTGCGTGGCGGCGGCGACCTTGTCGCGCTTGTGGCGCACGTCAAAAGTCTGGCTGCCGGGCGCCAGGCCCACGAGCTGGTCGACGATGTCTTTGCTGATGTCGTAGACGATCGGTTGTTGTGCCATTGAGGAGGTCTCCTAAAGTTTCGTTCAGCGGACGTTGCCCGAGGCATCGTTCGTGGTCGCTGCCGGCTTGCCAGCCGCCGCGCCCTTGGCCTTTACCGCCGCGTCCAGGAACGTCTTCACGCCTTCCCAGGATTCCTGGTCGGCGCGGGCGTTGTCCTTGGGGTTGCCGCCGCTGGTGCTGATCTTGCCCGACACGGGGTGGGCATACACGAGCTGGGTGGTGGGCACGTAGGGGAACAGGATCGAGTGGCCGCCGTTCTCGTAGTCCAGCCACTGGACCGGGTACGGGTGCCGCACTTCGGTCAGCTTGTCCTGCACCATCTTCGAGTACAGGCTGGACGGCCACGAGCCGTCGTCGGTGCCGGACAGCAGCATGACCGGGCCTTCGATGTCTTCCACGCGGATGCGCGCGCGCGCCACGGCGTCGGGGTCCTGCAAGGCCGTCAGGATGGCTTTTTCGTGGCGATGGGGCGCGGGGCCTTCATCGAACGGGGCCCAGGTCGCCGTGCGGTTGTTTTCCCAGACGTGGGGGATGGGCTTGCCACCCAGCAGCCAGGTCGGGCCTTCGCGGCCGATCTTGGGGTCGCAGGCGTTCTGGCCGCTGTGCACGACGGCGCCGGGCACGTAGGCGACGACGGCCGATACTTCCTTCGGGAAGGTGGCGCCCAAGAGCAGCACCAGTTCGCCGCCGCGCGACTGGCCGCTGATGGCGACGAAGTCGTGCAGGGGCTGGACCTTCTTGCGCAACCAGCGCAGGCCCGTCTGGAAGTACTCCAGCGGGGTGTTGGAAATGTAGTCCGACAGGCCGGGCGCCTTGAAGTACGCCAGCGCGAAGGCGGCGTAGCCGCGCGAGGCGTACAGGGCGGCGCGCGGTTCGTTGATGCCGCCGCCGGACCCGTTCAGGATCATGACGGCGGGATGCGCTCCCGGGGCGCTGCCGGCGGGCAGGTACAGGGTGCCGACCAGGCCTTCCTCGCGGACCTCGACGCGCGTGACGCCGTCGGCCGCCAGGCGTTGCGTGAAGCTGCCGCGCGCCTCGGCGCCTTCGGCGCGGACCACCACCTCGGTGACGAGGGCGTCGGTCACCGGCTGGTTGAAGTACTCGCGGCTCTTGCCGTCATCGGGAGACTGCGCCCAGATCAGCCCCATCGGGGCCAGGCCGGTGTAGTCGCCCGAGACGGGGGCGTCGCGGGTCAGGTCGACGGCGCCGTCCTCGCCTGCCGTGTAGGCGGCCTGGGCTTGCCAGAGCACGCCGTTGCGGCGGGTGAGGGCGGTGATCTCGACGGTGGCGCCGGGCGCGACGTGTTCGACGCGGATCTGGCGCGGGACGTCGATGAGAGCGTCCGCGGGGCTGATGTGCAGGGTCGGCGCCATGGCTTACTTGTCCGAGACCTTGGTGACCATCATGGCGGCCGTGCGGTCGCTGGTCATCGGGGTGACCTTCAGACCCTTCTTGGTGGCCCAGATGTTCTTGTAGTGGAACAGCGGGATGATGCCGACGTCGTCGGACACGAGCTTGACGGAGTCGCGCAGGATGGCTTCACGCTTGGCCACGTCGAATTCCGAGGTGGATTGCTCCAGCGCGGTGTCGACCTTGGGGTTCGTGTAGTGGCCCCAGTTGGAGGCGCCCAGGCCCTTCTTGGCGTCGACGGTGGCCAGGATGTTGACCAGCGCGTAGCTGGCTTCGCCCGTGCCGTTGCCCCATGCCAGCATGCTGACGGCGAATTCGTTCTTGTTGGCGCGGCCCGAGTACACGGCCCACGGCACGACTTCCACCTGGGTCTTCACGCCCACGCGGGTCCAGAACTGCGCCACCGCCTGGGCCGTTTCCGGGCCTTGCGGGTAGCGGTCGTTGGGCACGTGCATGGTCAGCTTGAAGCCGTCGGGAAAGCCCGCTTCGGCCAGCAGCTTCTTGGCTTGCGCGACGTCGTTGGGGATGTCCTTGATCTCGGGGTTGTAGCCGAAGGTGCCCTTGGGCATCCACTGGTTGGCTTCGGTGGCGGCGCCTTGCAGGATGCGGTCGGCGATGGCCTTGCGGTTGATGGCCAGGTTCAGCGCCTGGCGCACGCGCACGTCCAGGAGCGGGTTCTTGTCCAGGGGCTTGCCGTTGTTGTCGGTGATGTACTGGTTGGGCGCCGGGTTGAAGCTGGGTTGCAGCAGCATGACGCGCAGGCCGTCGTACGGGTAGACCGAGATGTTGGCGGCCTTCTCCAGCTTGGCCAGGTCGGATACCGACACCTTGTCAATCACGTCCACGTCGCCGGCCAAGAGGGCGGCGGTGCGGGCGGCGGCGTTGTTGATGTAGCGGTAGTTGACCTTCTCCCAGATCTGCTTGTCGCCCCAGTAGGCGTCGTTGCGTTCCATCAGGACGCGGTCGCCGGGCGTGTAGGAGACGAACTTGTACGGGCCGGTGCCGACCATGGCCTTGCCCGAGTTGTAGTCTTCGGTCGAGGACTTTTCGCCGACGTGCTTGCTGACGACGTGGATGGACGCCAGGTTAAGCGGCAGGTCGGGGTTGGGGGCCTTGGTCTTGATGATGAGGGTCAGCGGATCCTTGGCGGTCATCGTGTCGATGGTGCGCAGGTAGCCGGCGTAGGTGGCGACGCTGCCCGGCACGCCGCGGGCGCGGGTGTAGGAGTAGATCAGGTCGTCGGCGGTGAACGGCGTGCCGTCCTGCCACTTGACGCCTTCACGCAGCTTGAATTCCCAGGTGGTGTTGTCCAGCGGCTTCCAGCTCACGGCCAGGCCCGGCTGCAGCTTGTTCCACTTGTTCTCGATCAGGAGGTCCCAGAAGTGCAGGGCCACCGAACGGTCGCCGGCGTGGTTGTTCAGCTGCGGGTCCAGCGACGACAGCGGGTCGGCAAAGCCGATCGACAGGTTGTCCGCGGAGGCGGCGGCCGAGGCGCCCAGGATGGCGGCGGTGAGGGTCGAGAGAATCAGGCGTTTCATTGTCCGGGATCCTTGGTGAAGGGGGAACGGTGTGGGTCCAGCGGCCGCGGCGGTCGTGCCGCGGCCAGTGATGGTCAGGCCATGTCGTTCAGGTGACAGGCGCTCAGGTGGTTGATGGCGATTCCCTTCAACGTGGGAACCTCGGTCTTGCAGCGCGGCATCGCGTGCGGACACCGCGGATGGAAATGACAGCCGGTGGGCGGATTGAGCGGGCTGGGAATCTCGCCCTTGATCGCGGTGAAGGTCTTGTGGCGCGATTTCAGGCTGGGGATTTCGGCCAGCAGAGCCTGCGTGTAAGGGTGGTTGGGACGGCGGAAGACCTCTTCCACCGTCGCCGTTTCCACGACTCGGCCCAGGTACATGATGACCACGCGATCGGACAGGTGTTCGACCACGCCCAGGTCATGGCTGATGAACAGATACGTCAAGTTCAGTTCTTCGCGCAGGTCCATGAACAGGTTCAGGATCTGCGCCTGGATCGAGACGTCCAGCGCGGCCACGGCTTCGTCGCAGACCAGCATGGACGGCTGCACCGCCAGCGCGCGGGCGATGCCGATGCGCTGGCGTTGGCCGCCGCTGAACTGGTGCGGGTAACGCTGGCGCAGCGACGGGTCCAGGCCCGCGCGTTCCAATTGCGCGCTGACGTAGTCGTCGAAGTCGCCGTTGCCGACCAGGCCGTGGATGCGGGCGGCCTCGCCCACGATCTCGTCCACGCGCAGGCGCGGGTTGAGGCTGGCGTACGGATCCTGGAAGATCATCTGCACCTTCAGGCGCGCGGCGTGGGCCTCGGCCGGATTCATGTCGGCGGGGCGCACGCCATTGATGCGGACTTCACCGCCCGAGGGCGTGAGCAGGCCCGCCGCGATGCGGCCCAGGGTGGACTTGCCGCAGCCGGATTCACCGACCAGGCCGACGACCTCGCCAGGATTCACGATCAGATCGACGTGGTCCACGGCGCGCGTGATGGCGGGCGGCTTGGACAGGCCCAGCGACTGCATGGCGCGGCCGGCGGCGCCGACCTTGCGTTCGCCAAAGCGCTTGCTGACCTGACGCAGGTCGATCAGCGGCGTGGGGGCGTTGGCAGCGGAAATGGCGCTCATGCCGCCACCTCGCGGTGGATCTGGATGGAAGGATGGAAGCAGCGCACGTTGTGTTGGGGTAAGGCTTGGGTGATGCCGGGTTGCTGGCCGCAGGCGGCGGTGGCGCGCGAGCAGCGCGCCGCGAAGGCACAGCCGGCCGGCAGGTGCAGCAGGTTGGGCGTCATGCCAGGAATCTGGCGCAGGCGCTGGCCGCGCGCATTGTTGCTGGGCAGGCTGTCGATCAGGCCCACGGTGTACGGGTGCTGCGGACGGTCCAGCACGTCGTCGACCTTGCCGTGTTCGACGATGCGCCCGGCGTACATGACGGCCACTTCGTCGGCAAGGCCCGCCACCACCGACAGGTCGTGGGTGATCCAGATAAGGCTGGTGCCGTGCTGCTGGGCCAGCTTCTGCACTTCGGACAGGATCTGCGCCTGGATGGTGACGTCCAGCGCGGTGGTGGGTTCGTCGGCAATGATGAGGTCCGGCCGGTGCAGCATGGCAATGGCGATGGCCACGCGCTGGCGCATGCCGCCAGACAACTGATGCGGATAGGCGAGCAGGCGTTCCTCGGGGCTGGGGATGCCCATCATGCCCAGCGTGTCGCGCGCCAGGATGCGGGCCTGGGCGCTGCTCATCTTGTTATGCGCGCGCACCGTCTCGATCATCTGCACGTCCACCCGCAGCACGGGGTTCAGCGTCATCATCGGATCCTGGAAGATCATGGCGATGCGGTTGCCCTGCAGGCGGCGCAATTCGCGCGGGGGCAGCGTGGTCAGGTCGCGGCCCTGGAACAGGACCTGGCCGCCCACGATGCGGCCCGGCGCATCGACCAGACCCATGATGGAAAAGCCCGTCACGGACTTGCCCGAGCCGGATTCGCCGACCAGGCCCAGGATCTTGCCGCGAGGCAAGGTGAAAGAGACGTCGTCCACGGCGGGCAGCACGCCCGCGCGGGTATGGAAGTGCGTGCGCAGGTTGCGCACTTCAAGCGTGGCCGGCGCGCCAGCCGAGGCAGAGCGGTCGGTCATTTGTGGGTCCTCGGGTTCAGCACGTCGCGCAGGCGGTCGCCCACCAGATTGATCGCCACGATGGTGATGAGCAACGCGATGCCGGGGTAGAAGCTGATCCAGTATTCGCCGGACAGCATGTATTGGAAGCCGTTGGAAATCAGCAGGCCCAGCGACGGTTCGGTCACGGGCACGCCCAGTCCCAGGAAGCTCAGCGTGGCTTCCAGCGTGATGGCGCGCGCAATCTGCAGCGTGCCGATGACGATCAGCGGCGGCAGGCAGTTGGGCAGGATGTGCTTCAACATGATCCGCCAGTTGGGAATGTCCAGGCAGCGGGCGGCTTCCACGTATTCGCGGCGGCGCTCGACCAGGGCCTGGCCGCGCGCGGTGCGGGCGTAATAGGCCCATTCCAGGATCACCAGCGTCAGCACCACGTTGCCCACGCCCTTGCCCAGATAGGCCAGGATCATCATCGCGACCAGGATCGACGGGAACGACAGGATCAGGTCCACGAGGCGCATGATGAAGGCGTCGACCTTGCCGCCGGCGTAGGCGGCCAAAAGGCCCAGCAGCGTGCCGATGATGCCGGCGATCAGCGCCGAGCCCACGCCCACCATCAGGCTGATGCGCAGGCCATACAGGATGCCCGACAGCAGGTCGCGGCCCTGGCCGTCGGTGCCCAACCAGTAGTGGAACGTGTCCAGGCCATTCATGGAACCCGGCGGCAGGCGCGAATCCAGCACGTCGATCTGCAGCAGGTCATAGGGATTCTGCGGCGAGATCCACGGCGCCAGCACGGCGGCCAGGATCAGCAGGGTGGCGACAACCAGGCCCAGCACGGCCGTCTTGGACGACATGAACTCGGCAAGGTTGCGGCGCCACGGCGACTCTCGGCGCAGGGCGGGCGCCTGCGCGGTTTGGGATACGGAACTCATGCCGTGGCCTCCAGCCGTACCCGGGGGTCCAGCACTTTGTACAGAATGTCGACGATCAGGTTCAGCGTCACGAACAGGCACACCACCACGATCAGATAGGCCACAATCACGGGGCGGTCCAGCGCGTTCAGGCTGTCCAGGATAAGCTTGCCGGCGCCGGGCCACGCAAAGATGCTTTCGGTGATGACGGCAAATGCGATCGTCGAGCCCAGCTCCAAGCCCAGCACCGTCACCAGCGGAATCATGGTGTTGCGCAGCACGTGGACACAAACCACGCGGAACGGCGACAGGCCCTTGGCGCGCGCGAACTTCACGAAGTCCAGCGGCATCACGTCGCGCACGCCGGCGCGGGTCAGGCGGATCACCAGCGAGATCTTGAAGAGCGACAGATTCAGCGCCGGCAGGATCAGGTGGCGCCAGCCGTCGGCCGTGAGCCACGACCACTGAAAGCCCAGGAACTCCACCGTCTGGCCGCGGCCGCTGGCGGGCAGCCAGCCCAGCGACACGCTGAACGCCATGATGAGCATCAGCGCCACCCAGAAGGTGGGCAGCGAAAAGCCGACGATGCTGCCCGCCATGATCATCTTGGCCGCGCGGCTGTCGGGATACAGACCGGCAAACAGACCCAGCGGCAGGCCGATGATGACGGCAAAGGACAGGGCGGTGATGGCCAGTTCAAGCGTGGCCGGCAGGCGCTGGATCACCAGTTCGATCGCCGGGATGTTGTAGACGAAGCTGTTGCCCAGGTTGCCGTGCAGCGCGCCGTTCAGGAAGGCCAGGTATTGCTGCCAAAGCGGCTTGTCCAGCCCCAGTTCGGCGATGATGCGCGCGCGGTCCACCTGGTCCACGTCCTGGCCGATCAGGATGTCCACGGGGTTGCCGATGGCGTGCAGGCCCACGAAGACGATCAGCGTCATCAGGAACACGACCACCGCAGCCTGCGCCACGCGGCGTAGCAGCCATGCGGTCATTGCGCGGTCTCCGCCTGCGAAGCCGTGGCCGGCGCGGCGGCCGGCGTCCACTCGTCACCGAACACTTCGGGCTCCGAGAACGCTTCCATGTTGGCGTAGTGCGTCACCACGTCTTCGCGGTAGAACAGGCCGGCGATGCCTTGCGCCAGGCGCTTGGCGCCTTCGCTGATCGCGGGGATGTCGCCCGAGATCGTGCCGTGCGTCAGCGCGGCCGGGTACGAAAAACAGTGCACGCGATCCAGGCCCGGGCAGGCGCCGGGGACTTTCTCCTGCAGTTCGAACACCGGTCCCAGATCAGGCGAGTCATGCAGTTCCTGGTCTTCCTCGCCGGCCGGCGGCGTGTAGCGGTCGCCCCAGGCGCGCACGTGGGGCGCCAGCGGCGCGAACTCCGGCCGCACGGTCCAATCGATGCGAAAGCCCGTGGAGAAGATCAGGAAGTCCAGCACGAACACGCCCTTGGGCGTGGTGACGTTGATCTCGTCATCGACCAGGGCCAGGTCCAGCACGCCACAGCCCAGGTTGAAGAACGCATTGGGATGGCGCGACACGCGCAGCGTGCTGCCGCGCGGGGGCGGCACTTGCGCGGCGTTGATGTAGTGGCGGATCTTCCACTTCCATTCGTCCGGCAGCGTCAGGTGGCCGTGGGTCAGGCCCGGGTTGCCCGCGCCCTTGCCCTTGTTGATGCGCGGGATGTCATTGCGGCGGATCAGCAGGTCGACGCTGGCGGCGCCGGCTTCCAGCGCGGTCGCGGCGCTGTCCATGGCGGACGCGCCCGCGCCCACGACGCCGACGCGCTTGCCGGCCAGGGTGTTGTAGTCCATCACGTCGGACGAATGCGCCCAACGGTCGCGCGGCAGCTTCTTTGCAAAGTCGGGCACGTATGCGCCGCCCAGGCCGTCGCGGCCGGTGGCCAGCACGACGCGGCGGGCCAGGACGGTCGTGCATCCGGCGGGCGACTGGATGTCCAGCGCAACCAGCTGATCGGCGCGCGGCTGCACGGACAGGATGCGGTGTTCGTTGCGCACGTCCAGGTTCAGCACGCGGCGGTACCAGCGCAGATAGTCCATCCATTGCAGGCGGGGAATCTTGTCCAGCGCTTCCCAGGCCGCCAGGCCGAATTGCGCCTCGAACCAGGCGCGGAAGGTCAGCGCGGGCAGGCCCAGCGCGGGACCAGTCAGTTGCTTGGGCGAGCGCAGCGTTTCCATGCGGGCCGTCGTGGCCCACGGGCCTTCGTAGCCTTCGGGCGCCTGATCGAAGATCGGCGCATCGATGCCCAGGTGCTTCAGAGACGCCGCCGCAGCCAGGCCGGCCATGCCGCCGCCGATGATTGCCACATCCAGCACCTGCTGGCCGTCGACCAGCCGGGGCGTCACCCAGTTCTTGGCGGGAATTTCCAGCCAGGAGAGGTCTTGCCGAAGGCGCGCCTCCAGGGCGGGCAGGCCTTGCGGCGGGGTGGCGAGGGGCAGATTCATGATGCGGGTGTTTCCATGACAGGGGCGTCATCGCCGTAGATCGACTGCAGCAGCGCCGAATGCTCGGACGCGTCGTGCAGCACGAAGCCGGGCAGCAGGTCTGCGGCGGCTTCGGCCAACGCGTCTGCCATTGCCTGGCAGGCGGGCGACAACGTTTGCGACTGCGGGGTGATGACCCCAAAGAAGAAAGGGATGTCCAGATCGATGGGACGGATCGCCACGCCCGCCATCGGCGAACCGTAGGCGGTCACGGGTTCCAGCACCGATACGCCCAGGCCCGCGCGGACCGCGGCCAGGGCGTTGACGGACGAATTGGTTTCGATGGTGCCCAGCGCCTGCACGTTGTGCGCGAGCGCCGCATCCAGCCGGCGGCGCAGGCGATAGGGGTTGGCCATGGTGATGAGGCGGCGTCCGGCCAGCGCCGACACCGGCACCACGGCGTGGCGCGCGACGGGATCGTCTTCGGGCAATGCCGCCACGCAAGGCGCCTGTGCAATCCAGTGCACGGTCAGCCCGCGGTGCTCCAGCGGCAGGCTGGTCGCGCCCAACTGCGCGGCGCCCGACAGCACGGCGTGCACCACGCGCTCGGGCGAGGCGCTGCGCAACTGCACGCGGGCGGGCCCAAGCCGGTCTTCGATGCGTTTGAGGGCGGCCGGCACCAGGCCAGCGGCAAGGGCGGACGTGGCAGCCATCAACAGCGGCTGCGCCTGACCGCGCGCAATTTCGTCGGCCCGGCTGCGGATCTGCTGCAGGCCGGACAACGCGCGTTCAACATCGTCGTAAAGCAGGAAGCCCTGTTCGGTGGGCGTCACGCGCGGACCGCTGCGGTTGAACAGGGGATAGCCGATTTCGGCCTCCAGTTCCTGCAGCAACCGGCTGATCGCAGGCTGCGAGCGTCCCAGCAGCCGGCCGGCCGCGGTGACGCTGCCGGTGGACATGACGGCCGCGAAGGCCTCGAGTTGACGAAGTTCCATTGGTCTTGATTTATGCCAAGGACGAATTCTGGCCCGTCAAGTATGCGCCTTACAAATAATTAAAAGGCATAAGTAAATTCCCTAATTGGGAATTTCTTATGCCTTTTCATTACCTCGAGTTATTTCAAGCGCTTAGGGCGCTGGCGCTGGGTGCATCTGTTATTCGGGCTGAATGTTGGCGTCCTTCATCACCTTGATCCAGCGCGCGCTTTCGGCCAGGTTGAAGGCTTCGGCCTCTTGGTAGCTCATCGTGCTGGGCATCGTGCCCTGCGATTTCAGCGCATCGACCACCTTGGGCGACTTCGAGGCCTGCACCATCGCCGCATTCAGCTTGGCGATGATCGGTTCAGGCGTGTCCTTGGGCACCCACATGCCATACCAGGTGACGATGTCGAAGTCGGGCAGGACGCTTTCGGCGATGGTGGGCACGTTGGGCAAGTCGGCCAGCCGGGCTTTGGTGGTGACGGCCAGGGGAACAACCTTGCCGCTCTGGATCAGGGGCAGGGCGGGGGCAAGCGGCGCATACATCAGATCCACATGGCCGCCGGCAACGTCAGTCAGGGCCGGGCTGCTGCCGCGGTAGCCCACATGCGAGATGGACGCCTTGGTGGACGAATTGATCAGTTCTCCCGCCAGGTGAGGCAGGGTGGCGACGCCGGGCGACGCGAAGGTCAGCGTGCCGGGCTGCGCGCGGGCATGTTCGATAAGGTCGGCGAAGGTCTTGAACTTGGACGTGGGCGGGACGACGGCCACCATCGGCACCGTGCCCAGCACACCCACCATCCGGAAGTCTTTGATCGGATCGAAACTCAGGCTTTTGAACTGGGCCGGATAGATGCCCTGGACCGACGGGTTCATCAGCACCGTGTAGCCATCTGCCGGCGCCTTGGCGACCTGAGCGGCGCCAATGGTGCCGCTGGCGCCTGCGCGGGTTTCGATGACCAGCGGCTGGCCCAGGATCTCACCCATTTGCACAGCCACGACGCGGCCGACGACGTCTGTCGGGCCGCCCGCCGCCCACGGCATGATCACGCGAATCGGCTTGTCGGGATAACTGCCCTGGGCCAGCGCCCCGGTGACAGGCATGGCGGCAAGGATGGCCGAGCAGGCCGCGGTAAGAAAGCTGCGCTTGTTCATCTACTGTCTTCTCCTACGAAGGTGAGGTTGGCCGAGGGCAGGGCGGCATGCATCAGTGCCTTGACCTCTTCCAGCTGTTTTCCAGTGGTGGCTTCGTTCTTGAGCATGCGGCCCAGGGGGCCGGCCACCACGATGGCAAAGGGTTGTTCGTATGCCCGGAATCCGAGGGACATGGACATCACGTCTTCGACGTTCTCGCCGACCGAGCGCTGCCAGCCGCGCGCCACGCCCGCCTGCAGATCGCTGTCGAAAGCGGCGCGGGTGGTGATGGTGCGGTCGGTGAATGCGGTAAATCCGCCATAGGCCTTGAACCATTTTTGGCGTTCTTCAGGCGACAGCACGGACAGCAGCGCCTTGCCCGAACTGGTGGCGTGGACGGCCTTGAAACCGCCCGGTTGGTGCGAGAAACGGATCGTCTGCTTGGATTCCGCCACGATCAGGTACACCACCTTGTCGTCCGCCAGTTTGGCCAGCAGGGCGGTTTCACCGGTCAGGTCGCGCACCCGTTCCAGCACGGGCTCGATCACGTCATTCAACGGATCGTTGCGGCAGATCAGGGTAGCGACGTGGATCAGCTTCTGCGTCGGGTAATAGCCATGCTTCTTGCCTATTTCATACAGGTAGCCGCGCGCCACCATGGTCTTGAGCAAGCCGTGGCAACTGGACAGGGGGATCTGCATCTGCGTGGCGATTTCGCTGTACAGCAATGGCTTCTGCTCCTCGGCAAAGAGGTTCAGCACATCCAGAACTCGAGCTGCTGTTTTCACATCCATGATGCTAGTATCCTATACGTGATAAATTTAAGTCAATCCGCTTTCAACGCCAAGGAGTTGCGACGCATGAGATGGAAGAACCGTCCCGAAGGATCGAACTGGGGGGACTTCGGTCCTGACGATCAGCGCGGTTGCCTGAATTACATCACTCCCGCCAACGTGCTCAAGGGCATAAGCGAAGTCCGCGCGGGCCTGAGTTTCTGCCTGTCTCTGCCGCTGGACTATCCGGGCGGCAACGGTGTCAACGTCCGTCGCCATCCGCCCAAGCTGCGCCCCACCGAAAGAGACGGCGACCAGTACATGAATTTCCCGCTCGGCCGGTTGCGGCCGGGCTGCGTGGACGTGCTCAGCGACGACATCGTCGAGATGAGCTTGCAGTACTCGACGCAATGGGATTCGCTCGCGCACGTGGGTGCGCTATTCGATGCGAATGGCGACGGCCTGCCCGAGCGTGTCTACTACAACGGCTACCGGCCCAACGATCATGTGGTCGGGCCGGTGGATTACGACGTGGAGAATGATTTCGCCAAGACAGACCTGGGTCAGGGAGCCGCCTCCAACGCCAAGAAGCTGGACATCACGCACCTGGCCGAGTCCTGCCTGCAGAGCCGTGGCGTCATGGTGGATCTGGCCAGGCATTACGGCCGTGCGCAGAAATCGGTGGGCTACGACGACCTGATGCGGATCCTCGAGGCGGACAAGATCGAGATCGAGCAGGGCGACATCGTGCTCTTTCATACCGAATTCGGCGACGCCTTGCTGGAAAAGCAGCGCCAACCGGACCCGCACACGCTGCATGAAATCTGCGCCGGCCTGGACGGCAGCGACGAGAAACTGCTGCAGTGGATCACGGACGCGAAAGTCGCGGCCATGGCGTCGGACAACCATGCGCTGGAGATCTACCCCACCCAGAAGCCCAATGCCTGCTGCGCGGCGCTGCCGCTGCACCATCACTGCATCTTCAAGCTCGGCATGCCGATTGGCGAGATGTGGTATCTGGGCAAGCTTGCCCGATGGCTTGAAGCCAACGGCCGAAGCCGCTTCCTGTTGACGGCCCCGCCCTTGAACCTGCCGGGCGCGGTCGGATCGCCGGCCACGCCGGTGGCAACTGTGTAAAGCGGCCTCACGCGAGCAAGTTCCGCCCTTTTTCCGTCAGCACCACCACCGCTTCCCCGCGCACCGAGCTTTCGCCCGGCGACATGTCGATCAGGCCATTCGCCGTGGCGTCTTCCCAAGCCGACAGCCGGGGGCAATTGGTGCGCCAGGCCTCCATCGTCTCGGCATACGTGCGCGGCCGCGCGGCGATCCACAGCAGGAACTGCACCAGGTTGCCCATCTGGGACGCGCCGGCCTCGATGTCTATTTCGGGTTTTTCAGGCATGGGCGCCTCCGTTCCTGGATCAGGGATGCGTCTTGACGATACTCCTGCGCCCGCCCGCGCTCCAGTCCTATCTGGGCGCCATTCCCTTGCGCAATCTGTTGGCGGGTTCCATGAGCGCGTCTTTCATGTCATCGCGTTCCAGCACACAGGGTTCTTGGTGCAGATCCCGCATGAAATCGTCGTAGAGCTCGCCGGTGATGCCGGCCGGACGCTTGAAATCGCCGGACAGCTGGTACGCGCGCAAAAGAATCGAGCGCAGTCGCTTGACCTCCCAGAGCAGGGCGATCACATCGGGATTCCAGGGCTGACGCTCGCGGATGAATCGCAGGTCGGCGTGGGAGAGCGGGGTTTTGAACGGCATGGCGGAAAATACTGTTTATATATCCAGTATAGTCCGGCCGAATAAAAGGCAGGAGGGGGATTTACCGAATTGCGTCCACGGCACCCGAAAAAGGTAACTCAGATAAACCAATTGTGAGAATTGTTGAGCTTCAGCGCAAGCATCGTCCGTACCATTTCCTGAAAGCAAAATGAAAGGGAGCGGAAATGACGCTGTGCGGCCTGTGCGCGGCCATCATCGTGGGCCAGGCTGGCGCGCCTGGGCACGAAAGCCTGATCAGCCTGGGGTACGTCCGTTCGTTGCCGCTGGCGCATCGCGGCGTGACGCACGAGGCGTTTACCTGCGGGGATTGCGGCGCCAACTGGGACTACCTGCACGACAAGCGCGACCCCGCCTCAGGATGGACGCGATGCGATCGCACCACGCCCGGCCTGAAGGTCTGACGGCCTGACCGCCACTGCCGCAGGCCGTGCGGGGAGTTCCGATCACACCACCCGCGTATGCACCTGGCCTTCGCGGAACCATGAATCCAGATTCGCGCGCATCAGATCCGCCATCGCGCGGCGCGTTTCGTGGGTGCCGCTGGCGATGTGCGGCAGCATCACCACGTTATCCATGGCGTTCAATTCGGAAGGGGTGGCAGGCTCGTGTTCGAACACGTCCAGCCCGGCGCCCGCGATGCGCTTATCCTGCAGCGCCGCCACCAGCGCAGCCTCGTCGACCACCGTGCCGCGCGCAATGTTGATCAGCCAGCCGTCGGCGCCCAGCGCATCCAGCACCTGCGCATTCACCATGTGCCGGGTGGCGCTGCCGCCCGGCACGGCCAGCACCAGGTAATCGCATTGCGAGGCCAGGTCCACGATAGTCGGGCAATAGCGATACGACGCGGGCGCGTCGGCGCGGGGTTTGCGGTTGGTGTAAAGAATTTCCATGTCGAATGCCTGCGCGCGGCGGGCAATCTGAAGGCCGATGTTGCCCAGGCCGACGATGCCGCAGCGCTTGCCGGTCATGCGCGAACCCAGGCCGAATCCTTCGGAGGGCCAGCGGCCCGCGCGCACGAAGCGGTCGGCTTCGGCGATACGGCGCGAGACGGCCAGCATCAGGGCCAACGCGGTATCGGCCACGCAGGCGTCCAGCACGCCGGGCGTGTTGGTGACGACGACGTTGCGTGCCTTGGCGGCCGCGATGTCGATGGTGTCGTAACCCACGCCAAAGCTGAAAATGCCTTCCAGCGCGGGCAGGGCGTCGATCAGTTCCTTCGTCGCGCCAAACCGGCCGCTGGTAGCGATGCCGCGGATGGCGGCGCCGTGCTCACGCAGCAGCGCCGCCTTGTCCTGGGCCTCCCAGAGGCGATGGACGCGGTAGCGCGATTCCAGGTCGGCCACCAGGTCGGGCAGCAGGGGACCGACCATCAGCAGATCGGCGGCGCAAGTGGGAAGGGATGCAGTCATGGATACGGCTTATCGAATTAGAAGGAAAGGCCCGCCGAAGCGGGCCGGGACCGGAATCAGTTGGTCTGGATGTTGCGGGACTTGATTATCTGCCCATAACGTTCACGCTCGCTGGCGGCCAGATCCTGCAGTTCCTTTGGCGTCGAGCCATGCGCCACGGCGCCCTGCGATTCCAGCTTGGCCTTGACGGCCGGATCGGCCGCGACGGCGCGGATGGCCTCGGAAAGCTTGTCGATCACGGCCTGCGGCGTGCCGGCAGGCGCCAGCACCGCTGTCCACGAGCCGCTTTGCGCGTTCTTGACGCCGGCTTCGTCGATGGTGGGCACGTCCGGCATGGCGGGCGAGCGCGTCGCACCGGTGACGGCCAGCGCGCGCAGCTTGCCGGCCGTCACGTACGGCATGGTCTCCAGGACCGAGGCGAACAGCATATCGACGCGGCCGGCCATCAGGTCGGTCATGGCCGGGCCGCCGCCCTTGTAGGGCACGTGCACCAGGTCCACGCCCGTGGCTTCTTGGAAGATTTCGCCGGACAGATGGGGCGCGCCGCCCGTGCCCGAGCTGGCAAACGTGTGCTTGCCCGGCTGGGATTTGGTCAGCGTGACCAGTTCCGCGACGTTCTTGGCCGGCAGGCTGGCGGGCACCACCAGCACAAACGGCAGGTCCGAAAACAGCGATACGGGCGCAAACGCCTTCACCGGGTCGGAATGCAGCTTGTAGATCCAGGGGTTGATCGCCAGCATGCCCGAGTTCGCGAACAGCAGCGTGTAGCCGTCGGGCTGCGAGCGGGCCACCAGGTCGGCGGCGATCTGGCCGCCGGCGCCCGGCCGGTTGTCCACCACCACCGACGACGAGAATTTTTCACCCAGGGCCGCGGCCAGCAACCGCGCCGAGATGTCGGTGCCGCCGCCGGGCGAGAAGGGAACGATGAGATTGATCGGGCGTTCCGGATAGCCTGCGGCGCTGGCAGCGTGGGGCACGGCCACGGTGGCGGCCAGGGCCAGCGCCGCGGCGAGGAGCCGGACGCGGATCCGGGCGGGGTTCTTTGTCTCCATGGATTTTCTCTTTTATGGCGTTGATGGCGGCGAGGCCGCAAAAAATGGTGCTGCGGGTAAAGCTCCTGATGCTTGGAGGACCGGCTGGCGGCCCTGCAGCCGAGTATAGGGAGGCCTGTCCATGGATATCCGTTCGAGCTATAAATAGCATCAATCAATTCAAGGATTGAATCGATGGAATTCCGCCAGCTTGAATGCTTCATTGCGGTGGCAGAGGAACTGCACTTCGGCCGCGCCGCCGAACGGCTGTGCATGACGCAGCCCCCGCTATCGCGCCAAATTCAGTTGCTGGAGCAGGATCTGGGCGTCACGCTGTTCGAGCGCAATAGCCGTCAGGTCGTGCTAAGCGCCGCGGGCCGGCGCTTTCTGCGCGATGCGCGCCACCTGCTGGAGTTTTCGGCACAGGCGGCCGCCACCGCGCGGCGCACGTCGGGCGGCGAGGCCGGCCACATTACGCTGGGATTTACTGCCGTGGCGTCGTACCGCCTGATGCCGTCGCTCATCGTGCAGGCGCGCAAGCTGCTAGCGGGCGTGGAGATCCAGCTTCGAGAAACCGTCACCACCGAACTGGCCCGTCTGCTGCTGGCCCATGAGCTGGATGCCATCCTGGCGCGCAGCGTGCCGCAGCAGGCCGGCATCGAATCGCGCCTGGTCGAACGCGAACCGCTGGTCCTGGCGCTGCCCGCCGATTCGCCGTTGTGCGAACACACGACCGTGCCCCTGCGGTTGCTTCAAGGCCAGCCGTTCGTGCTGTATTCGCCGCGGGAAGGAAAGTACTTCTATGACCGCATCGTGGGCGCCTTCGGCCTGGCGGACGTGCAGCCGCAGTACGTGCAGCGCGCCGGGCAGACGCATACGCTGCTGGCGCTGGTGCGCGCGGGGCTGGGCGTGGGCATCGTGCCGGATTCGGCGCGGGAACTGCGCTTTGAAGGCGTGGTGTTCCGGCCCATCGACCAGCGCAATCTGTATGCGGACATGTACCTGGCGTGGCACGCGCAGCACGACAACCCGGCGCTGGATGCGTTCCTGCAGCGCGTGGCCAAGCTGGACAGCCCGCAGCCCGTCCGCGGCGGCTGACAGGCGTGGGCCGGTCTGGTTGCTACCGGCGCTTCGCGCGGTTCGGCGCAGGCAGCGGCGCGCCGACGTGGCTGGCCAGCCAGTGTTCGATCTTGTCGTCCCGGCGGGCGGCCCAGTCCTTGCCGATTTCCAGGATCAGCAGGTTGCGGGTGTCACCGTAATCCTGGCCCGGCGCCTTCTGGAACATCTCGCGCCAGATTTCGGAGGCGACCAGTTCCGTCGTCACCAGCACGCCGATTCCCTTCGCATCGATCCACAACGGCGCGGCGCGTTCATCCACATGGGTCTTGATGTTTTCCAGGATCTTCTGCGCCAGCGCGGCGTTGTCTTTGGATGCCGCAATCAGCACCAGATACTGCCTGTGGTCGCTGGACGGTTCGTCGGCATCGCCAAACGGATTTTCCATGATGTGTTCCTTTCGGGTGAACGTTGACGGGACCGACTGTAGTTCATTGGTCAAACGGGCCGGCGTATTGGGCCTGGAAGTCCTGTGGCATCGCCCGGTCGTGGCCGGCGCGGGCGCCTTGATCCTGCAACTGCTGCGCCTGGGTCGAGCACGCGGTCAGCACGAGCCTGCATTCGGATACCGTCTTGTCGCGGCACAGGCCCAGAACGTAATCCCCGGTCCGCTGCCCGTCCCACGCATGCTCGCCAATGGCGACAACGTGCTGCGCGCCGTTCGCCGCCACCGCCACGCATTGGTTCTTGAAACTGGCATACACCGCGCAGGTGGCGCGTGGCTCGTCTTCGCGGCAAGCGGCGAGCGCGCCGCCGCGAGCCGCTGCGGCGGAGCCATACAGGATCGACGCGTAGTAGCGATACGTCGACGAGACGATCAGGGCGCCATGCAGGTCGGGCGGGACCGGCTGTGCGCTGGCCGCGGTGGCGCATGCAGCAGACATGAGCAAGCCCGAAACAAGCCGTGGCGGCATAGGAATCCCCTGGGGTTCAGGACCACAGTAGCGGAGCGGCGCGCGCCTTGCCAGCGTCACCGGGGCCGACGCGGATATATCAAGTTGAAACATCCATAGACCATCCAAGTGGATGGTTTATGATTCGTTCCATGCCGCCTCGCACCTCACAACTCGCCTCCACCCCCAAACCTGCGGACGAGAAGATCACGATCAACCTGGGTTATGTCGACCTTGGCCAGATCGATCTGCTCGTCCAGGAAGGGTTCTATGCAAACCGTACGGACCTGATCCGCACGGCGATCCGCAATCAACTTGCCACCCATGGCGACGCGGTGCGACAGGCCGTCAGCCGTAAAACGCTGGTGCTTGGCATCCAGCACTACACCGCCCAGGAGCTGCTGGCGGTTCAAGCCGCGGGCGAAATGCTCCAGATCCGGGTGCTTGGCCTGGCGACCATCGCCTCCGATGTCACGCCCGAGCTCGCGCTTGCCACGATCGAATCTCTAACGGTATTGGGGGCGCTGCATGCCAGCCCCGCCGTCAAAGCCGCCTTGCGTCAGCGCATCCGCTGATCGTCCACGCCGCAAAAAGGTCACTCAATGCACCCTGAATTCCAGCACCTCATGAACCGGGCCACCCAGCTTACGCAAGCCGGCGATCTGTCGGCTGCCACCGCCGCGATCCAGGCTGCGCTGCGCGGCTTGCCGGCCGCTGCCGCGCCGAGCAACGACGATGCCGACGTCATCGACGTTGAGGCCTGGGAGGTTCCCGATTCCGGCCGGGAGTCTGGTGCGGCCCGGCCCGTGTTCGACGAAGCCGCCCGGCCCACGCACACCGCCGCTGTCTCCGGCGATACGTTCACGTCGGGATCATTTCGCAATGCGTCCGGACAGCGCGGATACAAGCTGTATGTGCCGCCCAACCCGGAGGGCGCGCCGCGTCCTCTGGTTGTCATGCTGCACGGCTGCACCCAGGACGCCGACGATTTCGCGGCCGGCACCGCCATGAACGACGCCGCCCGCGAACAGGGTTTCTATGTGCTGTATCCCGTCCAAGCGCGCGATGCCAATCCCCAGAAGTGCTGGAACTGGTTCAAGCACAACCACCAGCAGCAAGGGCGCGGTGAACCCGCCATCCTGGCGGGCATGACGCGCGAGGTCATGGCCACCCACAACATCGATCCGGCGCGCGTGTATGTCGCCGGCCTGTCGGCGGGCGGGGCCATGGCCGCGATTCTGGCCGGCGCCTATCCCGACCTGTATGCGGCGGCAGGCGTGCATTCGGGGCTGGCTGCTGGCGTGGCGTCGGATCTTCCGTCGGCGCTATCCGCCATGAAGGGCGTGGGGCTGAAAACGGCCGTGCCCGTCAACGATGGTGCGCCGGTCATTGTCTTTCATGGCGACCGCGACGCCACCGTGCACCCGGCCAATGCCCACAACGTGGTCGCCGCCAGCGTGGGCCCTGATGTGCGTGTCGAGACCGTTCGCGTGCCGGGCTCCGCACAAAAGCGCCACAGCACCCGGCATGTGTACCGCGACGCGGCGGGAGGCATCGTCGCCGAACGTTGGGATGTTCACGGCGCCGGTCATGCCTGGGCTGGCGGATCGGAGCTGGGCTCGTACACGGACCGGTCCGGTCCGGACGCCACGGCCGAGATGCTGCGATTCTTCTTCGCGCGCACGGCAAAGCAGTGACGTGCAATCCTGGCTGCCGGCGCTGAGCCGGCTAGCGCACCGCCACCGGCTTGCCGTAGAGCACCCGCGCGCACAACAGTCCGGCCACCGCAGCGGGCAGGGCGCCCATGAACAGCGGAAAGCCCAGGGATTCAAGTGTCCGGTCGTTCGTGCCGAACGTCATCAGGAAGATGAACGCATACGCCGCGCCAATGAGCCCCATGCGCAGGATTGCGACCCAGTTCGGCGCGACAGGTTTGAGCGCGCCCGCGGTCATTCCGCAGAACAGCGCCGGAACTCCGCCAAAAATATAGGCCCACGGCAATCCGTAGAGGCCAAACAGGAGCAACTCTGGGTCCTGCGAGGCGATGGCGGTGGTCACGGCGATGACCTGCATGCCGACGGCCGGCCCCACGAATGCAAAGATCGCAGCGCCCGCCAGCATGTCGCGCGACATGATGCGGCCGGCGTCTTCGGGCCTGCGCTGCATGCGGCGATAAACGGCCGCGGCCAGCGTACATGCGAGAAGCAGGGCGCCAAGGATGTAGATCATCAAGTCAATTCCGCGTTGAGTGGCTAAGGAGAGCGAGGCCGGCAGGCGCATGGCTCGCGGCGCACGGGGCGCTTATCGATCAAGCGGAGCCCCATTGCGCGTGTTGCGCGGTCAGTGCATCAAGGCATTTTTTTCTTGCCCAGCAAGGTCAGCGTCAAACTGCGGCCTGTGCGCATGAAGGGATACAACGCCTTGGACAGGCAGGCGTTGCTGAAGATGGCGGCATTGAGGCGGTTGAACACATCGCTGCCGGTGCTGAGTAACGCCAGCCGGTGGATCGCGTCGGCGCCCCAGTAATCGCGGCCGTCCAGGTGCAGGAGCATGCCCTGATTCAGGTCGTAGCCTTGCGCGCGATGATGCGCGGCCAGTTCGGGATGGTCGCGCATGTTCAGCATGGCGATGGGCCCGGCGGCCTTGCGTAGCCGCATCATCCGCACGTAGTTTGAGCAGAAGGGGCAATCGCCGTCGTAAAGGAGGTAGTTTTCGTCGGACTGCATCGTCGGGTTCCGTCGGGTGTTCCAGGAACATACCTCATAAATCAGGCCGGATGGTTGCGGGGCGTGCCTTCGGCATGCGCTGTAGTTTGCCGCGCGCGGCGGCGCCGATTGGCGTTGGGCCGCCCGCCGCCGGGTTCAAACATTTTCGGCCGGCGCTTGGGCAGCGTCCCACGCCAGCGCCATTGCATAGCGCCGCACGTCCTGCGGCCATTGCCCCACGTGCCGCGCGAAGGCGTCGCGATCGTTCGCGTAGAGCGCGCGCGTGGCTTCCTCGAAACCAGGCAGGTTGCCCGCGACACTGGTCATGAACCGGTACGCCGCCTCCTGGCGATGGCGTCGCGCGTCCTGCGCCTCGTTATCGCGGCGGGCCTGCTCCACCAGTTTGCGCAGCGCCACCGAAGCGCCACCTGGTTGGGCGGCCAGCCAATCCCAATGTCGCGGCAAGAGGGTCACCTCGCGCGGCACCACGCCCAGTTTCGGGCGGCCCCGGCCGCGCGGCGCCTCGTCGGGCGGCATGTCTTGAATCAGCGGGGCGGCAGTGTCCGTCCGGGCATACCGGTCAGCAATCTGCGCATCATCACCGCTTACGTCCAGATCGACCTGCTTGCCTGTCGAATCCTGGAACACCAGCACGGCGTCATTACGGCGCGCGGCCAGCGCCTGCTTGACCGCCAGCGCCACGTCGGCCAGCGAGCCCGCCGCCAAGAGCCGATGGCCTTCGAAGGCGGTATGAGAGTCGGAAGGGTTCGGAATCATTTTTTTGTCCGGGTAAATTTATGGTTTGGATTATTACCCAGTCAAAATTCCCTGTCAATATGATCCGGGTAAAAATAAGTCACTCAGGTTGTCGTGTCGTTGCGGTGTCATAAATATCCACCTCGACCTATGGTTAACACCTAGTCAAATCAGGCTGGCGGCGTATAATCTTGCTTTGCGCCCGGAGTTACCCATGCGTCTCGTACAAAAAGCGCTCACCTTCGACGATGTGTTGTTGGTGCCTGCGTATTCCGAGGTGTTGCCGCGCGACACCTCCCTGGCCACGCGCCTGACTCGCAACATCAGCCTGAATATCCCCCTCGTGTCCGCCGCCATGGACACCGTCACCGAATCGCGTCTGGCCATCGCCATGGCGCAAGAGGGTGGCATCGGGATCATTCACAAGAATCTCTCCGCCGACGCCCAAGCGCGTGAAGTGGCTCGCGTCAAGCGCCACGAATTCGGCATCGTGATCGATCCGGTCACCGTCACCCCCCAGATGAAAGTGCGCGACGCCATTGCGTTGCAGCGCCAGCATGGCATCTCGGGCCTGCCGGTCGTCGAAGGCCGCAAGCTGGTCGGCATCGTCACCAACCGCGATCTGCGCTTCGAAGAAAACCTGGATCAGCCCCTGCGCAACATCATGACGCCGCAGGAACGCCTGGTCACCATGAAGGAAGGCGCCACGCTCGACGAAGCGCAGGCCCTGATGCACAAGCACCGTCTGGAACGCGTGCTGATCGTGAACGACGGCTTTGAACTGCGTGGCCTGGCCACCGTCAAGGACATCGTCAAGAACACCGAACACCCGATGGCCAGCAAGGACGGCCAAGGCCAGCTGCGCGTTGGCGCGGCCGTGGGCGTGGGCGGCAACACCGAAGAACGCGTGGAAAAGCTGGTCGCCGCCGGCGTCGACGTCCTGATCGTCGACACCGCGCACGGCCACTCCAAGGGCGTGCTCGAAGGCGTGCGCTGGGTCAAGCAGAACTACCCCAAGGTTGAAGTCATCGGCGGCAACATCGCCACCGCAGCCGCCGCGCGCGCACTGGTCGAATACGGCGCCGACGGCGTCAAGGTCGGCATCGGCCCCGGCTCCATCTGCACCACGCGTATCGTGGCCGGTGTTGGCGTGCCGCAAATCCATGCCATCTCGCAAGTCGCCAAGGCGCTGGAAGGCACGGGCGTTCCGCTCATCGCCGACGGCGGCATCCGCTACTCGGGCGACGTCGCCAAGGCGCTGGCCGCCGGCGCGTTCTCGTGCATGATGGGCGGCATGTTCGCCGGCACCGAAGAAGCCCCCGGCGAAGTCGTGCTGTTCCAAGGCCGGTCGTACAAGTCGTACCGCGGCATGGGCAGCCTGGGCGCCATGACGGAAGGCTCGGCCGACCGCTACTTCCAGGACCCGGCCAACAACGCCGACAAGCTGGTCCCCGAAGGCATCGAAGGCCGCGTGCCCTACAAGGGCAGCGTGCTCGCCATCATTTACCAACTGGTCGGCGGCATCCGCGCCTCCATGGGCTACTGCGGCGCCGCCACCATCGACGACATGCGCACCAAGGCCGAGTTCGTGGAGATCACCTCCGCGGGCGTTCGCGAGTCCCACGTGCACGACGTGCAGATCACCAAGGAAGCGCCCAACTACCGCGCCGACTGATCCGCACAGTCAACTACAATGTCATGCATCACGCACCGGCAGAACCGCAACGATCAGCGGGTCTGCCGGTGCGGTTTTATTTCCAACGGGTAGAGTCTCCATGCACCAGCGCATTCTTATCCTCGACTACGGTTCGCAAGTCACGCAGCTGATCGCCCGCCGCGTCCGCGAGGCCGGCGTCTATTCCGAAGTCCACCCTGGCGACGTCGATGACGCCTTCGTGCGCGATCAGATGGCGCAGGGTCTGAAGGGCATCATCCTGTCCGGCAGCCACGCTTCGGCCTACGAAGAGGGCTCCATGCGCGTCCCGCACGCCGTGTTCGAGCTGGGCGTGCCCGTGCTGGGCATCTGCTACGGCATGCAGTCCATGGCGCAGCAACTGGGCGGCGTGGTCAGCTTCTCTGACCACCGCGAATTCGGCTACGCCGAGGTCCGCGCCCACGGCCACACCAAGCTGCTGGAGGGCCTGGAAGACTTCAGCACACCTGAAGGCCACGGCATGCTCAAGGTCTGGATGAGCCACGGCGACAAGGTCACCGAGCTGCCCCCGGGCTTCAAGCTGATGGCGTCCACGCCGTCCTGCCCGATCGCCGGCATGGCCGACGAAGACCGCCGCTTCTACGCCGTCCAGTTCCACCCCGAAGTCACGCACACCGTTCAAGGCAAGGCCATGCTGGCCCGCTTCGTGAACGAGATCTGCGAGTGCTCGGGCGACTGGAACATGCCCGACTACGTGTCGGAGGCCGTCGCCCGCATCCGCGAGCAAGTCGGCACCGACGAAGTCATCCTCGGCCTGTCCGGCGGCGTGGATTCCTCGGTTGCCGCCGCGTTGATCCACAAGGCCATCGGCGACCAGCTCACCTGCGTCTTCGTCGACCACGGCCTCTTGCGCCTGGACGAAGGCAAGCAGGTCATGCAGACCTTCGCCGAAAACATGGGCGTGAAGATCATTCACGTCGACGCCACCGCGCAATTCATGGGCAAGCTGGCCGGCGTTGCCGACCCCGAAGCCAAGCGCAAGATCATCGGCCGCGAATTCGTCGAAGTCTTCCAGGAACAAGCCGGCAAGCAAAAGAGCGCCAAGTGGCTGGCCCAGGGCACGATCTACCCCGACGTCATCGAATCCGCCGGCGCCAAGACGGGCAAGGCCACCTCCATCAAGTCGCACCACAACGTGGGCGGCCTGCCGGACACGCTGAACCTGCAACTGCTGGAACCCCTGCGCGAACTCTTCAAGGACGAAGTCCGCGAACTGGGCGTGGCACTGGGCCTGCCGCCGCAGATGGTCTACCGCCACCCGTTCCCCGGTCCGGGCCTCGGCGTGCGCATCCTGGGCGAAGTGAAGCATGAATATGCCGAACTGCTGCGCCGTGCCGACGCGATCTTCATCGAAGAGCTGCGCAACACCAAGGACGAGGCCAGCGGCCTGACCTGGTACGAACTGACCTCGCAAGCGTTTGCCGTGTTCCTGCCGGTGAAGTCGGTGGGCGTCATGGGCGATGGCCGCACGTATGAGTACGTGGTTGCGCTGCGCGCCGTGCAGACGTTTGACTTCATGACCGCTGATTGGGCGCCGCTGCCGCATCCGTTGTTGGCTCGCGTTTCGTCGCGGATCATCAATGAAGTGCGCGGGATCAATCGGGTGGTGTACGACGTGTCGAGCAAGCCGCCGGCGACGATTGAGTGGGAATGATTCCGCGTCTGGCACAGCCAGGCACCTGATGGCATGAAATGCCGCTAAGCCCGCGTAATTGCGGGCTTTTTTTTGTTTGTGTTTGGCACGATCTGGCAACGGGAGGAAGCGCCAAGCACCGTTTGAGCATGGCATTAAAGCTGGTATTATGGTTTGGCGATGCCATGATTGATGCCGATACCATGCTGCGTTCTTTTGTGTGTTCATGGTATTAATATTCTATAAGTTACTGTTTCGTAAGAAAAAATACGATAAATTCGAGATTTTTTCAGCATGGTATCGGAGACGAAGAAGGACAAGGTACATGCTGACCGATACCAAGCTGCGCAATCTCAAGCCCAGGGACAAACTCTACAAAGTGAATGACCGGGAAGGTCTCTATGTGGCAGTGACTCCAGCCGGCTCCATCTCGTTCCGTTACAACTACTCAATCAACGGTCGGCAGGAGACCATCACCTTTGGGCGTTATGGTGTCGGTGGCATCACCCTGGCCGAAGCCCGCGAGCTGTTGGGTGACGCCAAGAAGATGGTTGCGGCGGGCAAGTCGCCGGCCAAGGAGAAAGCCCGAGACAAGGCGCGGGTGAAAGATGCAGAGACGTTCGGTGCCTGGGCGGAGAAGTGGCTGCGTGGCTACCAGATGGCCGACTCCACCCGCGATATGCGCCGCTCGGTTTATGAGCGTGAGCTGAAGCCGAAATTCAGCAATCAGAAGCTGGTGGAGATCACCCACGAAGACTTGCGGGCGCTGGCTGATGCCATTGTTGAGCGAGGCGCACCGGCCACCGCCGTTCATGTGCGTGAAATCGTGTTGCAGGTATTTCGCTGGGCCATCGAGCGTGGGCAGAAGGTCGAAAACCCGGCAGAACTGGTGCGCCCAACAAGCATCGCTCGATTCGAGCCACGTGACCGAGCGTTGACGCCAGAAGAAATTGGGCTGATGTACCAGTACATGGAGCGAGTGGGCACAAGCCCAACAAACCGTGCGGCGGCCAAGCTGTTATTGCTGACGATGGTGCGCAAGAGCGAGCTGACCAATGCGACCTGGAGCGAGATCAATTTCAGCGAAGCGTTGTGGACGATTCCAAAGGAGCGGATGAAACGCCGTAACCCGCACCTGGTATTTCTGTCCCAGCAGGCTCTGGATATTTTCATTGCCATGAAAACCTTTGCCGGTGGTTCCGACTTCGTTTTGCCATCACGGTACGACTCGGATGCGCCGATGAGCGCTGCCACACTTAACCAGGTGCTGACGCTGACTTACAAGGCGGCGCAGAAAGATGGGAAGTCACTTACCAAGTTCGGACCGCATGATTTGCGGCGCACAGCCAGCACGCTGTTGCATGAGGCCGGCTACAACACCGACTGGATCGAGAAGTGCCTGGCGCACGAGCAGAAGGGCGTGAGGGCTGTCTACAACAAGGCTGAGTACCGCGAGCAGCGGGCGGCGATGTTGCAGGATTGGGCCGATATGATTGATGAGTGGACTTCGGGAGGCAGTAAGGGTTGATGTTTTTGCTATCTTTGATAGCATTGAAGTTGATGCCGTGAATTTATAAATAAGGCCGCCATTGGCATCGGGCAGGTCAATTACCGATTAGCTGCTTCGCGCAGCTACTCGATGAATAGCAACTATTCATTTGAGAGGTATTGACCCATGCAAAATATAAAGACCCTCATCAACAGGAAGAAGCTCCTGGAGATGATCCCGCTTTCGACACGAACAATTTATAACCTGGAGCAGCGAGGGGATTTTCCACGCCGTATCGCGTTAACCAGTAGAAATGTCGCCTGGGATTTGTCAGAGGTCGAAGAGTGGATTGAGGCACGTAAATCATCGGGTGATCAAGCTGCGCGACCTGGCCCTATAGAGGGCTAGTTATATGGCTCTTGATCTTATGGCGGCTTTCACGGAATTGCCGCCACCCATTGATTATGTTCTGCCTAATATGGTTGCTGGCACTGTTGGTGCTCTTGTGTCGCCTGGTGGGGCTGGTAAATCCATGTTGGCCCTTCAATTGGCTGCACAGATTGCAGGCGGGCCTGATTTACTTGAAATAGGCGAGTTTCCCACCGGGCAAGTGGTCTATCTGCCTGCTGAAGATCCACCGGCCGCTATTCACCATCGTCTGCACGCCCTTGGGGCACACCTCAGCGCAGCGGAACGGCAAGCCGTGGCTGATGGTTTGCTCATTGAACCCTTGATCGGTAAATGCCCAAACATCATGGCTGCTAGCTGGTTCGATGCTCTCAAACGAGCCGCTGAAGGTCGTCGCTTGATGATCTTGGACACTTTGCGGCGCTTCCACATTGAGGAGGAGAACGCTAGCGGGCCGATGGCGCAGGTTGTTGGGCACATGGAGGCCATAGCCGCTGATACAGGCTGCTCCATTGTGTTTCTGCACCACGCGAGTAAAAGCGCAGCCATGATGGGGTCGGGCGATCAACAGCAGGCCAGTCGTGGATCGTCCGTACTGGTTGATAACATCCGTTGGCAATCGTACCTATCCGGCATGACGCAAGGCGAGGCCGAGATACTGGGGGTCGATGATTGTCAGCGTGGGTATTTTGTCCGCTTTGGCGTCAGCAAGGCCAACTATGGCGCACCTTTTCAAGAACTCTGGTTTAGACGGCACGACGGCGGCGTGTTGAAGCCTGCTGTACTGGAGCGGCAGTGCAAGGTGAAAAGGAGACAGCGTGAAGAAGCCTAAGCATGACCTGACCCACGTCCGACATGATCCCGCGCACTGTTTGGCACCTGGCCTGTTCCGCAGCCTCAAGCGTGGCGATCGCAAACGCTGCAAGCTGGACGTGACCTACACCTTTGGCGAGGACGAATCCATGCGTTTCGTCGGATTCGAACCTCTCGGGGCCGATGATATGCGTCTTTTGCAAGGCATCGTGGCCCTTGGCGGCCCGAACGGCATCTTGCTAACCCCGGAACCGACCAGTGAGACGGGGCGACAGCTACGGCTATTCCTTGAACCCCGTTTCGAAGCCATTGAGCAAGACGGCTTGGTGGTTCGTGAGAGCCTGACCAAACTGCTCTCAGAAACGGGCATGACGGATAGCGGCGACAACATCAAGGCGCTCAAAGCCAGCCTGCTGCGCATGTCGAACGTCACCATCCTTGTGACGAAGGGACGGCGGCAAGCCGCGTTCCACCTGATGAGTCATGCTTTTGACGAGACGGACGGCAGGCTATGGGTTGCCCTGAATCCGCGTATTGCCGAAGCGATCCTGGGGCATCGTCCATATGCCCGTATCGACATGGCGGAAGTGCGGGTGCTACAGACTGATCCGGCACGGCTGATGCACCAACGGCTATGCGGCTGGATCGACCCCGGCAAATCCGGGCGCGTGGAACTGGACACGCTTTGCGGCTATGTCTGGCCAGATGAAGCCAATGCCGAAGCTATGAAAAAACGCCGTCAGACTGCCCGGAAGGCACTGGCCGAACTTGCCGCCGTGGGTTGGGTAGTGAACGAATACGCCAAGGGAAAATGGGAGATCAAGAGGCCTGGCCCCACGGCAACTGCACCCGTTTACCGTCGTAACGTTCCCTTGTTACCGTCGTAACGCTCCCCTTCTGCCGTCGTAACGTTCCCCGTCCCAATTTGGAAAACCCAGACGGTGCGCTGCTTTGCGGGCAGTTTGGGAAATCCATCCAAGATTATCTAAAGATAATCCATCATGCGCGGTGCAGCTCGCGCCTTGAGGGCGCGTTCTGACCTTGCCAATAAAGCCCTGGCGGGCTTTATCAATCGGCCATAGGCCGATGGTTTAACGCCAAGAAGAGAAGGCGGCTTCAGTGGCCGCTGAAACGCCTTGTGAGAGGGGAAAACAACCCGGAGTCCCTTATTCCATGAGCTGAAGCAGAATCTGCGTCTAACGGTGCTGGAGGGCCGCTGTGTGCACTTGTAGTTATCTGTACTGAAACCTTGGCTCGAAACGTGAAATGGCTAAGCAGTGCCCATTCGTTCGGTAAGAATAATAAGAAGATTATTATTCTTATTATTACCAAGCAGGAATGAGCCGTGTGTGTTGGACGCCCATAACCAGTAACCTGCGTGAAGGTGTCAACATCAGGAAAGGTTGCCCCTCAAGTATCAATACGTCGCCTTAGTGGTATGACGGGAGGGGAGGCAAATTTCTTGTGTTCATTGACACTTGAGGGGCGGGTTATGCCCTTCTTTTTTGGCGTCCAACTCGCCCCATCGGGGCGAATGGTTTGTGTCGATTGTTGGCATTTTAGGTTCCGATTTAAAGCCGATTGAGCAGCGATTTTGAAGCGACTATGTCGATTGCAGGCCGATTTGGTGACGATTACGGTTATGTTGCCAAGAATCGGTGTTTGTTTGACGATAAAACGCTTTACGTTCGATATGCGCTAGATTTTCAATAGTGGGTGAAATGCGGGCAGGATGGGTGAAGTTAGCTAACCGGCAAGCCGGTTATCTATCTTCACTGTCCCTTATTCGCGCCGGGGGCACTCAACGGGAATCCTGCCCTGCGGGGCTGATCGGCTACCGCCGGTTGCAAGAGTATAGGTCTTGCTATTTTTAATATCTTTGATAGCATGGTTGTCGGGTACACCAAAAGGGTATTGATATGGCAAATGTGCTTATCAGGAATTTACCCGCCGAGGTGCACCGTGCGTTGAAAGTTCGAGCAGCGCTCAACGATAGGAGCACCGACGCGGAAATACGCGAAATACTGACGGCGGCAGTACAGCCGCTAGAGCTTGAAGAGATTGGCCGGGAAGTTGGCTTGTCCGAAAGCGATAAAAAAACAGAGTAGTTTTACGTTTGTAAGTCCGGGCCTCAGCGCCAAGGGCAATACCGATCAGCTAGTGGCGTAGCTCTTCGATGAAACGTTGCCGAGAACAAGCACAACGCTTGGTCAAGGCAATGCCTTCTTTTCATCGACGGAGTACGACCATGAAGTCCAAAATTTTAGCGGCTAAAAAAACCGCTCTAGCCGTTGCACTCGCAACCGGCTTTATCACCACTACCACCGCCCCTGTGCAAGCTGGTATCCCCGTCATCGACGGCGGCAACCTGGCCCAGAACATCATGACGGCCATCGAGTCGGTGGCGCAGACGCTCAAGCAGATTGAGCAGTACCAGACCCAGTTGCAGCAGTACGAAAATCAGCTCCAGAACACGATGGCCCCAGCCGCGTATATCTGGGATCAGGCGCAGACTACGATCAACCGGCTGATTGCCGCGCAAAACACGCTGGCCTATTACGAGAACCAGCTAGGCAGCCTGGATCGTTACCTGGCCAAGTTTCAGGACGTGGCCTATTACCGCAGCTCGCCATGCTTCAACGGCAGCGGCGGATGCACGCCGGCCGAAAAGGCAGCGATGGAAGAGAACCGCCGCCTGGCGTCAGAGTCGCAAAAGAAGGCCAACGATGCCCTGTTCCAGACCGTTGCCGACCAGCAAAAGGCTTTGAAGGATGACGCCCGTACCCTGGAGCGGCTGCAAGGCGCGGCCCAGGGTGCAACTGGCCAGCTACAGGCCATCGGCTACGCCAACCAGCTCGCCAGCCAGCAGGCCAATCAGCTCTTGCAGATTCGCACCATGTTGACCGCCCAACACAACGCGGAGGCAGCCCGGATTGCAGCAGAACTCGATGCCGAGGCGCGAGGTGATGCCAGGGCCGAGCAAATGCGTACCTGGACGTTTCGCCCGAGTCCGGCAGACAACTACTAGGGAGGCGGTGAGATGAAAAAAATCTTTTTTACTACCGCGGCTACGTTGCTGTTGTTGGCTGGATGTGAACAGGAAAGGATGCCCGAACCAAATGCGGCGACGTGTGCCCCCGATGCGTTCCAGGCAGCACTGAATGAAATGCGCAGCGAAGCGAACCGAGAGGCCTTTACCGAGGAATGCAGAGCATTCCAGAAGGCCAAGCAGATGCGTCAGTGGGAGTTCAAGCCCAGCCCTAAAGATGATTATTGAGGTGGTCGCCATGAGAAAGAAAATTGCTCTAGGTGGCTTGATGATGGTCGCCACAATGGTGCTGGCTGAACCTGCAATGGCGCAGGAGCTAAGTAGCAGCGGTGTTATGAATGATGTGCTCAAGCGTTTTCATGATGCTGCCGCAACATGGGGGCCAGCTATTGAGTCCGCTGCATCGCGTTTGTTCTGGACGCTGGTTGTGATTTCGATGGTCTGGACATTCGGCATGATGGCTTTGCGCAAGGCCGACATTGGCGAGTTCTTCGCGGAGTTCGTTCGCTTCACGATCTTCACCGGCTTTTTCTGGTGGTTGCTGACGAATGCGAACCAGGGCATGAATATCGCCGGTACGATTGTTCAGTCATTGCAAACTCTGGGCGCGCAGGCGGGGGGACTTTCCAATAGCAATCTTGGGCCCTCCAGCATCCTTGATCTTGGTTTCGAGTTATACAACCGCACAGTACAGGCCACCTCGGAGCTGGGATGGCGGCAGATGGCAACTGCTCTGGTCATGGAGCTAATGGCCCTGGCTGTTTTGTTTGTCCTGGCGTTGATTGCGGTCAACCTGTTGCTGTTGCTCGCATCAGCCTGGATTCTGTTGTATGCCGGTGTGTTCTTCCTTGGCTTTGGTGGAAGTCGTTGGACTTCCGACATGGCGATCAATTACTACAAGACCGTGCTGGGCCTGGCCGCACAGCTTATGGCAATGGTGCTTCTGGTTGCGATTGGCAAAGAGTTCATCAATCACTACTACACGCAAATCAGCGAGAACATGGCATCCCAGGAACTGGCCGTGATGTTGGTTATATCGGTCATCTTGCTTTTCTTGGTCAACAAAGTTCCGCCGATGATTTCTGGTCTTGTGTCTGGTGGTGGTATTGGCGCAGCCGGTGGAATTGGAAACTTCGGTGCGGGTGCGGCAGTTGGGGCGGCGGTGACGGCGGCCAGTATGGCAACTGGCGGCGCTGCCCTGGCAGGTAAAGCGGTTATGGGTGCCGCAGCCGGTGCAGCCGGAGGTGCAAGTGCACTCCAAGCGGCTTTTCAGAAAGCATCAGCGAGTATGGAAACCGGCGGTGACATGTCCAGCATGGGGTCAGTTGTCAGCAGTGGCGGAAACGGTGGTGGTGAAGCGGGTACTGCTGGCAGTAGCCCATTCGCCCAAGCGGCTGGCTTTGGTGACAGCGGCAGTAGCTCAAGCGGTGGCGGCTTTGCCAAGGCCGCGAAGCTGGCCACAGGCACGGCCTCCGAGTTAGCCAAGGGTGTCGGCTCTCAAGTGAAGCAGGGATTCCAGGAGCGAGTGAGCGAAACCACAGGCGGAAAACTGGCTGCTTCGATACGCGAAAGCATGGAGCCGAAAGAAGCAAGCCAATCTGGCCAGTTCGAGGGCAATAGCTTGGGCGCCGATTCTGGCCCAGATAGTAACGAAGTCAGGAGTTAGCACGATGACGACATCAACATACATGGCCGCATTGGCGGCCCTGGATGAAGCGCCAAGGGAAGAAGTCAGCCAGGTATTTATTTCGCCGCTGGGTGATCAATCGACCGAGGTCGATGCAGAGACAGAAACAGCCGCTTTTGTATCACGGCCAGACCCTATGAGAGAGAGCGAAACTAAGCCGATAAGTATTGAGGTTAATGGCGGCAGGAATGAGCGGTCAGCATTCGCGGAGGCGGCGGGGCTGTACCTGTAGGCGCACCGGGCTGGCCACAACCAGCCCGGCACTTTCAATCAACACCTACTGGAGAGGTGAATTATGACAACACAACATATTATCGAACCAGGGCAAGCAGTGCATCAAGCAGCGGCTATTCTTTCTTCTTTGGAGTACATCAACCAAGCGGAAGCGCGGAGCCTTGGGCCATTGGCCGAAGCCGTCGCTAATGCTTTTATGGTGGTGTACTACCAAGCTGAAACGGGCCGGGCGACACAGGCTGATTTTCAAGAAGCAATGAACGCCTTGCGCCAAGCGTGCAGCTAATGACGAAAGGGCGGCCACTCGAACTGGCCGCCTTTTTCAATCTTCACTGTTTGGCCATTCCCGACCCACAGACGGCGCATCCATCCATTCGCGTTCCTCCGGCGGCAGCGGGTAAGCCCCGGATGCTTCCGCGTCGGCCAGTAGTTCGGCCAGTGTGTAGCGCACCCGACCAGTGGAAACGGCGCGGGCCGGGTCGGCCTTCTCATGCAGCCTGTTCTCTAGGTTCTTTGGGTCTGTCATCGGGCGACCTCAGCAAGCATGGATACTAGGTGTTCCAGGTCAGTGATCGAATGCGCCAGGAAGCGGCCGGCGCGGCAATCTGCAATCATTTCCTCAGTTTTTTCCTACTCATGTTCAACCTCGTTCGTACCAGCTCTTCGAGCGATTCACCACGCGCACGACCAGCAGCATCACCGGCACTTCGACCAGGACGCCGACCACGGTTGCCAATGCAGCGCCGGAGTGCAGACCGAACAAGCTGATGGCGGCCGCCACGGCCAGCTCGAAGAAGTTGCTGGCACCGATCAGGGCCGAAGGACAGGCGACAGAGTGCTTTTCCCCCGCCCGCTTGTTCAGCCAGTAGGCTAACCCGGAATTGAAGAACACTTGAATCAAGATCGGCACGGCTAGCATGGCGATCACTAACGGCTGCCGGATGATGGCCTCGCCCTGGAAGGCGAACAGTAGAACCAACGTCAGCAGCAGCGCGGCCATCGACCACGGCCCGATCTTCTGCATGGCCCGTTCAAAGGCGGCCTGTCCTTGCTTGAGCAGATGCCGCCGCAAGAGCTGCGCCAGGATCACCGGCACGATGATGTAGAGCACGACCGAAATCAGCAGCGTGTCCCAAGGCACCGAGATCGAGGACATGCCCAGCAGCAGGCCGACGATGGGCGCGAAGGCCACGATCATGATGGCGTCGTTCAGAGCCACTTGCGAGAGCGTGAAAAGCGGGTCGCCGTTGGTAAGGCGGCTCCACACGAACACCATTGCCGTGCAGGGCGCGGCGGCCAGCAAGATCAAGCCCGCGATGTAGCTGTCCAGTTGATCGGCCGGCAGGAACGGAGCGAACACTTGTCGGATGAACAGCCACCCCAGCAGGGCCATCGAGAATGGCTTGACGGCCCAATTCACGAACAGCGTGACGCCGATGCCGCGCCAATGCTCTTTGACCTGGTGCAGCGCCCCGAAGTCGATCTTGACCAGCATCGGGACGATCATTACCCAAATCAGCAGGCCCACCGGCAAATTGACCTGGGCCACTTCCATGCGGCCTATGGCCTGGAACACGTCAGGAAGGCCCTGGCCGAGCGCAACACCGGCGACGATGCACAGGGCCACCCACAGCGTCAGGTAACGCTCGAAGCCGCTCATCGGGGCCTGGCGCGGCTTCGCGGCGATGGCCTGTGCGCCGGCGCTCATGCTTCCTGCTCGGTCTTGCCGATGTTCGCCAGCTCGCGCTTGATGGCCGTCTGGTCAAGCATTTTGAGAGGCAGATTCACGAACAGGCGGACGCGGTTCATCATGTGCCGGAAGGTTTGTTCGAAGGCCCGGCGCTTCTCGGCGTCAGTGCCTTCGACGGCGGCCGGGTCTTCAAATCCCCAATGCGCCGAGATCGGCTGACCAGGCCACACCGGACACATTTCGCCGGCGGCGTTGTCGCAGACGGTGATGATGAAGTCCATCTTCGGTGCGTCGGGCGTGGCGTACTCGTCCCAGCTCTTGCTGCGCAGATTCTCGGTCGGGTAATTCACCGACTCCACCTTTTCGACGGCGAAGGGATTGACCTTGCCGGTTGGGTGACTGCCGGCGCTGTAGGCGCGGAAGCGCCCTTGCCCCATCGTGTTGATGAGAGCTTCGGCCATGATGCTGCGCGCCGAATTGCCGGTGCAGAGGATGAGGACGTTATAGATTCTTTCGGTCATGATGTTTCGCTTTCTGGTAGTGGCTGGGGAGCAATGGCGATGGATGAAAGATCGGTGGCCTCGTCGATGACGTGGCCGGCCGCTTTCCGTTCGGAATAGCGGTCTGTCAGTGCTTCACGGTGCGGCCGTACCAGCGCCGTGAAGCGCACCAGTTCTTCCATCACATCGGCTATTCGGTCGTAGTACGGCGAGGGCTTCATGCGGCCCGCCGCGTCGAACTCTTGGAACGCTTTGGCGATACTCGACTGGTTCGGAATGGTGAACATTCGCATCCAGCGGCCGAGCAGACGCAAGGTGTTCACGGCGTTGAAGCTCTGCGAGCCGCCGGATACCTGCATCACGGCCAGGGTGCGGCCTTGGGTCGGCCGGATGCCGGCCATTTCAAGCGGCAGATGGTCAATCTGCGCCTTCATGACACTGGTAATCTGACCGTGGCGTTCCGGGCTGCACCAGACTTGTCCCTCTGACCACTCGGACAGGGCGCGCAGCTCCTTGACGGCCGGGTGATCGTCGCTTTGCACTTGATCGGGCAACGGCAAATCGGACGGGTCGAAGATGCGTGTTTCTGCGCCAAAGAATTGCAGCAGCCGGGCCGCTTCCTCGACGGCCAGCCGTGAGAACGAGCGGGCGCGCAGCGAGCCATACAGCAGCAGGATACGCACCGGCGGGGCGTCGGGTGCCAGCCCGAGCGCCGGGCGCTCGATGGCAAAGGATTTGTCCAAAGCGGGCAAAGAATCGGGGTCGGAAAGATGGCGAAGTCTCATGCCAACACCTTCCCGGCTTCCGTGGTGCAAGACAGGTTGCACACCTGGCCGCCGCAGCAGTTTTCCGTGAGAAAGGCCACCAGGTTAGTGGCCGTCGAAAAGTTCGCCTCGTAGATCACAAATCGGCCTTCTTGCCGCGACGTGACCATGCCGGCGTGTGCCAGCTCTTTCAGGTGGAAGGATAGCGAAGACGGCGGGATGCCGGCCGCTTCGCTGATTTTTCCGGCGGCCATGCCGGCGGGGCCGGCCTGGACGAGAAGCCGGAACACCGCGAGGCGCGATTCTTGAGCGATGGCCGCCAGGGCGGCTACAGCATTTATCGTTTCCATGTTTCAATAATAGTCGAAATATGGAGTGTGCTCAATAGCTCATTTAAGCTGTAAAAATGAGCTAGGCGCATTTAGATCGATATGTGATAAATTGGCCTGCCAGTTTAAGATGGGTGCATTTGAGTATGCCCAAAGGAGCCCGCAAGTATGCGCAGGACGAAGCCAGTAGCCGCGCCGATGGTGGCGCGGGTCTATCTGCGCGTCAGCACCGACGCGCAGGACTTGGAACGCCAAGAGGCGATCACTACGGCCGCGAAGGCCGCCGGCTACTACGTCGCCGGCATCTACCGTGAGAAGGCATCCGGCGCACGCGCCGACCGGCCTGAGCTGCTGCGCATGATCGGCGACCTACAGCCCGGCGAGGTGGTCATTGCCGAGAAGATCGACCGCATCAGCCGCCTACCTTTGCCCGAGGCCGAGCGCCTGGTGGCCTCGATACAGGCCAAAGGCGCACGCCTGGCCGTCCCTGGCGTGGTCGATCTATCCGACCTGGCGGCCGAGGCCCAGGGCGTCGCCAAGATCGTGCTGGAAGCCGTGCAGATCATGCTTTTTCGCCTGGCCTTGCAGATGGCCCGCGACGACTACGAGGACAGGCGCGAACGCCAGCGCCAAGGCATTGAGTTGGCCCGCCAGGCCGGGCGGTACAAGGGCCGCCGTGCTGATCCGAAGCGCCGCGCCCAAGTTGTCGCGCTGCGCAAGTCCGGCTACAGCATCAACAAGACCGCCGAGCTGGCCGGGTACAGTGCGGCCCAGGTGAAACGGATATGGGCCGAGGTCAGCCAGGCCGAAGCGAAGCAGCACGGCGCGTTCGTGGAGGACGCATTGACGGAAGCCGATGCCCTGGCCGCTGTCGGCCAGGATGAGCGCCAGGAGGAAAGGGCATGAAGAAGCCGAACCAAGACGACGAGCCGTTTTTCATCACCGAGGAGATTGCGGCCGAAATGATCGCCGGCGGCTATGAGTTCGAGCTGCCGCCCATTCCTTGCACCATCCGCCTACGCGACGTGCTGGAGCGCATGACCGATGCTGAGCTAGCATTGCAGCCGGGCGAGATCGCCGACCAGGAGCGTGAACGCTGCCGGCGCAAGCCGTGTTCAACCTCATGATCTGGTCATGGTATTTTTCATGGCACTGAGCCTGATAGTTCTTGCAAATTGTTGTCACTAAAGGGTTTTGTGTGCTTGTTTACAATCGAGTGGGAGTGACGGGCACTGGCTGGCAATGTCTAGCAACGGCAGGCATTTCGGCTGAGGGTAAAAGAACTTTCCGCTAAGCGATAGACTGTATGTAAACACAGTATTGCAAGGACGCGGAACATGCCTCATGTGGCGGCCAGGACGGCCAGCCGGGATCGGGATACTGGTCGTTACCAGAGCCACCGACCCGAGCAAACCCTTCTCTATCAGATCGTTGACGAGTATTACCCGGCATTCGCTGCGCTTATGGCAGAGCAGGGAAAGGAATTGCCGGGCTATGTGCAACGGGAATTTGAAGAATTTCTCCAATGCGGGCGGCTGGAGCATGGCTTTCTACGGGTTCGCTGCGAGTCTTGCCACGCCGAGCACCTGGTCGCTTTCAGCTGTAAGCGTCGCGGTTTCTGCCCGAGCTGTGGGGCGCGGCGGATGGCCGAAAGTGCCGCCTTGCTGGTTGATGAAGTACTGCCTGAACAACCCATGCGTCAGTGGGTGTTGAGCTTCCCGTTTCAGCTGCGTTTCCTGTTTGCCAGCCGGCCCGAGATCATGGGGTGGGTGCTGGGCATCGTTTACCGCGTCATTGCCACGCACCTGGTCAAGAAAGCGGGCCATACCCACCAAGTGGCCAAGACGGGCGCGGTCACCCTGATCCAGCGTTTTGGATCGGCGCTCAATCTGAATGTTCACTTCCACATGCTGTTTCTCGACGGTGTGTATGTCGAGCAATCCCACGGCTCAGCGCGTTTCCGCTGGGTCAAGGCGCCGACCAGCCCAGAGCTCACCCAGCTGACGCACACCATCGCCCACCGGGTGGGTCGCTATCTGGAACGGCAAGGCCTGCTGGAACGGGATGTCGAAAACAGCTATCTGGCCTCGGATGCGGTGGATGACGACCCGATGACACCCCTGCTGGGGCACTCGATCACTTACCGTATCGCTGTCGGTTCACAGGCGGGGCGAAAGGTGTTCACTTTGCAAACTCTGCCGACCAGTGGTGATCCGTTCGGTGACGGGATTGGCAAGGTAGCCGGGTCCAGCCTGCACGCCGGCGTGGCGGCCAGGGCCGATGAACGCAAGAAGCTCGAACGGCTGTGCCGGTACATCAGCCGCCCGGCGGTATCCGAGAAGCGGCTGTCGTTAACACGAGGCGGCAACGTGCGCTACCAGCTCAAGACGCCGTACCGGGACGGCACCACGCACGTCATTTTCGAACCATTGGATTTCATTGCAAGGCTGGCCGCCCTGGTACCGAAGCCCAGAGTCAACCTAACCCGCTTCCACGGGGTGTTCGCACCCAACAGTCGGCACCGGGCGTTGGTCACGCCGGCAAAACGGGGCAGGGGCAACAAGGTCAGGGTGGCTGATGAACCGGCAACACCAGCACAACGGCGAGCGTCGATGACATGGGCGCAACGGCTCAAGCGTGTTTTCAATATCGACATCGAGACCTGCAGCGGCTGCGGCGGCGCCATGAAAGTCATCGCCTGCATTGAAGACCCTATAGTGATCAAGCAGATCCTTGATCACCTGAAGCACAAAGCCGAAACCAGCGGGACCAGGGCGTTACCCGAAAGCCGGGCGCCACCGGCTGAGCTGCTCCTGGGTCTGTTTGACTGACGAGCCTGAAGGCCAACGATACCAATCAAAATGCTGCGTTCACAGCGCCGCGGCAGGGATCCGCCGTGCTGGTTGTCGGAAAAGGAGCCGCTAGTGGGAAAGAGGAGGGTAAATTTTCAGCGTTGCTGGCTCCCCGTCAGCCGGATTGGGTTGCATCGCAGGGGTGTCGAAAGAGTCAACTGCGGTCCAAAGCTGTTGGACTTGGGTGAAAAGGGCGTTTATTCTTCCTATACGTTGTCGGCAGCGGGCCAAAAAGGAATACGTCCATGCCCATCGAGGTGAAACCGGCTGTGAGCGCGGGTTCAAGCATATAGCCCGACAGGCGCGTATCCTTGCCGATCACGACACGATGGCGGTGGTCACCGCGACGAAAGACACGGCCAGCCGCCATGCCGACGCGCAAGGCGGTTTCCGCCGTCATCGCGCCTTCGTTGGCTTTGCCACGAATACCGTCTGTGCCGAAATATTTGCGCACCATAAGGTCGATTATCCTGTCGTCGGGTCGCCCTCAAAGGGGACATGCCTGCTGAACCGCGAATATAGAGAAATATCCCGAATGTGCAGTTAACGAATTCTTGCGGTTTCTTTCAGCGCCGCCAATACCGCCAGCCCGTCGCGCAAGGGGCGCGGCTCGTGTGTGCGGATGAAGTCAGCTCCACCTGCGGCGGCGGCAAGCTCTGCAGCGAGTGTCGCGGCCCCGACATCCCCCGGACCACGGCCTGTGAGCGCGCGCAGAAAGGATTTGCGCGAAACAGACAGAAGCACCGGCAAATCGAAGCGCAGCCGCAATTCATCGAACCGCGCCAGCACCGAGAGCGAGGTTTCGGGAGCAGCCCCCAGAAAAAACCCCATGCCGGGATCAAGGACAAGGCGGTTGCGTTTGATACCGGCACCCGTCAGCGCCGCGATGCGCGCGTCAAAGAACGCCGCAATGTGATCCATGATGTCGCCAGCGGGTGCCTCGCGCCGATCTGCCTGCCCGTCTTGCACCGAATGCATAACGACGAGTTTGGCAGATGATTTCGCCAATTGCGGATAGAACGCAGCGTCTGGAAAACCGCGAATATCATTGAGATAGGCCACACCACGCGACAAGGCATAGGCTTGCGTCGCGGGTTGATAACTGTCGAGCGAGACGGGAATGCCATCTGCCTTGAGCGCGTCCAGCACCGGCGCGATACGCGCGATTTCTGTGTCGGACGAAACAGGCGCGGCGTCGGGATTGCTGGATGCCGGACCGAGGTCGATCACATCTGCCCCCTCGGCCATCAGCTTACGCGCCTGCGCAATGGCTGCGTCTGGCGCCAGATACCGGCCTCCATCGGAGAAACTGTCCGAGGTTATGTTGACGATGCCGAAAATGATGAGCGATTTATTCATGGGGGCTTCTATAATAATAATAATCGAGCATGAGTCTCATACGGATGCTCGGGTCGAAAGGGAATCCCCAGGCGAGTAACCTGTTTGCGGTGATCCATTAGCTGCAGGAGCAGAAGAGCATACATCTGGAAGCAAAGCCAGGAAAGCGGCCTATGGAGCTGTGCGGCAGCGCTCAGTAGGCAATTTTTCAAAATATTGTTGAGCCTTTTCTGAGCATGGTATTTTTCATGGTATTACCAATTAGCAGGAAAATAAGCCATTGAATATAAAAGATAAAAATGTCTTGTTTACAATAGAGTGGGAGTGATCCTGCGATAGCGGGTTTCGCGAGGGCAAAAAAGGCGCTTCCGGCGCCTTTTTTCTATAGCATCCTGCGTTAACCCTTGATGCTTGAGTGCATGAACGAAGGCCTAGCGCTACCCATATGTTATTGATCGTCGCGCGAAAGTCGGGCCTGGAAAAAAGCACTCCGCGCTCATCCCGGTTGTGCAATGGCTATTCGTCCGTCGTCGATGGGGCTTAGCGTCTGAGTTGCCAAAAGCACACCTAACTGTGCTTCGATCCGGGCCGAGATATTCGCACTTGCGCGGTTAAATCCTAGCTGCCGAGCCACTTCAGCGATCAGCTGTGTGGACGATATCGAAAACGCAAGCAATGTCGTCTGAACCAACGCAGTTCGAATTTCCTCAGGAGCAATCAGTTCAATCTTCCGCTCAGCTGTCGGCAATGATGATCTATCTCGGACCGTAATCGGGGCACTTCCATCCAACTGCTCGGGCCGGATGATGAATCCTTCGTCCTGTAGCACGTAAGCATGCTCGTTCATCGAGGCATCCACCGCTTCCTTGATGCGGGCAACAACTCTAGCCCCGGCCCTGCTGACGCCGAATGCAGCCATGAGCCGACGACCGATGATTTCTATGCTTACAGGCGCCTCGCCATCAACAACGGCCGATACCAATTCACGAAGGGTGTGCAGCGGCGCGGAGGCGATGTCGCTGCCGTTTTTTTGCACAGGCAGTTCGATCGAGACGTACCGAGTGGCGCGGAGGCTCTCTTCTGACAGGTCAGCAGCTTCTCGATCGAGTTCAATCCTTGCAGACGCTTCAGTCCGCTCGGGCGACGAGGCCTTAGACAATTGGGTAGATTCAGCCGCTGCTTGAAACGATTCTTGTGCCGCTTTGATTGCGTCTATGACGCGGTCCGTCTCGTGCCCTGCATTTCGGAACCAGTCCGTACTCCAAATACGATGGAAGCGCCATCCCAGGCCCTCGAGGACTCCTTGGCGAAGGCGATCTCGGTCTCGAGCTGATTTCGCGCTGTGATAAGCCGCGCCATCGCACTCAATTGCTAGCAAATAGCGCCCGGGAAGCTCAGGGTCGCGCACAGCAAGGTCGATGAAGTAACCGGCGGTGCCAACCTGGGGTTCGACACTGTAGCCCCGTTCCTGCAGGGCGCGCATAACCTGATCTTCAAAGGGGGAATCCGTCGCTTTCCCGGTTTCTACGCTGCATTCCAGTTCACGAGTTTCGGCGTACTTGAGCAAATTCTTCAATGCGCGCACGCCATGTTTGGCGCCTGCGTCGAGTTCGAGCTCGTCAGCACGGAAGTTGCTAAACACAGTCATGGCCATTTTGGCACGCGTAATAAGTACATTAAGTCGACGATGTCCACCGTCTCGATTCAGCGGTCCGAACTCCTTCGCGATGCGACCGGATTCATTGCGGCCATAACCGATGCTAATAAACATGACGTCTCGTTCGTCACCCTGAATATTCTCCAAATTTTTTACGAAGAATGGTTCATTGGGATGCGAAGCGAAAAATTCCTCGGTTTCAGGATGCGCCTTGCGCAGACGCTCCAGCTCTTCTTCGATACGATCGCGCTGCGCGACGCTGAAGGCTGCAACGCCCAACGAAAGATGTGGGGTAATGCGGGCGTGCTCAAGAACTGCGTTTGCGACTGCTTGAGCCTCGCCGGAATTGCTACGAGTCTTGCCGCGATCATATAGCGCATTGGGGTTGTGTCTGAAGGCAATACCCGTTGCATATCGGTTTTGACCAGCGGCGGGAAACACGACCAGCCTGCTGTCGTAAAACTCGACATTGGATACTGCGATTAGTGACTCGTGGCGGCTGCGGTAATGCCAGCGCAGGTACCGTTCGTTGCAGCCTTTGGCCTTAAACAGACTGAGAATGCTCTCGATGTCGGCAGTTTCCGTGTCTTCTTCCTGCTCAGCGTCTCGACTGAAGAAATCGGTGGGCGGCATCTGCCGCGTGTCGCCGACCACGATGACTTGCCGGCCGCGCAAAATCGCGCCCAGTGCGTCCACCGCTTTGACCTGCGACGCCTCGTCGAAGATCACTACATCGAAGGCCACTTTGGCCGGAGGCAGGAAGTTGGCAATTGACATCGGGCTCATCATGAACACAGGCTTTAACTGCTGGATCGCGCGTCCCGCACGGTCGATCAATTGGCGAATTGGCAGATGTTTCCGCTTTTTATTGATCTCTCCTCTCAGTACGGCCATTTCACCAGGCTGATTTATCTGAGGTTTTCGTCTCCAAATGTCCGTAGCGAGTTTGGTCTGCGCATGTTCAATCGACGCGAGGTCTAGGCTCTTGAAGCGTTGAATTCTGTGCTCATGTTCCAGGCGATCAAACCCCGCTAACTCCGGGTGATCGGTATAGGCCTTTTGCACCAGAAAGTCGTACCAACTGATATCCAGCAGCGGACGCAGAGTGTCGGGTTGGTCGCAATTCTGGGCAACATCCCGGATAGGCTCCAGCCCTGCCGCATTGAATCGCCCGGTCAGGGTGTTGAATCTCGCCATCTGGTGAAGTTGAGGCAACTGCTTAAGCCACGTGTTAAGGCGCTCACCGAGCTCCTGCAGAGGGTGTTCGGTCCAGGGGATTGGCTTCAGTGCCAGCGAAGTGGTTGCGGCCTCCACAGCGGTTTTGAGAGCACTAACGTTGGCTTCAGTGGAAGCTGCCAATTCTCCAAGACCACTTGCATCTTGATGTCCCGACAAGAAGTCTACGATGCCCTGAGGCATGTCGCCCTTGCCAACCTCATCGTGCAAGGTAATCACCCAACGCGAAATTCGGTCGAGCACGTCCCAATCAGACTTTTCGAATTGCCATTGCGCGCCGAATAGCGCTTCTCCTAGAGCCGCGTGAGAAACGTACGTCCTCTTATGCTGTTGATACGCGAGCACGCTATCCGCCAGCTCAACTAGATGCTGAGGATCGCTGGGCAAGTCGGATTTCGCAAGGCCCTGCATTTTTTTCTTTGCCGCACGCCATTCGCCCGCGAAGGATCGCCACCACTTGCTCCCATATCGGGCGAGGCTTTGACGGGTGGAAAGCAGATCCTCGTTCTCAGCCGCATCTATCAAACTCGTGGACCAGTGCAGCCGTGCCGAGCTCATTCCGGATCCAGCATCGGTCAACGCTTTTAATGCGTCGCGGCGCGCTTGCCAGTCTCCTGTCGACAGGCGGATACCAGAAAGCTTGGGTGCCTCGGCTGCGCGCCTCGCGGCTCTGCAGACGACGTCGATATCATGCAGGCTCGCCGGCTCGGTAAGCTGCAGTCGTTGAGATAGGTCGTTCGAAGATTGCAGCAATGACTGGAGCGCCGCGCCGCCCCGGGTCAGCGCTTCGCTCGCTCGGCTCTCTTCGATTGGTGTGAAGACTGTGTGCTGGCTCCCCCACAATGCGCTAGCTGTTGGACGACCCAGTGCGCCCAGCACCAGTGCCATGCTGTCTACGAGCTCTCGGGCGTCGATATGATCTTTCTCCTGCCACTTGGCCATGGCAGGCATCGCTAGCGCCGTCAGGTCGGGAAACTGCCGCTTCAGTGACAGCAGCCGCCCCAGCACTACAGAAAATGGCATTTTTGTTTTGCCCACAGGCGCTGCCACTGCTTCACAGTAAGCGTTCAGCTCAGTTTGGACCTTTCGCAACTGCTGCATTTCGCGCTCACCGCTCTCCACGACGGGCCGCCCTTGTTCCAGTGCGTTGGCCAGATCACGAAGTACGGCGGTTTTGGTGGCACGGTGGCTGTGCAGCTCAAGTACGGCATCGCCAAGATGGCATTCGTCTAGTCTGCGCTTTACCACCTCAAGGGCCGCCATCTTCTCAGCGACGAACAATACTGTCTTGTCTTGTCCAACGAGTTCGGCGATGAGGTTGGTGATAGTCTGAGATTTTCCTGTCCCGGGCGGACCTTGAATCACAAGATTGCGCCCCGCACGCACCTCGAGAATAGCCTGAGTTTGACTGCTGTCCGCATCCTTGACGAAATGCACTTCACCTGGGGTAATCACCTCGTCAATGTGCACGTCCTCGTGATACGCCGCGGATTCTCCTGCAAATCCCTCGCCGATCAGGCGGCGAACCACGGGGTGGTCGCTTGGTTGCTTTTCTTTAGGCCATGTTTCGGGATCCAGGTCCTTGTACATGAGAAATTTGCCGAAAGAAAAGAACCCGAGCATCACTTCGTTTGCGCACACGCGCCAGCGCGGCTGACGGGTAACAGCGCGCTCTACGGCTCCGAAATACTCCAGCCATGCAGCGGCATCCGATTCGGCCTCGGCATCGGGTGTTGGCAAGGTGATGCCGAAATCCGTGCGGAGCTTGGCGGCTAGTGACATATTCACTTGAATGTCATCACCGGTAGGCTCTAGGTGGAACGTCTCTTGGGCAGACTTACGCACTAAGTTGCACGGTACCAGGACCAGGGGCGCGCGCCTCGGATCTTTGGAAGAATCGCTCTCGTACCAATGAAGAAATCCGATAGCAAGGAACAGAAGATTTGCGCCTTGTTCTTCGACGAACGCCTGCGCGTCAGCGCGGATTTTCAAGAGTTGAAGAGAAAGCGAATCTTCGGTGCTGGCCACTTGCAGCTCGTGAGCGCGCTGACCAACGGTTTTGGTTTGGTGGTTCGGGAAGGGTTGTGCGTCTTCAAGTGCGGGGGAGCTGCCGGACGGCTTCGCCTCTAGACGTTCAACATTGCTGTCGGTAGCCTCGTCGCGGGAGCAGGCACGCCGAGCAGGCGTTTCCGCCTTCGTCTTTGCTTGAGAATCTGCGGCGTCTTGGGCGCTGTTTCGGCTGGATCCAATTGCTCGGAACGTGAGTGACTTTTGGTTATCCACCAGAGCAACTAGTAGGGACTCTGCCACTGCCGACTGAACAGTAATTGTTTTGCTTGTTTTTCTGGCGCTGATCAGATTATTGCGCAGCCCAATGTCTAATAATTCTTGGCGGCTTTGCAGCAACTTCGTATGGATGTCTGCGGTGGTTCCATCAATTACTGACATAACGGTGTTGGCTCAGGATGATATGGCTCGCATCAAGCGCGCTCTGTTTCGGAAACATGAACCAAACCCATGCCGGTGGTCCATCTGCACGTAAGGGGCGGCCGCAACGCCGCCGCGAACCTAAATACTACAATGGGTAACGATCATTAACGGGCAGGATCTGTTTTTTATCTTGATCTATTCCGGCGTTGGTAGCAGATTCGCGACAACGCTTTTCACCGATAGATGCAGGAATTCGGCTTGTGCTCGGTTTCTAGAGAAGTAAACCGTCCCTTGCAGGGCTGTGCCAACGTATGATTTTTTATTGGTGACCGACCATTGATATACTCCCCGAGCTTAGTTGAGCACCACCCCACAGGAGATATCGGATGCGCTTAAAGGCCCTTGCTCTTGGCTTGATGACTGTTTGCGGTACGTCGATGGCAGCACAGGACAGCACTCAAACCTTGCAACAGGCCTTGAAGCAAGTACCGCAGGTGGTGTTGAGTGCCCCTGAAGCGATGCAGATATCCTTCCTTGATGTGCAGGCGTGGCGCGGCCTTGAAAAAGATGGGCCCACCGCCGATGCGATGCGCCGGTTGTCTATCGCGCAGGCGATCACGCCGCTGCAATCCATTGGCTACGGTCTGGATAAATGGTCCGACAGCGCGCATATACCTCTCAATGATTTGTCCTATTTCGCAGGCTTCGGCCATTCGCCCAGCAATGTCACCTACTGGGGGCTGAAGGACAAACAATCGGCGGACAAGTTTGCCGATCGTCTGAAGCAGGCGGACTTCAAGCCTGTGGACGGCGATGTGGCCGGCCTGATGGCAAACGGCGAGCCCAATAAACCCGATCTGACCAATGCCACCGGACAGCAACCATGGCGGGGCACGATGGGTATGCCGACGTTTGTGTTGCCGCTGGATGCGGCGTTGGTGCAGGCAGCGGCGCCCTCGGGAATGAAGGCGTTGTCTCAGCCCAAGCCTTCCGCTGCGGACAGCGAGATCGTGGCGGCTTCAATTGCCGGCCTGAAGGAGGCGGTGCCTTCGGAGGGCGGGCGGATCGTGCAGGCGGCTGTCATCTCGCCGGTCTTTGGCTTGCAGGGGGTGGATCCGGCAAAGGTGTTGATGTCATCGCCGGCCGACTTGGAGGGTGCGAAGCAGAAGCTTCAAGCGGCTGCGGCATCCAGCAATGAAGGCATTCCGCCTTATTTCGGCGGCATCATTGCGGACGTGCAGGTCAAGGACGTGCCTGCGGTGGTGCTTTCGCTGTCCTACTCGGATTGCGGCGTTGCACAGCAGGCGGTCGATGGGGTTGGCGCGGCCTGGAAAAAGGCCATGGCGGCGACGGTGCAGGCCGATGTGAAGGGGCACACCGTTCAGGCGGGCAAGCTGTGCGCGGCCGTGGTCAGCCTGACGGCGCCGAAGGCGGAGAACGCGGGCAACCCGATTCTGAGCCAGATCGTTAATCGGTATATGCAGCGCGACCCGTCAGTGCTGCAGATCGGTATGGCGCGCTAAGTCAACCAAGCCGGCAGATGCCGGCTTTTTTATATCCGCATCGCTCAATCGGCGGCGAAAATCCTTTCGACAGCGCGGCGTGCGTAAGCGATGAACGCCGCCGTTTCCCTTGCGTGCCGTTCGGCCAGATCGTCAGTCGCATGTCCAAGGTAGATCGCGTGCGCCTTGCTGAGGACCGGCCGATAGGGTGGGTCGATCCTTTCCAGCAGCCACGTCGCCGCGTCTGACTTTGATGCGATTTCCCCCGTCACAGCCGTGTACCAGATGCGCGCCAGCGCCAGGATGATGTTTCGCTCTTCGCCCGCCCAGTCCTCCGGCCGGTTCCATTGGGCGACGGTATCCAGCAATGCGCGTGTCAGATCTTGGCGCGGTACGGCGTCAAGGATCCGATCGGCGGGCGGACCGACGACTGGGATGCTGTGACCTAACACCTTGGTCAGGACGATGGCGAGGTCGTGGTCCTGCATGGGCGGCTCCACGATGCCCGCCAGCAAATCCTTACGCAGCCATTCGCCGAACTGAAGCTCTCGCCGGGCCGGGTGACGCCAAGGTACGGCGTTCTGAAGCGTCATTACGGTGACTTCAAGCGCGCGCAAACTGGGCGACTGGCCCGGCGGTGCGGAGACCGTCAGTAGTTCCCTCGCCAAAGCATGGAGCGTTGCCGTGTCGGGCGACTCAGTCACGGTGACGAGCAGGTCGATATCGCTGTGAGGTTGCAACCCGCCGTCGACCGCAGAGCCAAACAGATGGATGGCGGCAAGGCGGGTTCCGAGATGGCGTTCGATGACGCGTCTGGCGTCATCAATCTGCGCTGCGACGGCGATGGGTGGGGCTTGGATCATGCAAGGATAATAGCCAAGCGTTTGCGCCTTGTGCAGTCGGATGGCCTCCGCGAGCGGTCCGAATCCATTTTGAGCAGTCCGACGGCCGCAACAAGCCAGTCCGTATCCATAACAGTCTTCATCGAAGCTTCATGACCAACTACCCCCAACTATTCAGTCTCCAAGGCAAAACCGCAGTAGTACTAGGCGCCGCTTCCGGCATCGGGCAAGCGTCGGCGCACGCATTGGGCGCGATGGGCGCCTACGTGATGTGCGCTGACCGCGACGAACCTGGCGCGCAGGCCACGGCGCAGCAGATCATCGACGGCGGCGGCGCGGCGAACTGGATGCAGACCGATGCCGCCAGTGGCGCGGCCATTGCGCAGTTGGCTGCGCGGGTTCTGGACGAGCATAAGAAGATAGACATCGCGGTGGCGACGCCCGCGCTGAACATCCGCAAGCTCATTGTGGACTACACGGAAGACGAGTTCGATCAGGTGGTGAACCTGAACCTTCGCGGCGCGTTTCACTTCATGCGCCACTTCGGACGGCCGATGATGAAGCAGGGCGCCGGCAGCATGATCCTGTGTTCGTCGATGCGCGCCGTGACGATCGAGCCGGGGCTGGGCATCTATGCGGCCACCAAGGCGGGCATCGAGCAGATGGTCAAGGCGTTCGCGGCCGAGGTCGGTCCCTACGGCGTGCGCGTCAACGCGGTGATGCCCAGCATCATCGAGACCCGTCTGACCGAGCCGCTGAAGGAACGTCCCGACATCTACAACACGTATGCCGGCCATACGGTGCTGAACCGCTGGGGCCAGCCCTCCGAGGTGGGCGCGGCGGTGGCGTTTCTGGCGTCGGATGCCGCGAGCTATATCTCGGGCAGCAGCCTGGCGGTGGATGCGGGGTGGACGGCAATTGATGGGCCGCCCACGGGGCTGACGCAGACGCGGCCATCTGAATGAACGCGATGGCGCGCGGCGGCGAGCCTGCTTACCCCTGACGGCCCATGATGCTAAGGGCCACAGCCTCGGCGATCTTGATCCCGTCGACCCCTGCCGACAGAATCCCGCCCGCATAGCCCGCGCCTTCACCGGCCGGGAACAAGCCCTGCGTGTTGATGCTTTGCAGCGTGTCGTTATCGCGCTTGATGCGGATAGGCGAAGACGTCCGCGTTTCCACGCCCGTCAGCACGGCATCGGGCATGTTGAAGCCCTTGATCGTCTTGTCGAACGCCGGCAACGCCTCGCGAATGGCGGTGATGGCGAAGTCGGGCAGGGCGGTGGCCAGATCGGTCAAATGAACGCCAGGCGTGTAAGAGGGCAGCACCTTACCGAATTCCGTCGAAGCCCTGCCTTCCAGAAAGTCGCCCACCAATTGCCCCGGCGCGCTGTAGTCGCGGCCGCCCAGTTCGAACGCCTGGGATTCCCACTTGCGCTGAAAGTCGACGCCAGCCAGCACGTGCTCGGGGTAGTCGACTTCGGGCGAAATCCCCACGACGATGCCGGCGTTGGCATTGCGCTCGTTGCGCGAGTACTGGCTCATGCCGTTGGTGACGACGCGGTTGGGCTCGGACGTGGCCGCGACGACGGTGCCGCCGGGGCACATGCAGAAGCTGTAGACGGAGCGGCCGTTGCTGGCGTGATGGACCAGCTTGTAGTCGGCGGCCCCCAGGATGGGGTGGCCGGCGTTGGGGCCGAAGCGTGCGCGGTCGATGAGCGATTGCGGGTGTTCGATCCGAAAGCCGATGGAGAAGGGCTTGGCTTCCATGAAGACGCCCTGGTCCCGCAGCATCTGGAAGGTGTCGCGGGCACTGTGGCCGATGGCCAGGACGACGTGGTCGGCGTCGATGTGTTCGCCGTTTGCCAGCGTGACGCCGGTGACCTTGCCGTTCTCGCGGTGCAGGGTTTCAACCCGGCTGGAGAAGCGGACTTCGCCGCCCAGCTTGGTGATGGTGTCGCGCATGACTTCGACCATGCCGACCAGGCGGAACGTGCCGATGTGGGGCTTGCTGACGTAAAGGATTTCTTCAGGCGCGCCGGCCAGGACGAATTCCTTCAGGACCTTTTCGCCGTAGTGCTTGGGGTCCTTGATCTGGCTATAGAGCTTGCCGTCCGAGAACGTGCCCGCGCCGCCTTCGCCGAATTGAACGTTGGAATCGGGATTCAGGATGCGCTTGCGCCACAGGCCCCAGGTGTCCTTGGTGCGTTCGCGCACGGCCTTGCCGCGTTCCAGGATGATGGGCTTGAAGCCCATTTGCGCCAGGACCAGGCCGGCAAAGAGGCCACAGGGACCGGTGCCGATGACGATGGGGCGCTTGGAGAGCGTGGCGGGCGCCTGGGCGACGAATTTGTATTCGGTGTCCGGAGACGGCTTGACGTTGCGGTCGTCATGAAAGCGCTCGAGGATTGCGGCTTCGTTGGCCACGTCGACATCCAGCGCATAGATGAGCAGGATGTTGTGCTTTTTTCGCGCGTCGTAGCTGCGCAGGAAGATGGAGAAGCCGTTCAGGTCGCTGGCCGGGATGCCCAGTTTCTTGAGGATTGCCGCGGGCAGTTCCTCGGGCGTGTGGTTCAACGGCAGCTTGATTTCAGACAGACGCAACATGCTTGGGGTCCAGACAGATGGGCGATCACAACGTCGCCAAACGCGGATTGTACTGGACGGCCGACGACGGTTTTTGTTCACCTTGCTGTCAGAAAGCAATGCATTTCCGGTGTTCTTACGTTGTCCTTAATGCAAAAGACTTTCCCACGTCAAGAAAATCCATCTGATACGGTCGGAAGAGCGGATCAGAAGCGCATAATGCCGACACCTGCTCTTACGTCCCTTTTCAAAGAGCAGTCTTGATCTTGAGCAAGAAAAGAGCGTGTTGTCACTAGCTCGGGCAGTTCGTGTTTCCAGGTTGCATGTTCGGTAGCGCGCTAGGACAACTTGGAATATTCACGGAGATGTCCATGACTGATGACGCACAACCGCGCCGGCGGTTTCTGCAGGCGATGGCCATTGTGCCAGCGTCGACGCTGGCGGTCGGCGGCCTGACCGTCGGCTGTACCAACGCCGCCGACGGCAATACCGCGAAGGCGGCCAAGCCGTACGAGCCCACCTATTTCACCAAGGCCGAATGGGCCTTTATCGTTGCCGCGGTGGATCACCTGATTCCCGCCGACGAATACGGTCCTGGCGCCATCGCCGCGGGCGTGCCCGAGTTTATCGATCGTCAGATGGAAACGCCCTTTGGCCACGGCAAGCTCTGGTACATGGACGGGCCGTTCCACACCGACCAGGTGCCGGAACTGGGCTATCAGCTCGACCAGAATCCCCGCCAGGTCTATCGCAACGGCATCAAGGCCTGTGACGCCTTCTGCGTGAAAACGCACGGCAAGGCGTATGCCGAGCTGGACAAGGCCTTGCAGGAGCAGATCCTGAAGGACCTGCAGTCCGGCAAGATCGCGTTCGAGTCCGTGCCGTCCAAGACGTTCTTCAGCTTCCTGCTCGCCAACACGAAGGAAGGCTTTTTCGCCGATCCGATCTATGGCGGCAACAAGGGCATGGTCGGCTGGAAGATGGTGGGCTTTCCCGGCGCGCGCGCCGATTTCATGGACTGGGTCGACCAGCCCAACGTGAAGTACCCCTATGGCCCCGTGTCGATCTCTGGGGAGAAGGGTTAAATCATGGCGATCAAGAAAGACAAAGTTGATGCGGTGCTGGTCGGATTCGGCTGGACCGGCGCGATCCTGGGCCAGGAGCTGACCGAAGCGGGCCTGCAAGTGCTGGCGCTGGAGCGTGGCGGCATGCAGGACACGCCCAAGGATGCCGAGTATCCCAAGGTGATCGACGAGCTGAAGTATTCGGTTCGCGGCTATCTGTTCCAGGACCTGTCCAAGGAAACTGTCACGATCCGCCATGGCGTGGATGACGTGGCCGTGCCGTACCGCCAGAACGGTTCGTTCCTGTTGGGAACGGGCGTGGGCGGGGCGGGCTTTCACTGGAACGGCATGCACTACCGCGTGCTGCCCGAAGAGCTGGAACTGCGCACCCGCTACGAAACGCGCTACGGCAAGAAGTTCATTCCGGAAGGCATGACGATCCAGGACTTCGGCGTGACGTACGACGAACTGGAACCGTACTTCTCGAAGTTCGAATACGTCTGCGGCACGTCGGGCAAGGCCGGCAACCTGAACGGCAAGATCGTCGAAGGCGGCAACCCGCTGGAAGGCAAGCGCAGCAAGGAATTCCCGCTGCCGCCGCTGGCCACGACCTACGGCGCTTCGCTGTTCGAGAAGGCCGCGCGCGAAGTCGGCTTCAACCCGTATCCCACGCCGGCCGCCAACGCGTCCGGACCGTACACCAACCCGTACGGCGTGCGTCTTGGCCCCTGCAATTTCTGCGGGTTCTGCGAAAACTACGGCTGCTACATGTATTCGAAGGCCTCGCCGCAGACCACCATTCTGCCGGTGCTGCTGAAGAAGCCAAATTTCGAGCTGCGCACGCGTTCGCAGGTTATCAAGGTCAATCTGGATTCGACCGGCAAGAAGGCCGTGGGCGTAACGTACATCGACGCAGACGGCAACGAGATCGATCAGCCCGCGGATCTGGTGATCCTGTCGGCCTACCAGATGCACAACGTGCGCCTGTTGCTGCTGTCGGGCATCGGCAAGCCCTATGACCCGAAGACCAACGAAGGCGTGGTCGGCAAGAACTACGCCTACCAGATGAACGGCGCGGTCAACGTGCTGTTGCCCAAGGGTACCCAGCTCAACCCCTTCGTCGGCACCGGCGCGGGCGGCGTGGGCATGGACGACTTGAACGGCGACCAGTTCGACCACGGTCCGCTGGGCTTTGTGGGCGGTGCCAGCATCCGCCACGTGCGTTACGGCGGCCGTCCCATCAAGCAGACGCCGACGACGCCGGGCACTCCGACGTGGGGCACGGCCTGGAAGGCGGGCGTGCAGGACGCCTATCAGCGCTTCATGACGATCGGGATTTCTGGTTCGGTGATGTCGTACCGCGACGCCTACCTGTCGCTCGATCCGACGTACAAGGATGCCTATGGTCAGCCGCTCTTGCGCATGACGTTCGACTGGCACGACAACGAGTTCGACATGCTGGGCTACATGGGCAAGCGCATGGAGACCGTGGCCAAGGCCATGAATCCTGAAAAGCACTTCGTGGCTGTGCGCAAGAAGGGCGCCCGTTACGACACGCGCGTCTACCAGAGTACGCACAACACGGGCGGCGCCATCATGGGCTCCAATCCCAAGGAAAGCGTCGTCAACAAGTACCTGCAGAGCTGGGACGTGCCGAACGTGTTCGTGATGGGCGCCTGCGTGTTCCCGCAGAACATGGGCTACAACCCGACCGGTCTGGTCGGCGCGCTGGCTTACTGGGCGGCGCAGGCCATCCGCGATCAGTACCTGAAGAACCCCGGCCCGCTGGTCCAGGCTTAAGGAGACGGAACAATGATCAAGCACACCATTGTTGCGGCCTTCTCGGCCCTCGTTGCCAGCGCCGCGTTCGCGGCCGACGGCACGCCGGCGTCCAGCGACGCGCAGATGATCAAGCAGGGCGAATACCTGTCGCGCGCGGGCGACTGTATCGCCTGCCACACGGCCAAGGGCGGCAAGCCCTTTGCCGGCGGCCTGGGCATCGATTCGCCGCTGGGCATGATCTATTCGACGAACATCACGCCGGACAAGGAAACGGGCATCGGCAATTATTCGTACGAGGACTTCGACCGGGCCGTGCGCCACGGCGTGGCCAAGGACGGACATTCGCTGTACCCGGCCATGCCGTACACCGCGTACGCCAACGTCACGCCCGAGGATGTGAAGGCCCTGTACGCCTACTTCATGCACGGCGTCCAGCCGGTGAAGCAGGAGAACAAGGACACCGACATCGTCTGGCCGATGTCCATGCGCTGGCCGCTGACGGTGTGGCGCTGGATGTTCGCGCCTGACGTTGCGACGGCGCCTGTCACGGTGAACACGAGCGGCGCGGACAAGCAGGCGCTGCTGCGCGGCCAGTACCTCGTCGAGGGCCTGGGCCATTGCAGCACCTGCCACACGCCGCGCGGCGTGGCCTTGCAGGAAAAGGCGCTGACCGACGCGGACGGCTCGGCCTTCCTGTCGGGCGGCGTGGTGGAAGGCTGGTTGGCCAAGAATCTGCGCGGCGACGCGACCGACGGCCTGGGCAGCTGGAGCAAGGAGGATATTGCGACCTTCCTGAAGTCCGGCCGCAACGGCCATTCGGCGGCGTTTGGCGGCATGGCCCAGGTGGTGGAGGACAGCACCCAGCACCTGACCGATGACGACCTGAACGCCATCGCGGTGTACCTGAAGAGCCTGCCTCCCGTGAACAAGGACGCGACCAAGCCGCTGGCCTATGACGAAACCGTGGCGCAAGCGCTGCGGTCCGGCAAGGACAAGAGCGACGGCGCGATGGCCTTCCTGAACAACTGCGCGGCCTGCCACCGCAGCACGGGCAAGGGCTATACCGAAACGTTCCCGCAACTGGCATTGAGCTCGACGGTCAACTCGGCCGATCCGGCCTCGCTGATCCACATCGTGCTCAAGGGCGCGCAGATGCCGGGCACGGCCTCGGCGCCCACCGCGTACGCGATGCCGGGCTTTGACTGGCGCATGACCGACAAGGAAGTCGCCGACGTGGTGAGCTTTGTGCGGTCGAGCTGGGGCAACAAGGGCGCGGCGGTCAGCGCGTCCGACGTGGCCAAGGTCCGCAAGGAAATCGGCGCGGCGCCGCAACCGGTGCGCGCGCAGTGATGTGACGATGTCGTGATCGCCTGTCACGCCTTGTGATGGGCGGGACGCAAACGGCGCTGGAGAGCTCAGGCTTTCCGGCGCCGTTTTTCATGCGTGAGTAGATGAGCCGCCGACCTGCCGAGTTTTCCCTGCGCGAAAGGCGGTGCGGGCAGTTTGGGACGGGCGGCGGGTTGCCGGGCGGCCCCGGGCCTGCGGTTCAGCGAAGACAGCCGGCCTGCTATGATTACTGGATAAATAAACAGTCCAGCCGGCCGCCGCCGATGTTGCCCCCGCACCGTTACTACTATCTGCACAATTTCCAGCGCGCGCTGGCGTGGGTCTCGGACCGTTACGCCGATCTGCTGGACGAGGACGATTGCCGCTTTCTCGCGGACTTTGCGGCGTTGCCGCAGGCGTCGCAGGCGTTGATGGTGCGCATGCTGATGCGGCGCGGACCGTGGTTTCGGGCCGGCCGGCTGGTGTACGAAGAGATTCCGGCCGTTGAAGAGGCCGCCGGGCCGCTCGAAGCGCTTGGGTGGCTGGACCGGCGTGCGCCGATGGCGCTGGATGAACTGTTCGTGCTGTTGACCAAGCCCGAGCTCTGCCGGGTGTTCGCCTCGCACGCGGCGGCCAGGCCGGGCGTGCGCAAGGCCGACATGCTGGAAACGCTGCGCGCCGATCTGATGCAAGCCCGGTCATTCTGCGAGTGGGCGCCGCAATCCGCTGAAGCCGTCTGGCGCGTGATGGTGGCGGACCGTTGCGAACGCCTGCGCCTCATGTTCTTCGGCAATCTGCATCAGGATTGGTCGGAGTTCGTGCTGGCGGACCTGGGCGTGTTTCATTACGAGACCGTGCCGTTCGATGCGGCGTCGCGGGCCTTTCAGACGCGGGCGGACGTGGATTGCTATCTGGCGCTGCACGCCTGCCGCCAGGCGCTGGACGAGGGCGCGGCGGTGGACGATCTGTTGCAGGCTGCGCAGGCGTGCATCAGCGGCAACGCTTGGCTGGAAAAGCGCCGCGCCAAGGTGTTGCTGCGCATTGGTCAAGCCTGCGAACGCGCACAGGACTGGGAAGCCGCCCAGCGCGTGTATGCGGCCTGTGGCTATCCCGGGGCGCGGCATCGGCGCATCCGCGTGTACGAAAGGATGCAGCGCTTCGAAGACGCCATGGCGTTGGCCCAGCAAGCCGCCAGCGCGCCCGAAAGCGAGGAAGAAAGCCAGCGCGTGGCACGCATGATGCCGCGGTTGCGGCGCGGGCTGGGGCAGGGCGCGGCGGCACGCGCCGCGGCACCCATCCTGCCGCGCACGGAGCTGGCGCTGGCCCGCCCGGCGCAACCGTCCGCGGTCGAATACGTGACGCGCGATCACCTGCATCACGACGACGCGCCGGTGCACTATGTCGAGAACGCGCTGATCAATTCGCTATTCGGCTTGCTGTGCTGGCCGGCAGTGTTCGCGCCGCTGCCGGGCGCGTTTTTTCACCCGTTCCAACGCGGTCCGGCGGATCTGGAGGCGCCGGATTTTCATGCCCGGCGTCAGGCGCAGTTCGAGGCCTGCCTGGCCCTCCTTGATACGCCGGCTTACCGGGACGTGATTCTGCAGCGTTACGCCGACAAGGCGGGCCTGCAGTCGCCGTTCGTGTTCTGGGGCGCCTTGTCCGAAACCTTGCTGGCGCAGGCGCTGGATTGCCTGCCGGCCGCGCATCTGAAGCTTTTCTTCACGCGGCTGCTGCGCGACGTCAAGGGCAACCGCACCGGTCTGCCCGATCTGGTGCGTTTCTGGCCCGCCGAGCGCCGCTACGAACTGATCGAGGTGAAAGGGCTGGGCGATAAGCTGCAGGACAACCAGATCCGCTGGCTGCAATATTGCGTGGCGCACGGCATGCCGGTGCGCGTGTGTCACGTGAGCTGGTTGCAGGAGGCCGCATGAGCTATGCGGTGGCGGTGCGGGCGTTGTGCGAATTCACGGCGCGGGCGGGGGATCTGGACTTGCGTTTCACGCCCGCGCCCAGCGGCCTGGAAGGCATGGCTGGCCATGCGGCCGTGACAGGGCGGCGCGGGCCAGACTACGAAACCGAAGTGTCGCTGTCGGGCGTGTTTGGTGACCTGCTGGTGCGCGGGCGTGCTGATGGCTACGACCCTGCCGCCAATCAGCTCGAAGAGATCAAGACCTACCGCGGGCAGTTCGACAGCGTGCGCGAAAACCACCGCGTGGTGCATTGGGCGCAGGCCAAGGTGTACGGCTATTTGCTGTGCCAGGCGCGTGGCCTGGCCGAAGTGCGGGTGGCGCTGGTGTACTACAACGTGGCGACCGAGGAAGAGAGTGTGCTGGTGGAGACGCACCAGGCGGCGGACCTTGCCGCGTTCTTCCAGCTGCAATGCGAGCGTTTCCTGGCGTGGGCCAAGACCGAACTCGCGCACCGGCAGGCGCGTGACGCAGCGCTGGAGACGTTGGCGTTTCCGCATGGCGAGTTCCGCGCGGGCCAGCGCGATCTGGCGGTGGCCGTGTACCGCACGGCGCGCGATGGGCGCTGCCTGATGGCGCAGGCGCCCACGGGCATCGGCAAGACGCTGGGCACGATCTTTCCGCTGCTCAAGGCCAGTCCGGGCACGGGCCTGGACAAGGTGTTCTTCCTGGCGGCAAAGGGGTCGGGCCGTGGGCTGGCGGTGGAGGCGCTGGAAACCATCAACGCGCAGCCCGCCAAGCCAGGCTTGCGGATTCTGGATCTGCAAGCGCGCGATAAAAGCTGCGTGCATCCGGATCTGGCTTGCCACGGCGATTCCTGCCCGCTGGCGCGCGGCTTCTACGACCGCCTGCCGCAGGCCCGCGCCGCCGCGCTCGAACACACGCGGCTCGATGCGCCCGCCGTGCGCGCCACCGCGCTTGCGCACGACGTGTGTCCCTACTACCTGTCGCAGGAACTGATCCGCTGGAGCGACGTGGTGGTGGGCGACTACAACTACTACTACGACGCCACGGCCATGCTGCATGCGCTGACGCAGGCGCATCAATGGAAGGTGGCCGTGCTGGTCGACGAGGCCCATAACCTGGTGGACCGCGCGCGCCGCATGTACACGGGCGAGCTAGACCAGAACCGGCTGACCGCCGCACGGTTGGCGGCGCCCAAGGCGCTCAAGAAATCGCTGGACGGGCTGCACCGGTCGTGGAACGCGCTGAACAAGAAGCAGGCCGAACGCTATCAGGCCTATGATGCCGCGCCAGCCGGCGTGCTGACGGCGGTGCAGAAGGCGGTGGCCGCCATTACCGAATTCATTGGCCAGACGCCGCTGCCGCAGGACGACCCCTTGCTGGGGTTTTATTTCGAGGCGCTGCATTTCATGCGGCTGGCCGAGCAGTTCGGCTCGCATGCGCTATTCGATGTGACGCTTGGCGAAGCCGGCGTCAGCAGCGCCAAGACCCCGCCTTCGACGCTGTGCGTGCGCAATGTGATTCCCGCGCCGTATCTTGCCGCGCGGCATGCCGCGGCGCACGCGACGGTGCTGTTCTCCGGCACGCTGAGTCCGCAGCAGTTCTACCGGGACACACTGGGCCTGCCCAAGGACACCCCGTGGATCGATGTGGCCGCGCCGTTCAAGGCCAACCAGCTGGCGGTGCGCGTCGTGGGCAACGTGTCCACGCGCTTTCGCGATCGCGAACGTTCGCTGGCGCCCATCGCGGACCTGATCGCCCGGCAGTACGCCGAGCGGCCCGGCAATTACCTGGGTTTCCTGAGCAGCTTCGATTACCTGAAGCGCGTGGCCGACCTGATGCGGGAGCGCCATCCGCAGGTGCCGATCTGGTTGCAGACGCCGGGCATGGACGAGCCGGGGCGGGCGGCCTTCCTGGCGCGGTTTACCGAAACGGGGCAGGGCGTGGGGTTTGCGGTGCTGGGCGGTGCATTCTCGGAGGGCGTGGACCTGCCCGGCAAGCGGCTGATCGGCGCCTTCATTGCGACGCTGGGCCTGCCGCAGGTCAATCCCGTGAACGAGAACATGAAGCGCGCCATGGACTTGCGTTATGGCGAAGAGAACGGGTACGACTACACGTATCTGTACCCGGGCATGCAAAAGGTGGTGCAGGCGGCGGGCCGGGTTATCCGGACCGAACACGATGAGGGCACCGTGCACCTCATCGATGACCGCTATCGGCGCGCCAAGGTGCGCGGGCTGTTGCCGGGGTGGTGGCGGGTGGACTGACCTTGCGAGGCGTCAGGCGGGGCGCAGTTCGGTCAGCGGCTGGTTGGGGTCGCGCGACAACTGGTAGCCGTACCACAGGCTGCGCGCCATGCGCTTGGCCATTTCCTGCGCGGCGTCGGCCAGGGCACGGTTGGGCAGGGCGTCGGTAGTTTCGCCAAAAAGCACCAGCCAACGTTCGAAGAGTTCAGCCTTCAGGTTGGGCATGGCCGCGTGCTTGGGCATGGGCATGCCCGTGAAGCGCCGGGTGCCCAGAATCACGGCGGACCAGAAATCCGAGAGCGTGGACAGGTGTTCGTCCCAGTCGTGGACCATGCCATTGAAGATGGGGCCCAGGGCTTCGTCGGCGCGCGCCTTGCCGTAGAAGGTGTGGACCATGTCCTGGATTTCGGCTTCGGTGCAGATGTCGTCGGGTGCGGTGGGGGTCAAGAGGGTCTCCGGGCGGGATGGCAGGAGGCGATGTTAGGACGGGGGGCGAATCGCGTGATTTGATCTGGCGCAATTGTCGGTAGGGTTGCTTGAGCCAATCGTTAAGACCCGCCTGGCGGAAGTTTCCGGGATGGGGCCGTGCGGGCTGGCACGTTGGCGGCGTCCGCCGCGCCTGACATCCAGCGCTTTTCCCAGGCGCGGGGCCACCGATTTGCGTAGTATTGTCGCGATGCGCGCGGCCGGCCGCCGCGCTGCGCCCCATGACAACATGCGCACCCGGCGAATCCGCGGCGCGCGCCCAGGAGACGAATAGCCATGCCGACTTCCGCCCCGCTCAATGACATCGTGGCCATGCCCGCGCACGCGCTGTCGGACGCCATCCGTGGCCGACGGGTGTCCTGCCGCGAAGTGATGCAGGCGTATCTGGCGCATATCGACCAGGTCAATCCCAAACTGAACGCCATCGTCGCGCGCCGCGATAGCTCCGAGCTGCTGCGCGAAGCCGATGCGCGCGATGCGCAACTGGCCGCGGGGCAGTGGCAGGGGTGGCTGCATGGCATGCCGCAGGCGCCCAAGGACCTGACCGCCGTGCGCGGCATGGTCACGTCGATGGGTTCGCTGGTCTACAAGGACACGGTGACGCAGCATGACTCGATCCTGGTCGAGCGCATGCGCGCCGCCGGCGCGATCTTCATCGGCCGCAGCAATGTGCCGGAGTTCGGCCTGGGCTCGCACACCTACAACCCCGTGTATGGCGCCACCGGCAATCCCTACGACGCCACCAAGACGGCGGGCGGCAGCAGCGGCGGGGCGGCGGCGGCGCTGGCCGCGCGCATGCTGCCCGTGGCGGACGGCAGCGACTTTGGCGGTTCGCTGCGCAACCCGGCGGCCTTTTGCAACGTGTACGGCATGCGCCCCTCGGCCGGCCGTGTACCGTCCGGCCCGTCGCCCGAAGTCTTTCTCAAGCAACTTTCCTACGAAGGCCCCATGGGCCGCACGCCGCGCGACGTGGCCCTGCTGCTGTCGGTGATTGCCGGCCACGACAGGCGCGCGCCGCTGTCGCTGGCGGATGATCCGGCTCAGTACGCGCAGCCGCTGGACGCGGACCTTGCAGGCAAGCGGGTGGGCTGGCTGGGCGATTGGGACGGTTACCTGGCGATGGAACCGGGCATCCTGGACCTGTGCGAGCAGGCGCTGAAGGATCTGGAGACGGCCGGCTGCCAGGTCGACGCCTACCGGGTGCCGTTCGCGGGCGACCGCCTGTGGCGCATCTGGCTGGCGCACCGTCACCTGATGGTGGGCGGGCAGTTCCACGACCTGGTCCACAATCCCGACACGCGAAAGCTGGTCAAGCCCGCGCTGATCTGGGAGGTCGAGGGGCTGGAAGGCATGACGGCCCGGCAGGTCTATCAGGCCACGGAAGAACGAAGCGCGTGGTACCAGACAGTGCTGCGCATGTTTGAAGACGTGGACTTTTTGGCGGTGCCGTCCGCGCAAGTCTTTCCGTTTGACGTCAACCTGGATTGGCCCAAGGAGATCGCGGGGCGGCCCATGGACACGTATCACCGCTGGATGGAAACCGTCACGCCCTGGACGCTGGCCGGTTGCCCGGTCATCAGCGTGCCGGTGGGTTTCAATGCCGATGGGCTGCCGATGGGCATGCAGCTGATCGGTCCGCCCCGGGGCGACCTGGCCGTGCTGCAACTGGCGCACGCCTACGAAAAGGCCCGCGACTGGGTCCAGGACCGGCCGCCGGTCGCGCTGTGGAGCGCCGCTGGTTGACCGCAGATGTAACCGTTCAGACAAACGCGCGGTTGATTTTATGTAAGAGACCTTTGCTTTTTTCCGACATGACCGCCATGTTTGGCGTTTTCCCGCGTTTTTCATGGCTGCGGCGCGGCACCTTTGTAATAATTGTCGAAATTTCCCATATTCCCGTAAAAGGCGCCGGGTGCGGCTTGGCCGGCGCGGGAATAACCCAGGGGCGTCCCGGCAGGGCGTCGACGAGTCGATTTAGGACAAAGGTCTCCCGGTATGAAGAATGTGACGCTCCGCCAAAGAATCCTGGTCAGCTTCCTGGCCATTCTGGCCATCATGACGCTGATGGTGGTGGTGGACTACCGGCGGCTCCTGCATGTCGAAGCAGAAGCCCAGATGATCAATACCGACGCGGTGCCCGGCATCTACTACAGCACGTCGATCCGGGCATCGTGGTTCGCCGGCTTCGTTGTGGTGCAGGACGCGTTCAATGCGCCCACCGAGGCCGAACGCCGGGTCGCGCTGGAATCCCTGCCGCGCAACGACCAGCAGCTTGATGAGCACATCGGCTTCTACCGGCACACGATCGCCCGGCAGGACGATCAGCAGATGTTCGATGAGTTCCAGAAGGAACTGCAGGAGTACAAGCGCATCCGCGCCGATATTCTTTCGCCGGCCATGCTGGCCGAGCCGGCCCGCGCACAGGCACGCATCGTGACCGAGCTGCGCCCGTCGTTCTACCGGGGGCGCGACATCCTGGCCAGGATGGTGAGCGAAAACAAGAAGCAGGCGGACGATGCCGCGGTCAGCATCCAGCAATCGGTGGAAGCGGCCGAGACGGGAATGATTGTGTCGCTGCTGATGGCCATTGCCGCGTCGATCGTGTGCGGCTACCTGCTCATGCGCGCCATCGCCAACCCCATGCGCGACATCGTCAAGACGCTGGAAGCCACCGGTAGCGGCGACCTGACCCGGCGCCTGAAGCTGGCGCGCAAGGACGAATTCAACGCCATTGAAACGGGTTTCAACGGCATGGTCGACGAACTGACCGGCCTGGTGGGCAGGACGCAGCGGTCGGCCGTGCAGGTGGCCACGTCGGTGACGGAAATTGCCGCGACGTCCAAGCAGCAGCAGGCCACCGCGTCGGAAGTGGCCGCCACCACGACGGAAATCGGCGCCACCTCGCGGGAGATTTCGGCGACGTCGCGCGAACTGGTTCGCACCATGACGGAAGTCTCCAGCGCGGCCGAACAGACCGCCACGCTGGCGGGCAGCGGCCAGGTGGGCCTGGCGCGCATGGAAGACACGATGCGCAACGTTGTCGGGGCAGCGGGTTCGGTCAACGCCAAGCTGGCGGTGCTGAATGAAAAGGCCGGCAATATCACGCAGGTGGTGACCACGATCACCAAGGTCGCGGACCAGACCAATCTGTTGTCGCTGAACGCGGCGATCGAGGCCGAGAAGGCCGGCGAGTACGGGCGCGGTTTTGTGGTGGTGGCAACCGAGATCCGTCGCCTTGCGGACCAGACGGCCGTGGCCACCTACGATATCGAGCAGATGGTGCGCGAGATCCAGTCGTCGGTGTCGGCCGGCGTGATGGGCATGGACAAGTTTTCCGAGGAAGTGCGCCGCGGCATGGCCGACATGCAGCAGGTCGGCGACCAGCTGTCGCAGATCATCCAGCAGGTGCAGACGCTGGCGCCGCGCGTGCAGATGGTCAACGAAGGCATGCAGGCCCAGGCCACCGGCGCCGAACAGATCAACCAGGCCTTGCAGCAGCTTAGCGACGCGGCCCAGCAGACGGTTGAGTCGCTGCGGCAGTCCAGCCTTGCCATCGAAGAACTGACGCTGGTGGCCAATGACCTGCGCAGCGGCGTGTCGCGCTTCAAGGTGTGATTGCGTCCATGACTGCTTCCGCCGTCCGCCCACGTGCCGCCGCGGGCCATGCCGGCCCGGCGCGCCGGCTGTATCTGCTTTTCCGGATCGGCCCGGACCGCTATGCGCTGGACGCCGCGGACATCGCCGAAGTGCTGGGGCTGCGCGTCTTCAAGCAGGTGCCGGGCGCGCCGCATTGGGTCGCGGGCATGATGGCGCGCCGCGGCACGGCGGTGCCGGTCATCGACATGAGCGCGCTGGCCGGTGCAGGGGCGTGCGCCGCCGTGACCAGCACGCGGCTTGCGCTGGTGCGTTACCGTTCCGGCCCGGCAAGCGCCGAGCGCCTGCTTGGCCTGATCCTGGAGCAGGCCACCGAAACCGTCCACTACGACCCGGCGGCGTTTCAGCCGCATGCGCTGGACAATGCCGAGGCGCGCTATCTGGGTCCCGTTCTGTCCGACGCGCACGGCATGGTGCAGGCCGTCAGCGTGGATGACCTGTTGCCCGATTTCGTGCGGGCAATGTTGTTTCCGGCTGGTGGCGAGGCTTCGATGACTGAGGCGCAGCCATGAGCCTGATCGAGGAATTCAGCGGGCTGCTCAAGCGCCGCATGGGGCTGGACAGCGGGTCCATCGGCCAGGCGGCCGTCGAGCGCGCCGTGCGGCATCGCATGCACGCGGCCGGCGTGGACGACGAGCAGGACTACCTGATGCGCGTGCAGGCCTGGCCCGACGAGATGCAGCAGCTGATCGAAGCCGTGATCGTGCCGGAGACCTGGTTCTTCCGCTATCCGGAATCCCAGGTCGCCATGGCAACGCTGGCGCGCGAGCGCCTGTTTGCGCCGGGCTGCGAGGGCCGTGTGCTTAGCGTGTTGAGCGTGCCGTGTTCCAGCGGCGAAGAGCCGTATTCCATTGCGATGGCGCTGCTGGATGCGGGCGTGCCGGCGCATCGGTTCCAGGTGGATGCGGTGGACATCAGCGTGCGCATGGTGGAATTTGCACAGCGCGCGGTGTATGGCCGTAATTCGTTTCGCGGGGGCGATCTGGCGTTTCGCGACCGCCACTTTTCCGAAGTGCCGGAAGGCCATCAGCTGGCGGCGCGGGTGCGCGGGCAGGTCCGGTTCCAGCCCGGCAACCTGTTCGATCCAAATCTCCTGGCGGGGGCCGCGCCGTATGACTTCGTGTTCTGCCGCAACCTGCTGATCTACTTCGACATGGCCACGCAGGAACGCGCCGTGCAAGTGCTCCGCCGGTTCGCGCGCGAGGACGGCTTGCTGTTCGTCGGACCCGCCGAAACCAGTCTTCTGACGGGCCGCCGCCTGCCGGCGGTGCCGCTGGCGCGGTCCTTTGCATTTCGCGCCACGCCGGCGCCGGCGCCGGTCGAGTCGCCGACGCCCGCGCGCGCGCCACT